>NZ_NKID01000002.1:0-622194 GCF_002256045.1 Pseudomonas sp. PGPPP4
CTTGGGCGCCGCCATGCGCAAACTGCTGCAGATTGCCTATGGCGTGCTCAAGACGCAGCGACCTTATCAACCACGACAGGCCCTTTAGAGGACCTGTTGTGATTGGTGGGAGAGATGGTATCTACGGCTTGCCTCGCGACCGATCCCGAGCTTGCCGAGGCCAATGCAGCTGAATGCCTGCTCGAATAGCCCCCTCTCCCGGCGGGAGAGGGTTGGGGTGAGGGCGCCCCTCGCTACTAAGTCCAGTGGAAAAGGTTGCGCCGTTTTCCACGCTACGGGGCTGAGCGGTGCCGTAGGTTGGGTTGAGCGCCAGCGAAGCCCAACGGCCGGGTTCGACTCTGCCTGTTGGGCTTCGGCGATAGAGCCGCCTCAACCCAACCTACGGGGTAACGCCTAAATGCGAGCCCGTAGGTTGGGTTGAGCGCTAGCGCAGCCCAACAGTGGCGACGGGTCTCAACCCGCCACCAGCACCCGAATCGCTTCCAGGCGCAGCGAGGCCTTGTCCAGGTAGGTCAGGCCTTCTTCGCGCTGTTGGCGCAGGCGGTCGATCTCGTCCTGGCGGACGCTGGAATTGACCGCGCGCAGCGCTTCCAGGCGGGCGATCTCTTCGTCCATGCCCGACAGATAGGCCTGGCGGGCCTTGGCCACGCGCTCCTCGTGACGGGGCAGGGCCTTGCCTTCGCCACCGCCGATCAGCTTGGCCAGGGAGTCGCGCTGGGCCTGGACGAACTTGTTGGCGCTGGTGCGCGGCACGCTTTCCAGCTGATCGTTGAGGGTCTCGAAGGCTACTCGGGCGGCCAGGTCATTGCTGTTGGCGTCGAGCAGGCAACGAATGGCCAGCGGCGGCAGGTAGCGACCCAGTTGCAGGGCGCGCGGCGCCACCGCCTCGCTGATGTAGATCAGCTCCAGCAGCACGGTGCCCGGCTTGAGCGCCTTGTTCTTGATCAGCGCCACGGCGGTGTTGCCCATGGAGCCCGACAGCACCAGGTCCATGCCGCCCTGGGCCATGGGATGCTCCCAGGTCAGGAATTGCATGTCTTCGCGGACCAGCGCCACGTTGCGGTCGTAGGTGATGGTCACGCCTTCGTCGTCGCCTAGGGGGAAGCCGGCGTCGAGCATCTTCTCGCTGGGCTTGAGGATCAGGGCGTTGTCGGAGTGGTCTTCGCTGTCGATGCCGAAGGCGTTGAACAGCTCTTCCATGTACATCGGCAGGGCGAACTGGTCGTCCTGTTCGAGGATGTCCTCGACCAGTTGCTCGCCGGCACCGGCGCCGGAGGAATTGAGTTCCAGCAGGCGGTCACGGCCGTTGTGCAACTCGGCTTCCAGGGCGACGCGCGCCTGGGCGCCCTGTTCTAGCAAGGCCTGCCAGGTGGCATCGTCGCCACCGGCCAGCTGCTCGTCGAGTTCGCTGGCGAAGCGCGCCTGCAGGGCGCTGCCGGTGGGCGAGGTGGCCAGGAAGGCGTTCAGCGCCTGGTGATACCACTGGAACTGACGCTCCTGGCGGCTACCTTCGAGGTAGGGCACGTGCAACTGGATGGTGTGACGCTGGCCGATCCGGTCGAGACGGCCGATGCGCTGTTCCAGCAGGTCCGGGTGGGCCGGCAGGTCGAACAGCACCAGGTGATGGGCGAACTGGAAGTTGCGGCCTTCACTGCCGATCTCGGAGCAGATCAGCACCTGGGCGCCGAATTCCTCGTCGGCGAAGTAGGCGGCGGCGCGGTCGCGTTCGAGGATGCTCATGCCCTCGTGGAACACCGTGGCCGGGATGCCGGACTTCAGCCGCAGGGCATCTTCCAGGTCCAGGGCGGTTTCCATGCGCGCGCAGATCACCAGCACCTTGTGCGGCTTGAGCGCCTTGAGGGTGTCGATCAGCCACTCGACGCGGCCGTCGTGGCGCCACCAGCGGTCGTTGTCGTCTTCCGGGGCGAATTCGATTTCCGGCTGCAGCGACTGGCCGGGCATCACGCCCTCGTCCAGGTAGGCATCCGGGAAGGGCAGGGCATGGGCGTGCAGCTCACGCTCGGGGAAGCCCTTGACCGCGGCGCGGGTGTTGCGGAACAGCACGCGACCGGTGCCGTGGCGATCCAGCAGCTCGCGCACCAGGCGGGCGCGGGCCTCGGCATCGCCGGCGGCGGCAGCGCTGAGCAGGGTCTCGCCTTCCTGGCCGAGGAAACCGCCGATGGCGTCCTGGGCGGCCGGGCTGAGGGCGCCGGCGTCGAGCAGTTCCTGCACGGCTTCGGCCACCGGGCGATAGTGCTGGGACTCCTGCTGGAAGGCGGCGAAGTCGTGGAAGCGGCTGGGATCGAGCAGGCGCAGGCGGGCGAAGTGGCTGTCCTGGCCCAGTTGCTCGGGGGTCGCGGTCAGCAGCAGCACGCCGGGGATGACCTCACCCAGTTGCTCGACCAGGCTGTATTCGCGGCTGGCACCCTCGGGGTGCCAGACCAGGTGGTGGGCTTCATCGACCACCAGCAGGTCCCAGCCGGCGGCGAAGGCGGCATCCTGGGCCTTTTCGTCGCGCACCAGCCAGTCCAGGGAGACCAGGGCAAGCTGGGCATCCTCGAAGGGATTGCCCTCTTCGCTGGCCATGAAGCGCTCGGCGTCGAACAGCGCCACTTCCAGGTTGAAGCGTCGGCGCATCTCCACCAGCCACTGGTGCTGGAGATTTTCCGGGACCAGGATCAGCACCCGGCTGGCGCGACCGCTGAGCAGCTGGCGATGGATCACCAGGCCGGCTTCGATGGTCTTGCCCAGACCCACTTCGTCGGCCAGCAGGACCCGCGGCGCGACCCGGTCAGCCACGCTGCGGGCGATGTGCAGCTGGTGCGGGATCGGTTGGGCGCGGGTACCGCCGAGGCCCCAGAGGCTGGACTGCAGGAGGCGGTTGCGGTGCTCGTGGGTGTGATAGCGCAGGCCGAACCAGGGCAGGGGATCGATCTGCCCGGCGAACAGGCGGTCGCTGGCCAGGCGGAACTGGATGAAGTTCGACAGCTGGGCCTCGGGCACGCTGCGTGCCTCGCGCTCGGCGGTGAAGCCGTGGTACGTCAGCAGGCCGTCCTCTTCGGAGACCTCGCGCACGGTGAGCTTCCAGCCCTCGAAATGGGTCACCTCGTCGCCCGGGGCGAAGCGCACCCGGGTCAGCGGGGCGTTGCGCTGGGCATACTGGCGCGTCTCACCGGTGGCTGGATAGAGCACCGTGAGCAGGCGGCCGTCCAGGGCCAGGATGGTTCCCAGGCCCAGTTCGGCCTCACTGTCACTGATCCAGCGTTGTCCCGGTTGATGCGACGCCATGTGGAAGCTTCTCCCCAGCTATCAAAAAGCCGGCTATTTTAGCGAAAGCGGAGTCAGAAGCCTAACGCGCTCTTTGCCGCAGTCCGCGAATTCGAGGTCCCCGTCATGATCCCCATCGTTCCGCCCCAGGGCGTGACCCCACCCAACCAGCTGGATCCGGCACCCGTGCGCCCCGTGGTCGCGCCCGTGGCGGCCGCTGCCGAAACGGCGCACGCCCCGCTGGAGGACGAAGCGACCCTGGATCGCGAGGCGCGCCGCCGCCGCCGGCAGCGCGAAGCCCTGCGCCAGGGCCTCGGCGCCGAACGGGCCCAGACCCTGGAAGAGCCGGAGCAGGTGGGCGCCCAGGTGGATCTGCGGGTCTAGCCATGCTCGAGCGCCTGGAGCTGGACGACGCCGAGCTGGCCTTCCATCCGCACTGGCTACCTGCGGAACGAGCCGACGCCTGGCTGCAGCAGCTGGACGCCGAAACCCCCTGGAGCCAGCCGCAGGTGCGGGTGTACGGCCGCTGGCACCCGGTGCCGCGGCAGGTCGCCTGGTATGCCGATCCCGGGGTGGTCTACGGCTACGCCGGGCTGGACCACGCCGCCTTGCCCTGGACGCCGCTGTTGCAGCTCATCCGTGAAGGCGTCGAGGCGGCCTGTGGCCAGGCCTTCAATGGCGTGCTGCTCAATCGCTATCGCGACGGTCAGGACTCCATGGGCTGGCACAGCGACGACGAGGCCAGTCTCGGCGCCAATCCGCTGATCGCCTCGCTCAACCTGGGGGCCGCGCGGCGCTTCGATTTCCGCCGCAAGGGCACCAGCCGCATCGGCCATTCCCTGGAACTGGGTCACGGCAGCCTGCTGGTCATGGCCGGCGCGACCCAGCATCATTGGCAGCACCAGATCGCCAAGACCCGCAAAGCCAGCGGGTTGCGGCTGAATCTCACCTTTCGCCGGATAGCGACATGAGCGACGACAGCAATCTCATTGACTTCACCACCGAGCGCGGCAAGCGCATCCACGACCTCAAGGAGCGCCGGCTGCAGGAAGTGCGCTCGGCCTTCGAGCAGGCGCTGCCGCTGACCGCCGCCAAGAAGAAAAAGCGCAAGCCAAAGAAGAAATAGCAGGCACTACCGTTCGTCGGGATTCGCCCTTGAAATTTTGCGGGGGGTTCCTATCTAGGTTCGTGTGGGATGCCGAAGTCGGGTCCCGCAGGCAACACCGAAACTTGCTGAACCTATCAGGAGATTCACCATGAGCAACGTACTGTCCCTGGCCCCGCTGTTCCGTCATTCCGTCGGCTTCGACCGGTTCAACGACCTGTTCGAATCCGCTCTGCGCAACGACGCTGGCAGCTCCTATCCGCCCTACAACGTCGAGAAGCACGGTGACGACCAGTATCGCATCGTGATCGCTGCCGCCGGCCTCCAGGAAGATGACCTGGAGATCGAAGTCGAGCGTGGCGTACTCACCGTCAAGGGTGGCCGGCGCGAAAACAGCGCCGAGAGCGTGACCTTCCTGCATCAGGGCATCGCCCAGCGCGCCTTCAAGCTGTCCTTCCGCCTCGCCGACCATATCGAGGTGAAGGGTGCCGATCTCAAGCACGGCCTGCTGAGCATCGAACTGGTGCGCGTGATCCCGGAAGAAGCCAAGCCCAAGCGCATCGCCATCGCCGGCCAGCGCCCGGCCCTGGACAACTGATCGTCCAGGCGTCCTGCCCAAAAGCCCCAGCCCCGTGCTGGGGCTTTTTCGTTTGCGGCCCCGGCGCTAGCGGCCCTGGCCGAAAAGCTCCAGCAGCACCCCGCGCAACCAGCGATTGCCGGCGTCCTGGTGATAGCGCGCATGCCAGTGCTGCCTGACCGCGAAGCCTTCGATCGGCACCGGGCATTCGTGGACCCTGAGGCCATAGGTCTCCGCCAGGGTGGTGCCGATGTGTCGCGGCAGGGTGACGATGAGGTCGGAGGTGCCGACCACCGCGCCGACGCCCAGAAAACCTGGTAGCTCCAGCACGATGCGGCGCTGCACCCCGGCGCGTACCAGGCCCGCTTCCAGCAGCTTCTGCCCGGTGCCGGCACTGACCAGCACGTGGCCCTCTTCGGCGTAGGCCGTGGCCGTCAATCGCTCGCCGAGGCGCGGATGTCGGGCGCTGACCAGGCAGACCCAGTCCTGGGGAAACAGCAGTTGCTGATAGAGGCTGCCGCCCAGCCAGGGAATGAAGCCGATCGCCAGGTCCGCCTCGCCGATCTCCAGGGCCTGCTCGGTGTTGCCGTCGATCCGCGCGATCTCCAGCCGCACCCCGGGCGCCACCTCGCGCAGCTGCGCCAGGATCCGCGGCAGCAGGGTGATGTGGCTGGCATCGCTCAGGCAGAGGCGAAACAGCCGTTGGGCGGTGGCGGGCTCGAAGGTGACCTCCCAGGCCACTAGCCGGCGCAGGGATTCGAGCACCTCGCGACAGGGGGTGATCAGGGCCTCGGCCTGGGGCGTGGGCTTCATGCCGCCCGGCGTGCGCACGAACAGTGGATCGCGCAGCTGCTGGCGCAACTTGCCCAGCCAGAGGCTGATGGTGGGCTGGCTCTGACCCAGCTGTTCGGCGGCCCGGGTCACGCTGCCGGTGCGATAGAGCACCTCGAACAGCATCAGCAGCTTGGGTTCGGGCAGGCCGTCCGTGGGCAGCATTATCAGAATTCCTGATGGGCGAATTGGACTCTTTGTATAGCTCAATACCGGGCGCAGGCCTAGGGTAGGGCGAAAACAAGGAGCCCGATCCATGAAAATCTGCATCCTCGGGGCCGGCGCCCTGGGCAGCACCTTTGGCGCCTGGCTGAGCGAGGCGGGACACGAGACCTGGCTGCTCAATCGGCCCAATGCCCATATCGAGGCGGTCGCCCGTGACGGCCTGGACATCGAGACCGCCGACGGCCGTCGCCGGGTCCAGATGCGGGCGGCGGTGAGCGCCGAGGCGGTCGGCGTGGTTGATCTGGTGGTGGTGCTGGTCAAATCCTTCGCCACCACCGCGGCCATGAGCCATGCCCGGGCGCTGGTCGGTCCGCACACCCTGGTGCTGTCGTTGCAGAACGGCCTCGGTCACGAAGAGCTGCTGGCCGAGATCGTCGGCCAGGAGCGGGTGATTGCCGGCAAGACCTATGTCGGCGGCGTGCTGCTCGGCCCCGGGCGAATCCGTAGCGGGGTGGCGGGCAAGCGCACGCTCATCGGCGAACTCGACGGCCAGCTCTCGGCACGCGTTCAGGCCGTCGCCGCCGTCTTCGAGGACGCCGGGCTGGCCACCACGGTCAGCAGCAACATCCGCGGCACCCTCTGGGACAAGCTGCTGGTCAACGTCGCCACCGGTGCCCTGACCGGCATCACCCAGCTCACCTATGGCCAGCTCTACAGTGAGCCCCTGCTGCGCGACACCGCCTTGCAGGCGGTCGCCGAGGCCATCGCGGTGGCCCGCGCCGCCGGCGTCGAGCTGGGGCTGCAGGAGCCGGAAGCCGCCTGGCAACTGGCCCGCGAAGGGCTGGCGCCGTCGTTCAAGACCTCCATGCTGCAGAGCCTGCAGAGGGGCTCCATCACCGAAATCGACTTCATCAACGGCGCGGTGGTGCGGCTCGGCCAGCAGTACCGCGTACCGACCCCGGTCAACGCCACGCTGGTCGCCTGCATCAAGGGCATCGAGCGCGCCCTGGCCGATCGACAACAAGAGGACGCCACATCATGAGCATTCCCAAGGCCTACCTGGAACACGTGGCCATCTGGGTGAAAGACATCCACTGGCATATCCGCTTCTTCCACGAGGTGTTCGGCATGACCCTGCGCGAGGTGCAGGGCACGGTCGAGCAGCCCACCCAGTACTGGACCCTGGGCGGTATGCAATTCATGAGCAAGCCGGATTTCGCCGGCCCCGAGGGGCGCCTGGGCCACCTGGGACTGATGTGCGAGGACCTCGACGCCGCCCTGGCCGCCGCCCGGCGTTTCGAGGGTGTGGAGCAACTGCCCCAGGGCTACAACTGGCTGCGCCTGCCCGATGGCCTGGCGCTGGAATTCATCCAGGCCGTTCCGGCCCGCGCCGTGCACGACGCCCTGGCCGTCAACGCCCGTCAAACCGAGTGACAGCGACCATGACCGTACAAGAAAAATATTTCGAGGACGCCCGCGAAGGCGACGAGGCGATCACCCCGAGCTACCAGGTCACCAAGGAACGCATCCTGGCCTATGCCGACCTGACCGGTGACCACACCCCGGTCCACGTCGACGAGGCCTATGCCAATGCCAGCCACTTCGGCGGCCTGGTCGCCCATGGCCTGATGGGGCTGGCCATCGCCGACGGTCTCAAGACCCAGTGCGACTATCGCTTCCTGCCGGGGATGTCGCTGGGCTGGACCTGGGACTTCCTCCTGCCGATCCGCGTCGGCGACGAATTGCACGTCAAGCTGCGGGTGGGGTCCATGCGTCCGAGCAAGAGCAAGCCGAGCTGGGGCATCGTGGTGCTGCCGTCCGAGCTGATCAACCAGAAGGGCGAGGTGGTCCAGCGCGGCGAGCACCGCCTGATGGTGCCGCGGCGGGAGGGCGCCCTATGAGTCAGCCACTGCCGCTGCAAGGCCTGAGGGTCATCGACTACAGCCACTTCCTCGCTGGTCCCTATGTGGGGCGCTGCCTGGCGGCGCTGGGCGCCGAGGTCATCAAGGTGGAACGTCCCGGCAGCGGCGATGCCGGGCGCCAGCACGCCTTCGTCCTCGACGACCAGCAGAGCGGCTACTTCCTGCAACTCAACATGGGCAAGCAGGGCGTCAGCGTCAACATGAAGGACCCGCGCGGCAAGGCCTTCATGCAGCAGCTCTGCGACAGTGCCGACGTCTTCATCGAGAACTACCGGCCCGGCGCCCTGGACAGGCTCGGCCTGGGTTATCAGGAGTTGTCCGCGCGCAATCCGCGACTGGTGTACTGCTCGATTTCCGCCTACGGCCACACCGGGCCCGACGCCCATCGCGCCGGCTTCGGCCTGATCGCCGAGGCCAAGAGCGGCATCATGCAGATGGTCGGCACGCCGGGCGAGGCTCCACCATTGCTGCGCATCTCCCTGGGCGACATGTACACCGGCGCCCACGCGGTGGCCGCCATCAACGGGGCGCTGCTCGGCCGGGTCACCAGCGGCCGCGGCCAGCACATCGACATGGCGCTGTATGACACCCTGGTGTCCATGCACGAGTACGCGGTGCAGTGCTACACCCTGTCCGGCGGCGAGATCCTGCCGCAGCAGACCGGCCACGACATGCCCACCTCGACCCTCTATGGCGTGTTCCGCGCCCAGGACGGCGATCTGGTGATCGCCGCCCAGGTGGACGACTCCTGGAAGCGCTTCGCCGCGCTGGTGGAGCAGGATGCCGGCCAGTCAGGCTTCGGCAGCGACGTCCGTTTCCACACCTCCACCGGCCGCAACGCCCATCGCGAAGCCATCCTGCCCGTCGTCAAGGCCTGGGTGGCGGCCAATCCGGTCGCGCGGCTGCTGGCGCTGCTCGACGAGATCGACGTGCCCTGCGCCAAGGTGCAGCGCATCGACGAGGTGATCGAGGATCCGCAGATCAAGGCCCGCGGCATGATCCAGGAGCAGCAGCACCCGCGCTTCGGCACCCTGCGGATGCCCAATCTGCCGTTCCGCTTTTCCGAGTGCGACACCACCATCCAGCAGGTGGCGCCGGATCTCGGTGAGCACAACGCAGTCGTGGCCCAGAGCCTCGGCTATAGCGAGGAAGAGATTGCCCGGCTGCAGGCCGACGGCGTGCTGTTCACCCAGGAGATGCCGGTATGACCGACCAGTACGCGGTGATCGGCCGTCCGATCAACCATACCAAGTCGCCCCTCATCCATGGGCTGTTCGCCAGTACCACCGGGCAGGACCTGGAATACGGCGCCATCGAAGGCTCGCTGGAGGATTTCGCCGGTGACGTGCAGCGCTTTCGCGCCCAGGGCGGGCGGGGCATGAACATCACGGCGCCCTTCAAGCTGCAGGCCTACCAGCTGGCCACCGAGCCCAGCGAGCGGGCGCGCCTGGCCAAGGCGGCCAATGCGCTGAAGTTCGAGGGCGAGCGGGTGCTGGCGGAGAACTTCGACGGCATCGGCCTGCTGCGCGACATCGAGATCAACCTCGGCCAACCGCTGGACGGCAAGCGGGTGCTCTTGCTGGGCGCGGGCGGTGCGGTACGGGGGGCGCTGTTGCCCTTCCTCGCGGCTGGACCTGTGCAGTTGGTGATGGTCAATCGCGATGGGCAAAAGGCCGCCGGGCTCGCCCAGGAGATCGGGCATCCATTGCTGAGCGTGAGCAGCTACGAGGCCCTGGAAGGGCAGAGATTCGACCTGGTGATCAACGCCACCTCGGCCAGCCTGGTCGGAGAATTGCCGCCGGTGCCGGCAGGCGTCTTCGCCCAGGCGGCGCTGGCCTACGAACTGGCCTATGGCAAGGGGCTGACGCCCTTCCTGCGCCTGGCTAAGGAACAGGGCGTGGCGCAACTGGCCGACGGCGTGGGCATGCTGGTGGAGCAGGCGGCCGAAGCCTTCGCCTGGTGGCGCGGTGTGCGCCCCGAGACCCGGCCGGTCATCGACCAACTGACCATTCCCCTGCAGTGAGCGGACCCATGAAGATCCTGATGTTGCACGGTATCAACCACAACATGTTCGGCAAGCGCGATCCCGTGCAATACGGCACCGTGACCCTGGCCGAGATCGACGCCAGGCTCGCCGCCCTGGGCGTGGAACTGGGGGTGGAAATAGAGTCCTTCCAGAGCAACCACGAAGGGGCGATGGTCGAGCGTATCCACCAGAGTTACGAGGAGGGCGTCGATGGCGTCCTCATCAACGCCGGTGCCTGGACCCACTACAGCTACGGCATCCGCGACGCCCTGGCGATCCTCACCGTACCGGTGGTGGAACTGCACATGTCCAATATTCATGCGCGGGAGCGCTTCCGCCATCACTCGGTCTTCGCCGAGATCGTCCTGGGCCAGATCGCCGGCTTCGGCGTGGACAGCTACCTGCTGGCCCTGCGCGCCGCGGTGAGCGCGGCCCAGGCGCGCAGGGCCTGAGCCGCCGACCCCCACCTCAAGGGAGAGGGAGCGCTCCCACAGCTCCCGCGTAGGGTGGAAAACCGCGCAGCGTTTTCCACGCACCAAGGTGTTGGCTGAGGCCCTGTTGGGTTGAGGCAGCTCCATCGCCGCAGCCCAACAGTAGGATAAGGAGCGGTGTGCAGGCTATCGCGGCCATGGGCCGCTCCTACAGTGTAGGAGCGGCCCATGGCCGCGATAAAGCAGGGTAGGGAGGCACCGCTTCTCTCGGCATGAGAATCAAGCTGATGCTCGCCATAGCCGAGGCAGGTATCGGGCGCCAATTGCAGCTGGGTGAGAAGTCCCGCGTTGGCGCGGATGGAGGCGGGGAGTCGCAACGGATTCAAGGGCACTCGTCGTCCTTTTTGCGCGATATCGCCTCACCCGTATGCGGCCCCAGTTCCCGCTTGGGACAGTCCTGCCACTGCTTGTCCCCCAGGCCCGCGGTGTATTCCGGATGCAGCGGATAGTGCAGGCGGTTGTCCGCCCGGCTCGCATCGCCCACCACCAGCAACTCCACCGGCTCGTCGGTCTCGTTGATGAAGGTGTGGGCGACGCCATCCCCCGCCTTGAAGCCCACCCCGTCACCTGGCTTGAGGCGCTGGGCATGGCCGTCGATCCAGGCGGTGGGATGACCGGCGATCACATAGATGAATTCGTCTTCGGTGGCCTCGGCATGGGGCCGCGAGGTGCGGCGACCGGGTGGCAGCCATTCGTGGTGGATGCCCAGGCGGGCGAAGCCGAAGTGGCGGCCGAAGGCGGCGCCCAGGGAAAAGCGCTCGTCACTGTCGGCATAGTCGGGGCCGTCGGGCGCCTGGAGCTGGGACCAGTGGACGATCTTGTCGAAATCTTTCCGGGATTGCATGGGGTGCTGCGCCTCGCGGGAAAATAGCTCAAGCTTAGCCGGTTGGGCGGACGCTGCCGCCTCAGGTCCCTTTCGGTGCAGGAACGCGATGCCCAGACTGTCCAGACAACTCCTCGCACTGCTGACCCTGGCGCTGCTCGGCGGCTGTTCACCCGATACGCCGATCAACAGCCCCTACCGCGCCGGAGCCGAAGGTCAGAATACCCTCTATACCGCCTTCACCACCCGCTCGCCGAAGTACCTCGATCCGGCCAGTTCCTATTCCGGCGACGAGACCAATTTCACCTACAACATCTATGAACCCCTCTACGGCTACCACTATTTCAAACGGCCCTACGAACTGATCCCCCGCGGTGCCGAGCGGGTGGTCATGCCTTACTACCTGGATGCCCAGGGCCGGCGCCTGCCGGACGACGCACCGGCCGCGCAGATCGCCCAGAGCGTCTACGACATCCCCATCCGCCGCGACGCCCGCTATGCGCCCCATCCGGCCTTCGCGCGCGATGCCCAGGGCCATTACCGCTATTTCCCGATCCAGCCCGCCGACCTGGCCGATCGCTACCAGATCCCCGACTTTCCCGAGACCGGCAGCCGCGCCCTGACCGCTGCCGACTACGCCTACGGCCTGCGGCGCCTGGCCAGTCCGCGGCTGGTCTCGCCCAGCTACGCCATCTTCGCCGAGCACCTGGTCGGCATGCAGGCCTATGGCGACGGCCTGCGCGCCGCCGACAAGGCCCTGCGCGCCGGCCTGCCCAGGGGCGCGCCGCTGCCCTGGCTGGACCTGCGCCAGGGCGAGCTGCCCGGGGTCGAGGTGCTGGACGACCACACCCTGCGGCTGCGGGTGATCGGCAAGTACCCCCAGTTCAACTACTGGCTGGCCATGACCTTCGCCGCGCCGGTGCCCTGGGAGGCGGATCGCTTCTACAGCCAGCCGGGGATGGCCGAGCACAACCTCGGCTTCAACAGCTGGCCGGTGGGTACCGGACCCTATCGCCTGGCCGAGTCCATCCCCAATCGCCGCCATGTGCTGGAGCGCAATCCCAACTACCACGCCGATCCCTATCCCTGCGAAGGCGAGCCCGAAGATCGCGAACAGGGCCGGCTGGACGACTGCGGCAAGCCCCTGCCGCTGATCGACCGCGCGGTGTTCAGCCTGGAAAAGGAAGGGGTGCCGCTGATGGGCAAGTTCATCCAGGGCTACTACGACACCCCCCAGGTCGAGCGCGGCGAATATGGCGTGGCGCTGCGCACCAAGGCCGGTGACTCGGCCGATTCCGCCGAGCTCTACCGCGAGCGTGGCCTCAAGTTGCCCACCGCGGTGGAGGCGTCCAACTGGTACCTGGGTTTCAACTGGCTGGATCCGGTGGTGGGGCAGGGCGCCACGCCCGAGCAGCAAGAACGCAATCGCAAGCTGCGCCAGGCACTGTCCATCGCCTTCGACTGGGAGAGCTACATCACCGTCTTTCTCAACGGCAACGGCCTGGTCGCCAATGGCCCGCTGCCGCCGGGCGTGCTGGGCTATGAAGCGCCGCCGGCCGGCAGCAACCCGGTGGTCTATCGAATGGTGGATGGCAAGCCCGAGCGGCGACCCATCGAAGAGGCCCGACAGCTGCTGGCCGAAGCCGGCTATCCCGATGGCCGCGATGCCAGCAGCGGGCGGCCGCTGATCCTGCAATACGACGCCCAGACCAGCGGCGACAGCGCCATGTTCGACTGGATGCGCCAGCAGACCGCCAAGCTGGGCATCCAGCTGGAACTGCGCGGCTCGGACTACAACAGATTCCAGGACAAGATGCGCAAGGGCGCGGCGCAGATCTTCTTCTGGGGCTGGAACGCCGACTATCCCGATGCCGAGAACTTCCTCTTTCTCTTCTACGGTCCCCAGGGCAAGGCCAAGCACGGTGGCGAGAATGCCGGCAACTACAGCAATGCCGAATACGACCGGCTGTTCGAGCAGATGAAGAGTCTCGATGACGGCCCGGAAAAGGTCGCCCTGATCCGGCGCATGGTCGCCATCGTGCAGCAGGACGCGCCCTGGCTGTTCGGCTGGAATCCCCTGTCGGCCGGGGCCTATCAGCAGTGGGTCTACAACGCCAAGCCGACCCAGATGGTGCGTGATCAGCTGCGCTATCTGCGCCTGGACCCGGCGCTGCGCGAGCGCAAGGTGCTGGAGTGGAACCGGCCGGTGCTCTGGCCGCTGTGGCTGCTGCTGGGCCTGGGGCTGCTGCTGATCTGGCCGGCCTGGCGCAGCCTCCGGCGCCGTGAGCGCCAGACCGCCTTTGGCGACGGCCACGGGGAGGGGCGGCCATGATCGGCTATGTGCTGCGGCGCCTGGCCTATGGCGTGCTCATCCTGATCGGCGTGAATCTGCTGACCTTTCTGCTGTTCTTTACCGTCAACACCCCGGACGACATGGCGCGCCTGGCCATCGGCGGCAAGTACGTCACCGCCGAAGCCATCGAGGACTGGAAGGCGGAGCACGGCTACGACAAGCCGTTGCTCATCAATACCACCCGTGAAGGGGTGGAGAAGTTGACCGATACGCTCTTCTTCGAACGGTCGGCCAGTCTGCTGGTGTTCGACTTCGGCACCTCCGACAACGGCCGCGACATCGGCCGGGAGATCGCCGAGCGCGCCGGCCCGAGTCTGGCGCTGGCGCTGCCGACCTTCGTGCTCGGCCTGGCGGCCAGCGTCGGCTTCGCCCTGCTGCTGGTGTTCTTTCGCGCCACCCGGCTGGACTTCTGGGGCGTGGTGCTCTGCGTGGTGCTGCTGTCGATCTCCTCGCTGTTCTACATCATCGCCGGCCAGTGGCTGTTCGCGAAGACCCTGCGCCTGGTGCCCTTCTCGGGCTATGAAGAGGGCTGGAATCTGTTGCGCTTCCTGGCCCTGCCGGTGCTGGTGGCGGTGATATCCGGCCTCGGCAGCCAGGCCCGCTTCTATCGCGCGCTGTTTCTCGAAGAGATCGGCAAGGACTATGTGCGCACCGCCCGCGCCAAGGGGCTGGCCGAGCGCCAGGTGCTCCTGCGCCATGTACTGCGCAATGCGGCGCTGCCGATCCTCACCGGGGTGGTCTCGGCCATTCCCTTGCTGATCATGGGCAGCCTGATCGCCGAATCCTTCTTTGGCATTCCGGGCCTGGGCAGCTACACCATCGACGCCATCAACGGCCAGGACTTCGCCGTGGTCCGCACCATGGTGTTCCTGGGATCGGTGCTCTACATCGTCGGCCTGATCCTGGCGGACCTGTCCTACACCCTCGCCGATCCGCGCGTTCGCCTCAGGTAGCCGCCATGCCGAAATTCGTCTTGCTCTGGACCGACCTCGCCCTCTACCTGCTGGTGGCCGGCAGCCTGTGCTACGCCTGGCGCGCGCGTCGCCAGCCGGCCCTGCGCGCCAGTTGGCGCCGGGTGCTGCAGGATGCTCCGGCGATGAGCGCGGCCGTGGTGCTGGCCAGCTTCGTCGCCATCGCCCTGCTGGATTCGCTGCACTACCGACCCCAGTTGCCCGCCACACCCGGCGCCACGGCGCCGATCTATTCGCCCGTGGTGCTCTCGGCCCTCGACGGCCTGCTGGCCGACACCAGCCTGACCCAGCGCGAAAAGACCTATTCCGCGCCGCTCGCCACCCACCAGTTCACCAAGGAAACCCTGGGCACCAGCGCCGAGGGCACGCCGCTGCGCGACTTCCCGCGCCTCAGGCATGCGGGTACCACGTTGCGCGATCCCGCTGCCGAATGGCGGGGCGATGTCCTCAAGCGGTTGACGTCGGGCCTGCTCGGCGGTCTGGTGCTGGCCCTGGCGACTGCCGCCCTGGCCGCGGCACGGCTGCGCGAGCCGGGTGGCTTCGCCAGCCGCTGCGGACTCATCCTCCGCGGCCAGACCGCCACGCCCTGGCGCGCCATCCTGCTGACCTGGCTGGGCGTCTGCCTGGTGGCCGGCAGCGTGATCGCCCTGGCCAGCGGTTACCACGTGCTGGGCACCGACGGCACCGGCAACGATGTCCTCTACCAGTCGCTCAAGAGCATCCGCACCGCCTTCGTCATCGGCAGCCTGACCACCCTGGCCATGCTGCCGCCGGCCATCGTCTTCGGCCTGGCCGCCGGTTACTTCAAGGGCCGGGTGGACGACGTCATCACCTACCTCTACACCACCCTGACCTCCATCCCCGGGGTGCTGCTGGTGGCGGCCTGCGTGCTGATGATGCAGGTGTTCATCGACCGTCATCCGGAGCTGTTCGACACCGGCGCGGCGCGCGCCGACCTGCGTCTCTTCATGCTCTGCCTGATCCTCGGCCTCACCGGCTGGGCCGGCCTCTGCCGCCTGCTGCGCGCCGAGGCGCTCAAGCTGCGCGAGCTGGAATACGTGCAGGCGGCGCGGGCCTTCGGCGTCTCCCACTTCACCATCCTGCGCCGGCACCTCCTGCCCAACGTCTTCTACCTGGTGCTCATCACCCTGACCCTGGAATTTTCCAGCCTGGTGCTCTACGAGGCGGTGCTCTCCTACCTGGGCATCGGCGTCGATCCGACCATGAATTCCTTCGGCTCAATGATCAACGATGCCCGCACCGAGATGTCCCGCAGCCCCATGATCTGGTGGAACCTGTTCAGCGCCTTCGCCTTCATGCTGGCCCTGGTGCTGGCGGCCAATCTGTTCGCCGACGCCGTGCGCGACGCCTTCGATCCGCGCAGTCGCCGGCTGAGATCCACCTGGCTCAGGCGCCGTCCCGGCCAGGGCGAGGTGCAGCCATGACCCCGGTGCTGGAGATCCGCGACCTAGAGATCCTGGTCGACGGCGAGGAGGGCACGCGCCAGGCGGTGCGCGGCCTGAGCCTGGCCATCGCCCGCGGCGAGACCTTCGCCCTGGTCGGCGAATCGGGCAGCGGCAAGAGCGTCACGGCGCTCTCGCTGCTGCGCCTGCTGCCGCCTGCGCTGGGCATCGCCCGCGGCGCGGCGCTGCTGGCCGGCACCGACCTGCATCGACTGCCGGAAGCCCGCCTGCGCGAATTACGCGGTGGGCGCGTCGGCACCATCTTCCAGGAGCCCGCCACCAGCCTGAATCCGGTCATGCGCATCGGCGAGCAGATCGAGGAAACCCTGCGCGCCCACACCGCGCTGCGTGGCGCCGCCGCCCGCGCCCGGGTGGTGGAATGGCTGCGGCGGGTGGGCATTCCCGAGCCGGAGCGACGGATCGACGACTATCCCTTCCAGTTCTCCGGTGGCCAGAAGCAGCGCATCATGATCGCCCTGGCGCTGGCCGCCGAGCCGGATCTGCTGATCGCCGACGAGCCCACCACGGCGCTGGACGTCACCGTTCAGGCGCAGATCCTCGCGCTGCTGGCCGACATCCAGCGCGAACTGGGCATGGCCATCCTGCTGATCACCCACGACCTGGCGGTGGTGCGCCAGGTGGCCCATCACGTGGCCCTGATGCGCCACGGCGAGATCGTCGAGAGCGCGCCGGCGGCGGACTTCTTCCAGGCGCCCCGACATCCCTATGCCCGCGAGTTGTTCGCCGCCATTCCCACCTTCGCCAAGCGCAGCCAGACCCTGGCAGGAGTACCCCGTACATTGCCCGCGCGAACCCCGGGCGAGTGCTTGCTGGAGGTGCGCGACCTAGTTGTGCACTATCCGCTCCGCCGCGGCGCCTGGGGCCGGACGCGGGACTGGGTCAGGGCGGTGGACGGGGTGAGCTTCGACCTGCACGCCGGCGAGACCCTGGCCCTGCTGGGCGAATCCGGGTGCGGCAAGACCACCACCGGCAAGGCCCTGCTGCGCCTGCTCGACGGGCCGCGCATCGGCGGCAGTGCCCGCCTGGGCGGCGCGGAGCTGCTCTCGGCCGATGGACGCACCCTGCAACGGCTGCGCCGGCAGATCCAGATCGTCTTCCAGGATCCCTTCGCCTCCCTGGATCCGCGCATGCGCATCGCTGCGACCCTGGAGCAGGGGCTGCTGGCCCTGCGTCCGGAACTGGACGCCGCCGAGCGCCAGAGACGGGCCGCCGCCCTGGTGGAGCGGGTCGGGCTGCCGGGTGACACCCTGCAGCGCTTTCCCCACGAATTCTCCGGCGGCCAGCGGCAGCGCATCGCCATCGCCCGGGCGCTGATCGTCGAGCCGCAGGTGCTGGTGTGCGACGAACCCACCTCGGCGCTGGACGTCTCGGTGCAGGCGCAGATCCTCGATCTCCTGCGCGAACTCCAGGCGGAGCGGGGGCTGGCCTATCTGTTCATCACCCACAACTTCGGCGTGGTCGAGTACCTGGCCGATCGCATCGCGGTCATGGACGGCGGTCGCATCGTCGAACAGGGCAGCGCCGAGCGGGTGCTGCGCGCGCCCGCTCACGCCATGACCCAGCGCCTGCTGGCCGCCGTGCCACGTCTGGAGTTCGGGGCCTCGCCATGAATTTTCCACCGCGCATCGCCCTGGCCGACTTCGAGCTGGTCTGGCCGCAACCGCGCCTGGCCGCGGCCTTCGCCGACGCCCTGAACTGGAGCTATGCCGAGCACCGCCGTTTCCTCGGCTGGGCGCGCGAACAGACCAGCGTCGCCCAGGCCCGCGACAGCCTTCTCGCGGCCCGCGGCGCCTTCACCCTGGCCCAGGGCGAAAAACGCTACTTCCTGGTGCGTGGTGACGAACTGCTCGGCTGCCTGGGGCTCACGCCACTGGACGGCGGGCGGCGCTTCGAGATCGGCTACTGGCTGCACAGCCTGCATACCGGGCAGGGCCTGATGAGCGCCGCACTGCGGTATTTCGTCGAGCAGCGGGGTACGGCGGGGTTCTTTCTCACCACCTCGGCCGCCAACGACGCCAGCCAGCGCCTTGCCGAACGGGTGGGTTTCCGGCGCGTCCGGGTTCTGGAAAACGATCGGGAAGGGCCGGACGGACAGCGCTGCGCCACCTGGGTCTACGAATTGCCGCCGCAGGTGCAGCCATGACCGCCCTGAGCGTTCCGCTGCAGTATCCACCGCGTTTCGCCGTGACCGAGGCGGTGGAACTGATCGACCTGACCCTGGCCGATCCTGCTGCGGTGGCCGACTACTACCGGCGCAATCGCCAGCACCTGGCGCTGTCGATGCCACGGCGCTCTGATGCCTTCTATACCCTGGCGCAATGGCAGGGGCAGGCGGCTGCCTACCGCGCCGGCGGGCCGGGTCTGAGCGAATTGCGCCTGGTGCTGCGAGCGGGGCCGCTGGTCATAGGCACGGTGAATTTCAGCCAGATAGTCCGCGGCGGTTTCCAGGCCTGCTACCTCGGCTATGGGCTGGATGCAGCCTGGCAGGGGCGGGGGCTGATGCGCCAGGCGGTACGCCTGGGGCGGGACTTCGTTATCGCCGAGCTGGGCCTGAACCGGATCATGGCCAACCATCTGCCGGAGAACGTCCGCAGCGCCCATCTGCTGACCCAGCTCGGCTTCGAGCGCGAGGGCCTGGCGCGGCGCTATCTGGAGATCGACGGGGTCTGGCGGGATCACGTGCTGACCAGCTATGTGCGTCCCGCCCCCTGAATGAAAACCGGCGGCCCCTGGCCGCCGGTTTTCCCTCAGACCCTGTTCTAAGTCTTGCGAGCTAGAGACAGGCAAGGCGAAAAGGCCTGAGGAAGCGGATCGGACTCGCGCTCGAGTTTACGAGCGGTAAATGAGCATTCCGACCGGGCTGGCGACCCAGCCATTTTCAACGCGGTTTGGCCGACGCGCAGCAGACTTTGAATAGGGTCTCAGACCCGCGCTGCGGTAACGGCAGCCGAGCCCCAGGTGGTGCGCCAGCGGCGCTTGACGCTGAGCAGGCCGAACCAGGCGAGCACGCCGAGGGCGGCGAACAGCCAGAGGCCCAGCTGATAGTCGCCGGTGGCCTGCTTGACCGCACCCAGGCCGGCGGTGAGGGCGAAGCCGCCGATGCCGCCCGCCATGCCGATCAGCCCAGTCATGACGCCGATTTCCTTGCGGAAGCGCTGGGGCACCAGCTGGAACACCGCGCCGTTGCCGGCGCCCAGGCTGAGCATGGCCACCACGAACAGCGCCAGGGCCGCCATGGCGCTGGGCAGATGGAAGCCCACGGCGGCGATGCAGATGGCCGCCACGGTATACATGCCGAGCAGCGCGCGGATCCCGCCGATGCGGTCGGCCAGGGCACCGCCCAGGGGCCGCATCAGGCTGCCGCCGAAGACGCAGGCGGCGGTGTAGTAGCCGGCCACCACCGGCTCCAGGCTGTACTGGTCATGGAAATAGCCGGGCAGGGTGCTGGCAAGGCCGAGGAAGCCGCCAAAGGTCACGCTGTAGAAGAACATGAACCACCAGCTGTCCTTGTCGTTCAGCGCACGACCGTAGTCCACCAGCTTCTTCGGTGCCGGCCGTTCCGGGGCGTTGCGGGCGCAGAGCACGAAGACCACCAGGGTCAGGATCAGCGGGATCAGCGCGAAGCCGAACACGTTGGTCCAGCCGAAGGCCTTGGCCAGCGCCGGGGCGAAGAGGGCGGCGAACACCGTGCCGGAGTTGCCGGCGCCGGCGATGCCCAGGGCCTTGCCCTGGTGCTGCGGCGGATACCACTGGGAGGCCAGCGGCAGGGCGACGGCGAAGGAGGCACCGGCGAAGCCGAGGAACAGGCCCAGCACCAGGGTCTGCTCATAGCTGTGCACGCCGTGCTGCCAGGCCACCAGCAGCGCCAGGATCACCACCGCCTGGCCGATGATGCCGGCGGTCTTGGGTGACAGCCGATCGGCGACGAAGCCCAGGATCAGGCGCAGGACGGCACCGGCGAGGATGGGCGTAGCCACCATCATGCTGCGCTGCTGGGTGGTCAGCTGCAGGTCGGTGGCGATCTGCACGGCCATGGGGCCGAGCACGTACCAGACCATGAAGCTCAGGTCGAAGTAGAGGAAGGCGGCGAACAGGGTCGGCGCATGGCCGGCTTTCCAGAAACTGGGACTCATGGAGGCACCTCGGGCACGTCACGGGCATGAAAAAGGCGTCAGTCACCCTTGCCCGTTGCCGGGAGGTGAACTGACGCCTTTGTCGGTTGGGTGACCGCCGTTGGCCACCCCTGCCGATGTCTTTGCAAGAGCGAAGCCAAGTTGAGTGAGCCCAGTGTTAGCTAGGGATCGCGATATCGGCAGCGCCTGAATCGGTCAAGGCGCTGCACAAGGATTGAGCGCCGTCACGGCGTGTTGCCCCTTGTTGGCGCTTACGAAGTAGTGCGGGCCGCGTTCGGATCGCGGCCATGGGCGGCTCCTACGGGTACAGCAGCGCCTGTAGGAGCGGCCCGTGGCCGCGATAACACGCTCAGTGCCTTCCGTCCATCTTCGGTGCATTACCTGCACCGCCACGAACTGATGGACAGGGCAGTACGCCTACAAACCGGCTCCTGGCGGTTACTTCGCGTACTTGGTCTGCAGCGCCTTGGCTTCCTGGAGGTGGTGCTCCAGCTTCGGCAGGGTCTTCTCGGCGAAGGCCTTGAGCGCGGCGTCATCGCCGGTCTTGGCTTCGTTGCGGAAGATCTCGATGGTCTGCTCGTGGGCCACGACCTGGTTGTTGGCGTAGGAGCGGTCGAAGGAGTCGTCACGCACCTGCAGGATCATGGCCTTGGCCTTGTCCATCAGCTCGGCGTCGGTGGAGACTTTCAGCTTCTTCTCCTGGGCCAGGCTCTTGAGCTGCTCATTAGCCTTGGTGTGGTCGTCGATCATGCTCTGGGCGAAGGTCTTGATGTCCTGGGACTGGCTCTTTTCCAGGGCCAGCTTGCCTGCTTCGATCTCGGCGATGCCCTTGGCCGAGGCGTCGTCGACGAATTCGGCCGGAGACAGCTTGTCGGCGGCCTGGGCCAGACCGGCACCGGCAGCCAGCAGGATGGCGAGGGACAGGCTGGAGGCTTTCTTCAGCATGGGCGTCATGGACGTGCTCCTGATTTTCTAGGCAGTAAGGGAAGGGCGTCACCGGCTGGCGGTGAACGCGCCTGCAAAATGGGACCTGCCTAAAAAGTCATACGTTCCCTGAAGAAAGTACGCCAAGCCAGATCAGGCGCGGCTTACGCTTGAGCGAAACGCTTCATAGGCGTCGAAATCGAAGCGTGTCGCCGAGACGATCTGGCTCTGTTTCAGGGTCAGGTAAATGTCCTTGCCCTTGTCCGCATAGTGGGTGGTGAAGGTCACCCAGAGTTTGTCCTTGTCGCGATAGCCGCTCATGATCGGCTTGATGCAGACGTCCTGGTCGGCGCCTTCCGTTTCGCTTGGTTCGCCCAGGGTGGTGATGCGGCCGACGTACACCTTGCGCTCCTCCAGGGTCAGCATCAGCGTCTCCTTGTTGATGGAGGCGGTCATCAGCAGATCGTCCAGCGGACTGTCCTTGAGGATGCCGGCGAGGATGAAGGTGCGGTAGTTGTCCTCGCTCAGGCCGTACTTGCGCTTGATGGTCCAGCGCGCCAGCGTGGCCCAGGCCGTGGGAATCAGCAGGGCGGTCACCGTCACCAGCAGGATCCAGGCGGCCTGCAGCGGATCTTCCAGGGTGCCGGTGCGGCGCAGCAGCTCGGCGAGACCGGCGAAGTAGTCGAGGGAGAAGGTCCGCTCACCCCAGGACCAGCTGCGCCCCTGCACGATTTGCGCGATGCCCAGGTGCAGGATCACGGCGAGCAGGGTGCAGAACAGGCCGAAGCGCGCGCTCTGCAGATAGAGGTACTGGCCCTCGTAGCGATGCAGGCGGTAGAAGTACAGCGGATGCTTGTGGCAGACGAGAAAACCGCTGACCAGGATCGGCAGGAGCAGCAGCAGGAACATCAGCGGTTGATGAGCCGCCGGGCGCGGTCCAGGTCTTCCTTGAATTCGGGGGAGTCGAAGATCTCCGCCGGATCGATGCGCAGGGTGCCGCGACCGACCACGCGCATGGACTTGTAGGAATTGTTGATGCTCGCGGCCAGCTTGAGATCGTCCGCGGAGGGCGATTTGAGCAGATTGAACAGGCCTTTCAGCATGGCGATATCCCAGGAGGTCACTAGCGGCTTATAGCTTGGAACGCCCGGACTGACAAGAATTCGCCGCGCCGCCGGTCGACGGCGCGGCGAAGGCTCAGGCCGGCTCGATGCCGGATTTGCGCGCGGCCGCCTTGGGCAGCAGGCCGTCGGCGCGGAACATCTGCTTGATGCCGCGCACCGCCTGGCGGATGCGGTCCTGGTTCTCGATCAGGGCGAAGCGCACATGATCGTCGCCATAGTCACCGAAGCCCAGTCCCGGCGAGACGCAGACCTTGGCCTCGGCCAGCAGCTTCTTGGCGAATTCCAGCGAACCCAGGTGGGCATAGGGCTCGGGAATCTTGGCCCAGACGTACATCGACGCCTTGGGGTTCTCCACCATCCAGCCGGCTTCGTGCAGGCCGCGCACCAGGACATCGCGGCGCTGCTGGTATTGCTGGGCGATGTCGCGCACGCACTGCTGGTCGCCTTCCAGGGCGGCGATGGCCGCCACCTGCAGCGGGGTGAAGGTGCCATAGTCGTGATAGCTCTTGATCCGCGCCAGGGCGGCGACCAGCTCGGGATTGCCGACCATGAAGCCGATCCGCCAGCCGGCCATGTTGTAGCTCTTGGACAGGGTGAAGAATTCCACCGCGATGTCCTTGGCGCCGGGCACCTGCATGATGGAGGGCGCCTGCCAGCCGTCGAAGACGATGTCGGCATAGGCCAGGTCGTGCACCACCAGCACGTTGTAGCGCTTGGCCAGTTCCACCACGCGCTCGAAGAAATCCAGCTCCACGCACTGGGCGGTGGGGTTGGAGGGAAAGCCGAGGATCATCATCTTCGGCTTGGGAATGCTCTCGCGGATGGCCCGCTCCAGTTCGGCGAAGAAGTCCATGCCCTGCACCAGGGGTACCGAGCGCACCTGGGCCCCGGCGATCACCGCACCGTAGATGTGGATCGGATAGCTCGGATTGGGTACCAGCACGGTATCGCCGGCATCCAGGGTGGCCAGCATCAGGTGCGCCAGGCCTTCCTTGGAGCCGATGGTGACGATGGCTTCGCTGTCGGCATCAATCTCCACCTGGTAGCGGTCGCGGTACCAGTGGGAGATGGCGCGTCTCAGGCGCGGAATGCCCTTGGAACTGGAATAGCCGTGGGTGTCTTCGCGCTGGGCGACCTGGCAGAGCTTCTCGACGATGTGCGGCGGGGTCGGCCCGTCGGGGTTGCCCATGGACAGGTCGATGATGTCCTCACCGCGACGGCGCGCGGCCATCTTGAGTTCGGCGGTGATGTTGAAGACGTAGGGGGGCAGGCGATCGATGCGCGCAAAGCGGCGCACGGGACTGGAATCAGTCATGCGTTCCTCGAAGTACGTAAGCGCCCGGAACCGTCCGAGCGACGTGGGTCACAGGAGGTGACCTGCAGCGGACAGTAGCCGCAGGTCGCTGCGCTTGTCGAGGAAAATTATGGGGTTAAAGAAAGGTCCGGGCAGCGTCCTCCGGATTCAGCCGAGCAGTTCGCTCATGGCGATGATCTGGTCGGCCACCTGGATCAGCTTCTGCTGCTTGCTCATGGCCTGGCGGCGCATCAGGGTGTAGGCCTCGTCTTCGCTGCAGCCGCGCATCTTCATCAGCAGCCCCTTGGCCTGGTCGACCTTCTTGCGCTCCAGCAACTGCTGCTCGCGGGCCTGGAGTTCGGCGCGCAGGGCCTGGTCTGTCTCGAAACGGGCGCGGGCCACATCGATGATGGCCTGCAGGCGACTGGTCTGGATGCCTTCGACGATATAGGCGCTGACCCCGGACTGGATGGCCCGGCGCATCACTGCCGGGTCATGCTCGTCGGTGAACATGACGATGGGGCGCGGCCGATCGCGGGTGACCAGGCAGACCTGTTCCATGACGTCGCGCCCGGGTGACTGGGTGTCGAAGAGGATGACGTCCGGCCGCAGGGCCTCGATGCGTGCGGGCAGGTCGATGGTCAGACCGGATTCCTCGATGACCTCGAAACCGGCTTCGATCAGCGCGGCCTTGAGACGGCCGACCTGCTTGGGGGTGTCGTCGATGAGCAAGATGCGCAAGGTCTTTCTCCCTAGTAGTCGCTGAGCGCGTGGATGGCGAAGCTGCGGGCGTAACCGGCCGGATCGCTGCCGTCCCAGGTGCGACCGTCGAACAGGGTGCTGCTGCGCCGGGTCGGCGGTACCGCCAGCCCCAGGTCGGTGGCGGCCTGCCGGTACAGCTCGGTGCACTGCACGGCCTCGGCGATGGCCAGGTAGTCCGGCTCCTCGCGCAACAGGCCCCAGCGGCGGAACTGGGTGAGAAACCAGAGGCCATCGGAGAGATAGGGTGGATTGACCGCGCCCTGGCGATGGAAGGCCAGGGGGTGCTGGTCTTCCCAGTGGCCATCGAGGCCGTCCTCGTAGTGACCGAGAAAGCGCTGGGCGAGCAGCGCCGGGTCGGTGTCAACATAGTCGGCGCCGCTGATCAGCTGGGCGGTGCCCAGGCGATTCTCGCGACTCTCCTCGATGAAGCGACTGGCGTCGAGCAGGGTGCGGATCAGCGCCCGGGCGGTGTTGGGATAGCGCTCGGCGAAGTGGCCGGTGCAGGCCAGCACCTTTTCCGGGTGGTCCGGCCAGATCGCCTGGGTGGTGGTCAGGGTGAAGCCCTGGCCACGGGCCACCGCGGCAGCACCCCAGGGCTCGCCGACGCAGAAGCCGTCGACCCGGCCGGCGGCCAGGTGCTCGGGCATCTGCGGTGGCGGCACCAGCGCGGTGCGCACGTCCTGCAGGGGATGGATGCCCTGGGCGGCCAGCCAGTAGTAGAGCCAGAAGATATGGGTGCCGGTGGGAAAGGTGTGCGCCAGGGTCAGCGGTCTGGCGTCTGGCTGGCGGATCCGTTCCACCAGGGAGGCGGTGTCCCGGACGCCTTCCCGGGTCAGGCTGCGCGCCAGATTGAGGCTCTGACCGTTCTGCGCCAGGCTCATGAGCACCGCCATCGGCGTGGCGGGCGCGCCGCCCAGGCCGAGATGGGCGCCATAGACCAGGCCGTAGAGGCAGTGGGCGGCGTCGAGCTGGCCGTTGAGCAGGTTGTCGCGCAGCGCCGACCAGGAGGGCTGGCGGTGCAGATGGAGCGTCAGGCCATGGGGTTCGCCAAAGCCCTGGGTCGCCGCCACGATCAGCGAGGCGGCATCGCTCAGGGGCAGGAAGCCCAGGTTGAGCTCCGGCTTTTCCGGGGCGTCCGAACCCGCGACCCAGAGATACGCGGCGTGGGGGGAAGGCTGGGCAGGCATGGTGTCTCCGGCGGCTGACAGACGCTCAGGTGCCTCTCTGTGCACCGCTATGGGCGTCTCGACTAGAGCCTGCACCATTATGGTGACAGGCACGGCACCATCACCGGGCGCTTTCACTGCCCATGCACCCGCGGGACAGCGGCTCTGCAGCGGTCCGCGGCGCGGCGGAAAGGGGCGACGCCGGCTGAGGTCTGTCAGAAGCGGGGCAAAACCCGCGCCAAGTCGCGGGTTGCCAGCGGCGGGGCTACTTCTGCGGGATCAGCAGCAGGCGGTCGCGCCCATAGACGCGCTCCAGATTCTGCGGCTGCAGCGGCAGGCTCCGGTATTGCCCGCGGGTCCAGCCCTTGCCCGGGGTGCCGGCCTGGCTCGCCTGCAGCGGTTCGGCCAGACCGAAGTCCACCACCAGGCGCAGCGCCGGCGCCAGCCAGACCTGGTCATTGCCGCCCCAGTGGCTGGCGGTCAGGTCCAGGGTCGAGCCATCGCCACCATAGGCGTTGCCGTCCTGGCGGTGCAGGCGGCCCCATTGCCAGCTGGCGCGATCGCTGCCCAGCCGGGCTTCGCAGGTGGCGATGGCCGCGGCCAGGGCGCGGGCGAAGATCGCCGGCTTGTCTTCGTGGGTGGCGGTGCTGACGTCATCCCAGTAGGGGCTGTCGTCGCGCGCCAGGAGGTGATCGACGATGGCGTTGTAGCCGGTGTCGCTGAGGGTGGTGAAGGCCTGCCAGGCCGGACTCCGGGTGCCACCCAGCTCGTCGGCGAAGGTCTGTTCGGCCAGGGCCTGGAGAAAGGCTTCGTAGAGCGCCGCGTCACCGGAGCCGGCGGCCAGGCGGCCGTCGAAGCCCTGCAGACGCCGCAGGGCCTCTTCCGCCTGCGGGCGCTGGCCCGCCGAGAGGGCGGCGATGGCCTGGCGCAGCGGCGCGGCGAAGCCGGGGGAGTCGAGCTGGGTCTTGAGCTTGGCGGCCAGGGTGGTGGTCTGGTCCTGCTGCAGGGCCATGGCGTCGCGGCCATCGAGGCGCGCCGAACGGCCGGCCAGTTGCGCCAGGCGCTCCTGACGCTCGGGGCCCGACCAGTTGCTGGACAGCTGCATGCCGTAGCCACGCGGTACCACGCGCTGGTTGGCGGCGCCCAGCCAGCCCTGGGCCGGATCCTGGTCATAGGGGTGCAGCATGGGATCGGCGTAGCCATCCCAGGCGTAGCGCTCGTCCCAGCCGGGCGAGGGCAGCAGACCCAGGCCGCTGCGGCGGTTGGGATAGCGCCCGGTCACCTGCCAGCCGATGTGCTCGGCATCGGCGAACACCAGATTCCAGTCGCTGGCGCGCAGGTCGCGAGCCAGTTCGAAGGCGCGCTCCACATCCTTGGCGCGGGAGAGGTCGAAAAGGGCGTCCAGGCTCTTGTCGGCCTCCAGGCGACTGCTGCGCAGGGCCAGGCCGTAGCCGTTGGCGTCCGGCGCCAGGGCCAGATTCAGCAGCGGACCGCGGGGACTGGTATAGAGCGTCTCGCGCCGCGGCTTTTCACCGCGGACGAAAAAGGTCTCCACCCGCTCGCCGGCCGGCTGCCACTGACCGCCGCTCTGCACCTGCAGGCGACCGCCCTGGCGTTGCAGGCGTTCGAGGTAGAGGTCCTGGCTGTCGCCCATCAGGGTCGCGGCGCCCCAGGCCAGCTTGCCGTTGTAGCCGTCGAGCAGCAGTGGCAGACCGGGCAGGGTGGTACCCACGGCCTCGAAGCGCGGCGCCCTCAGGGTCACCAGGGTAAAGGGCGACTGGCCGACGGCACTGACCTTGTCCACCGCGAGCAGGCTGCGGCCGCTGCGGGTGTGCCCCGGGGTGGCCGCCCAGGCGGTACCGGTGGGGCCGCCGAAGGGCGCCTGCTCCGCCAGTTGCCGCTGGACCTGCAGCAGGGCTTCGAGCCCTGGCAGCTGGCCGCGCAGATTCAGGCCGCGCAGCTTGGCGGTCTCCTCGTCCGGCAGGGGTTCGTCCGGGTAGGTGGGCAGGAGCCAGGCCAGGCGCTCGGGACCGACCTGGGTGGCCAGGGCCAGCGCCGCGGTTTCCTTGCGCAGGTCCACCGCCTGGGCGAAGTTGAGCAGTTCGAAGAGCAGGGCGCTGTCTTCGGCCTTCCAGTATTCGGCGCGGTAGTCGTGGCCATCCAGCTGGACCCGTTCGCCGGCGCGATAGAGATAGGCGTTGACCCCCCGGGCATAGACCTCGAAGAAGGCCTTCATCCGTGGCGAGGCGTTGCCGTAGGCCACCTGGGCGGCCTTGCGCAGGTCCACGGCGCGCATGAACCTGTCGCTGTCCAGGCGGCTTTCGCCGTAGGCCTCGGCCAGCCGACCCTGGGCCAGCAGGCGCAGCTCGACCATCTGCGCCAGGCGTTCGCTGGCATGGACGTAGCCGAGGGCGAAGAGGGCATCGTGAAAGGTGGTGGTCTCGATCAGCGGCTGGCCGTCGGCATTGCGGCGCACCGAGGCGGTCTGCGCCAGGCCGCGCAGCGGCAGGCTGCCCTTGAGTTGCGGCTGGCTGCGGGTCGGCTGCTCTTCGCCGAGGTACTGGCAGCCGGCGAGGGCGGTCAGCAGGCCGAGGGTAGCGAGACGCAGGGGCGCGCGCGGGCGAAACAGGAGAGGCGAGACCATGAACAGCGGACACTCCGGGCGGATGGATGCGAACGGGTGGCTACGTTAGCAGGGTCCGGCGGGGGAGCAAGCCTCGGGCGAGGGGTGGCGCCTGGGCGCTGCCGACAGGTCGTCGGCAAGGGTGCCTGGCGCGGCACCAGACCGCTCAGCGCAGCGCCATCCAGATCAGCAGCGCGGCCTGGAACAGGCAGAACACCGCCAGGCAGCCGATGGCGAAGCGCAGCGAGATGTCATCGCGGCGATAGAGGGCGATGCGGTCCTCCAGCTGGCGCAGACTGGCATCGCGCTCGTCGATCACCCGGTCGCACTGCTCCAGCAGGGTGGCGCCGTCCAGCAGCGACAGCAGCTGCACCTTGTCGGCATTCCAGTCCTCGCGCAGCTGGCTGACCCGGGCGGCCCGGCAGAGCTGCTGACGCTCGTCATCCGCCGCCGTCTCGACGGTGAAGCCCTGGGCGCCGAGCACGTGGTCGCGGCGCTTGCGGCTGTCTTCGTCGAGGGCGTCGCGGCGCGCCAGGGGCAGGTCCTGCACCCGGTAGTGGCTCCAGCGCAGGCGTGCCCAGGCGGCCGCCCGCGCCAGCAGGAAGCGTCCCAGGCCGCGTTCTTCCGGCTCGATCTGCAGACCGCGCTCCGGGCCGAGGCGGATTTCGCCTTGGCGATGGTCGACCCAGACCTCCAGCACGTTCACCTCGCGGTGCAGCAGCTGACCGGGAATCTGCACCGTCAGCCGCAGCAGGCTTTCCTCGTCACCATGGCGCTCGACCAGGCCGAGTTGCACGAAGCGCAGTGGGCGCGAGCCGACCCGGCGATCCGCCGGCTGCGGCATCAGCCGCAGCAGCTGAAAGCGCTCCGGCGGCAGGCTGGCCCAGGGGTGGGGCTCGTTGGGTGCGGCCTCGACGGCCGGTGATGCGTGATCGGGGGTGTCCACGGACGGGCTCCAGCGGGTGCGCCGCCTGGGCGCCTTTGCTGGCTTATCGGCCGGCGCGCGAGGAACCTGAGCGCGCGACGAAGGCGGTCACGCGCTCGACCAGCGCGCGGGCCAGGGGCAGGTTGGGATTGTCGTAGCTGGGCAGTTGCGCCTGGAAGTCCGCCGGGGTGATGCGCAGCATGTGGTTCATGCCGGCAATGATGGCCAGTTCCGCATCCGGTTTGGCGCGCTGCAGGGCGCGGGCATCGTCGACCTCCACCTGGACGTCATGGGTACCCTGGACGATCAGCGCCGGCGCGTGGATGCCGGCGAAGGCCCTGGCCGGATCCTGGCGGAACAGCGAGATCAGATAGGGCTGGACGCTGGGGCGGAACAGCACCAGCAACTCCTTCGGCACCTCGGGCACCGGGGTGCCGCGCAGCAACTGGTCGATGATCCACTGGGCGCTGGCCAGGCCGGCCGGCGACAGCTTGCCCGCCAACTGCTCGCGCAGCACCACGTCGATGGGCCGGCCGCTGCCGGCCAGGGTCACTACCCCGGCGACCGGCACCTGGTCGGCGGCCAGACTGGCGATCAGGGCGCCTTCACTGTGGCCGAGCAGGATCACCGCGGAAAAGCGCGGATCGGCGCGCAGCAGCCGGATCCAGCCGACCAGGTCGTCGACATAGCGCTCCACGCTGAGGCGACTCTCGTCCGGCTCGGCGCTGCGACTCTCGGCCACGCCGCGCTTGTCGAAGCGCACGCTGGCGATCCGCTGCCGGCCCAGGGCCTCGGCCAGCCGCTGCAGGGCCGCGTTGCGCGCGCCGGGGGCGTTGCCGTTGCGATCGATGGGCCCCGAGCCGGAAACGAAGAGCACCACCGGTTGCGGCCTGTCGCTACGCGGCAGGATCAGACTGCCCTTGAGCACACCGCTGCCGGTGTCGAGCTGGAGGGGACGATAGAGCACGGGATCGGCCGCCGTGGCGAGGGCGGGCAGGGCGAGGCACAGCAGCAGGGAGAACAGCAGACGCATGGCGGGAAGGGCACCGGAGAGCTGGGGTGTGGGGGCCTATCCCGCACACAATCCGTGTAAAAGACCACGGCGCGTGTAAAATCGCCCATTCCCAATTTGAATCTATACCTTTCACCCGTAGCGCGGAGCCCTCGCATGTCCGGCAATACCCTCGGCACGCTGTTTACCGTCACCACCGCCGGCGAAAGCCATGGCCCGGCGCTGGTCGCCATCGTCGACGGTTGCCCACCCGGACTGCCCCTGGACCTCGCCGACCTGCAGCGCGACCTGGATCGGCGCAAGCCCGGCACCAGTCGCCACACCACCCAGCGCCAGGAAGCGGACGAGGTGGAGATCCTTTCCGGGGTCTTCGAGGGCGTCACCACCGGGACCCCCATCGGCCTGCTGATCCGCAACACCGACCAGAAGTCCAAGGACTACTCGGTGATCAAGGACCTGTTCCGTCCGGCTCATGCCGACTACGCCTATCACCACAAGTACGGCCTGCGCGACTACCGCGGCGGCGGTCGCAGCTCGGCGCGGGAGACCGCCATGCGCGTGGCGGCCGGCGCCATCGCCAAGAAGTACCTGGCCACCCAGGGCATCCGGGTGCGCGGCTACATGAGCCAGCTGGGTCCCATCGAGATCCCCTTCAAGACCTGGGACAGCGTGGAGGAGAACGCCTTCTTCAGCCCCGATCCGGATCGGGTGCCGGAGCTGGAGGCCTACATGGACCAGCTGCGCCGCGATCAGGATTCTGTGGGTGCGCGCATCACCGTGGTCGCCGACGGCGTGCCGCCGGGGCTGGGCGAGCCGATCTTCGATCGCCTCGACGCCGAACTGGCCTATGCGCTGATGAGCGTCAACGCGGTGAAGGGCGTCGAGATCGGCGCGGGCTTCGCCAGCGTCGCCCAGCGCGGCACCGAGCACCGGGACGAACTGACCCCGGAAGGCTTCCTGTCCAACAACGCCGGTGGCGTGCTGGGCGGCATCTCCTCCGGCCAGCCCATCGTCGCCCACCTGGCGCTGAAGGCCACCTCCAGCATCACCACCCCGGGGCGTTCCATCGACGTCCATGGCCAGCCGGTGGATATCATCACCAAGGGTCGCCACGATCCCTGCGTGGGCATCCGCGCCACGCCCATCGCCGAAGCGATGATGGCCCTGGTGCTGATGGATCACCTCTTGCGTCACCGCGCGCAAAATGCCGATGTACGGGTGGGCACGCCCGTCCTGCCGCAACTCTGAGCACCTGTCCATGATCAGCTGCGCGTCGGCCAAACGGCGTTGAAAATGCCTTCGGAATGCTCATTTACCTTTTGTAAACTCCGCTTCCTCAGGCACTTTCGCCTTGTTTGTCTCTAGCTCGCAAGATCCTGAACAGGCGCCAAGCACCGGACCCACGATGCCGGTTCCCTATTGGCGTCTGTCGGGCTTCTACTTCGCCTACTTCGCGCTGCTGGGGGCCACGGCGCCCTACCTGGGGCTGTACTTCCACCACCTGGGCTTTTCCGGTACCGCCATCGGCCAGCTGGTGGCCATCCCCATGCTGATGCGGGTACTGGCGCCCAATCTCTGGGGCTGGCTGGCCGATCGCACCGGTCGCCGGCTGAGCATCGTCCGCCTGGGCGCCGCCTGCACCCTGCTGTGTTTTTCCGGCATCTACCTGGGGCAGGGCTTCGCCTGGCTGGCGCTGATCATGGCCGGGCATGCCTTCTTCTGGCATGCGGTGCTGCCGCAGTTCGAAGCCATCACCCTGGCCCACCTGCGCGACCAGCCGCAGCGCTATGGGCGCATCCGTCTCTGGGGCTCCATCGGCTTCATCGCCGCGGTGGCGGGACTCGGCTGGGCCTTCGAATACGTCAGTCTGGATCTCTATCCGGCCTACCTGCTGCTGGTGATGGCGATCATCCTGCTCGCCTCGCTGGCGGTGCCGGGGGTCAAGGTCGATCCGGACCAGCGCCCCGAGGCGCCGGCCGAGCCCTTCCTGACCACCCTGCGCCAGCCGCGGGTGCTGGCCTTCTTCCTCGCCGCGGCGCTGATGCAGCTGTCCCACGGTCCCTACTACACGGTCTTCACCCTGCACCTGGAAGAACTCGGCTATGGCCGCGGCGTCATCGGCCAGCTCTGGTCGCTGGGAGTGGTCGCCGAGGTGCTGATCTTCCTGGTGATGCCGCAGCTGCTGGCGCGGCTGGCGCTCAACACCCTGCTGGTGGCCGCCTTTCTCATCGCCGCCGGGCGCTGGCTGCTGCTGGGCGCCCTGGCCGATCACCTGACGGTGCTGCTGTTCGCCCAGTTGCTGCATGCGGCCACCTTCGGCTGCTTCCATGCCGCCGCCATCCAGTTCGTCCAGTCCCATTTCGACCGCCGCCGCCAGGGCCAGGCCCAGTCGCTCTACGCCGCCCTGTCCGGGGCTGGCGGGGCGCTCGGCGCGCTGTATGCTGGCTATGCCTGGCAGGTGGCCGGTGCCCTTGCCGCCTTTGCCGGCGCCTCCCTGGCGGCGCTGGCGGGGGCCTTCCTCATCCTCTTGTCCGTTAGGTCCAGTACGAAAAGTGCCTGCGCTCGGTGAGGCTTCGTTGAAAACACCTGGATCGCCAGCCCGGTCGCAATGCTCATTTACCTCTCGTAAACTCCGCTTCCTCAGCGCTTTGATTCGCTGGCGCTCACCCTCTGGGCCAGCCGTTGGCTGTTACTCCCGTTGGTCGTTGCGCCTCGCCTGACCGTCGCTCGGCGACTTTTCGTACAGAACCAAGGAGAACCCTCCATGATCCAGCAGCGTGAGCAACTGGCCCGGGAAATCATCGATGCCGGTCGCTTCCTCTATGGCCGCGGCTGGTCGCCGGCCACCAGCAGCAACTATTCGGTGCGGCTGTCCGACAGCCGCCTGTTGCTGACCGTGTCCGGCAAGCACAAGGGCCAGCTGGAGCTGGACGACATCCTCGCCACCGATCTGGATGGCACCCCGCTGGAGGCCAAGAAGCCGTCCGCGGAAACCGCGCTGCATACCCAGCTCTATCGCTGGCAGCCGGAGATCGGCGCCGTGCTGCACACCCATTCGGTGAACTCGACGGTGCTCTCACGCCAGCTCGAAGGGGATCGCCTGCTGCTGGACGGCTACGAGCTGCAGAAGGCGCTGCACGGCGTCACCACCCACGAGGTGCGGGTGGAGATCCCGGTGTTCGACAACGACCAGGACATCCCGCGCCTGGCCGACAAGGTGCAGACCTGGCTGGACGTGCATCCCGACTGCGTGGGGTACCTGATCCGCGGACACGGCCTCTATACTTGGGGCCCGCGCATGGCCGATGCCCTGCGCCACGTGGAAGCCTTCGAATTCCTCTTCGAATGCGAACTCAAGACCCGGAGCCTGCGTCCATGAGCCGACTGACCGTCTACCACGATGCCGAACCGCGCCAGCCGCTGAAGGTGATCAGCGATGGCGAGCACATCGCCGCCACCCTGGCCGAGGTCGGGGTGCGTTTCGAGCGCTGGCAGGCCACCGCCCCGGTGGCACCCGGCGCCAGCCAGGAAGAGGTGATCGCCGCCTACCGACCGGAGATCGATCGCCTCATCCAGGAGCGTGGCTACCAGACCGTCGACGTCATCAGCATGCATCCCGAGCATCCGCAGAAGGAAGCGCTGCGCGCCAAGTTCCTCGAGGAGCACCGGCACAACGAGGACGAGGTGCGCTTCTTCGTCGCCGGCCAGGGGCTCTTCACCCTGCACATCGACGATCACGTCTATGCCGTGCTCTGCGAGAAGGACGACCTCATCTCGGTACCGGCCGGTACCCCGCACTGGTTCGACATGAGCGAGTCGCCGTCCTTTGTCGCCATCCGCCTGTTCGACAATCCCGACGGCTGGGTGGCCCACTTCACCGGCGTCGACATCGCCCAGCGCTTCCCGCGCCTGGAGGTCGAGGCGTGACGATCAAGGCCATCCTCACCGATATCGAAGGCACCACCAGCGCCGTCAGCTTCGTCTTCGACGTGCTCTTTCCCTATGCCCGCGAGCACCTCCCGGCTCATGTGCGCACCCATGCCGGAGAGCCGGCGGTGGCCGAGCAACTCGACGCCGTGCGCGCCGAAGCCGGCGAGCTGGATGCCGACGTGGAGCGGGTGATCGCCATCCTCCTGGAATGGATCGCCAGCGACCGCAAGGCCACGCCGCTCAAGGCCCTGCAGGGGCAGGTGTGGGAGCAGGGCTATCGCGCCGGCACCCTCAAGGGGCACGTCTATCCCGACGCGGTCCAGGCGCTGCGCCAGTGGCACGTGGCCGGGTTGCCGCTGTACGTCTATTCCTCGGGATCGATACAGGCGCAGAAGCTGATCTTCGGCTGCTCCGAGCACGGCGATCTCACCCCTTTGTTTTCCGGGTATTTCGATACCCTGACCGGCGGCAAGCGCGACGCCGCGTCCTATGCGCGCATCGCCTCGGCCACCACCCACGAGCCGGCGGACCTGCTGTTTCTCTCCGACGTGGTGGAAGAGCTGGATGCCGCGCGCCAGGCGGGTCTGCCGACCTGCGGCCTGGTGCGTGTCGGTGGCCAGCTCGGCGATCATCCGTGCGTGGCGTCCTTCGCTGACATCGATCTCGCCGCCTTCGCCTAAGAACCTGGACAAAGGCTGCTGCGCGTCGGCCAAACGGCGTTGAAAATGGCTTCGGAATGCTCATTTACCGCTTGTAAACTCCGCTTCCTCAGCCATTTTCGCCTTGTTTGTCTCTAGCTCGCGAGCCTTTGCCCTGGCTCTGAACGCCCCCGGCCGGCGCCGCTGCCAAGCGAGCCGGCCGAACTCGACGCCGCCCTTGCCAGTCCCAATTGACGAGACCTATGTCCTCGCAACGGGAGTCGCGACATGATCAATTCCACCATCGGCGGTGTACTGGGCTTCATCGTCTTCCTGCTCGACATCTGGGCCATCGTCAACGTCATCCGCAGCGACAGCACCAACAACGCCAAGATCGGCTGGACCGTGCTCATCATCGTGCTGCCGGTGATCGGCCTGATCGCCTGGGCGGCCGCCGGCCCGCGCGGTAATCGCTCGGCCACCGCGCCCACCCACAAGGGTTAGCCAGCACAACGCTGGAGCCTGTCACATCCAGCTCTTACAATGCCCGGCTTTTGGCCGGGCATTGCTTGTCTCGGCCTGCCACCTGCGGAGATCGACATGAGCGACTACCTGGAAACCCTCTATGACGGCTATGGCCAGCGATTCACCGTCGAGCGCCTGCTCCACGAGGTGCGCACCGAGCACCAGCACCTGGTGATCTTCCAGAACGCTGTGCTGGGCAAGGTCATGGCCCTGGATGGCGTCATCCAGACCACCGAGGCCGACGAATTCATCTATCACGAGATGCTCACCCACGTGCCCCTGCTGGCCCATCCGGCGCCCAAGCGGGTGCTCATCATCGGCGGCGGTGACGGCGGTATCCTGCGCGAAGTGGCCAAGCACCGGGGGGTCGAGCACATCACCATGGTCGAGATCGACGGCTCGGTGGTGGAGATGTGCAAGGAGCACTTCCCCGGCCATTCCGCCGGCGCCTTCGAGGATCCGCGACTGAACCTGGTGATCGACGACGGCATGAATTTCGTCGCCAACACCACCGAGCGCTACGACGTCATCATCTCCGATTCGACCGATCCCATCGGCCCGGCCGAGGTGCTGTTCTCGGAGAACTTCTACCAGGCCTGCCATCGCTGCCTGAACGAGGGCGGCGTGATGGTGGCCCAGAACGGTACCCCCTTCCTGCAACTGGACGAGGTCAAGACCACCGCCGGCCGGATGTCCGGGCTGTTCGCCGACTGGCACTTTTATCTGTCAGCGGTGCCTACCTACATAGGGGGTGTCATGACCCTCGCCTGGGGCAGCAAGGACGTGACCTTGCGTCGGCAAGATGCCGAAACCCTGGCGCAGCGCTACAGTGATACAGGCATCCAGACCCGTTACTACACCCCGGAGCTGCATGCTGCTGCCTTTGCTCTACCTCGATACGTGCTGGAGGCCATCGGCAAGGCGTAAGCCCTGGCGGTCGCGGCACCGTTCGAGTTCTCAGCCGCGACTCGCCGGACGTCGGTAGCGACGCTTCGGCGAGAAGATCATCCGAACCAGAGGAGGGTTGTCCTATGTCCTTGTCGTTTGCCGATGATGTGAGCTTGAACCTGCTGCAGCGGATGAAGGAGGGCGGCTTCGATTTCGCCCGTTTCCATCCAATCGACTTCTTCGCCATCTTCGCCGATGAAGGCAAGGCCCGCATCGCTGCGGACCAGTTTCACGGCGAGTCCCTCAATACCCAGGTGATGCCGCACGAAGAGGGTGGTTGGCATCTGCAGGTCAGCAAGGTGATGTTCGCCACCCACGCCACCATCGACGATTTCGAAAGCGATCTGGAAGCGGTGGTGGTGCCCCTGGGCGGCCAGCTCGACGGCTGGGGCGTGACCCAGGAAGTCAGCCACAGCTCTGCCTGATCCAAGCCCTGCCGAGACGGGCATCCCGCCAGGGATGCCCGTCTCACCCTCTGAAATCACTCCGCCGCTCAATCATCGCACTTTCCGCCGGCCGCACCGTCTTAGGCTCATGACGGAAACGTTGCGGTGCATGCGCACGCTTACGTGCCTGGCTTTGGTGCACCGCGCGACCCGATGCCGCGCAAGAGCTTGATCTACAAGCCTCTTGCGCTGGCACGCGGCTTGCGAAGCTGCACCGTGGGTGACAAGGAGATCGGCATGAGCCGCCAACTGTATAACGAGATGTATGACGTCCAGGCGCAATGCCGACCGCACTATGGTCGCTATGCGCAATGGCTGAGCGAGACACCCCCGGAACTCCTGGCCCAGCGGCGGCGCGAAGCCGATCTGCTGTTCCATCGCGCCGGTATCACCTTCACCCTCTATGGCGACGAGCAGGGCACGGAGCGCCTGATTCCCTTCGATGCGCTGCCGCGGGCGATTCCCGCCAGCGAGTGGCAGATCATCGAGCGCGGTTGTATCCAGCGCGTCCAGGCGCTGAATCTCTTTCTCCACGACCTCTATCACGACCAGCGCATCATCAAGGCCGGGGTCATTCCCGCCGAACAGGTGCTGGCCAACGACCAGTACCAGCTGGCGATGCAGGGGCTGGACCTGCCCAATGGCATCTACGCCCATATCGCCGGGGTCGACCTGGTGCGCGATGGCGACGGCGCCTACTACGTGCTGGAAGACAACCTGCGCACCCCCAGCGGGGTGTCCTACATGCTCGAAAACCGCAAGATGATGATGCGGCTGTTTCCCGAGTTGTTCACCCTGGAGCGCATCGCGCCCATCGACCACTATCCGAATCTGCTGCTCGACACCCTGCGCAGTTCCACCCCGGTCAACAATCCCACGGTGGCGGTCCTCACCCCGGGGCGCTTCAACAGCGCCTATTTCGAGCATGCCTTCCTGGCCCGGGAGATGGGCGTGGAGCTGGTGGAGGGCGCCGATCTGCTGGTGCGCGACGAACAGGTGTTCATGCGCACCACCTCGGGCTTCCAGAAGGTCGACGTCATCTATCGCCGTCTCGACGACGCCTTCCTCGATCCCCTGGCCTTCAATCCGGATTCCCTGCTCGGCGTGCCCGGCCTGCTGGCGGCCTATCGCGCCGGCAACGTCATCCTGGCCAACGCCATCGGCACCGGGGTGGCCGACGACAAGTCGATCTATCCCTATGTCCCGGAGATGATCCGCTTCTATCTCAGCGAAGAGCCGATCCTCTACAACGTGCCCACCTGGCAGTGCCGCAAGCCGGACGAACTGTCCCACGTGCTGGCCAACCTGCCCGAGCTGGTGGTCAAGGAAGTCCATGGCTCCGGCGGCTACGGCATGCTGGTCGGTCCCACCGCCAGCAGCATGGAGATCGAAGCCTTCCGCGCCCGGCTCAAGGCCAATCCCAGCGCCTACATCGCCCAGCCGACCCTGTCGCTGTCCACCTGCCCGACCTTCGTCGAGAACGGCATCGCGCCGCGGCACATCGACCTACGGCCCTTCGTGCTGTCCGGGCGCAAGACGCGCCTGGTGCCCGGTGGCCTGACCCGGGTCGCCCTGCGTGAAGGCTCGCTGGTGGTGAATTCCTCCCAGGGCGGCGGCACCAAGGACACCTGGGTGGTGCAGGACTAGATCGCCACAGAACAGTGGCCGCCCCGGCGGCCTCGCAAGGACCTTTGAAAGGCGACCCCACCATGTTGAGTCGTACCGCTGCCGATCTGTACTGGATGTCCCGCAACCTGGAGCGCGCCGAGAATCTCGCGCGGATGCTGGACGTCAGCTATTCGCTGTCGATGATGCCGCAGAGCGGGCAGGGCGGAGGCCTGGACGAGCTGGCCATGCCGCTGCTCATCACCGGCACCCTGGATGACTACCGGGAAAAGCACGGCGCCCTGCACCCCGAGCGCCTGCTGCACTTCTTCGCCCTGGACGAGCGCAACCCCGGCAGCATCTATTGCTGCCTGCAGGCCGCGCGCAGCAATGCCCACGCGGTACGTGGACGCATCACCGCGGACATGTGGGAGAACGTCAACTCCACCTGGCTGGAGATGCGCGAGATCGCCGTCACCGGCCTGATCCGCTTCGGCATCAGCCGGTTCTGCGAATGGGTCAAGGAGCGCTCCCACCTGTTCCGCGGTGCCACCGTCGGCACCATCATGAGAAACGATGCCTATCGCTTCATTCGCCTGGGCACCTTCGTCGAGCGCGCCGACAACACCCTGCGCATGCTCGACGCCCGCTACCAGGTCCTGGGGGAAGAGGAGGCGGAAGCCATCAGCGACGCCTCGGCCCGCGGCTTCTATCAGTGGAGCGCCCTGTTGCGCGCCCTGAGCGCCTTCGAGGCCTACACCGAGCTCTATCGCGATGCCCTCAACGTGCGCAACGGTGCCGAGCTGCTGCTGTTGCAGGAAGACCTGCCGCGCTCGCTGCTGGCCTGCGTGATCGAACTGCACCGGGTGCTGGCCAGTCTGCCCGGCGAGAACGGCCGTGAGGCCAAGCGCCTGGCGGCCGGTCTGGAAGCCCGGCTGCGCTACACCAGCATCGACGAGGTGCTCGAAGAAGGACTCCATGCCTGGATCGGCGACTTCATCGTTCATGTCCGCCAGCTCGGCAGCGCCATCAACACCGCTTACCTGGAGACCGTATGAGACTCGCGATCCATCACGAAACCCTGTATCGCTACGCCGACCAGGTACGCGCCAGCATCCAGTACCTGCGGCTCACGCCCCAGGACGACGCCCGTCAACGGATCCTCGGCTGGGAGCTGGACTTGCCACGGCCGGCGCGGGCGCAGCGCGATCCCTTCGGCAACATCCTGCATGTGCTGACCCTGGATACGCCGCACGACGCCATCACCATCACCGCCAGTGGCCAGGTGGAGATCGACGAGGCCTTCGAGGCCGAGCCCTGCCAGGCCTCGGCCTTTCCCTTCCTGCGCCAGACCCGGCTGACCGAGGCCGACGAGGCGCTGACGGCCTTCGCCCGCGAGGTCTGCGATGGTCGCCGCGATCGTGCCACCCTGATCCAGCTGATGGAGCGGCTGCACGAGCGCATGACCTATCTGCCCGGTTCCACCGAGGTGGACGGCAATGCCGCCCAGGCCTTCGCCAAGGGCGCCGGGGTCTGCCAGGACCATGCCCATGCCTTCCTGGCCTGCGCCCGCAGCCTGGGCATTCCGGCGCGCTATGTGTCCGGCTATCTATGCACCGACGACAGCGCGCACCTCTCCAGCCACGCCTGGGCGGAAGCCTGGCATGACGGTGCCTGGTACAGCTACGACGTCACCAATCGCCTGGCCCGGCCGGAGCGGCACCTGCGCCTGGCCATCGGCCTGGACTACCTGGACGCCTGTCCGGTGCGCGGCATGCGCCGCGGCGGCGGGGTCGAGCACATGGAGGCCAAGGTGTTGGTCGAGCCCTTGCAGCAGGCGCAGCAACAGCAATAATCGTTGCTACCCGCAGCAGACGAAAAGGCGGCCATGGGCCGTCTTTTCTTTTGTTGCCGGGCGCTGTCGCGTCGACCGTTCGATCAGCCGAGGTTCGCATGACCTATTGCGTCGCTATGAAACTGCAAGATGGCCTGGTATTCGTCGCCGACTCCCGCACCAATGCCGGAGTCGACAACATCGCCACCTTTCGCAAGCTGCACCTGTTCGGCATCCCCGGCGAGCGCCTGATCGTCATCCAGTCGGCAGGCAATCTGGCCACCTCCCAGGCGGTGATCAGTCTGCTGCGACAGCGCCTGGACAGCGAGCAGGACAACCTGCACGGCGTACCCACCCTGTACGACGCCGCCCGGCTGCTGGGGCAGACCCTGCGCGAGGTCCTGCAGCGCGATGCCGAGGATGCGCCCAGCGGTCACGGCCTGGACCTGAGCTGTTCCTTTCTGCTGGGTGGGCAGATTCGCGGCGCGGAGCCGGAGCTGTTCAATCTCTATCCCCATGGCAACTTCATCAGCGCCACCGAGGACACGCCTTACTTCCAGATCGGCGAGAGCAAATATGGCAAGCCCATCCTGGATCGGGCGCTGACCTTCGCGACGCCGCTGGAGGAAGCCCTGCGCTGCGCGCTGCTGTCCTACGACGCCACCATTCGCAGTAACCTGTCGGTCGGGCTACCGCTGGATCTGGTGGTCTATCCGCGGGATCAACTGGCGCAGGTCAGCAGTCATCGGATCGACGAACAGGATCCCTACTTCCAGGCCCTGCGCAAGGGCTGGGGGGAGGGGCTGCGTGATCTGCTGGCAGCCTTGCCGGCAGCACCTGCGGACTATTGGCGCTAGGGATCAGCCAAAGAACCGCGAGAGGTTGGGGATGACCAGCACGACGGTGGTGACGATGAGCACGAAACTCGCCTGGCGCCACTTGGGGACGGGATTCTTGAACATGACTCGGGGCCTTTTATTGTTAGCTGTTTAGAGCCTTTACGTCTTCAGCGGGAAGCGCTTGCGCAACAGCGGCATGCAGTTACTGATACCCGCAGGCTTGAGCACTATCCAGTAGCTATAGAACATAAATTTCAGTTTTGTGGCGATAACCGGCCAGGCGGTTATCAGAAATGTCGTACCAGGGGATTTTCCCTTCGCTTTCAAGCGATTAGGGAAATGCGTGCGACGCTACCGTTGGTCGGAGGTAACAGGGGCTCAAGGCGGCGAGAGAGCGACCAACCGGTCATCCCGTGAACGGGGCAGGGTGGAGCCCCTTTCAGGTCACGAATGCAAATGCATGAATCGATTGAAGAAAAAGCTTGCCATCGAAATCGCCTTTGCCTATAGTTGCGCGCCTCGGTGATGCAGATGCAGCCACTGAGCAAATCTGGTGAGGTGTCCGAGCGGTTGAAGGAGCACGCCTGGAAAGTGTGTATAGGAGAAATCTTATCGAGGGTTCGAATCCCTCCCTCACCGCCAGATCTGAGAGAACCCCTGAGAGCCCAGCTCCAGGGGTTTTTTCTTGCCCACCGTTTGGTCAGGGCTCGGCTCAGGCAGCCTGGCTGAAGGTGGCGGCGGTGTCCCGGGCGTTGGGCAGTACCAGGGTCAGTTGTTCGAGGTCGATGTCGGCGAACAGGGGGCCGCTCAGGTCCAGGATCTTGCTGTCGCCGGCGTTCTCGTGCAGCACCTCGGCCACGGCGACCGCCTGGGCCACGATCAGGGCATAGCCGTTGCCCTCGGGTGCCTGGAGCGGGCGCGCCTGGAAGGCGATGGCATCGCGCAGCACCTGGGGCAGCTGCCAGCGGCGCGCGAGTTCGGCGCCCACTTCCGGATAGCCGAAGCCCAGTTGCAGGGTTTCATCGGCGGCGCGGTGGCTGCTGGCGGTGGCCGGGCCGGCGAGGCTCGGCGCCAGTTCCGGAGCGCCGCTCTGAATCAGCAGCTCGCCGATGTCATGCAGCATGCCACAGGTGAAGGCGGTCTCCTGGTCCAGTCCGGCCTGCTTGGCCAGCGGCTTGCACAGGCTGGCGACCAGGAAACTGTTGTACCAGAAGGCCTGCAGATCGAAGCCGGGTGCGGCCTTGAAGCCGCCGGCGAAGGCCGAGGCCAGGACCAGGGTGCGCAGGGTGTTGAAGCCCAGGCGCAGGGCGGCATCTTCGATGCTGGTGGATTCACGGGCACCGCGAAAGCGCGCCGAGTTGGCCAGGCGCAGCACCTTGGCGGCGATGACCGGGTCGCGCGCAACGGTGCGCGACAGGGTTTCGATGCTGGTGTTGGGGTCGTCGAATTGCCGAATCAGGACCTGCGCCACTTCGGGGACGTTGGGCAGGGTGTGCAGCTGGTCGAACAGGGTATCGAGTTGCATAGGCGGTCTCCGAGAAAAGGATATATCTCCTTACATCCTCATCATCGGTCGTCAGTGCGCTTTTCTGTAATCGTCATGTGACGATCGGTCGCAGGGGCTCTGCGATCTGGTTTTCCAGCTGATCAAAAAAGCTTACACAATAAGGACTTGAAGCCTTTGCTACGCGCAAGTCAGGATGTCTGACTACCGTTCGTCGATGGCGAAATCGACCTGGCTCAGGCCCGCTTCGCTGGCTTCCAGCACCCAGCCGCGACAGTCCCAATCGCCCAGCACGATACGTTCGGCCGGCTGTCCATCGAGCAGCAACTCATGGCGCGCGGGTCTGTGGGTGTGCCCGTGGATCAGCGTTGTCACCTGGGCGGCCTGCATTTCCCGCTCGACCTCGGCCTGGGTGACATCGGTGATGTCCATGGCCTTGGCGCGGGTCTGCTGGCGACTCTCGCTGCGCAGCTTGCGCGCCAGCTTCTGGCGGCTGGCGAGCGGCAGGTGGCGCAGGACGAAGAGGGTGAGGGGATTGCGCAGGATACGGCGCAGTTTCTGGTAGCCCTCGTCACGGGTGCAGAGGGTATCGCCGTGCATGAGCAGCACGCGGCGGCCGTGGAAATCGGCGATCTGGCGATCCGGCAACAATCGGCAACCGGCCTGGCGGCAGAAGGCCTTGCCGATGAGAAAGTCGCGATTGCCATGCATCAGGTAGAGGGCCGTGCCACTGTCGGCCAGCTGGCGCAGGGCCGTGGCGATCTCCTGCTCGAAGGCACCCATGGCGTCGTCGCCGATCCAGGCTTCGAACAGATCGCCAAGGATGTACAGGGCCTCGGCACCGCGGGCCCGGGTTTCGAGGAGATGCAAAAACGCCCGGACCAGGTCCGGGCGTTGCGGTTCGAGATGCAGGTCGGAGACCAGTAGAATCACTCGACGATCTCGGCCTTCTCGATGATCACGTCTTCGCTCGGCACGTCCTGGTGACCGGCCTTGCTGGTGGTGGCGACGCCCTTGATGGCGTTGACCACGTCCATGCCCTCGACGACCTTGCCGAACACTGCATAGCCCCAGCCCTGGCTGGTGGGCGCGGTGTGGTTGAGGAAGGTGTTGTCGGACACGTTGATGAAGAACTGCGCCGAGGCGGAGTGCGGGTCCATGGTGCGGGCCATGGCGACGGTACCGATCGCGTTGGAGACGCCATTGTTGGCTTCGTTCTTGATCGGGGCGCGGGTCGGCTTCTGCTTCATGCCCGGCTCGAAACCACCGCCTTGGACCATGAAGTTGCTGATCACGCGGTGGAAGATGGTGCCGTCGTAGTGACCGCTCTTGACGTATTCCTTGAAATTGGCCGCGGTTTCGGGCGCCTTGTCCTCGAAGAGTTCCAGGGTGATGACGCCGTGGTTGGTGTGCAGCTTGATCATGGCAGCGAATCCGTAGCTAAGGGGGACAGCATCCAGACCAGGCGAGGGCCTCAAGGGTTTCGCCGGGACTTGACGGGTTGGGCTATGATACGGGTTTACCTTTGCCCGGCCTACCCTGGCCGTGCGTCTGCCCAGTTAAGGATCCCATGAGCAAGCCGACTTCCGACTCGTCCACCGCCGCCAAAGCCGCCCCCGCGCATTTCCTGCGGCAGATCGTCCAGGCTGACCTGGACGCCGGCAAGCTGGCCAAGATCGTCACCCGTTTCCCCCCGGAGCCCAACGGCTACCTGCACATCGGCCACGCCAAGTCGATCTGCGTGAACTTCGGCCTGGCCAAGGAATTCGGCGGCGACTGCCATCTGCGTTTCGACGACACCAACCCGGCCAAGGAAGACCAGGAATACATCGACGCCATCAAGAGCGATGTGCACTGGCTGGGCTTCGACTGGGCCGGCGAGGTGCGCTACGCCTCCAGCTATTTCGACCAGCTCTATGCCTGGGCCGTGAACCTGATCGAGCAGGGCCTGGCCTATGTCTGCGATCTCACCCCCGAGCAGGCCCGCGAATACCGCGGCAGCCTCACCGAGCCGGGTCGCAACAGCCCCTTCCGCGACCGTTCGGTGGCCGAGAACCTGGACCTGTTCGCGCGCATGAAGGCCGGCGAATTCAAGGACGGCGAAAAGGTGCTGCGCGCCAAGATCGACATGGCCTCGCCCAACATGAACCTGCGCGATCCCATCCTCTATCGCATCCGTCATGCCCATCACCACCAGACCGGCGATGCCTGGTGCATCTATCCGAGCTATGACTTCACCCATGGCCAGTCCGATGCCCTGGAAGGCGTGACCCACTCCATCTGCACCCTGGAGTTCGAAGACCATCGTCCGCTGTACGAGTGGTTCCTGGCCAAGCTGCCGGTGCCGGCGCAGCCGCGCCAGTACGAATTCGCCCGCCTCAACCTGAACTACACCGTCACCAGCAAGCGCAAGCTCAAGCAGCTGGTGGACGAAGGCCACGTGCAGGGCTGGGACGATCCGCGCATGTCGACCCTGTCGGGCTATCGCCGTCGCGGCTACACCCCGGCCGCCATCCGCAACTTCTGCGAGATGATCGGCGTAACCCGCTCCAACGGCGTGGTCGACGTGGCCATGCTGGAATTCGCCATCCGCGAGGACCTGGACCAGAACGCTCCGCGCGCCATGTGCGTGCTCAAGCCCCTCAAGGTGGTGATCACCAACTACCCCGAGGGCCAGGTGGAAAATCTGGAACTGGCACGGCATCCCAAGCAGGACCTGGGCGTGCGCCAGCTGCCCTTCACTCGCGAGCTGTACATCGACCAGGGCGACTACGAAGAGAATCCGCCCAAGGGCTACAAGCGCCTGGAGCCGGGTGGCAAGGTACGCCTGCGCGGCAGCTACGTGATCCGCGCCGACGAAGCCATCAAGGACGCCGACGGCAACGTCGTCGAACTGCGCTGCAGCTACGATCCGGACACCCTGGGCAAGAATCCCGAAGGCCGCAAGGTCAAGGGCGTGATCCACTGGGTGCCGGCCGAAGGCAGCGTGGAATGCGAAGTACGCCTCTACGATCGGCTGTTCCGTTCGGCCCAGCCGGAGAAGAGCGAGGAGGGCGGCAGCTTCCTCGACAACATCAACCCCGAGTCCCTGGTGGTGCTCAAGGGCTGCCGCGCCGAGCCGTCGCTGGCCCAGGCCCAGCCGGAAGACCGCTTCCAGTTCGAGCGCGAGGGCTACTTCTGCGTCGATCTCAAGGATTCGGCGCCCGGCAAGCCGGTGTTCAACCGCACCGTGACCCTGCGCGATTCCTGGGGGCAATGATGGCGCTGCACCTCTACAACACCCTGACCAAGACCAAGGAAGCCTTCACCCCGCTGGTGCCGGGGCAGGTGCGCATGTACGTCTGCGGCATGACCGTCTATGACTACTGCCACCTGGGCCATGGCCGCAGCATGGTGGCCTTCGACGTCATCACCCGCTGGCTGCGCCATAGCGGCTACGACCTGACCTACGTGCGCAACATCACCGACATCGACGACAAGATCATCAACCGCGCCAACGCCAACGGTGAGCCCTTCACCGACCTGGTGGCGCGGATGATCGAGGCGATGCACGAGGACGAGGCGCGGCTGAACATCAAGAAGCCCGACCAGGAGCCGCGCGCCACCGATCATATCGATGGCATGCACGCCATGATTCAGACCCTGATCGACAAGGGCTATGCCTATGCCGCGGGCAATGGCGACGTCTACTACCGGGTCAATCGCTTCGCCGGCTACGGCAAGCTGTCGCGGCGGCGCGTCGAGGACCTGCGCATCGGCGCCCGCATCGAGCCGGGCGAGGCCAAGGAAGATCCGCTGGACTTCGTGCTGTGGAAGGCCGCCAAGCCGGGCGAGCCGAGCTGGCCGTCGCCCTGGGGCGAGGGGCGGCCAGGCTGGCACATCGAGTGTTCGGTGATGTCCACCTGCTGCCTGGGCGAGACCTTCGACATCCACGGCGGCGGCAACGACCTGGAATTCCCGCACCACGAGAACGAGATCGCCCAGAGCGAGGCGGCCACCGGCAAGACCTACGCCAATGCCTGGCTGCACTGCGGGATGATCACCATCAACGGCGAGAAGATGTCCAAGTCGCTGGGCAACTTCTTCACCCTGCGCGAGGTGCTGGAGAAGTACCACCCCGAGGTGGTGCGCTACCTGCTGATCGCCAGCCACTACCGCAGCCCGATCAACTATTCGGAAGACAACCTGCGCGAAGCCAAGGGCGCCTTGGAGCGCTTCTATCATTCGCTCAAGGGCCTGCCGCAAGCACCGGCGCAAGGCGGGGAAAGCTACGCCGAGCGCTTCGCCCAGTGCATGGACGACGACTTCAACACCGCCGGTGCCTGCGGCGTGCTGTTCGAGCTGGCCCGCGAGATCAATCGCCTGCGGGAGAGCGATCCCGCCGCGGCGGCGGGCCTGGCCGGACGTCTGCGCGAACTGGGTGAGGTACTGGGCGTGCTGCAGCTGGAGCCGGAAGCCTTCCTGCGCGCCGATGCGGCGGGCCGGGTGGATGCCGCCGAGGTCGAGGCGCTGATCCAGGCCCGGCTCACCGCGCGCGCCGAAAAGAACTGGGCGGAGTCCGACCGCATCCGCGATCAGCTCACCGCCCTGGGCGTGGTGCTGGAAGACGGCAAGGGCGGCACCACCTGGCGCCTGGCGGAGTAATCGACGCCTAGCATATCGCGGCCATGGCGGTCCGCCGATGCGGCCGCTCCTACAAAAGCATCACCCCCTGTAGGAGCGGCCCATGGCCGCGATTGGCAAAACATCAGCATCGTAGGGTGGACAACGGCGTAGTCTTGTCCACCCTTCCTAGGCTCAGGGCTTCTTGCGCGCCTTGCCGAAACCCGGCGCCTTGCGCACCGACTTGACCTTGGGCTTGCCGTCTTCCACCCAGCGGCCCAGGGGCTTGTCGGATACCGGACCGCCCACCTTGGGTTTCTTCGGCTTCTTGGGTTTCTTCATGACCAGGCCGCCCGGGCCGGTCTGGGGCACGCGATGGTCGGGGATGAAATCCGGCTCGTCGCGGCGCATGAGGATCTGGCCGATCAGGGTCTCGATGGCCGCCAGCTGCTCCACTTCATCGGCGCACACCAGGGACACCGCCTGGCCCTGGTTGCCGGCGCGGCCGGTCCGGCCAATGCGGTGGACATAGTCCTCGGCGACAATGGGCAGGTCCAGGTTGACCACTAGCGGCAGGTCCTGGATGTCCAGGCCACGGGCGGCCACGTCGGTCGCGACCAGGATGTCGGCCTCGCCGGCCTTGAAGCGGGCGAGGGAGCGCAGCCGCGCGGGCTGGGGCTTGTCGCCATGGATGGATTCCGCCGCCAGTCCCTCGGCCTGCAGCGCCTCCACCAGTTGCTCCACACCCTTGCGCGTCTTGGCGAACACCAGCACCTGGCCATGGCGTCCGCTGCGATAGAGGTGCAGGAAGAGTTCGGTCTTGCGCTTCTTGTCGACCGGCACCACCCACTGCTTGACGGTGACCGCGGCGGTGTTGCGCGGACTGACGTCGATGGTCTGGGGATCGCGCAGCACCGGGGCGGCCAGCTGACGCACCGCGTCGGAGAAGGTCGCCGAGAACAGCAGGGTCTGGCGCTTGCGCGGCAGCATGACGAACAGCTCGCCCAGTTGCCGGGAAAAGCCCAGGTCGAGCATGCGATCGGCTTCGTCCAGCACCAGCAGCTGTACCTGGTCGAAGCGCACGGCGTTCTGGTTGAACAGGTCGAGCAGGCGCCCGGGGGTCGCCACCAGCACGTCCACGCCCTTGCGCAGCTTCATCATCTGCGGATTGATGCTCACGCCACCGTAGGCCACGGCGGTACGCAGGGGCAGGTGCTGGGCATAGTCGCGCAGACTGGCATGGACCTGCTCGGCCAGCTCGCGGGTGGGGGTGAGGATCAGGGCGCGGATATGGTTGGGCGCTACCGCCGGGCCTTCCTGCACCAGTCGCTGCAGGAGCGGCAGTCCGAAGGCGCCGGTCTTGCCGGTACCAGTCTGGGCGGCGGCCAGCAGGTCGCGACCGGCCAGCACCGCCGGGATGGCCTGGCGCTGGATGGGCGTGGGGGAGCTGTGCTCCAGGGCGGTGAGCGCCTGCAGCAGCGGATCTATGAGGCCGAGGTCGGCAAAGGTCATGACAGGCCCGGATGGCGTCGAAAAGGGAGCGAATTCTAGGCCGACTGTGAAGCGCGCTCAAACTTTGTAGCCAAGCGGCGGCTGCAGCCGGAATCCCGGCACGGCATAGTGGTCAGTTGCGTGGCTACAGGAGACCCCATGAGCGCTACCCCTACCTTGCCCCCGGTATTGGCCGGCCCGCTGCTGCGGCGCACTGAAGCGTCTCGGTTGCTGCTTTGGCTGGTGACCCGCTCGGCCGAGACGCCCGTGCCGCGGCTGTGGCAGGGGGCGACCGAGCTCGGCGTGCAGGGGGAGACCCAGTGCCTGCGCCTGGGCGAGCAGGCCTATCTGCAGCTGATCGAGGTCCGGCCGGACACCGAGTTGCCCACGGACACCTTCCTCCACTACGACCTGCAGCTGAGCGCCGGCGGAATCCGCGACTGGGCGCCGCACCTGCTCTCCGCCGAGGGCGAATTGCCGCGCTTCGTCCTGCGCGCGCGTTTCGATCATCTGCTGCACGGCTCCTGCCGCAAGCCCCACCATGCCTCGGCCGATGGCCTGATCGCCGTGGATCGCCTGCTGCAGGCCTGCACGACGCCCGAGGAGCGGCCCGCGGCCTTGCTGCTCACGGGCGATCAGGTCTATGCCGATGACGTCGCTGGGCCGATGCTGCTGGCGGTGCAGGCGCTGATCCGCCGTCTCGGGCTCTATGGCGAGGACCTCGAAGGGGCGGTGGTGGCGGACAGCGAGGCGCTGACGGCCCATGCCGCCAACCTCTATCACCGCGAGGACCTGCTGCCGGCCTTCAAGTCCAACCGGGCGCTGCGCGAGAAATTCTTCGGCGGGGTGGAGAAACCCATCTTCACCTCCACCAATGCCCACAACCACCTGGTGACCCTGGGCGAGGTGCTGGCGCTCTATCTGCTCTGCTGGTCGCCGACGCCCTGGACGCTGATCGAGGTCGTGCCCCCGGCGCTCGACGCCAAGGACGGTGAACGTTACGCGGCCGAGTCCAGGTGCATCGAGGGCTTCGTCGCGACCCTGCCGCAGGCGGCGCGGGCCCTGGCCGGGGTGCCGACGCTGATGATCTTCGACGACCACGACGTCACCGACGACTGGAACCTCTCCGCGCGCTGGGAAGAGACCGCCTACGGCCATCCGTTTTCCCGGCGCATCCTCGGCAATGCGCTGCTGGCCTATCTGCTCTGCCAGGCCTGGGGCAATGCCCCGGAAGCCGTGGCCGAACCCCTGGCCGCCACGGCCCGGCTGCTGGACACGGCGGGGGAAGACGGCAAGCTGGATTGCCCGGCGCAGAACGCCTGCATTGACGACCTGCTGCGCTTCCAGGGCTGGCACTACGTGCTCAAGACCAGCCCGCCGCTGATCGTGCTGGACACCCGAACGCGTCGCTGGCGCAGCGAGCGACGCCTGGAGCACCCCTCGGGGCTGATGGACTGGGAAGCCCTTTGCGAATTGCAGCAGGACCTGCTGGACCATCCCTCGGCGGTGATCGTCTCGGCCGCGCCCATGTTCGGCGTCAAGCTGATCGAGGCGGTACAGCGCATCTTCACCTGGTTCGGCCAGCCGCTGATGGTGGATGCCGAGAACTGGATGGCCCACCCCGGGGCGGCCAAGACCATGCTCAACATCTTTCGCCACCGCCGTACTCCGGGCAACTACGTGGTGCTCTCCGGCGACGTGCACTACTCTTTCGTCTACGACATCCGCATCCGGGACCGGCGCGGTGAGCCGCGGCTCTGGCAGATCACCAGCAGCGGCATCAAGAACGAATTCCCGCCGCGCCTGCTGGCCACCCTGGACCGGCTCAATCGCTGGCTCTATGCGCCCTGGTCACCGCTCAACGGCTTCACCAAGCGCCGCCGCTGGGAGCTGCAACCGCGCCTGCCGGATCGCCGCGAGGCCGGCGAGCGACTGTGGAACGGTGCCGGCATCGGCCAGGTGCTGCTGGACGCGGAAGGGCGCCCGGCGGTGATCCGTCAGCACAATGCCGATGGCTCGCCGGCCACCGAGTTCGTCGAGCGCTCCACCTGACGCTAGCGGTCAGCCAGCCAGCGCAGCACGCCATGGCCCGCCGCGCGGCCACTGGCGAAGCAGGCCGTGAGCAGATAGCCGCCGGTGGGCGCCTCCCAGTCGAGCATCTCGCCGGCGCAGAAAACGCCCGGTAGCTGCCGCAACATCAGGCCGTCGTCCAGCGCTTCCAGGGGCACGCCGCCGGCGCTGCTGATGGCTTCTGCCAGGGGCCGCGCTCTGACCACGGTGAGGGGCACGGCCTTGCAGGCCTGGGCCAACCGGCCCATGTCTTGGAAGGCCTCCGGTGGGGCCAGCTCGCGGAGCAGGGCGGCCCGGGCGCCGTCGATCCCGGCATGACGCCGCAGGTGATTGGCCAGGGACTGGCTGCCGCGCGGCCTGGCCAGGGCCCGGCTAAGCTCCGCCAGGTCACGCTGGGGCGCCAGGTCCAGGGTCAGGGTCGCCTGGCCATTCCGTTCGATGGCCGTGCGAATCTCGGCGGACAGCGCATAGACCAGGCTGCCCTCGATCCCGGTGTCGGTGAGCACGAATTCGCCCTGGCGTGGCGGCTGACCCGGCAGGGCCAGGGCGGCGGGCTTGATCGGCGCGCCCGCATGGCGGGTCTTGAGGAAGTCACTCCAGCCGGCCACCTCGAAACCGCAATTGGCCGGTTCCAGCGGGCGCAGTCTGATCCCCCGCGCCGCCAGCAGCGCCTGCCAGGCCCCATCCGAGCCGAGCCGCGGCCAGCTGCCACCGCCCAGCGCCAAGACAACGGCTTGGGGCTGCAGTAGACGCTCGCCCTCCGGGGTGGCCAGGCGCAACCGGCCCTCGGTGTCCCAGCCCAGCCAGCGACTGCGGGTATGGACGCGCACGCCCTGGTCGCGCAGCCGATGCAGCCAGGCACGCAGCAGGGGCGCGGCCTTCATGTCGGCGGGAAATACCCGGCCCGAGGTGCCGACAAAGGTCTCGATGCCCAGTTCATGGATCCAGGTACGGAGGGCGTCGCTGTCGAAGCTGTCGAGCCAGGGGCTGACGCCGCGCTCGCGCTCGCGATAACGCTGGCGAAAGGCAGCCTGCTCCTCGGCGTGGGTGATGTTCATGCCGCCCACGCCGGCCAGCAAAAATTTGCGGCCGACGGAGGGCATGGCATCGAAGAGATCGACAGGAATATTGGCGGCGGCCAAGGTCTCAGCCGCCATCAGCCCGGCAGGGCCACCCCCGATGACAGCGACGGCGGGCGTGGCGGAGAGGAGAGACATGGCGGCATCCAGGAGCTGAGGAAAACCGCCATTGTACGCGACGCGACTAGACCACGCCGGCCTGGCCCAGGGGCGCTGCCAGGGGTTCTTCCAGCCGCTCGGGAATCAGCGGCTCGCTGCGCCCGGGCGTCAGGATCACCTTGCGGCAATCCTCCTGCTTCTTGTCGAAGATCTTGTAGCCCTCGACCGCCTGCTCCAGGGACATCCGGTGGGTGATGATGGCCTCCGGCGCCAGATCACCGCGCTCGATGTGTTCGAGCAACTCCGGCAGGTAGCGCTGCACGTGGGTCTGGCCCATCTTGAAGGTCAGGCCCTTGTCGAAGGCGTCACCAAACAGGAAGCCGTGGATGAAGCCGGCATAGACGCCCGGTACGCTCACGGTACCGCCACGGCGGACCGCGGCAATGCACTGGCGCAGGGCTTTGCCGCTGCTGCCTTCCAGCTTGAGGTTGGCGAGGATGGTCTCGGTGGTGCTGCCCTTGGCCTCGAAGCCCACCGCATCCACCACGCCGTCGACGCCGCGCCTGCCCGGGGTCTGCTCGATGATGGTGGCGGCCGGGTCGTCGTCCTCGTCGAAATTGATCGGGATGACGCCATAGGTCTGCTGGGCATAAGCCAGCCGATAGGGGTGGTGATCGACCATGAAGATGCGCTCGGCGCCCAGCATCCGCGCACAGGCGGCCGACAGCAGGCCGACCGGGCCGGCGCCATAGATGGCGATGCTCGATCCCTGGCCGATGCCGGTGTTGAGCACCGCCTGCCAGGCGGTGGGCAGGATGTCGGACAGGAACAGCACCTTCTCGTCGGCCAGGGTGCCGGGCACCTTGAAGGGACCGGTGTTGGCCTTGGGCACCCGCACGTATTCGGCCTGGCCACCCGGTACGCCGCCATAGAGATGACTGAAGCCGAACAGCGCCGCGCCCGGCGGGATCTGCTTCTTGTTGAGGATGGCGCCGCGACCGGTGTTGGTGGTCTCGCAGGCGGCGTAGAGATCCTGGTTGCAGAAGAAGCAGCTGCCACAGGCGATGACGAAGGGAATCACTACCCGGTCGCCTTTCTGCACGGCGGTGACGGCCGGGCCGGTTTCCTCGACGATGCCCATGAATTCGTGGCCGAAGATATCGCCGTGTTCGACGGTGGGGATCTTGCCGCGGTAGAGGTGCAGGTCCGAACCGCAGATGGCCGTGGCCGTCACCCGCAGGACGATGTCGTCGGCATCCTGGATGGTCGGATCGGGGACGGTATCGACGCGGACATCGTGGGCACCGTGGTAGGTCAAGGCTCGCATGGCGGTCTCCGTAGGGCGGTAAGCACCTAGGGTGGAGGCCGCCGGCCGCCGAGCGGTTCCGCGAGGTCGGACCGGTGGTATGGCGATCTGATAGCGACAATTCGCGACTTTTCGCCGCTATTGCCCGGACCAGAGCCGGGCAGGCGCAGCGGTGTCAGCGGTTGCGGATATAGACGGCCTTGCCGGCGCTGCCGTCGGCGGGATCGCGTTCCTGGACCTCGAAACGATCGCCATGGGCCTTGACCAGCCCGCTGAATTTGCGATGCCCATAGAGGCGGGCGTCGAAATCGGGACGCACCTTGCCCAGGTTGGCGCCGACCATGCCCAGATTGGCCCAGCCGCCTTCGTCGGAGGCGTCCTCCACCGCCTGCTCGATGAGCTTGAGAATGGTGTTCAGCTTGGGCTTGCCACGGTTGGTGGTGGCGGGCTTGTCACTGGCGCTGGCGGTCTCGCGAGATTCCTCCCGTGGCTTGGACCTGAGGATCTCGGTGTAGATGAATCTGTCGCAGGCCGAAACGAAGGGATCCGGCGTCTTCTCCTCGCCGAAGCCGTAGACCGTCAGTCCTTCCTCGCGCAGCCGCGCCGCCAGGCGGGTGAAGTCACTGTCGCTGGAGACCAGGCAGAATCCGTCGAAGCGGCGGGTGTAGAGCAGGTCCATGGCGTCGATGATCAGGGCGCTATCGGTGGCGTTCTTGCCCTTGGTGTAGCCGAATTGCTGCACCGGCTGGATGGAGTGGTCGAGCAGCACCTTCTTCCAGCTGTTGAGCTGCGGCTGGGTCCAGTCACCGTAGATGCGCTTGACGCTGGCCACGCCGAAGCGGGCGATCTCGGCCATGAGGCCATCGACGATGGCCGCGGGGGCATTGTCGGCATCGATCAGCACGGCCAGGCGCGCCTGGCTGGATTCGGGTGTCTTGGCGGTCTTGCTCATGAAAACTCCCGTTCAGTTCAGACCCAGCTCCTGCCAGACCTGGGTCGCGGTGTGATGGAGGATGCCGTGGCGGCGGGCGAGGGCCAGGCGATCGGTCGAATAGCCGCCGCCGATGACCCCTACCACCGGTATATCCGCCGCCAGGCAGCGTCGCAAGACCAGGCCGTCGCGGGCGGCGAGGCCGGCGTCGGTCAGGTCGAGATAGCCGAGGGCATCGTCGCGATGAACGTCCACCCCGGCGTCGTAGAGCACCACGTCGGGCTGATGGAGCGGCAGCAGGTAGCCCAGGGCGTCGTCGAGCACCCGCAGGTAGCCGGCGTCGTCCAGCCCGCGCGGCAGGGGGATGTCCCAGTCGCTCTGCGCCTTGCGCGCCGGATAGTTGGTGGCGCAGTGCAGAGAAACGGTGACGGCGTCGGGCACCTCGGCGAGGATGCGCGCCGTGCCGTCGCCCTGGTGGACGTCGCAGTCCAGGATCAGCACCCGTCCGGCGCGCCCGCTTTCCAGCAGCGACAGCGCCAGGATCGCCAGGTCGTTGAAGATGCAGAAGCCGGCCGGATAGTCGTGATGTGCATGATGGGTACCCCCCGCGAGGTGACAGGCCAGGCCATGACGCAGCGCCAGCTCCAGGGTGAGCAGGGAGCCGCCCACGGCGCGGATGGTGCGGCGCACCAGGGCTTCGCTCCAGGGCAGGCCCAGTTGGCGTTGCAGCGGCGGCGGCAGTTCGCCGGCCTTGAACGCCTGGATGTAGTCGGGGGCATGGGCCAGCGCCAGCAGGTCGTCCGGGCAGAGTTCGGGCCGCTGCCAGTTGTCCGCGCCCAGGATGCCGCTGCCACTCAGGTGCTCGTGCAGCAGCCGGAATTTCTCCATCGGAAAGCGATGGCCAGCGGGGAAGGGCGGACTGTAGTCCTCGTGGTAGACCAGGGGCAGGCGTGTGCTCAAAACACCAGGAGCTCCAGGATGAACCAGAGGATACCGGTACAGAAACCCAGCGCCAGGAGAAACAGCAGGCCGTCGCGGGCGATCAGCGACAGGGCGAAGGAAGTCAGCGCCAGCCCCGCCGTGGTGTTGGCGAAGGGCACCAGATCCAGCACCGGCATGGTCGCGGCGATGAGAATGCAGAGCAGGGCGGTGACGAAGTGCGCCGGGCGCGAGGTGAGCACCCGCAGCCGCGACTTGACCACCTTGTCGACCCAGCGCGCCGGCTTCTGCAGCAGCCGCAGCGACTTGCGCAGCTTGCCGCGGGAGACGGAGCGCTGCAGCACCCAGCGCGGCAGCCAGAAGTGGTCGCGCCCCAGCAGCAGCTGACCGCTCACCAGCATCACGAAGACGGCGATGGCGGTGGCGATCCCGGGAATGCCGGTCAGTGGCGAGATCGCCAGCACCCCCGGCAGGAGGATCATGGGCCCGAAGGAGCGACTGCCGATGGCGTCGATCAGGTGCTGCACCGAGACCTGGCTGGGGCTGTTGCCCACCCGCTCCAGGCAGGCCAGAAAGCTCTGGAGGTCCACCGGGCCATCCTGCCCGGTGTCGCAGCTGGCGGGCTCGCGCTCCAAGGCCTCCTCTTTCATGGCTGGGCGCTGTCCAGCATGCGGCGGATCCAGCGGGTCAGGTCCTGGCGGCCATAGGGCTTGTTGAGGATGGGGAAACGCTCGCCGTTGCCTTCCTCCAGTTCCAGGGCGTTGTTGGCGTAGCCGGTGGTGAGCAGGATGCGTAACTCGGGCTGCCGCCGCTGGGCCTCCTTGGCCAGCATCACGCCATTCATGCCGCCGGGCATGATCAGGTCGCTGAACAGCAGGTCGATGGCGGGTTCGCGCGCGAGAATGTCCAGCGCCTGTTGGCCATTGTGGGCGACCAGCACCTGATAGCCGGTCTCTTCCAGGATGGCCTGGGCCAAGGCAGCCACGTCCGGACGATCGTCCACCACCAGGATGGTCTCGGAACCGCCGCCGTCCTCGTGCAGGGTCGGCAGGGGCGCCGGGTGTTCGCGCGCCTCCTCTTCGGAAACCGGGAAATAGAGCCGCACCGAGGTGCCTATGCCGACCTCGGAATAGAGTCTGACCAGGCCGCCCGACTGCTTGAGGAAGCCATAGACCATGGACAGGCCCAGGCCGCTGCCCTGGCCTTCGTCGCGGGTGGTGAAGAAGGGGTCCAGGGCGCGTCCGAGCACATCGGTCGACATGCCGCAGCCGGTGTCGGTCAGGGCGATGCAGACATAATGCCCCTGGGCCAGGCCGCCATGGGCCAGGTCCTGGCCATTGACCTCGACGTTGAGGGTTTCCAGGGTCAGGGTGCCGGTGCCGCGCTCCTGCATGGCCAGGCGGGCGTTGTCGACGATGTTGAGCAGCGCCGTCTCCAGCTGGATTGGATCGAGCCGGCAATTCCACAGCGCCGGTGCCGGGCGGAAGATGAAGCGGAAGGGGTCGCCCAGCGCCTGGGCCAGACGACTCTGGCGGGTATCGATGAGTTTGTTCAGGTCCACCGCGCGTCCAGTCAGACGCTGCTTGCGGGCGAAGGCCAGCAGCTGCTGGGTAAGGGTCGCCGCCCGGTTCACCGCGTCGCGGGTGTTATCGACATGGCGCTTGGCCTTGTCCCTGTCCAGTTCCGGGCGGTCCAGATTGATCCTCAGGATATCCAGGTAGCCGACCATCACCTGCAGCAGGTTGTTGAAGTCGTGAGCGATGCCGCCGGTGAGCTGACCCAGGGCCTCCATCTTCTGCGCCTGGCGCAGGGCGTCTTCGGCGTCGCGGCGGCGGGAGACGTCCAGCTGCGAGGCGAAGAAATAGCGCAGCTGGCCCTCGGGATCGAGCACCGGCGAGATGAACAGCGCATTCCAGAAGGTCGAGCCGTCCTTGCGGTAATTCAGCAACTCGATATCGCAGTCGCGCTGCTCGCGGATGGCGTTGCGGATTTCGGCGATGTGCTCCTGGCGGGTGTCGGGTCCCTGCAGGAAGCGGCAATTACGGCCGAGCACCTCGTCCAGGGCATAACCGGTGGTACGCAGGAAGGACTCGTTGGCAAAGATGATCGGGTTATCCGGCTGGTGCGGATCCGTCACGATCATCGGCATCCGGGTCTTCTTCACGGCGGCAAAGAAGATGTCGTCGTGGCCGAGACCCTTGCCCAGCTCCGCGATCTGGGCCGCGGCGGGGTGGGAAGACGAGGCGTTGGCGGTTTCGGTCATGGAGAGGAAGCCTGCGAGCGGACAGCGATACTTTTATTGTGACCCTTTATACGGCCACAAGCTCCACCAGTTATCGTCATACGATGAGCAATGTGTCTGGAAGCACGGCGAACGCACAGGATTTGACCGGTTTTGCGTATGATGATCGCTCTCTGTCAAGGAACCCTACCCATGAGCAAGGTGCTGGACAACCTGGTCGATCTGCTGACCCTCGAATCCCTGGCCCCCGACCTGTATCGCGGCGGCAGCCAGGATCTCGGCTTTCCCCAGCTCTTTGGTGGTCAGGTCCTGGGGCAGGCGCTGTCGGCGGCCAGCCAGACCGTGCCGGTGGAGCGCCGGGTGCACTCGCTGCACGGTTACTTCCTGCGCGCCGGGTCGGCGGTCGAGGCGGTGACCTACCAGGTGGATCGCATTCGCGACGGCGGAAGCTTTTCCACGCGCCGGGTCACCGCCTTCCAGGGCGAGCAGCCGATCTTCTTCTGCAGCGCCTCCTTCCATATCGAGGAGCCGGGTTTCGAGCATCAGACGACCATGCCGGAGGTACCGGCACCCGAGACCCTGCAATCGGAAATCGCCCACGCCCAGCGCTATGCCGAGCTGATTCCTGCGCCGCTGCGCGACAAGCTGCTCGGCCCGCGCCCGATCGAGATGCGCCCGGTGGTCTTTACCGACCCCTTCCAGCCGCAGCCCACCGAACCGGTCCGCCACGTCTGGTTCCGCGCCACCGGCGACCTGCCGGACCAGCCGGCCCTGCATCGCTATCTGCTGGCCTACGCCTCGGATTTCAATCTGCTGCCCAGTTCGCTGCTGCCCCATGGCACCAGCTTCTGGGACCGCTCGCTGCAGATCGCCAGCCTCGACCATGCGGTCTGGTTCCACCGCGATTTCCGCCTGGACGACTGGCTGCTGTACGCCATCGACAGCCCCTGGGCCGGCGGCGCTCGCGGTCTGTGCCGCGGCAGCATCTACAACCGCGCGGGTCAGCTGGTGGCCTCGGTGGCGCAGGAAGGACTGATTCGCAAACGCGGTTGAGGCCAGGCTCTCTGGCTGGCTATTTAGGCGGCACCCTTATAGGCTTTTGCTGCAGAAGGACTGGATGCCCGCAACTGGGCGTCCCAGGCACAACATTAGTTTGAGGCATCGTTCTTGAATCGACTCGAGCGCGTCGTAACCGGTATCCAGGGGCTGGATGAGATCTTGAAGGGAGGCCTGGTTGCAGGTGCGTCCTATGTCATCCAGGGGCGTCCGGGTTCCGGCAAATCGATCATGGCCAACCAGATCGCCTTCAACCATGTGCGCGGCGGTGGGCGGGTTCTGTTCGCCACCATGCTGTCGGAAACCCACGAGCGGATGTTCCAGTTCTTTTCCACGCTGGATTTCTTCGACCGCTCCTGCATCGGCGACCAGGTCCAGTACCTGAGTGCCTTCGACACCATGGAAGGTGAGGGGCTGGACGAGGTGGTCCGCCTGCTGCGTCGCGAGATCAGCCGGCAGAAGGCCAGTCTGCTGGTGGTCGATGGCCTGCTCAATGCCCGGTCGCGCGCGGAAACGCCGATCGACACCAAGAAATTCATCGCCGAGTTGCAGGGGCATGCGGCCTTTGCCGGTTGCACGGTCATCTTTCTCACCAGCGCGCGTCTCGAGGACGGCAGCCCGGAACACACCATGGTCGATGGTGTGCTGGATCTGCACGAGGAAGAAATCGGCAGTCGCACCATCCGCCGCCTGGCGTTGCGCAAGACCCGTGGCAGCGGCGCGCTGCCGGGCTTTCACGAATTCACCATCTCCGATGCCGGCATCACCGTGTTTCCGCGCCTCGAGGCGCTGTATCGCGATCCTTCGGCCGGCGCGACCTATCGCGTCAGTCACCAGCGCGTGCCCAGTGGCATGGCGTCGCTGGATGCGATGATCGAAAACGGCCTGCCGGAGAGTTCGACCACCCTGCTCATGGGGCCATCGGGTGCCGGCAAGACCTCCATCAGTCTCAACTTCCTGGCGGCCTCGACGCCGGAAGCGCCCGCGCTGATGTTCGGCTTCTACGAGCCCCCGGAGCGACTGCTGCTCAAGGCGAGTGCCCTGGGCCTCGATCTGGCCAGCCGGGTCGACGAGGGCGCCTTGCATCTGCACTGGCAACCGACCACCGAGATGCGCCTCGACGAGGTCGGTCTCGAACTGCTGGCCATGGTCAGACGGCACGGCATCAAGCGGCTGGTGATCGACAGCCTGGGCGCCATCGCCCGCTTCGCCCTGCCGCAAGGACGGCTCATCGAATACTTCAGCGCGCTACTGAACGAGCTGCGTACCCAGGGCGTCACAGTTCTAGCCACCTGGGAATTGCGCGACGTCTTTGGCGCGGACATCGCCGCGCCGGCGCCCGAACTTTCCAGCATGGTGGACAATCTGATTTTGCTGCGATTCGTCGAGGCCGAGGCCGAGATCAAGCGGGTGCTGTCGATCCTCAAGGTCAGGGACAGCATCTACGATCCAGCGCTGTGCGAACTGATCATCGACGACTCGGGAATCGAACTGAAAAAGGCATTCAAAGACATGGTGAAGGTACTTTCAGGTTCAGCCATGCCCTCCACACAACCATGATCGCGTCGGGTGGGAGAATCTCCAGATGACGACGATACTGGTGGTCGATGACGAATTCCTGATAGCGGACATCCTGGCCTTCGCCCTCGAAGACGAAGGCTACATGGTGGTCAAGGCGAGCAATGGTCGCCGAGCGCTTGACGTCTTCGATCGCGAACTACCGTCCCTGGTCATCACCGATTTCATGATGCCGGTGATGAACGGCCGCGAGCTGGCAGAGGCCCTGCGTGAACGTCAAGGCTTGCAGCATCTGCCCATTATCCTCATGAGCGGCGCCCAGGCGCATCTGGCTCAGGAGAGTTCGGAGCTGTTCGATTCCGTGTTTCAGAAGCCGTTCAACATCAGCGACATCGTCGATGCGGTGCACAAGCACCTGGTGACCCTGGAGCAATGACGAACCCATAGCAAAAAGGCCTGTCTAGACAGGCCTTTTTGCTATGGGGCTGGCGCAGCGGCCAGCCCTGCGTCTCCGATCAGGAGCGCGAAAGCAGTACGCCCAGCACGAAGCCGACGCCGCCGGCGATGGCCAGGGCAGTGAAGGGCTTGTCGGCGGTCACGTTGCGCGCGCAGTCGATGGCCTGGCCATACTGCTCCTGCAGCTTGCCTTCCAGCTGACGGGCCTTGCCCTGGGCTTGCCAGTCGGCATTGCCGGTCGCCGCGCCAAAGCTATCCTGGACCTTGCCGGTAGCGTCCTTGGCATTGCCTATGATCTGATCGGTATTCATAAATGCACCTCGTGTGGGGAAACGGGGGAGGTCATGCCAAGCGGCATGCTTCCTTTATTGATCCGCGCCAGACGCATTTCGTTCAGGTCAATTTGCTGTTCGCGACGTGTATCGCGGTTCCCTGCCGAGAGGATCCATGATCTCCAGCCGTTTTTCCGCCCTTTGCCTGCTGTCGCTCCTGGCGGGCTGCAGCACTCAGCAGCCGCCGGCCGAAGCCCCGACCGGGGCCGACGACCTCTTCGCCCGTCCTATCATCGCCGAGAGCGTTCTGCGCGAGGGTTCGCGTCTGCAGATGGCGCTCGCCCTGGCCGATGGCGGCTCCGCCCTGGTCTCCCTGGATTGCGTGGCTGACCAGGCCGAGTTGCTCTACCTGGATGGCGCTCAGCGGGTCTATCCGGGGCGGGTGAATGCCTATGCCGCGCCCTTGCCGTTGAGCGCGGCCAAGGTCGCGGCGCTCAAGCAGCGTCCCGATGTGGCGGCGCTCTGCGCCCGGCCCGCCAACGCCGACTGGCGCGCCCTCGCCAGGGGCCCCGGCGGCGACACCCTGGTGATTGATCGCAACAGCCTGGTGGACGATAACGGCGTGCGCCGTTTCTGGGCGGGTCAGCAACTGCCCGTCGTCCTGCAGACGCCACGCTACGGTGCTCCGGTGCGCCAGTGGCGCGAATCCCTGGCGGCCGACTGCACGGCGCGCCGCTACCTGCTACTGGCGCGCTACGGCCTGGACGATGCGGGGCGGGTGACCGACAGCCAGCCGAGCGCCCAGGGCCAGGAAGCCTTCACGGCGGCGCCGGCCGAACGGCGTACCCTGCTGGAAGCCGCCTGTGATCGGCGAGACGCCTTGTTGGCTACGCCGCGCATGGAAGAGGTGAGGGCCGCCGCCACACCGCCGGCTGCTCCGCCGCCTCCCGGCGAACTACCCGCGGCCCAGGCGCAGCCCCTGCAGGCGCTCAAGGCGTTGGCGCTGCCCGCGCCGCGGGTGGTTGTGCAGCGCTTCGTGGAGGAGGGCGAGAGCCGCTACGAAGGCCAGACCCATGCCTATCGCGAAGAGGTGCAGGTCAGCCCTGGCGCCCAGCCCGGACTGCTGCGCTTCAGTGCCCAGGGCAAGGCGGCCCGGGTCGATTCGCTCACCTGGCGCGGGCTGATCGACCTGGTACGCCGTACCCGTATCGACAACGGCAACCTGCCGGTGGAAGAAGTCGCCAGCCTGGATCAGCTGACCTTCAGCGGCGACTGGCGCGCCCTCGCCGTTGGCAGCCAGGTCGGTTACCAGGCGCGGCAGACCCTGACCGGCAATCTCAAGGGCGCCGAGCAGCGCGAGATCAGGCTGTCCTGCAAGGTGGTGGGCGACGGCGAGGCGCGCCGGGTATTGGCCAGCCTCAGCGGCCGGGCCAAGACCCTGGAGTGCCGGCATGGCGAGGCGGGCCATGGCCCCCTGAGTCGCTGGACCTACCTGGAGGACTACGGCTTCTTCCACCTGACCAGTGTCGGAGCCGGACGCGCCATGGGCCTGGAAAAGCACCTTAGCGACCTGCGATAGCCGGCCCAGAGCCCCTGGTCAGGCCGGGGGCTGCTGCATGAGGTCTGGAAGTTCCCAAGTGATATTTTCCTCAGAGGTAAATATCACTCTCTAAAAGGACTCTTTTTGGCGAATTAGTACTGGGAGTACGCTGTGTCTATCGAAACAGCACAACCAAGAGGTATTCGCTATGAAAGTCCTGGGTGTCCAAGCCATCGTCGCCGTCCTGTTCATGGGTCTGCTGTCGGGCACGGCGTCCGCCGCCAGCCGCGATATGTCGAGCAAGTCGATTCGCGCCAACGCTCAAGCCCAATTCCAGTCGGAGCATCCCAACCGGGTCTCCGCGCTCTACCAGAACAACGCCAACTAATCTGGCGGCTGTCTCGACGCCCCGGCGACCCACTCATCGCCGGGGCGTCGTCCTGTCTGGCCCCTCATCAGCCGGACTATCCATGTCTTCCCCCTCCGGTAACGTCGCTCCCTCAACCCCCTGACCGTCTTCCGTCCTTGCTGCAGCGGCTCCGGCACGGCAGGCTGTGCACCTCAGCTCAACGAGACAGGATGATGAAGATCGGCGAATTGGCCAGGCGCACCGATTGCGCCGTCGAGACCATCAGGTACTACGAGCGCGAAGGGCTGCTGAATCCGGCGGCGCGCAGCAGCAGCAACTACCGCAGCTATGACGAAAGCCAGGTCGAGCGCCTGGTCTTCGTTCGCCATTGCCGGTCGCTGGACATGACGCTGGAAGAGATTCGCGCCCTGCTGGCCCTGCGCGATACCCGCGAACCCGGCTGCGCCCAGGTGGACGCCCTGATCGGCGCCCATCTGCATCATGTCGAGGTACGTATCCGCGAGTTGAATCAGCTGCGTGAACAGCTGGTGACCCTGAGGCGCCACTGCCAGGGAGAGGGCGAAGGGGACCGTTGCGGCATCCTGCGCGAACTCGGTCAGCCGGCGGCACCGTCGGCGACCACCGCCAGCTGCAGTGCGGCCGGGCACGCCCATGTGCCCGGCACCCACCGCCTGCATGACTAGCTAGGAATCAGAGCGCCTCTGCCCAGAGGTCGTACTCGTCGGCGTCGGTGACCCGCACCCAGACCTTGTCACCCGGCTTCAGCGGATTGGCGCTGTCGACATAGACGTTGCCGTCGATTTCCGGGGCATCGGCATAGGAACGGCCGATGGCGCCCTGGTCGTCCACCTCGTCGATCAGCACCTCGATCTCGCGACCGATCTTGAGCTGCAGGCGCGCGGCGGAGATGGCCTGCTGGTGCGCCATGAAGCGCTCCCAGCGCTCCTGCTTGATCTCGTCCGCCACCGGCTCCAGGCCCAGCTCGTTGGCGGGTGCGCCCTCGACCGGCGAGTACTGGAAGCAGCCGACGCGATCGAGCTGGGCCTCGGTGAGCCAGTCCAGCAGGTACTGGAAGTCTTCCTCGGTCTCGCCGGGAAAGCCGACGATGAAGGTGGAGCGGATGGTCAGCTCCGGGCAGATCTCGCGCCAGCGCTTGATGCGCGCCAGGGTCTTGTCCTCGAACGCCGGGCGCTTCATGGACTTGAGCACCTTCGGGCTGGCGTGCTGGAAGGGGATGTCCAGGTAGGGCAGCAGCTTGCCGGCGGCCATCAGCGGAATGACGTCGTCGACATTGGGGTAGGGGTAGACATAGTGCAGGCGCACCCAGACGCCCATGCCCGACAGCGCCTCGCACAGCTCCAGCATGCGCGTCTTGACCGGCTGGCCGTTCCAGAAGTCCAGCTTGTACTTGAGGTCGACGCCGTAGGCGCTGGTGTCCTGGGAGATCACCAGCAGCTCCTTGACGCCGGCCTTGACCAGGCGCTCGGCCTCGGACAGCACGTCGCCCACCGGGCGGCTGACCAGCTTGCCGCGCATGGAGGGGATGATGCAGAAGCTGCAGCTGTGGTTGCAGCCTTCGGAAATCTTCAGGTAGGCGTAGTGGCGCGGGGTCAGCTTGATGCCCTGGGGCGGCACCAGATCGATCAGCGGATTGTGCTCCAGCTGCGGCGGCACCACCTCGTGCACGGCGCTGACCACCTGCTCGTACTGCTGCGGACCGGTCACCGCCAGCACGCTGGGATGCACGCCGCGGATGTTGCCCTCGTCCACACCCATGCACCCGGTGACGATCACCTTGCCGTTCTCGGCGATGGCCTCGCCAATGGCGTCCAGGGACTCGGCCTTGGCGCTGTCGATGAAGCCGCAGGTGTTGACCACCACTACGTCGGCGTCTTCATAGGTCGGCACGATCTCGTAGCCTTCCATGCGCAGCTGGGTGAGGATGCGTTCGGAGTCGACGGTGGCCTTGGGACAGCCGAGGCTGACGAAACCGACCTTGGGGGCGGACGTTTGGATGGACATGGGCTAACCTCGGCGGGCGCTCAGGAGGCGCCTTGATCAAAAAACGCGCGATTCTAGCCATCTCTGCCGCTGCTTGGAAGGGGCAGGCAGGTCCTGGCGACCGCGCAGAGCTTTTTGCCGACCAAGGAGTCTATGGTGCTGGAAGCGCTGCGCTGAGAGGTTGCGCGCGCCACGCTACCGGCCTTTTCAACTTGATCCTGACGCCGCTTCGGCGCAGGATGCGCCGATTTTAGACTCTAGGAGCCCTGCATGAGCCGTCCGGAACACGAGCACGGTGGTAAAGCCCCTTCGGCCTTGGGAATGATCGTGCTCGCCACCGGTGTGGTATACGGCGACATCGGCACCAGTCCTCTCTATACCCTCAAGGAAGTCTTTTCGCCGCACTACGGCTTGCCGCTGAATCACGACAGTGTGCTCGGCATCCTGTCGCTGATCTTCTGGTCGCTCATCTGGGTGGTCACCCTTAAATACATCACCTTCGTCATGCGTGCCGACAACCAGGGCGAGGGCGGCATCATGGCGCTCACCGCCCTGGCCCGGCGTGCCGCCCAGGGCTCGCCGCGCCTGGCCACCACCCTGGTGCTGCTGGGGCTGTTCGGCGCCGCGCTCTTCTATGGCGACAGCATGATCACCCCGGCGGTCTCGGTGCTGTCGGCGGTGGAGGGCCTGGAACTGGCCTTCGATGGCCTGGAAGCCTGGGTGGTGCCCATCGCCCTGGTGATCCTGGTCGGCATCTTCGCCATCCAGAAGCGCGGTACCGCCACCATCGGCAAGTTCTTCGGGCCGGTGATGGTGCTCTGGTTCACCACCCTGGGCGCCCTGGGTGTCTATGGCATCGTCCAGCAGCCCGAGGTACTCAAGGCCTTCAATCCCTACTGGGCGGTGCAATTCTTCGCCGATAACCCGGTGAAGGGCTTCATCGTGCTGGGCGCGGCCGTGCTGGCGCTGACCGGCGCCGAGGCGCTCTACGCCGACATGGGGCACTTCGGCCGCAAGCCCATCGCCCGGGCCTGGCTGCTGCTGGTGCTGCCGGGGCTGGTGCTCAACTACTTCGGTCAGGGCGCGCTGTTGCTCGCCGATCCCGCGGCGGTGCGCAATCCCTTCTATCTGCTGGCGCCGGAATGGCTGCTGCTGCCGATGATCGGCCTGGCCACCCTGGCCACCGTCATCGCCTCCCAGGCGGTGATCACCGGCGCCTTCTCCATGACCCGCCAGGCCATCCAGCTGGGCTACATCCCGCGCATGCAGATCCAGCACACCTCCAGCCAGGAGCAGGGGCAGATCTACATTCCGCTGATGAACTGGGCGCTGATGCTGGGGGTGATCTTCCTGATTCTGACCTTCCAGTCCTCGGCCAACCTGGCCGAAGCCTACGGTGTGGCGGTGACCGGCACCATGCTGATCACCAGTTGCCTGGTGTCGGCGGTGATCCTGCTGCTGTGGAAATGGCCACGCTGGATCATGGTGCCGCTGCTGATCGGCTTCCTGCTGGTGGACGTGCTGTACTTCTCCGCTAATGCGCCAAAGATCTTTTCCGGCGGCTCCTTCCCGGTGATCGCCGGTATCGTCATCTTCATCCTGCTGACCACCTGGAAGCGGGGCCGGCAACTGGTGGTGGAGCGCCTGGACGACGGCGCGCTGCCGCTGCCGATCTTCATCAGCAGCATCCGCGCCCAACCGCCGTTCCGTGCCAAGGGCACCGCGGTGTTCTTGACCGCCCGTACCGACGTGGTCCCCCACGCCATGCTGCACAACCTGCTGCACAACCAGGTGCTGCACGAGCAGGTGGTGCTGCTCACGGTGCGCTACGAGGACCGTCCGCGGGTGTCGCGCGGCGAGCGCATGGAGGTCGAGGACTTCGGTGACGGCTTCTATCGGGTGGTGCTGCACTACGGCTTCATGGACGAACCGGACATTCCCCTGGCGCTCAGCCATTGCCCCTATCCGGGACTGGACTTCACGCCGATGCGTACCACCTACTTCCTCAGCCGGGAGACGGTCATCGCCTCCAAGCGCCTGGGCATGGCGCCCTGGCGTGAGAATCTCTTCGTCTTCCTGATGAAGAACGCCAACGGCAACCTGAGATTCTTCAAGCTGCCGGTGAACCGGGTGATCGAACTGGGTACCCAAGTCGAGATCTAGCCGAGCGCGAAAAGCACAAAGGCCCCAGCAGGGGCCTTTTCTTTGCCTAGTTGAAGACTGGTGGGGGGAGGGCGTCGGGATCGGTGATGAAGGGCATCTGCCAGCTGTCGAGGGTCTGGCCGCGGCTCTCCAGCTCGCTGCGTACCGTGCCGATGTAGCCGGCCAGGCGCAGGGGATCGGCGTAGTCCGCCTCGCCGAGCTGTTCTTCGGTATAGAGCGTCTTACCCTGGGCATCCACCACGCCCAGGGCCAGGTCATGGCCATCCGCACCGGACGACACCACGCAGCCAAGGGGTTGGAAGGCATCCACCAGGATCTTGCTGGCGGCATCGGCGGAAAGCGGTGTGCTCATGTCGGGGGTCTCCGTGGCTGTTGCAGCCATAGACCGCGGGAGACCATCCCCTTGTTCCGGCCGTTCGTCCGGGCCCCAAGCCAGTCCAAAGTCTGCTGCGCGTCGGCTAGGCGGCGTTGAAAATAGCTTCGCGGGGCCGCCTAGGCCTTGCTTAGCTCTAGCTCGCTAGACTTTGAACAGGCTTCAAGCCCGGTCTATCTGGTGGCTATTGCGGCGTACGGGCCTCGATGGCCTTGACCATGAAGTCGGCCAGCTTGTCGTAGTTCTCGTCGAAGTGATGACCGCCCGGGCGGCCCAGCTTCTCGCCCGGCTGGCCTGGCTGGGTGCAACCGCTGTCGTCCTTTTCTTCCTCGCCATAGACGCAGAACAGCTTGGCGGCGGGGATCTTGCTGGTTTCCGGCAGGGTGTCGGCTTCGTCACCCGGCTTGCCCAGCCAGCCTTCCACGGCGATCTCGAAGTTGCTCTTGCGGCTGAAGGCCAGCAGCAGCAGCGAGGTCACCTGGTCCTGATCCGCCTTCGGCAGGCGGTTGTAGACTGCCGGCAGGATGTCGGCGCCAAAGGAGTAACCGGCCAGCACGAAGTGCTTGGCGTTCCACTTCTCACGGTATTCCTGCATCAGGTTGGCCAGGTCGGCGGCCACCTGTTCCGGACTCTTGTGCTGCCAGAAGTAGCGCAGCGCATCCACACCCACCACCGGATAGCCTGCTTCGTTCATGGCCTGGGCGGAGAGCCGGTCGATGTCGCGCCAGCCGCCGTCACCGGAGTAGAAGATGGTCACCACGTCGGGATGGCCGGGCTTGACGTCAGGATCGGCCGGCATCTCGATGGTCGGGATATCGTTGTGCTGACCTAGCAGGCGGTTCTTCAGCTGGGTGCGCAGCACCACCGGCAGGGCGGTGCCGTAGTCGGCGATGGTCAGGTCGGCATTGCTCTGCTGACGCACGAAGATCGCCGAATCATCGGTCGGATGATCGTTCCAGGCGATGTGCCACTGGCCGGCTGCCGCCTTGGCGGGCAGGGCGTCCGGGCAATCCAGGGTTTCCAGGTTGAAGCCGACACTCAGGGCGGCGGCCTTGGCGTTGTCCTGGGTGGCCAACCAGCGCCAGGCGCGGGCGGCGCCCGGGCCGATGCCGCCGACAAAGGTCGGCGCGCCGCTCAGTTGCTTGGCGGCGGCGGCGAAGTCGTCGTTCTGCGCCTGGCAGTTGTTGGAGATCTGGACCTCGTATTGGACGATCTCGGCGCCGGTGTTGGTCGCCAGCCCCAGCAGATCGGCGTCCGCCAGCTGCAGATCCGCAGGTGTGGCCAGCACCACGCGAGCGTGCGGCTCGCCCTTGGGCGCGGCCATGGTCAGCAGGCGGCCGTCCGGCTGCGCCATGACCTTGACCTGGGGCGCCGAGGGCCAGCGATGGAGCCACCACCAGCCGAGGCCCCCCGCGATCAGCAGGATGACGAGCAGTACTGCGAGTGCACGTTTCAGCATAGGAGTCTCAACGTTTGACCAGGCCGGTATAACCCCCGGCGATTAGGGCGGCGGTATCGGCGAAGGCGACCAGGGGATCCAGGCCGGCGGGGACCGCCATGTAGCGCGGTTCCCATTCCGGATCGAACTTGTCCTTGAAGCGGCGCAACCCCTGGAAGTTATAGAACTGTTCGCCGCGTCTGAACACCATGGCGCCCAGGCGCTGGGTGATGGGGGCGCCACGGCGGGGATGCAGGCCGGCCAGCGGAACCATGCCCAGCGAGAAGCGCGCGAAGCCGGCGGCCTTGAAGTGCAGGATCAGCCCGAGCATGAGGAATTCCATGGTCTGCTTGGGCGCATCCGCGGTGACCCGCATCAGGTCGATGCTGGCCAGATCCGGGCGTTCGGTCTCCAGGAGGTTGGCGAAGGCCACCGCCTTGCCCTGGAAGCGCACCACGGCGATGCGGAAGTGCTTGAGATAGGTCGGATCGAAGCGACCCAGGGAAAAGCCCTTCTCGCGCACCTGCTTGCTTTCCAGCCAGACGTCGGAGATGGCCTTGAGCTCGGCCAGGGGCGCCTCGCCCGGGGCGTGGAATTCGATGGCGAGGCCATCGCGCTGACCACGATTCCAGGTGTATCTGAGGTCCTTCTTGCCCTTGCTGTCGAGATCGAAGGCATGCAGGTCGACCCGCGCCTCTTCGCCGAGCTTGAGCGCGGTGAGGCCGATGTCCATGTAGAAGGGCAGGTTCTCCGCCCGTACCTGGTAGAACACCGGGCGTGCATGGTGCAGGTCGCAGAGGTCGCGGAATTTCCAGATCAGCTCGGCGCGGGGCTGGGAGCGGCCGATGGGATCGAAGAGGGCGATCAGGCTGCGGCCGCGGCGTCCGTACATCAGGAAGGCATCGTCGGTTTCGTGGAAGAGCAGGGCCTTGTCGCCGGTCATCACCAGGCCGCCATCCGGCTGGCTGGACTTGCGCACGATGCCGAAGGCGCGCTCGAGCTCGGCGCCGGTGGGCGCTTCGATGGGCGGCGGCGCGGCGCGCAGCAGCCAGCCCAGGGCGATGATCAGCAGTAGGACGGAGCTGCCCAGGGCGGCACGCAGGCCGCGCGGGGCATCGGCGTCCAGCGCGAATTGCCACCAGAGGCGGGTGTCGTAGGGCACGTCCTGATAGGCGAACAGCAGCAACCATACCGAGGCCGCGACCACGCAGATGCTGGCGGTCACGTACAGCGGCGAGAAGGGCTGTTCCATCAGCCGGCTGCGGCGATAGAAGGATTTACGGAAGATGGCGAGCAGCGCGGCCGTCATCGCCAGAATGGAGGCTTCCTCCCAGTCGAAACCTTTCAACAGGGACAGCAGGCAGCCCAACAGCAGCAAGACCAAGGTCACCGCCCAAGCCGCGGAGAGGCGCCGACGCAATCCCTGCGCCAGCAATAGACAAACGACGCCGATCAGGCTCGCGCCCAGGTGGGAGGCATCGATCAGCCGCTGGGGGAGCAGGAAGTCCATGCCCTCCAGGCGGGTGTCTATTTCAGGGGTGACCCCAGAAAAAAGCAGCACCACCCCAGAAAAAAAAACCAGGATGGCGAGGATGGGTGCGGCCAGGCCGGAGGCGACCCGTACGGCCGGACTGTTCGACAGCAGGCGCCGGCCTTCGCTGAACAGCAGCACCAGGCAGGCGATCACGAACGGCAGCAGCACATAGAAGAGGCGGTAGACCACCAGCGCCGCGGCCAGCTGCGCGGCGCCCAGTTCATTGGCGAAGGCGGCCAGCAGTACCGCTTCGAACACGCCGACACCGCCCGGAACATGACTGAGCACCCCGGCGGCCAGGGCCAGCAGGTAGACCAGCAGGAAGGCACCGAAGGGCGGCGCCGTGGGCAGCAGCAGATAGAGCACCATCGAGGCGGCGGTCACGTCGAGGATGGTGATCACCAGCTGCAGCACGGACAGCCGCAGGGTCGGCAGGCGCAGGGCGCGCTTGCCGATGCGGAAGTGCAGGGCATGGGCGCAGGGCTGCTCGGGCGCGCGCCAGCGGCGCAGCGCCAGGATGCCCACGGCATAGCCGATCAGGATCAGGGCAGCCACCGTGACGATGACAGCTTCCGGCACGCGCAAGGCCTGGGTGGAGGCCGGCAGGTTGGTCAGGGCGGCGATGGCGGCCAGCGGCGGCAGGGCGGTGCCCAGCGCCAGACTGGAGAATACCGTCATCTGCGCCACTTCCAGGGCACTGAGCCCCTGACGGGCATAGAGGCGATAGCGCACCGAGCCGCCGGACAGCATGGACAGGCCGATCGCGTTGCCGATGGCGAAGGCGGTAAGACCACCCATGGTCCAGGTTCGGGCCGGCAACTTGACGTCGGCGAAGCGCATGGCCGACCACTCGTAACCGAGCAGGATGGTGAAACCGGCGGCCGCGGCGATGAGGGCGCCGATCAGCGAGGAATGGGGGATATCGTGGAGGGCATCGTGAAGGGCTTCGCCATCGATGCTGCTGAGCAGGTGCCAGCAGACCACCAAGGCGGCGGCGAACAGTACCAGGGTGACGCCCAGTTCGATGGGTTGTCGATAGGCCGTCAACCGCTCCAGAAGGCGCCAGGGTAGCGCTTGAGGGGGCGCTACGGGGTGGTCCGCAGGGGATGCCGGCTTCGAGGAGACCTCTTTGGCTGGATCAGGTGCAGTCATGCAAACTCCTCTAGACAGGAACGCGCGTCAGATTACTGGTCGCGCGCGGTTTGCCAAGCCTTGTACAGATAAAAAAGCTCTATACCAACCTTTGTAGCTCTTGCAGCTGCCAAGTTCGCACCGCTTGGATCTGACCTGGGTCAAATTCAGCGCAAAAAAAAACCACTCAAGAGAGTGGTTTTTTCGAATTTGGTTGCGGGAGCTGGATTTGAACCAACGACCTTCGGGTTATGAGCCCGACGAGCTACCAGACTGCTCCATCCCGCGTCCGATGGGGCTCAGTATAGGGCCAAGAAAAAATTCGTCAAGAAAAATTTAATAGCGATCAAAGGCTTATTTACCAAGCAGGGGCGGGCCTACTTGTCGCCGTCGCTTTTCTGCATCTGCACGGATGCCTTTTCACCGCTCGAGCGATTCTGTTGATCCGACTGGTCGCGATCGAAGCAGCCGCCCAGCATGAGGCTGAGGAGCAGGGCGGAGGACAGGAGTAGAGGGCGTTTCATGAGGGTTCTCCTAGAGGTACGTCCTCAGTCGACCTGTCCTGGCGGCAAAGAGTCCGGAAACCCGATGAGAGTGCCTCTTCGATCAAGTGAGAAGGTGATAGCAAATCGCCGCTAAGCGGCTAAGGCGGGTGGTGGCCATGTGCTATCCTCGATGAGTGTTATGGAGAACCTCATGCAGCCTTCCCAGGATTCGAGTTGTCTGGATCAGCGCATCATGCGCGTGATGGATCACGATATAGCGACACTGGTCGCCCAGTTGTGCAATCTTTCCCTGGCGCTGACCGGCAGCAGTGCCAAAGGCGCGTCGGAGATGGCACTTCAGGTCGTGGAGAAAGTCGAATTGCTCGTCGACGACATGCAGACGCTCCGCGCCGCTGCGCAGGAATTGCTGGACACCACGTCCCGCCATGTTCGCTCCGGCCATATAGAAGATCGGACCGCCATCGCCGGCGACGAGAGTGCACCTTTCGACGATGGGCAGCGCGACCGGACCGTTTGACCAGGAAAGTCCAAGGGGCCGCCATGAATCTCCTGCTGGAAACCTTGCTCCACCATCTCCAGGGCCTGGGTCGCATCGAGTTCTTCGAGCGCAGCGAGCATTTCGCACGATTGATGATCACCACACCCGACGGCGTGATCGCCGAACGCCACCTTTATTACGATCAGCTGCACCACGCCCACGATCTCAAGGCGGTGGTCGATGAGCTGCGCGAAGAGGTCGTGCACCGGCAACGCCTGCTGCAAGACGTCGGTTGACGGGTGATTCGTCGTTCGCCATGGACAAATCCGGGCGGTCTTGGCTTACTGTGCGGATAATCAGCCGTCATGCCCGGCCCGGCATCTGCTCCCATGGCTCCGGACAATTCTCCCGCCCAGCTCCCACCCAAGCGCCAGCGCAAGATCATCCATGTCGACTGTGACTGCTTCTATGCGTCCATCGAGATGCGTGACGATCCGCGCCTGGGCGGCAAGCCGCTGGCGGTAGGCGGGACCCCCGATCGGCGCGGGGTGGTCGCCACCTGCAACTACGAAGCCCGGGCCTTCGGGGTGCGTTCGGCCATGTCCTCCCATCAGGCGCAGAAACTCTGTCCCGACCTGGTGTTCGTCAAGCCGCGCTTCGAGGTCTACAAGGAGGTGTCGCGGCAGATCCACGGGATCTTCCAGGACTACACCGAGCTGATCGAGCCGCTGTCCCTCGACGAAGCCTACCTGGATGTCACCCAGTGCGAGCTGTTCAACGGCAGCGCTACCCTGATCGCCCGCGATATCCGCCGTCGGGTGTGGCAGGAGCTCAACATCACGGTGTCCGCCGGGGTCGCGCCCAACAAGTTTCTCGCCAAGATCGCCAGCGACTGGAAAAAGCCCAACGGGCTGTTCGTCATCGCTCCTCACGAGGTGGCCGACTTCGTCGCCGCGCTGCCGGTGGCCAAGCTGCACGGCGTCGGCAAGGTCACCGCCGACAAGCTCAAGCGTCGCGGCATCGTCCTCTGCAGCGATCTGCAGACCTGGTCGCGCTTCGATCTGCTGCGCGAATTCGGCAGCTTCGGCGAGCGCCTCTGGTCGCTGGCCCATGGCATCGACGAGCGCCAGGTCAAGGTGGACAGCCAGCGGCAGTCGGCCAGCGTGGAACGCACCTATGACCGCGACCTGCCCGACGCCGCCGCCTGTGCGCAGGAATTGCCCGACTTGCTGGCCAAACTCGAAGAGCGGCTGACACGCCTGGCGGACCGCTATCGCCCGGAGCGGCCCTTCATCAAGGTCAAGTTCCACGACTTCACCCAGACCACCCTGGAGCAGCAGGGCGCCGGTCGCGATCTCGACAGTTATCGGCGCCTGCTGGAGCAGGCCTACCGCCGGGGCAATCGACCGGTACGGCTGCTGGGCGTGGGCGTGCGCCTGACCGATCTGCGCGAGGCGGCGCTGCAGCTGAGGCTGTTCGAAGACTAGCCCGCTAGAGCGGGCTCTTGGCCTGGGTCGACAGGTTGACGATAGCCGCGTCCAGTTCTTCCAGCGCCGGGCTGGAGGTGGGAGCGCCCTGCTTGAGCAGGGTTTCGCTGTGCTGGCAGGCCGCGCGCAGCTGGGGTACGCCGCAATAGCGGGTGGCACCATGCAGGCGGTGGACACGCTCGATGAGGGCGATCCGATCGCCGTCTTCGCGGGCCAGGCGGATGGCCTGGCGATCCGCGGCCAGGGAGGCGAGCAGCATGCTCAGGAGATCCTTGGCCAGATCCGGCTTGTTGGCGGCCAGCCGCAGGCCTTCGTCGGCATCCATCACCGGCAGGGTGGAGATGTCCTGGCCGCCGCTGTTGAGGCTGGTGACCTCGGGCGCCGAGCTGTGCAGCAGGCGCAGGCCGGTCCACTTGAGGATGACCTGGGCCAGTTGCCGATCGCTGATGGGCTTGGTGAGGTAGTCGTCCATGCCGCTCTGCAGCAGCGCGCGTTTCTCGTTGGCCATGGCGTGGGCGGTGAGGGCGACGATGGGCACCGGGGTGCCGCCCTCGCTGGCTTCCCAGTCGCGGATCGCCTCGGTGGCCTGGCGTCCGTCCATGCCGGGCATCTGCACGTCCATGAACACCAGGTCGAAGCGTTCCTGCTGGACGGCTTCCACCGCGGCATAGCCGCTTTCCACCGCCGTGACCTGGGCGCCCAGGTCGGTCAGCAGGGTCTCCACCAGCAGCAGGTTGGCCGGATTGTCGTCCACGCAGAGCAGTCGCGGCGGGCGGTCGGTAATGCCCAGGCCACCGCTCTCGTTGCGCTGCGGCCGCTGGTTGAGCAATTCCGCCACCGCCTGCTCCAGCTTGCGACTGCAGGCCGGCTTGGAATGCAGCTGGCAATGGACATCGGGCAGCGAGGCATGGAAGACCGCCTGGTCGGTGGTCGGGCAATAGACCAGGGTATTGCAGTCCTGGCGGCCCAGTTCCCAGATGCGCTCGGTGAGCAGATCCGGCGGGATGCTGCGGGCGCTGACGCCGAGTACCGCCAGACTGACCGGCAACTTGCCGGAGGCCGGATGGGCGACGGCTTCGCTGAGCTGCTCGAGGGTCTCGAACGGCTCCACGCTCAGGCCACATTCTTCCAGCTGGTGCTGCAGCGCCTGGCGAGTGAGGGGGTGGGGCTCCACCAGGCCGACGCGGCGACCGGCCAGGGCAATGCGCTTGTGGCTCTCGACGCTGCCATGGGCTTTGGGCAGGTTGAGGGTGATCCAGAATTCAGAGCCCTCGCCGGGAATGCTCTCCAGGCCGATCTCGCCGCCCATCTGCTCGATCAGGCGCTTGGAGATGACCAGGCCGAGGCCGGTGCCGCCGGCCTGGCGGGTCAGGGAATTGTCGGCCTGGGAGAAGGCCTGGAACAGCATCTGGCGGTCTTCGTCGGTGAGGCCGACGCCGGTGTCCTGGACACTGATGCGCAGCTGGGCGTGGTCGTCGGTCTCTTCCTCGACCATGGCACGCACGGCGATGGTGCCGGAGTGGGTGAACTTGATGGCGTTGCTCACCAGGTTGGTGAGCACCTGGCGCAGGCGCTGCGGATCGCCGACCAGGTGGGTCGGGGTGTCGCGATAGACCAGGCAGACCAGTTCCAGGTGCTTTTCGTGGGCCGAGGGCGCCAGGATGGTCAGGGTGTCCTGGATCATGTCGCGCAGGTTGAACGGCAGATTCTCCAGCACCAGCTTGCCGGCTTCGATCTTCGAGAAATCGAGAATCTCGTTGATGATGCCCAGCAGGCTCTCGGCGGAATTCTGGATGGTGCTCAGGTAATCCTGCTGGCGCGGGGTCAGTTCGCTCTTCTGCATCAGGTTGGTGAAGCCGATGATGCCGTTGAGCGGGGTGCGGATCTCGTGACTCATGTTGGCCAGGAATTCCGACTTGATGCGGCTGGCCTCCAGCGCGGCCTTGCGCGCCAGATCCAGCTCTATGTTCTGGATCTCGATGGTTTCCAGATTCTGGCGCACGTCCTCGGTGGCCTGGTCGATGTTGTTCTGCATCTCGAACTGGGCGTTTTCCATGGCTTCGGCCATGCGATTGATGCCGGTGGCCAGTTCGTCGAATTCGGGACTGCCGAGCTGGGTCGGCAGGCGGGTCTCCAGGCGACCTTCCTGCAACTGGCTGACACCCTGGGCGATCACCTGCAGCGGCCGGTTGATGCGCCGACCCATGCGCACTGCGATGAAGGCGGTGAAGGCCAGGCCGAGCAGGATCAGCAGGAGACCGGCCACCAGGTTGCGATAGCCGCGCAGCAGGGTGGCGTGGTGGGAGAGTTCGAGCTGGATCCAGCCCAGCGTCTGGGGGGTGGCCGGGCTGCCGTCGCTGCGGGTCAGGCGCAGGTCGTGGGTCTGCACCGGCAGGTTGAAGTGGGTGATGTCCAGCCCGGATCTCATGCTGATGGTCTGGTAGTCGCGCCCGGTGAGCTCAACCGTCATCGAGGGGCCGGCGTGGGCGAGGACGTTGCCGTCGGCATCCAGGAAGGTGATGGCGCGGACATCGGCCTGGTCTAGAGCGCGCTGGGCGATGCGGTTGAGCTGGTCGTTGTCGCCGGTACGCATGGCCGGCGCGATGAGCGGCGCCATCTGCTGGGCCACCAGCTGGCCATGCTCGATGAGCTGGCTGCGCATGTCGGACAGCTGCACCCAGCTGAAGTAGACCCCCAGCAGGGCCGCCATGCAGCAGGTCGGGAGGACGCTCAACAGCAGGATGCGCCCCTTGAGTCCCAATTCGTCCAGCACTGCACGTCCCCCAGAGGAAATTTGGCCAGTCTAACCCCTTTACCAAATGTAAAGAGAGTCTTTGCGAAAGGGGTCGCACCCCCTGGCGCTCTGATTCGAGAAAATCCGCGAAGGCTGCCACGGTCCCTGGCCGCGGTGCACAACCATTGACCCCATCGGCGGTCTGGTAGGGACTGCCGGTCGTTCCGGTGCGGTTGCGTTCGAGGAGATCCTTTGAAGAAGAGTTGCAGTCTGATGCTGGCGGGCGCCCTGTTGCTGGGGACCGGCTGGCTGGCGCCGACCCAGGCCCAGGAGCCGAAGAAGACCACCCTGGTAGAGCGGGGGTCGATGTACTACAGCTTCGAGACGCACCTGCTCGACTCGGCGGATGGCAAGCGCCGCTATCGGGTCTATATCGGCATTCCCAAGCAGCCGGCGCCGATGATGGGCTATCCCGCGCTGTTCCTGCTCGATGGCGATGCCGCCCTGGCGCAACTCCAGGATGTCTGGCTGTCGCCCCATAAACTGAAGAGTGCCCCGGTGCTGGTGGCGATCGGTTATGCCGATGCCGCGGACGCCATGCAGGAGCGCACCTACGACTACACCCCGGCGGTGAGCAATGGCCGCACCCGCGACGACGTGCGCAAGGACTGGCCGGCGGGGGGCTCGCGGGCCTTTCTCGACCTGATCGAGCAGCGCATCAAGCCGCTGCTGACCCAGAGCGTGCCGGTGGATCCCAATCGCCAGACCCTCTGGGGCCACGGCTACGGCGGCCTCTTCGTGCTCGACACCCTTTATAGACAGCCGCAGGCCTTCCAACGCTATGTGGCGAGCGATGTCGCCTATGGCTGGCAGCAGGGCTTCATTCTCAAGCGGGCGCAGGAATTCCAGGGCGTGGGTGGGGCCCGGCCGGTGCAGCTCTGGCTGTATTCCGGTACCGAGGACCTGACCCGCAAGGTGGCGCCCGATGCCGCCAAGCGCCTGGCCGAGCGTCTGGCCGGGCTGCCGGGGATGCAGGTGACGCCCGAGATACGGCCGAACCTGGGTCCGGAGGGCGTGCTGTCGGTGAGCCTGCCCGCGGCCCTGGAAGTGGCCAGCGACGGTGCCGCCACGCGCCGACCCTAGCGAGGCGCCGGACGGGTAGGGTCGGCGGGGCTTTGGGAGTATCATGGAAGGCTTTCACCCCTGGCGGAACGAGCTGATTCATGAGTCTGCACTATCCCACCATCGCCGATTGCATCGGTAACACACCGCTGGTGCGCCTGCAGCGCCTGGCCGGCGACACCCGCAGTACCGTGCTGCTCAAGCTGGAAGGCAACAACCCGGCGGGCTCGGTCAAGGACCGCCCGGCGCTGTCGATGATCCGCCAGGCCGAGGCCCGCGGCGACATCCAGCCCGGAGATACCCTGATCGAGGCCACCTCCGGTAATACCGGGATCGCCCTGGCCATGGCCGCGGCCATCATGGGCTACCGCATGATCCTGATCATGCCCGACAACTCCAGTGCCGAGCGCAAGGCGGCCATGACCGCCTATGGCGCCGAGCTGATCCTGGTGAGCAGGGAAGACGGCATGGAAGGGGCGCGGGATCTGGCCACCCGCATGCAGGCCGAAGGCCGCGGCAAGGTGCTCGACCAGTTCGGCAACGGCGACAATCCGGTGGCTCACTACCTGGGGACCGGTCCGGAAATCTGGCGCCAGACCCATGGCAGCATCACCCATTTCGTCAGCTCCATGGGCACCACCGGGACCATCATGGGCACCTCGCGCTACCTCAAGGAGCAGAATCCCAAGGTGCAGATCGTCGGTCTGCAGCCGGAGGAGGGCGCGGCCATCCCCGGCATCCGTCGCTGGCCGGAGGCCTATCTGCCGAAGATCTACGAGGCCAGCCGCGTGGATCGCATCATCGACATGGGCCAGCAGGAAGCCGAGGACACCATGCGCCGCCTGGCGCGGGAAGAAGGCATCTTCTGCGGCGTGTCGTCCGGCGGTTCGGTGGCGGGCGCCCTGCGCATCGCCCGGGAAGTGGACAATGCGGTGATCGTCGCGATCATCTGTGACCGAGGCGATCGCTACCTGTCGACCGGCGTCTATGACGCGCGCTAAGCGGGGCGGTGGCGGACTGCGCTTCCAGCCGGCCGGTGGCGCCCGGGCGACCGGGGTGCCGACCGGCAAACGGCAGCTGCTGGGCATCGAGCGGCTGTCCCACGACGGGCGCGGCATCGCGCGCGAAGGCGGGCGGACCTGGTTCGTCGCCGGCGCCCTGCCGGGCGAACGGGTCGAGGCGCGGGTGCTCGGTGCCCGCAGCCAGGTGGTCGAGGCCCGTACCCTCAGAGTGCTGGAGGCCAGTCCGCTGCGGCGTACGCCGCCTTGCAGCGTGGCCGACCGCTGCGGCGGTTGCACCCTGCAGCACCTGCCCCACGCCGATCAGCTGACCCTCAAGCAGGAAGCCCTGGCCGAGCAGTTCCGCCGGCTGGCCGGGGTGCAGCCGCTGGTTTGGACCGCGCCCATGGTCGGACCCGAATTCGGCTATCGCCGTCGCGCCCGCATCGCGGTGCGCTGGGACGAACGCCAGGGCCGCCTGGAAGTGGGCTTTCGCGCCGAGGCCAGCCAGGACATCGTCACCCCCGACGACTGCCTGGTACTGGTGCCCGAATTGCAGCCCCTGCTGCGGGCGCTGCCCGAGCTGCTGAGCGGGCTGGAACGGCCCCAGGCGATCGGGCACGTCGAACTCTTCCAGGGGACGGCAACCGCCGTGCTGGTGCGCCATACCCAGGCGCTGCTGCCGGGTGACCAGGCGCGCCTGCGCGACTTCTGCGCGGCGGCCGGCGTCCAGCTCTGGTGGCAGGGCAAGGGCGAGCCGCAACCGGATCAGGCCGATGCCAGGCTGGGCTATCGGCTGGCGCCCTGGGACCTGACGCTGGCCTATCAGCCGGGCGACTTCGTCCAGGTCAATGCCGCCATCAACGAAGCCATGGTCGCCCAGGCCCTGGACTGGCTGGCGCCCAAGGCCGACGACCGGGTCCTCGATCTCTTCTCCGGCCTCGGCAACTTCGCCTTGCCGCTGGCGCGGCAGGCCGCGGCCGTCACCGGGATCGAAGGGGTCGCGGCGATGACATCCCGGGCAATACAAAATGCGCGTGACAACGGCATCGGCAACGCGCACTTTCTACAGGTGGACCTGTCGAACCCGCTACCCGCCGATCTGGGCAGCCATTCGCTGGCGCTGCTGGATCCGCCGCGCGACGGTGCGCTGGAAGTGGTCCGCCAGCTCAGCGGCCTGGGTATCGGGCGACTGGTCTATGTCTCCTGCAATCCGGCCACCCTGGCGCGGGACGCGGGAGAGCTGGTCCGACAGGGCTATCGCATGACAAGAGCGGGCATTCTCGACATGTTCCCGCAGACCGCCCATGTGGAAGCCATGGTGTTGTTCGAAGCGGGCGGGATGCCCGGGTAACGACGGCTCGCCAACCGATGCGAGCCAATCCGGCGAAGGCACCGCCGTGAGGAAGGGGTAGATGGTACAGGTCAGAGCGCATCAGCCAGTCAACGTCGATGGCAGCATCAACCTTCACGCCTGGCTGGATCACATCCAGAGCGTGGATCCGAATCTCGATCGTGAGACCTTGCTGGATGCCTGCGGCTTCGCCCGCACGGCGGAGGAGAATTCCGGCCAGGTCGAGCACACCTGGGCGGAGGGCACCTCCAGTTTCCACACCGGTCTGGAGATGGCCGAGATCCTGGCCGATCTCAAGCTGGATCAGGACAGCCTGATCGCGGCCATCGTCTACCGGGCGGTGCGCGAGGGCAAGGCGACCCTGGAGTCGGCCGCGGAGCATTTCGGGCCGGTGGTGGCCAAGCTGATCGAAGGCGTGCTGCGCATGGCGGCGATCAGCGAGAGTCTCAATCCGCGCAAGTCCATGGTGCTGGGCAGCCAGACCCAGGTCGACAACCTGCGGCGCATGCTGGTGGCCATGGTCGACGATGTGCGCGTGGCCCTGATCAAGCTGGCCGAGCGCACCTGCGCCATCCGTGCGGTCAAGAACGCCACCGAAGAGCGCCGCAACCGGGTGGCTCGCGAGGTGGCCGACATCTATGCGCCCCTGGCCCACCGCCTGGGCATCGGCCATATCAAATGGGAGCTGGAGGACCTGTCCTTCCGTTACCTGGAGCCCCAGCAGTACAAGCAGATCGCGACCCTGTTGCACGAGCGGCGGCTGGATCGCGAGCAGTACATCGCCGATGTCATGCAGCAGTTGCGTGACGAACTCACCGCCACGGGTATCAAGTCCGACATCAGCGGCCGGGCCAAGCACATCTATTCCATCTGGCGGAAGATGCAGCGCAAAGGTTTGGAGTTCAGCCAGATCTACGACGTCCGCGCGGTGCGGGTGCTGGTGCCGGAGGTGCGTGACTGCTACACCGCGCTGGGTATCGTGCATACCCTGTGGCGGCACATTCCCCGCGAGTTCGACGACTATATCGCCAATCCTAAGGAGAACGGCTACCGTTCCCTGCACACCGCGGTGATCGGTCCGGAAGGCAAGGTGCTGGAGGTGCAGATCCGCACCCACGCCATGCACGAAGAGGCCGAACTGGGGGTCTGCGCCCACTGGCGCTACAAGGGGACCGACGTCAAGTCGGCCTCCAACCACTACGAAGAGAAGATCTCCTGGCTGCGCCAGGTGCTGGAATGGCACGAGGAGCTGGGCGACATCGGCGGCCTGGCCGACCAGTTGCGCGTCGACATCGAGCCGGACCGGGTCTATGTCTTCACCCCCGACGGCCACGCCATCGACCTGCCCAAGGGCGCGACGCCGCTGGACTTCGCCTACCGGGTGCACACCGAGATCGGCCACAACTGCCGCGGCGCCAAGATCAACGGCCGCATCGTGCCGCTGAACTACCAGCTGCAGACCGGCGAGCAGGTGGAGATCATCACCGGCAAGCAGGGCTCGCCCAGCCGCGACTGGCTCAACCCCAACCTCGGCTACGTCAATACCTCGCGGGCCCGGGCCAAGATCGTCCACTGGTTCAAGTTCCAGGCGCGCGACCAGAACGTCGCCGCCGGCAAGGCCATGGTCGAGCGCGAGTTGTCGCGCCTGGCGCTGCCGCCGGTGGACTTCAATACCCTGGCGGAGAAGGTCAACTACAAGGGTGCCGAGGACATGCTGGCGGCCCTGGGCGCCGGTGACCTGCGTCTGGCCCATGTGATGCACGCCGCCCAGCAGCTGGTGGAGCCGGACAAGGGCGTCGATACCCTCGATCTCCTGCCGCGCAAGCCGACCAACAAACCGGGCAAGCGCGGCGATGTGCAGATCCAGGGGGTGGGCAACCTGCTCACCCAGATCGCCGGGTGCTGCCAGCCGGTGCCGGGCGATGCCATCGTCGGCTACATCACCCTGGGGCGTGGCGTGACCATCCACCGGCAGGATTGCGCCAACGCCCTGCAGCTGGCCAGTCGCGAGCCGGAACGGACCATCCAGGTGAGCTGGGGTCCGGTGCCGGTGCAGACCTATCCGGTCGATATCGTCATCAAGGCCTTCGACCGTTCCGGTCTGTTGCGCGATGTCTCGCAGATCCTGCTCAACGAGCGGATCAACGTGCTGGCGGTGAACACCCGCTCGAATCGCGAGGAAAACACCGCCAACATGCTGCTGACCATCGAGATCCCTGGCCTGGACGCCCTCGGCCGCCTGCTCGGGCGGATCTCCCAGCTGCCCAACATCATCGAAGCCCGGCGCAATCGCGCCGCCTGAGCGGTGCGACGATGCCCCCACGAGGCGCCTCCTGGCGCCTCGTTCTTTTTCCAGTGACAGGATTCATCCATGTACCAACTCGACGACCTGCTGCACCTCATGGCCCGGTTGCGCGATCCCCAACACGGCTGCCCCTGGGACCTGCGCCAGGACTACGCCAGCATCGTGCCCCACACCCTGGAAGAGGCCTATGAGGTCGCCGACGCCATCGCCCGGCGGGATTTTCCGCAGCTGCGCGACGAGCTGGGCGATCTGCTGTTCCAGGTCGTCTACTACAGCCAGCTGGGGCGCGAGGATGGCCATTTCGACTTTGCCCAGGTGGTGGATGGCATCACCCGCAAGCTGGTGCGGCGCCATCCCCATGTCTTTCCCGATGGCGACCTGCATGGCCCGCTGGACCTGCCGCGGCTGGACGAGGCGACCATCAAGCGCCGCTGGGAAGAGATCAAGGCCGAGGAGCGGGCGGAAAAGGCCGCGGCGCCCGAGCAGCTGTCGCTGCTGGATGACGTGCCAGCCGCGCTGCCGGCCCTGAGTCGCGCGGCCAAGCTGCAGAAGCGGGCGGCCAATGTCGGCTTCGACTGGGCCGATGCCACGCCGGTGGTGGCCAAGATCCAGGAGGAACTGGACGAGGTGCGCGAGGCCATGGCCAACGGCCAGGCGGCCCAGGTGGCGGAAGAGGTCGGCGATCTGCTGTTCGTGATGGTCAACCTGGCGCGGCACCTGCAGGTCGACGCCGAAGACGCCCTGCGCCAGGCCAACGCCAAGTTCGAGCGGCGTTTCCGCTTCATCGAGGAGGCGCTGAAAGCCCAGGACCGCTCGCCCCAGGAGGCCAGTCTGGAGGAGATGGATGCCCTGTGGGACGCGGCCAAAGTGGAAGAGAAGGGCGCCGTCGGGCATTCGTTGCGGCGGGGGTAGGGCAGGCTTTTGCGGGTTTTATCGCGGCCATGCCGGTGCGCCGTAGCGACCGCTCTGACTTGGACTATCGCGGCCATGGGCCGCTCCTACAAAAGCATCACTCCCTGTAGGAGCGGCCCATGGCCGCGATAAGAGAATTAAGTTGGATATCTACGGCATCCGCTCCCAGCCGTACGACAGATCCGGCTGGTCGGCCAAGTGCGCCGGGCACTTGCCCTTGAGGTGCCAGGCGAAGGCGATGATTTCGGCCAGGGTGCGATAGAGCGCCTCGGGAATTTCCGCGCCCAGCTCCAGGCGCGCCAGGATGCGCACCAGGTCGGCGTTCTCGTAGATGGGCACCTCGTGCTCCCGGGCGGTGGCCAGGATGAGTTCCGCCAGTTCGGCGTCGCCCTTGGCGGAGAGGATGGGGGCGCTGCTGCCGTCATAGGACAGCGCGATGGCCTGGCGGGCGGCGGTCGTGCTCATGCGGTGTCGTCGATCCAGCGTTGTTCGAGGGAGGTGCGCGGATGGCGCGCGGGACGGCCCTGGCGGCTGCTGAGGTCGCCGACCACGAAGCCGGCCGCTAGCAGGCGCTCGCGCAGATGGGGCAATTCGGTATCGATCAGGGTGGCGGTGGCGCCTTTTTCCGCCCAGAACTCGCTCGACAGCCGGCCGCTGGCCAGTTGCGCGCGCACCTGCAGTGGGCCGAGCGGCGCCAGATCGAAGGCCAGTTCCACCTTCCACAGGCTGTCGCGGGCTTCACCGCGGCTGTCCGGCGGCGGTCGTTCTTCCTGGAAGCGCACCTGCACCGCGCCGAGGCGCTCGCCATCGCGCCAGGGAATCTCGGTCTGCCAGGTGGAGAGATAATAGCCGTCCGGCAAGACCTGGGTCTGGGCCAGGCTGGCGAGCTGGTGGGTCTGCAACCGGGCGATGACGCCGGTGGCCAGTTGCAGCAATTCATCGAGTTCGGCGTTGGCGGCGCTGAGGCCGCGGCCGTCGCGTTCACCCAGGGGGAAGTCCAGGGCGGTGGGTTGGCGACTGGCGGTGGCGGCGTCGCCCAGCGCCCGGCGCAAGGCATCGGGCAGATTCTGCTGGGCGGTCTGGATCGCGACCTGGGGATTGCGCAGGGCCTCGCCCGGCACGCTGGCCAGCAGGCGATCCACCAGGCGCAGCAGATTGGCCTTGAAGTCTTCCTGCAGCTCGGGACCGCCGCGATCCAGCAGTTGCTGCTCCAGTTGCAGGCCACTGCGCGCCAGGGCGCGAGCCCAGCCCTGCGGGGTGGTCAGGGCCTCGGTGTGTTCGAGATTGGCCAGCAGGGACTTGAGGGCGGCGCCCACCGACGGCGGCAGATCCGCCTCGGGAACGTCCTCCAGCCATTGCAGCAGGGCATTCATCGACAGCTGGCGCTGCCCCTGGCTCTGCAGCTGGCGATCGATGTCGAGCTGGTCGAGGCGCTGCGCCATGGGCAGCACCGTGACCTCCTGGCTGTCCTTGATCACCACGGTCAACAGGCTGCCAACCGGCACCGGGCGGGGCGATTCCAGCTTGAGCTGGCGACCTTCGAGACTGGAACTCAGGGCCTTGGCGATCACCTCGTAGGTGGGCGCCGCGCCGGGCGGCTGTTGCAGCAGGCTGCTCAATACCCGCAGTTGCAGGGTGGTGCCCACCGGCAACTGGCGCAGGTCCAGTTGCTGCAGCGGCGGCGGTGGCGCGTCGCCCTCCAGGCTCTGCAGTAGCACCGCCAGCTGGGTGGAGCCAAGGGTGCTCACCAGCAGCTGGCTGCCCACCGGCAGGTTGTTGGTCGGACTCTGGGTGGTGAGCAGGACGCTGCCGCCCTCGGCCAGCTGCAGTTGCAGCAGAAACTGGAAGCTCTGGCCGGCCGGACGGGTGGCCAGCACCTCGGCGGTGGCCGTGCTGCCGGGCGGAATCAGGTCGTCGAGGGATTGCAGGGCCTGCAGGATCTGCGCCCCCGCGTCCGACGCCTGCGCCGCCGCGGCCCGGACGGGCAGGGCGGGCGTGACGCCAGCGCTGGGTTGGATCGCGGAGATGGAAGTCATCGGGCAGGTCCGGTGGAATCGCCTGTGTATAATGGCGCGCCTTCAAGGGCGTGTGCCGGGTTAACGGCCAGCGCCCGACCGACTTTAGTGCCGTGAGAACCCCTGTCTTGAATCAGCCCCTGCTCGACGCCGTCGCGCTCCGTTGCGAACGGGGCGGTCGCCTGCTGTTCGACGACCTGAGTCTGAGCGTGGCGGCGGGCGAATCGCTGCAGATCGGGGGCGTCAACGGCAGTGGCAAGACCAGCCTGCTGCGCATCCTGGCGGGACTGCTGCCGGCGGATGCCGGTACGGTACGCCGGCCCGCCGCCGGCGAACTGCTCTGGCTGGGGCATGCGCCCGGCATCGCCGAGGGGCTGACCGCGGCGGAAAATCTCCATAGCCTGGCCAATCTGTGGCGCCCGACGACCCGGGAGGCCTGCTGGACCGCCCTGGCGGCCGAGGGACTGGCCGACTGGGCGGACGAGCCCTGCCGACAGCTCTCGGCGGGTCAGCGTCGCCGCGTCGCCCTGGCCCGTCTCCAGCTGCCCGAACCGCCGCGGCTCTGGTTGCTGGACGAACCCTTCACCGCCCTCGACGCCAGCACCTGCGCGCGGCTGGAAGCGCGCCTGCAGGCGCATTGCGCCGCGGGTGGCGCCCTGGTGCTGACCAGTCACCGCGAGCTGGAAGCCGCCCCGGCCGCCCATCGCCTGCTCTGGCTGGACGCTGGTCGATGAGCGGCGCCTGGCTGGCCATCCTCGGGCGCGAAGGGCGCCTGGCCTGGCGCCGACCGGCGCTGTGGCTCACGCCTCTGGCTTTCCATGCCCTGGTGGTGACCCTCTTTCCCCTGGCCCTGGGGCCTGATAGCCAGCAGCTGGCCGCCCTGGCGCCGGGCTTGCTGTGGATCGCGCTGTTGCTGGCCCTGCTGCTCGGTCAGGAAGCCCTGTTTCGCAGCGAGTGGCAGGACGGCTCCCTGGAACTCTGGCTGCTGGCACCCCAGCCCTTGCCGCTGCTGGTCCTGCTCAAGCTGCTGGTGCACTGGTGCTTCGCCGGCCTCGGCCTGGTCGCCCTGACGCCGGTACTGGCGCTGATGCTGGGGCTGCCCGCCGCGGCCCTGCCGGCGACCCTGGCGGCCCTGACCCTGGGCAGTCTGGCCCTGACCCTGATCGGCGCCATCGGCGCGGCCCTCACCGTGGGCCTGGCCCGTGGCGGGCTGCTGCTGGCGCTGCTCAATCTGCCGCTGCAGATCCCGGTGCTGATCCTTGGCGCCAGCACCCTGGACGCGGCGCGGCTGGGCCTGCCGGTAGCGGGGCTACTGCTCTGGCTGGGTTGCCTGACCCTGCTGGCCCTGACCCTGGCCCCCCTGGCGATCGCCGCCGGCCTGCGCATCGGCGCGGCCCAATGACGAGGACGACATGAACTGGACCTGGCTGCATCGCCTGGGCTCTCCCGCCATCTTCTATCGCCTGGCCGGCCGGCTGCAGGGGCCCTGCCTGGCGCTGGCCGGACTGCTGCTGGCCGTGGGTCTGGTGTGGGGCCTCTTTCTGGCGCCGCCGGACTATCAGCAGGGCGACAGCTTTCGCATCATCTATGTGCATGTGCCGGCGGCCTTTCTGGCGCAATCCTGCTATCTGCTGCTGGCGGTCGCCGGAGCCATCGGCCTGGTCTGGCGCCTCAAGCTGGCCGATGTGGCCCTGCGCGCGGCCGCGCCGATCGGCGCCTGGATGACCGTGATCGCCCTGGCCACGGGGTCGCTGTGGGGCATTCCCACCTGGGGCACCTGGTGGATCTGGGACGCCCGGCTCACCTCGATGCTGGTGCTGCTGTTTCTCTATCTGGGCGTGATCGCCCTGGGGCAGGCCATCGACCATCGCGAGAGCGCCGCCCGGGCCTGCGCCATCCTGGCGCTGGTGGGCTCGGTCAATCTGCCGATCATCAAGTATTCGGTGGAGTGGTGGAGCACCCTGCACCAGCCGGCCACCTTCAGCCTGGTGGAGCGTCCCCCGATGCCAGCGGCCATGTGGCTGCCGCTGCTGGTGATGGTGCTGGCGTTCTACCTGTTCTTTGCCGGCGTGCTGTTGCAGCGCATGCGCCTGGAGGTGCTCAGGCGCGAATGGCGCAGTCGCTGGGTACGCCTGGAACTGGGCGAGGAGAGCGCGTGAGCGGCGTGGACTGGGCGCAAGCCCTTGGCATGGGGCGTCATGGCCTCTATGTCTGGCCGGCCTTCGGCCTGACCCTGATCGTCCTCGGCGGCCTGCTGCTGCACGGCTGGCAGGCGCGTCGACGGCTGCAGCGGGAGTTGCGCCAGCGCTGGCGGCGGGAGCGGCGGCCATGAATCCGGTTCGTCGTCGTCGGCTGCTGTGGATCCTGCTGCTGTTGCTGGGCGTGGGCGGCGCAGCGGCGCTGGCCCTCAGCGCCCTGCAGCAGAACATCAACCTCTTCTATACCCCGAGCCAGATCGCCCGAGGCGAGGCGCCGCGCGATACCCGCATCCGCGCCGGCGGCATGGTGGAGAAGGGCAGCCTGGTACGCGCCGCGGATTCCCTGGCGGTGAGTTTCGTCATCACCGATTTCCAGCGAGAGGTGCGAGTGAGCTATGCCGGCATCCTGCCGGATCTGTTCCGTGAGGGGCAGGGGGTGGTGGCCCTGGGTCGACTCGACGACCGGGGGCGCCTGGTGGCCGATCAGATCCTCGCCAAGCACGACGAGAAATACATGCCCCCCGAAGTGAGCCAGGCGCTGCGCCAGGCCGGACGGCCGCTCGACGGCGCGAGGCCGGCGCCATGATCCCGGAACTCGGACAACTCTGCCTGCTGCTGGGGCTGGCCATGGCCCTGGTGCAGGGCACCCTGCCGCTGCTGGGCGCCTGGCGCGGTCAGGCCGACTGGATGCGTCTGGCGCGCCCGGCCGCCTTCGGCCAGTGGCTGTTCCTGGCGCTGGCCTTTGCCGCCCTGACCTGGGCCTTTCTGCAGGACGACTTCTCGGTGGCCTATGTGGCGGCCAACTCCAACAGTCGCCTGCCCTGGTACTACAAGGTCAGCGCCACCTGGGGCGCCCACGAGGGCTCCCTGCTGCTCTGGGCGCTGATCCTGGCGGGCTGGAGTCTGGCGGTGGCGTGCTGTTCGCGGGCCTTGCCCCAGGCGCTACTGGCGCGTGTGCTGGGCATCCTCGGGCTGGTGGCCACGGGATTCCTGACCTTTCTGGTCGCCACCTCCAATCCCTTCGCCCGCCTGCTGCCGCAATTTCCGCGGGAGGGCAACGACCTCAATCCGCTGCTGCAGGACCCTGGGCTGATCCTGCATCCGCCCATGCTCTACATGGGCTACGTCGGCTTTTCGGTGGCCTTCGCCTTCGCCCTGGCGGCGCTGCTGGAAGGTCGGCTGGACGCCGCCTGGGCGCGCTGGGCACGGCCCTGGACCCTGCTCGCCTGGGCCTTTCTCGGTTGCGGCATCGTGCTCGGCTCCTGGTGGGCCTACTACGAACTGGGCTGGGGCGGCTGGTGGTTCTGGGATCCGGTGGAAAACGCCTCCTTCATGCCCTGGCTGGTGGGCACGGCGCTCCTGCACTCCCTGGCGGTGACCGAGAAACGCGGCCTGTTCAAGGGCTGGACGGTGCTGCTGGCCATCGCGGCCTTTTCCCTCAGCCTGCTGGGGACCTTTCTGGTGCGCTCGGGGGTGCTGACCTCGGTGCATGCCTTCGCCAGCGATCCCACCCGCGGCGTCTTCATCCTGGCCTTCCTGCTGCTGGTGGTCGGCGGCTCCCTGGCGCTGTTCGCCTGGCGCGCGCCGGCGCTCAGCGGCTCGGGGTCCTTTGGCCTGGCCTCGCGCGAGGCGCTGCTGCTGGTCAACAACCTGATCCTGGTGACCGCCGCCGCCACGGTGCTGCTCGGCACCCTCTATCCGCTGGTGATCGACAGCCTGACCGGCGCCAAGCTGTCGGTGGGTCCGCCGTATTTCGACCTGCTGTTCGTGCCGCTGATGGCGCTGCTGATGCTGGCCCTGGGCGTCGGGGTGCTGGTGCGCTGGAAAAGCAGCCCGGGTCGCTGGCTGGCGCGCCTGCTGGCGCCCATCCTGCTGGGCTGCGCGGCCTTGGCCGGACTGCTTGGCTGGTGGCTGGACCAACCCAGGGCGGCGATCCTGGCGGTGCTGGCGCTGGCGTCCTGGATCCTGCTGACCGCGCTGCGCGACATGCTGGGCAAGGTGACGGCGCTGGGCTGGCGCCGCGGCCTGCGCAGTCAGCCCCGCAGCTACTGGGGCATGCACTTGGCCCACCTGGGGCTGGCGGTGCTGGCCCTGGGCGTGGTGCTGGCCAGCCAGCTGGATGTGCAACGAGATCTGCGCCTGGCGCCGGGCGAGCACGTCGAACTCCAGGGCTATCGCTTCGGCTTCGCCGGTACCCAGCACTACGAAGGGCCCAACTTCACCGCCGAGCGCGCCCTGCTGCAGGTCGAGCGCGAGGGCCGGGTAGTCGCCCTGCTGACCCCGGAAAAGCGTCATTATCTGGCCAGTGGCGCGGTGATGACCGAAGCGGCCATCGACGCCGGCCTGACCCGCGATCTCTATGTGGCCCTCGGCGAGCCGCTGGGGCAGGGCGCCTGGGCCGTGCGCCTGCAGATCAAGCCCTTCGTCCGGCTGATCTGGCTCGGTGGCCTGCTCACCGCCCTGGGCGGCCTGCTGGCCCTGGCCGATCCGCGCTATCGCCGCCGATCGTCTTCCCCTGCCTCTGCCGCGGAGTCCCGCTGATGCGCCGTCGCCTGTTGCTCTGCCTGCCACTGCTGGCCTTTCTGGTGCTGGCGGGCTTTCTCTTTCGCGGCCTCTATCGCGATCCCCAGGCCCTGCCGTCGGCGCTGGTCGATCAGCCGTTTCCGGCGTTTTCGCTGCCAGGCGTGCAGGATGAGCGACGGTTCACCCGTCAGGACCTGCTCGGCCGCCCGGCGCTGGTCAATGTCTGGGGCACCTGGTGCGTGGCCTGCCGGGACGAACATCCGCTGCTCACTCGACTCAAGGCCGAGGGCGTGGTGATCCACGGCATCAACTACAAGGATGACAATGCCAGCGCCCGCCGCTGGCTGGCGGAATTCCACGATCCCTACCAGCTCGATATCCGCGACGACGAAGGCCGGCTGGGGCTGGACTTGGGCGTCTATGGCGCGCCGGAGACCTTTCTCGTCGATGCCCGCGGCGTGGTGCGCTATCGCCATGTCGGGGTGATCGATCAGCGCGTCTGGGACGCAGAGCTCGGCCCGCGCTATCGCGCCCTGGTGGCGACGCCATGAGGGCCGGCTGGCTGCTGCTGTTGCTGCTCTGGTCGACCCTTAGCCAGGCGGCCATCGACCCCTATGGCTTTCGCGACGACGCCGAACGCGCGCGCTTCCAGGCGCTGACCCGCGAATTGCGCTGCCCCAAGTGCCAGAACCAGGACCTGGCCGATTCCAATGCGCCCATCGCCGGCGATCTGCGCCGCGAGATCCAACGCCTGATGGCGGTCGGGCAGAGCGATGCCGAGATCATCGCCCACCTGGAGCAGCGCTACGGTGAATTCATCCGCTATCGACCGCCCTTCGAGGGGCGCACCCTGCTGCTGTGGCTGCTGCCGGGCCTGGGCCTGCTGGGTGGTGCCGGCCTGCTGCTGGTCCTGACGCGGCGGCGCCGCCCTGAGCAGGCCTTGAGCGAGGCCGAACGCCAGCGCCTGGCCGCGCTGCAGGCGGAGGAGGAGCCATGATGCCGACCTTCTGGGGATTGGCGGGGCTGCTGCTGATCCTGGCGCTGCTGATCCTGCTGGTACCGCTCCTGCGCGGCGGAGCCGCCACGGCGGATCAGCGCGCGGTGCTCAATCGCACCCTCTATCAGGAGCGCCTGGCCGAAGCCCGGGCACGAGCGGCCCGGGGCGAGCTGGACGACCAGGCCCTGGCGCTGGCCGAAGCCGAGGCCGGCCGCAGCCTGCTCGCCGACAGTCCTGCCGAGGAGGCTTCGCCCCAGCGCCGCGGCCGTCGCCTGGGGGTTGCGGTCGCCCTGGGCGGCCCGGCCCTGGCCCTGGGTCTCTACCTGCTGCTCGGCGGCTGGCCGGCCTGGCAACTGAGTCAGCGTCTCACCGCGCCGCCGGCCTCGCCCCAAGCGCTGCTGGCCGATCTGGAGGCGGCGACGCGGCTGCAACCCCAGGCAGCCGACAACTGGTACCTGCTGGCACGCGCCTATGCCGGCCTGGGTCGCTACCGGGATGCCGTGGCCGCCTTCGAGCAGGTCATCCCCCGTGATGGCCGGCGCGCGGAGGTCCTCGGGCAATTGGCCCAGGCCCGCTTCTTCGCCGCCGGGCGCCAGCTGGATGCCCAGACCCGGGCGCTGGCCGACGAAGCCCTGGCCGCTAACCCCGGCGAGCCCACCACCCTGGGGCTGCTGGGCATGGCTGCCTACGAACGGGGGGGCTATGCCGAAGCGGCAGACTATTGGCAGCGCCTGGTCGCGGTGCTGCCAGCGGGCGATCCCCTGCGCGCCACCCTCGCCCAGGGGATCGCCCGGGCGGAGACGGCGGCGCGGGCCGCCGGTCAGGCGCTGGCCATGCCGGAGCTCGAGGTGGAGGTCCGCCTGGCGCCCGCAGTGGCGCAGCGGGTACGGCCCGAGGACAGTGTCTTCGTGCTGGCCCTGGCGGTGGATCAGCCCGGCCCGCCGCTGGCGGTACGGCGATTGCGAGTCGCCGATCTGCCCCGGCGGGTGCGGCTGGACGATCGCGACGCCATGCTGCCCCAGCGCAAGCTGTCCGACCACCGGCGGGTAAGACCCGTGGTGGTGATCGCCCGGGGCGGCGATCCGCTCAGGGGCGACTGGCGGCATGAGGGACAGCCACTGGAGCTCCCTTCTAGTGCGTTCAGCCTATTGCGCGTGGAAGCTGGTGATGCCATTGCGCCATGATCGGCCAGGATTCCAACACGCAGGGCAGGGAAGGCATGTACACCTATGAAGACGCCGTCGCGGCGACCCGCGAACTCTGTCGCCAGATCGAGAACGTGCCTGCCCGGCGGCGGGCGGTCCGCGAGGACTTCTACAGGAGCTTTGGCGACGCCGACCACGATGGCCTGAGCTATGGCGATTCGGAGCTGGCCTTTCTCGACTGGGAAATCCAGGCCGGTGTCCTGGATCCCGTGACCGGCAGCGCCTGGTGGCGCAACGTCAATCTGCACTTCATCTATCTGTCCGAGCTGGCCGGTTGTCTGGCGCAGCATGGCCTGGCCGGTGACCAGGCGCCCTATCCGACGCGCTGCTGGCTAACCTTTATCGCCGATCCCACCCCGCGTCACTGGTATCGGGCGCACAACGCCTCCATCCTCGCCGGCTTCGCCCTGCATCAGGCGGATGCGCGCGCCGAGAACGCGGTGGGTCGGCTGTTTCTCAATATCACCCTCTACCGACTGATGTTCGCCCAGGCCCTGGTAGAGGAGGCGACGCTGTTCGCCGAGCTGGGGGCCTTGCTGGCCGATCCGCGCGGCTTCTCGGTCAAGTTGCTGGTCAGCCTGGCCGACTTTTATCCCCCGCACTATCCCCTCACCGAAGCGGATCGCGAGGTGATCGAGGGTCACGGCCTGGGTATCGAGGAACTGGGCGTGCGCCTCATGGACGGCTGGATTCGGCTGGAATTGCCTCGCCTCTACAGCGAGGCTGCGGTCTGGAACCAGGCGCCCGAGTTGCTGGATTACCTGGACGGCAGCGAGCCTTGCTATCCACCTGCCGTGGACCGCAGCGCCGAGCGCGCAGCGGCCCAGGCGGTGGCACTACTGGAAGGCGTCCTCGCCGGGCAGGATCTCGCCGTGGCCGAGCAGGGCGCGAGCGGTCTGCAGGCCGGATAGGGTCGCTGATTCCACGCAGCCCATGTTGAAGCCGTTGTCGATCCAGTCGCCGGTCAGGTAGAGGTTGCGGCAGACGCTGCCGTCGGTGGTCAGCCGATGGCGGCTGCTGCCCGCCACACTCTGCACATAGCGCTCGCTGGGATCGACGTTGGCCCGCCAGTACTGATAGTCGAAGCGCGCCGGTCCCTGGACCTCGGCGGGTGCCAGCAGAAAGTCCCACCGATAGCCCGCCGGGGTCACGGCTTGGGGCCAGTAGGCACCCAGCTTGACGTTCATGAGGTCGAGGAAGGCCTGCTTCACCTTGGTGGCTTCCTGCTGCGGATAGTCATCCTTTTTGCCGATGGGCGGAGCGGCCGCGGCGGCGAGCACCCCGCAGAAATAGCTGATGTCCGCCGGCGGGGTGCCGTTCGACCAGTCCTCCCGGTCCACCAGGTAGCTGACGTCGGCCCAGGAGTCCATCGGCTGGGCGGCGAAGCCCAGCAGCTCGGGGGCCTGGCCACCCTCGGGTGAGCCGCTCCAGCCCAGTTGCCAGGCGTCGCGGTTCTGCCAGAGTTGCACCGCCTGGGTGGCGACGGTGGCCACCTGCCGGGTCATGCGCGCGAATGCCGGGTCCAGGGCGCAGAGGCTGGGGGCCAGGTCGGCCAGGCCGGCCACGGAGATCCCCAGCACCACCTCGTCGAAGTCGCGGTCGACCTGCAGCTCCAGCTGCTCGACGCCCTGCCAGCCACTCCAGTTGGATTCCAGGTTGATCTGGCCCTCCTGCAGCTCCCGGGCGACCTCGTCGTCGAGTTGCTCGTACAGCGGCGCCGAAGGCCAGCAGGGCAGGCCTTTGACGTCCACCAGCGGTTGGTAGGCGGCGCCCTTGAGCCTGACCTGGCGCTGGATCTGCAGGCGCGTCACCCGCGGCCCCTGGCCGTCGTCGGCGGCTTCGATGGCGGTGACCTGGTGGAAGAAACGGAAGTCCACCCCGCGGCGGGCGAGCACCTGGTAGTAGGGCGCGAAGACCACGTCGCCCATGCCGGCCTGCATGCGCCAGATAAAGGAGCCCTTGGCCGTGGTCAGGGCCAGCAGGGCGGCGCGCAGCACGGTGCCGGCCTCGACGTCGGGCTGGGCGAGATCGCCGTCGCGATAGGCGAAGATGCCGCCGTGCAGGGACTTGAGCACCGCGCCGTCCAGGGTCGCGGCGCTGGCGCCGTGACGGCTCAGCCAGGCCTGGAAGGTTTCTGCGTTGAGCGCCGCGAAGCCCTTGGCATAGACCTCGTCGGCGAGCATGCCGATCAGCACGGTCAGGCCGAAGTCCATCAGCAGCCATAGCCGGTGGGCCTTGACGTGGGTCTGACTGCGGTCGTGCAGGATGTCGCCAAGCAGGCCGCGGAGTTTGCGCAGCAATGCCAGCAGCACGGGATGGTCGACGCCGTCGGGCAGCGCCGTGCGGGCCTGCTGCAGCTGGTGCTCGGCCTCGTTCAGAAGTCGCTCATGCAGCTCCTCGCGACAGTGCGCGCGCAGCCGGGCGAACAGGCCGCCTGGCGCAGCGCCGGTCGAGGTGTCGTTCACCTCGCCCAGCCGCAGCAGCCACTCCAGGAGATCGCCGAGGGCGGCCATGAAGGGCTTGGGATTCCAGCCCTCGCCGGGCTTGCCGGGCAACGCCAGGGTGTCGATGGGCCAGGTGGTCCATTGCGCCTGGAAGTCGTCGGCGAAGGCGGTGTGGGAATGCGGGAAGAAGGCCTCGTCAAGGGTCGCCAGCGGCGCACCGGCGGGCCGGTCCAGTTCCTCGTAGCACTGCCTCAGGCTGTGGAAGGCATTGTAGTAGAAGCCGAACCAGACATGGATGCCGTGTTCCTCGATGCGCTGGTGATCGGCGGCATTGCGTCCGCTGGCCCCCTTGCCGCCGAGACGCCAGCCCTGCTGGTACAGGGTGATCTGGTAACGCTCCTGCCAATTGGGTTCACTAGTAAGACGAAAGGCGGTGGTGACGGCGGACACGCCGCCGCCCAAGATGGCGATTTTGCGGACAGAAGGTACAGCGTCCATGCCTATTGCTCCGAAGTGTGCAAATTGTTGCACCAGTGGACGAATGCCATGTGATGGCTAGGGTAATATCACTTTATCGAAAAGTTCCCTTGAGACTTTAGCAAGGCAACGGAAATAGTTGAGGTGCTGGCCCGGTATCGCCCGGTCGGCCGAGGATCGAGGCGAACGCGGTGTTGAGGATTCCTGGCTACAGCTGCAAGACGCGGGTGAGCGAAAGCCGCCATGCCCTGATCTACCGCGGCACGCGGCTGGTCGATGGCCAGCCGGTGATCCTCAAGCAGCTGGCCGCCGACTATCCCACGCCCCAGGCCCAGGCCGGGCTGCGCCATGAATTCGAGCTGACCCGCCGCGCCAGTGCCAGCGGGGCGGTGAGCGCCGCCCTGGAACTGCTGGAATACCAGGGTCGCCAGGTACTGGTGCTCGAAGACATCGGCGGTAGCGACCTGGCCGAATTGCTCGCCGCCGGGCCGCTGGCGCTGGATGACTTCTTCGACTGGGCGCTGGCCATCGTCCGCGCCCTGGCGCGGCTGCACCGGCTGCGCATCGCCCACAACGACCTCAATCCACGCAATATCGTCTGCAACTGCACCACGGGCAGCCTGCGGCTGACCGATCTGGGCATCGCCACGGTCTTTGGCGCCGTCCAGGGCAGCGATAGCCGCCTGGAAGGCTCGTTGACCTATCTCGCCCCGGAACAGAGCGGGCGGACCGGACGGCACCAGGACTATCGCAGCGACTTCTATGCGCTGGGCGTGACCTTCTACGAGATGCTCGCGGGCGAGCCGCCGTTCCGTGCCCAGGATCCGCTGGAGCTGGTGCATGCGCACCTGGCGATGCGCGCGCCCTCGCTGGTCGAGCGGGTGCCGACGGTACCGCCGATGCTGGCGGCGCTGGTGGACAAGCTCATGGCCAAGGCCGCCGAAGAGCGCTACCAGGGCTGCTTCGGCATCCTGCGCGACCTGCAGCGCTGTCAGGCGGCCCATCAGGCCGGTGAGCGGACGCCCTTCGCCCTCGGTGAGCAGGATCCGCCCGCGCGACTGGTGCCGGTGCGTACCCTGCAGGGGCGCGGCGCGCCCCTGCGCTTGCTGGAAGAGGCACTGGCCCGGGCGACAATGGGTCGGATCGAAGCCGTCTTCGTCAGCGGCCATTCCGGGGTGGGCAAATCGGCGCTGGTGCAGGCCTTCGTCCGCCGCCAGGGCGAACGGGTGCTGCTCGCCCACGGCAAGTTCGAGACCCTTGGTAATGGCGTGCCCTATGGCGCCCTGCGCCAGGCCTTGCGCGAGCTGGTGGAGATCGGCCAGACCCTGGGCGAGGCCTTTGCCGACCGCCTGATCGAGGCCCTCGGCGGCAACGCCGGGGTGCTGACCGAGGTCTCCCCCGAGCTGGCCAGCTGGCTCGGGCCCCAGCCACCGGTGGCCGAATTGCCGCCGCTACAGGCCGAACAACGCTTCGACGAGGCCGTGGTCGCGCTGCTGCTGGCCTTTGCCGCGGACACCCGGCCGCTGCTGCTGTGGCTGGACGATCTGCAGTGGGCCGACAGTGCGTCGCTGCGGCTGATCGAGCGCCTGCTGGCCCGCGGCGATCAGGGGCCGCTGCTGCTGGTGGCGACCCATCGCGAAGAGCAGCTGGCGGGCAGCGCCCTGGAACGGTTGCTCGGCGCGGCGCTGATCCGCAATGTGTCGCTGGGACCGCTGTCGCGGGTAGAAATCGAGCGACTGATCGCCGAGCTGCTGCCGGCACCGGCGGAAGACCAGGCGGCCCTGGCCGGCCTCTGCCTGGACAAGACCCTTGGCAATCCCTTCTTCATCGAGCAGCTGCTGCGCAGCCTGCAGCAGGAAGGCCTGCTGGAATTCGACGGCGAGACCGGCCAGTGGCACTGGGAGCTGGCCCGGCTCCAGGCGCTGGACGTCTACGACAACGTCGTCGACTTCATGGTGGGCAAGCTCAAGGACCTGCCGGCCGCCACCTCGCAGCTGCTGCAATGGGCAGCCTGCCTGGGCACCCATTTCTCCAGCGACCGCCTCGCCGCGCTGATGGCGGAATCGCCCGCGGACATCCGCCGGCGCTGCCAGTCGCTGGTGCAGGAAGGCCTGCTCACCGAGCCCGAGGGTGGCCAGGTGGGTGAGCAGACGCCCACCCACTACAGCTTCCTGCACGATCAGGTACGCCATGCCGCCCATTCGCTGCTGGCGCCCGCCGAGCGCGAACGTGTCCATCTGCGCGCCGGGCAGCTGTATCTCGCCGAAGGCAGCGCCACGCGGCTGGACGCGGTCAGTCACCTCAACCTGGCCGTCGCCCTGATCGAGACGCCCGCCGAGCGGCTGCAGCTGCTGGAGCTCAATCTGGACGCCGCCCGCAAGGCGCGCCAGGCCAATGCCTATCCGGCCGCCCAGGATTTCCTGCGCACGGCCGTTACGCTGATCGACGCCGCCGCCTGGGAGAGCCGCCACGCGCTGCTGTTCCAGCTGCATCGGGAATGGGCCGAGGTCGCGCACCTCTGTGGCGATGCCACCGAAGCCCTGCGCATCTGCGAACTGCTGTTGCCGCGCGCGCGCAGCACCTTCGAGGAAGCCGGGGTGCGGGCCCTGCAGATCGATCTCTACAGCGGCCTCGGGCGCTTTACCGAAGCCCTGACCGTGGCCAAGGCCGGTATCCAGGCACTGGACGAGCCCTGGCCGGAGGCACCGGACGCCATCAATCAGGCCATTGGCGCCGACAGCGCCGAGGTCGAGGCCTGGCTGGCCACGCGCAACCCGGCGGCGCTGCTCGACCTGCCGCGCATGGAAGACCCGCGCGCCCAGTTGCTGATCCGCCTGCTGGGCCTGCTCTGGGGGCCGGCGATCAACGTCGACCTGCCAATGAGCCTGCTGGCGGTCATGCGCATCGTCAAGCTGTCGATCCAGTACGGCAACGGCGATCTCTCGCCCTTCGGCTATGCCAACTACGGCTCGCTGCTGTCGGCCTTCCACGGTCGCTACGAGCTGGGTTATCAGGTCGGGCGGCTGGCCGTCGACCTGGTGGACCGCACCGGCAATCTGCCGCTCAAGTGCAAGGTCTACACCATGTTCGCGGTGACCAACAGCCCCTGGTCGAGCCCCATCGCGGACAACGTCGCCCTGCTGCGCGAGGCCCTGGCGGCCGGTCAGCGCACCGGCGAGATCATCTTCACCGCCTACAGCGCCTTCCACATCCTCAAGCACCTGCAGCACGCCGGCGCGCCGCTGGACGACATCCTCGGCGAAACCGCGGAGATCGAGCGGATCCTGCTAGGGATCGGCGATCCCAACACCCTGGAGATCTTCACCATCCTGCGCCAGTCGCTGCGCCTGCTGCAGGGCCTCACCCCGAGCCAGGAGACTTGGGACGAGGAGGGCCAGGACGAAGCGGCACTGGTGCGGCAGATGCAGGACAGCGGCCATGTCCTCTGCCTGAACTACTACGACTTCAACAAGATGCAGGCGGCGCTGCTGTTCCGCCGACTGCCCCAGGCCCGGCAGCACGCCGAAGCCATGGAGGCCTCGCTGGCGGCCAGCTTCGGCTGGTTCAGCATCGCCGAGCACGCCTTCTATCAGGCGCTGATCCTGCTCGCCGAGGGCGAGCTGGCGGGCGAGACCCTGGCCAAGATCGAGACCGCCCAGGATCGGTTGAGTGGTTGGGCGGCGCACTGCCCGGAAAACTTCGCCCACAAGCGCGACCTGGTGGCCGCTGAACGGGCGCGCCGCGAGGGCCGCGCCGACGCCGCCATGGACCTCTATGAGCAGGCCCTGGAATCCGCGCGGCTGCATGGCTTCCGCCAGGGTGCGGCGCTGGCCGAGGAACTCTATGGGCGTTTCTGGCTGGAACAGCAGCGTCCGCGCATCGCCCGGACCTACCTGCAGGACGCCCAGCGCAGCTATCTGCACTGGGGCGCCGCAGCCAAGGCCCAGGTGCTGGAAAACGAATTTCCCCACTGGTTGCGCGTGGCCGAGGCCACTCCCCTGACGGTGCAGCGCACCCAGGCCCAGTCCACCAGCGACATCATGCGCCTGGACTGGCTGTCGGTGCTCAAGTCGCTGCAGACCATCTCCAACGAACTGGCGCTGGATCAGCTGCTGGCGCGGATGATGCGCATCATCCTGGAGGAGGGCGGCGCTCAGCATGGCTTGCTGCTGTTGCCCGAGGGCGGGCGCTGGCTGGTGCAGGCCTCGGTCTGCAGTGGCGCCGCCGAGCCCAAGGTGCTGCAGGGACTGCCGCTGGCGCTGAACGAGCAGGATGCCGGCGAGGGTCTGGTGCCCCTGACCCTGGTGTCCCATGTGATCCGCCATCGCGAGCCGGTGATTCTCGACGACGCCGCCCGTGCCGGTCGGTTCGTCCGCGACGCCTACATGCGCGCGCGCCGTCCGCGGTCGGTCTGCTGCCTGCCGGTGCTGCGCCAGAATCGCCTGATCGGCATCCTCTATCTGGAAAACAACCTGCTGGCCCAGGCCTTCACCCCGGGGCGGTTGCAGGTGCTGAGCATCCTGGCCACCCAGGCGGCGATCTCCCTGGAACACGCGCAGATTTACGAGACCCTGGAGCAGCGCGTCGGCGAGCGCACCCTCGAACTGGACCAGGCGCGCATTCGCGCCGAAGAGGCGGCCGCGGCCAAGTCGCTGTTCCTGGCGACCATGAGCCACGAGATCCGCACCCCGCTCAATGCGGTGATCGGCCTCAGCCGCCTGACCCTGGGTACCAGGCTGTCCGGCGAACAGCGCGGCCATGTCGGCAAGATCCTCGATTCCGGCGAGACCCTGCTGAGCGTGATCAATGACGTGCTCGACTATTCGCGCAACGAAGCCGGCGGTACCCAGCTGGAACAACTGGGCTTCAACCTGGCCAAGGTGCTCGAACGCACCCTCAATCTCTGCGCCCTCAAGGCCCATGAGAAGGGTGTCGAACTGGTGCTGGATTGCGGTCCGGATATTCCCCTGGCGCTGGAAGGCGATCCGCTGCGCCTGCAGCAGGTGCTGGTCAATCTGCTGAGCAATGCGGTCAAGTTCACCGAGCGGGGCCATGTGCTGATCCGGGTCGGCGCGGTCTGCGAAGCCGGTCGTGCCCATTTCAGTTTGGCGGTGGAAGACACCGGCATCGGCCTGACCGAGGCCCAGCAGGCACAACTCTTCCAGCCCTTCACCCAGGCGGACGGCTCCATCAGCCGCCGCTATGGCGGGACTGGCCTGGGCCTGGCGATCTCCCGCCAGCTCACCGAACTCATGGGCGGCACCCTCGACGTCCACAGCGAAGCCGGGCGCGGCTCCTGCTTTACCCTGCGGCTGACCCTGCCCGTGGTGGGCGAGCCCGAGCGGCTGCCCAGCCAGACCCCGCGCCAGGTCCTGCTGGTGGACGACCACGGTCTGGCCCGGCGCACCCTGGGGCAACGGCTACGCGAACTGGGCATGCAGGTGGTGGAAGCCGAATCCACCGAGCAGGCCCTGGCGGCCATGGCCACGTCGGTCTTCGAATTGGCCATCGTCGACTGGCGCCTGGGCGGCGAAGACGGCCTGGCCCTGGCGCGCCAGCTGCGCGCCCGGCAGCCGGAGTTGGCAGTGACCCTGCTGGCCTCGCCCTACGAGGCGGAAGAGGTGCGCAGCCTGGGCGAGGATCTGCCGGGTCTGGAGCTTCTCGACAAACCGGTTACCGGTCCCGCCGTGCAGCGACTGCTGTCCGGACTGGGCCTGGCGCCGGTCGCCGCGCCGACGGTGGGCCAGAGTGTGGTGGATCTGCAGGGCATCCGCCTGCTGCTGGTGGACGATAACGCCATCAACCGCCAGGTGGTCATCGGCTTCCTGCAGGGCAGCGGCATCCTGATCGACGTGGCCGAAGACGGCCAGGCCGCGCTGGACCAGCTGGAACAGCAGCGCTACGACCTGGTGCTGATGGACGTCCATATGCCACGCCTGGACGGCCTGTCGGCCACCCGCGAATTGCGTACCCGACCGGCGCTGGCCGGGTTGCCGGTCATCGCCATGACCGCCAACGGCCTGCCGGGCGATCGCGAGCGCTGCCTGGATGCCGGCATGAACGATCATCTGGTCAAGCCGCTCGATCCCGCCGAACTGTTCCGCATCATCGCCGCCTGGGCCAATCTCGAGCAGCTGCAACGGGCCGAGCGCAAGGCGGTGGAAGAGGTCGTGGAGGTCAAGGAGATCGGCGTGCTGGCGCGGGCGCGTGCCAGTGCGGTGCTCGAACCCGAGTCGGCGCTGCGCCTGCTGCGCGGCAGCGCCGAACTCTATGAACAGCTGATCCGCGATTTCCGCGTGCAACAGGCCGAATTGCCGGGGCGGATCTCCGCCTGGCGCGCGGCCGACGATGTCACCGCGCTGTTCGAGTGCGCCCACGGCCTGCAGGCCACCGCCGCCTATGTCGGCGCCATCGACCTGCAGGAAGCGGCGCAACGCCTGACCAACAGGATCCGCCTGGCCCAGCCCATCGGCGAGGACGTGCGCCGCCTGCACGCCGAGGCTGAGCGCTGCCTGGCGTCTCTCGACGAGATCCTGGTCGAGGTGACCGGTGGCGAGGAGGGCACGGTCGAGGAGCTGGAGGCCCTGCTCGAACGCCTGGTCGGACTGCTGCAGACCTCGGATTTCGCCGCCGAGGAGGTGCTCGACACCCTGCTGCGCGCCTGCGTCAGCACCCCCCACAGCGCCGACGTGGTGCGCATCCGCGAATGGGTGAACGAGGTCGAGTTCGAACACGCCGCCGATGCCACCGCGGATCTGCTGCGGCGTGTGCGGCAGGCCGGACCACGGTCGAGATAATTGCCCATGGAGGGGCGCCGTCCGGACCTGCCGTTGATCCTCATCGTCGACGATCAGAAGAGCAATCTGCGCGTCCTCGGTGATCTGCTGCGCGACGAGGCGCGCATCATGCTGGCCAAGAGCGGGGTCCAGGCCCTGACCAAGGCCGCTCGCGAGCACCCCGACCTGATCCTGCTGGACGTGGTGATGCCCGGCATCGACGGCCTGCAACTGATCCAGTTGTTCAAGCGCCGCGCCGAGACCAGTGCCATCCCGGTGATCTTCATCACCGCGGCCAATGACCTGCACCGCGAGGTGGAGTGTTTCGAACTGGGCGCCAGCGACTTCATCCAGAAGCCCTTCAATCCTCTGGCCGTGCTGGCGCGGGTGCGGCTGCACCTGCAACTGGCCCGCCAGCGGCGGCTGCTCGAAGAACTGGCGCACATGGATCCGCTGACCGCAGTGGGCAATCGCCGCCGCTTCGACGAGCAGCTGGCGATCGAGTGGCAGCTGGCGGTCAGCCGGCGGGGCGCGCTGGCCATCGCCATGCTCGATATCGACTATTTCAAGCAGTACAACGATACCCATGGCCATGGCGCCGGCGATCAGGCGCTGGCGCGGGTCGCCCAGGTGCTGGAACAGCGTATCCGCGAGCGGGATTGCTTGGCGCGTTATGGTGGGGAGGAGTTCGTGCTGCTGCTACCGGGCGCCTCGCGCACGGCCGCCGAAGCGGTGCTGGAACGCTGTCGGCAGGGCATCGCCGAATTGCGCATCGCTCATCCGCTGGCCGAGGACCGGCTCTGGCTGACCATGAGCATGGGCCTGGCCTGCTGTAATCCGACCCCCGAGCAGACCCCGGAGGGCCTGCTCAAGGCCGCCGACAACCTGCTCTACCAGGCCAAGGCCGAAGGGCGTAATCGCCTGGTCAGTCGCAGCTTCTAGGTCGCAGCCGCCGCGTCCCTAGGCCGGGAGGTCCTTGCCGCTGCCCTTGACCAGGTGCACCCGGTTGCGGCCTTCGGCCTTGGCCTGGTACAGCGCCTGGTCGGTGCGCTCGATGAAGGCTTCGTGGTCGTCACCGCTCTGCGGCTGGATGCTGCCGACGCCGATGGAGATGGTGACGAAGCCCAGGTCGCTGCCGGAGTGGGCCACCTGCAACCGCTCGACACCGGCCCGGCAGGCCTCGGCGACCTTGAGCGCGCCCTCGGCGTCGGTCTCCGGCAGCACCATGGCGAATTCCTCGCCCCCGTAGCGGGCCACCAGGTCGGCCGGTCGCTTGAGTTGCTCGGTGAGCACCGCCGCCACCTTCTTCAGGCAGAGATCGCCGCTGAGGTGGCCATAGGTGTCGTTGTAGCGCTTGAAGTGGTCGACGTCGCACAGCAGCAGGGCCAGCGGCTGGCGATTGCGCCGGGCGCGCAGCCATTCGCCTTCGTAGGTCTGGTCGAAATGGCGGCGGTTGTTGATGCCGGTGAGGCTGTCGATGGCCACCAGCTTCTGCAGCTGGATATTGGCCTCGGCGAGCTGGCGCTGGCTTTCGCGCAGGAAGCGAAAGGCCTCGTCGCGCTGGGCGCGCAGCACATGGGCCTCGGAGTGGTAGCGCACCCGCGCCAGCAGTTCCAGCTTGTCGGGCAACTTGACCAGATAGTCGTTGGCGCCGGTGGCGAAGCTCTGCGCCTTGACCTGGGGGTCCTCCTTGGAGGAGAGCACCACGATGGGCACGTCGCGCAGCGCTGGTTCGGCACGGAAACGCTTGACCGTTTCCAGGCCGTCGATCTCCGGCATGATCAGGTCCTGCAGGACCACCGTGGGCTTGAGTTGCAGGGCCATGCTGACCGCCTGGTGGGCGTCCAGGCAGTAATGCAGCTCGATGTCGGGCTGATCGGCGATCATCCGCCGCAGGGCTTCGATGATGATCAGCTGATCGTCCACCAGCAGCAGGCGCACCTTGGGTGCGGTCAGGCTGTCCAGGGTATTACCCTCGTGCGTGGCCATTACTGCGAGTCCTTGTGCGGGCGGGGTCAAACGTCCCGCGTCTCTTCTTGGCCAGTCCCTGCCACTGCGTCGTCCAACGCTCCTGTTGGCGACCTGTCATATGCTGTTCCGCGAGCCGTTGCCGAAGCGTCGTTGCAGCCAGGCACCGATCTGCGTGGGGCTGAGTACGCGCTCCGCGGCGCCCATTCTAACCGCAGCCGCAGGCATGCCGTATACGGCACAACTGGCCTCATCCTGGGCCAGGGTCGGACAACCGCTCTGGCGCAGGGCATAGAGGCCGCTGGCGCCATCACGGCCCATGCCGGTCAGCAGGATCCCCAGGGCCTTGGCGGCCCGCAGCGGGTGGCTGGCGAGGTTGTCGAAGAACACATCCACCGACGGACGATAGGGGTAATCCACCGGTTCGGCGGTGTAGGCGAAGCGACCGCGCTCGTCCAGCAGCAGATGGTCGTCACCCAGGGCGACGGACACCTGACCGGGGGCGGGCAGGGCGCCGGGCAGGGCGGCGGTGACCGGCCAGGCGATCTGGGTGCCGAGCCAACCGATGAAGCTGGGGGCGAAGCGCCGATCGATGTGCTGTACCAGCACCACGCTGGCCTGGGGCGTGGGCGCCCAGGCCTCGAACAGACTGACCAGGGCTGCCGGGCCACCGGTGGAGGCGCCGATGGCCACCAGGGTGTCCGGCGTCGCCTGCGCACGATCGGCGGGAGCGGCCGCGCTGATCGGTTGCGGGCGGGCGGCGCGTTCCGGCAGGCGCACCAGGGGTTCGATACGGGCGATCTTGCGCAGCAGGGCGCCGCCATCGGCACCGCCGCTCAGGGCCGGGGTGGCCGTCACGTCGAGGGCGCCGGCGCCCATGGCGCGAAACACGCCTTCGCAGTCGTCGGGGGTGGCGGTGACCATGAGGATGGCGCAGGGCGACTGGGCCATGATCCGGCGGGTGGCCTCGATGCCGTCCAGACGGGGCATCTGCAGATCCATGAGGATCAGATCCGGGCGGTCCTCGGCGCAGCGCGCCACCGCTTCCTCGCCGTCGTGGGCGATCCAGGCGACCGTATGGCGACCATCGCCCGTCAGCAGGCGGCGCAGGGCTTCGGTGGCCAGCAGCAGATCGTTGACGATGGCGATTCTCATGGCGCTCCGATGAGGTCCTGCACGGCGGTGATCAGGGCGTCATCGTGGAAGCTGCCCTTGGTCAGGTAGTAGTCGGCACCGGCCTGCATGCCCTTGAGCCGGTCTTCCGGGCGATCCTTGTAGGACACGATCATCACCGGCAGCGCATGCAGACGCGGATCGCGGCGCACCAGTTCCACCAGTTCGATACCGTTCATGCGGGGCATGTCGATGTCCGACAGCAGCATGTCGAATTCGCCGGCGCGTACGGCGTTCCAGCCATCCATGCCATCCACCGCGACCTCCACCTGGTAGCCCTGGCCTTCCAGCAGCTTGCGCTCCATCTCGCGCACCGTGAGGGAGTCGTCCACCACCAGAATACGCTTGACCCGCCGGCTGTCCAGGACGGCGCCGCTCTGCACCTGGCGCAGGCGGCCTTCGCCGAGCAGGCGCTCGATGCCGGTGAGCAGATCGGCGACGTCCAGCAGGAGCACCGGACTGCCGTCGTCGAGCAGCGCCCCGGCGGTGACCGAGCGCAACTTGCCAAAGATCTCGTCCAGCGGCTTGAGCGCCAGGCCCTGCTCGCCCCGCAGGCGATCCACCACCAGCCCGTAGCGCCGGTCGCCGCTGCCGATCACCAGCACGGCGAGATCGCCGCTGGGCGGCGCGCCGTCCAGCTCCAGCAGCTGATGGGCGGCGACCAGGCCCAGGCGATCCTCGCCGAGCAGGAAGAAGGCCTTGCCCTCCAGCGAGTGCACCGCGGCCGGATCCAGGCGCAGCACCCGTTCGATGCGGTTGACCGGCAGGGCATAGGCCTCGCCGGCGATGTCGACGATGAGGGCGCGGACGATGGAGCGACTGACCGGGACCAGCAGGTGGGTGCTGAAGCCCAGCCCCGGGCGGGTTTCCAGGCGGACCTCGCCATCCAGGGCGCGAATGGCGTCGGCCACCACGTCCAGGCCCACGCCGCGTCCGGACAGCTCGGTCACCGTCTCCTTGAGACTGAACCCGGGCAGCAGCAGGAATTCCAATAATTCCGCCGGGCTCAGCTCGGCGGCCACCGACGGCGGACTGAGGCGGCGGGCGATCACCGCCGCGCGGATGCGCTCCAGGTCCAGGCCACGACCGTCGTCGTGCAGACTGACCTGCAGGCGGCCGGCGACATGCCGCGCCTCGAGGCGGATCTGGCCGCACTCGGGCTTGCCCAGGGCGCGGCGTTCGGCCGGGGTTTCCAGGCCGTGGTCGACGGCATTGCGCAGGAGGTGATTGAGCGGGCTTTCCAGCCGTGCCAACACCTCGCGATCGATCAGGGTGTCGGCGCCGTCCACCTGCAGCACGGCGTCCTTGTCCAGACCCCGGGCCAAATCGCGCACCAGTCGCGGAAAGCCCTGGACGGCATCGCGCAGCGGGCGCATGCGCACCCCCAGCACCTCGTCCAGCAACCCCTGGCAGACCCCGAGCAGGCGCCGCTCATAGGCTTCCAGGGCCTGCAGCTGCTGCTGATAGCGATCGAGCAGGCCTTCCTGGCGCTGACGCAACTCGCTGCTGACCGCCTGGGCCTGGCCGAACAGTCCCTGCAATTCGGCGCGATAGCCCTGGAAGCCCTGGACCAGGCTATGCAGGCCGAGGCCCATGACCCGCGCCTCGCTGGTGAGGGCGAGAATCTGGTTGAAGCGACCACTGTCCACCCGCAGCGGATCCCGACTGCGCTCGGCGTCGGGTGCCGGTTCGTCCTGGACCGCCGGGGCAGGCATCGGCTCCTGGGGGGCGGCCACGCCAGGCGGGGGCGCTTCGCTGTCAGTGGCGCTGAGCGCCTGCGCCAGTGCCCGCTGGGCATCACGCTGCTCGCGCTGCCAGCGCTGGCTGGCGGCTTCGTCCAGGCGACTGACCTCGCCGAGAACATCGACGCAGCGAAACAGCTGGTCGATATCCGCCGGTCCGAGCCTGCGGCGCCCGGCCTGAACGGCGACCAGGCAGTCCTCCATGGCATGGGCCAACTCCACCAGGCCGTCGAGATCGACGATGCGCGCCGCACCCTTGATGGAATGGGCCGCGCGCATCATCGGCTCGATCACCCCCGTGTCTGAGGGATCGCGCTCCAGACGCAGCAGGCCGGCATCCAGCGGCTGCAGATGACTCTGCACTTCGCTGGCGAAGAGATCATAGAGGGACATCTCGCGCACATCGCGCGGTGGCTGGCTCATCGCAGCGCCTCCTCCAGGGCCCGCTCCAGCCGTGGCAGATCGAGCAGGCCGACCTGGTACTCGCCTTCGCGATAGACACCGCCCAGATAGCTGAGCAAGTCGCCGCCCAGGGTCGCGGGAGGCGGCTGCACCTCGCCGGGGGCATAGCGCTGCAGCCCCAGCACCTCGTCCACCTGCACGGCCCAGTCGCGGCGGCCGACATGCAACAGCAGCAGGCGCGGAAAGCCACGGGTCTGGGCACCTGGTGCCACCGCCAGCAGCAGCTCCAGGGCAATGCAGGGCTGCAGCTGGCCGCGTACCGGGACGATGCCGCGGAGCAGCGGCGAACGCCGGTGAGGAACGCGGTGCACGGCGGTGGGTTCGGTGGCGGTCACCAGACAACTGCCCGGCAGCCCCAGCCATTCGGCGCCCAGACGAAAGACCAGGGCGCTGGCCGAGCGCGCCTGGCGGTCGTCCAGGGGTTCGGCATAGTGCTCGGCCCAGGCGGCGCGCTCCAGGGCGCTGAGTTCACGATTCAGGCTCATGCGTCGTCACCGGCGCGGGTCTGGATGCGCGCGGCGCGCTCGCGCAGGCGTCCGGCTTCGTCGAGGCGGCCGGCTCTTTCGCAGATCAGCGCCAGGCGACAGAGGGCGGGATAGTGCCCCGGCTCCAGATAGAGGGCCTGGCGCAGCGCCCGCTCGGCTTCGGCGGCGCGGTCGTCGGGCAGGATCAGCGCCAGCAGGAAGTGGGCACCGGCCTGGCTGCGATCCGCCTCGAGCAGGTTGCGCAGCAGCGCCTCGGCTTCGGCGCCACGCCCGGCGTCGGCCAGGCGCTGGGCTTCTTCGAGCGGCTGAGCGCTGCTGGCGACCGGAGTTATCGGAGCGGGTGCGGGTGTGCTTCTGGCGCGCAGGCGGGCGGGCAGCGGCGGCGCCGGGGGCGGCGGTCGCACCGCGGCCTTGCGCCGTGGCGACGCCGGCTGTGGGTGCGGACGCGCGGGTTCGGCGCCCGCGGCCTGGCGTTTGACCAGTGCCGAGGCGTGGGCCACGCCCAGGCTGGCGAAGCCATGCCGCATGGCGCTGACCATTTCCGAACTGCCGACGCAGAGCAGGCCGTCGTCGTGCATCAGGGCGGCCAAGTGGCTGAGGGCGCGGCCCTGGGTCTGGTCGTCGAAATAGATCAGCAGATTGCGGCAGAGCACCACGTCGAAGGGCGCGCCGTCGCGCAGGCTGCCCAGCTGCAGGATGTTGCCCTGGCGAAAGCGCACCTGGTTGCGCACCCGTTCGGCCAGGCGCTGGCGATCGCCCTCGGCGTCGAAATAGCGATCGCGAAAGCCGAGGTCGCGGGCGCGAAAAGAGTTGCGCCCATAGAGGCCGCGGCGGGCGCGCTCCAGGGACGGCTCGTTGATGTCCACCGCGGTGACCTGGAAGGCCTGTGCGGGCAGGCCGGTATCGAACAGCGCCATGGCCAGGGTATAGGGTTCTTCGCCGGTGGAGCAGGGCAGACTGAGCAGCCGCACCGGCGCGCCGCTGCGGGCGTGGCGCTCCTGGGCGAAGCGGGCGGCGTGGGCGATCGCCTGGGGATCGCGAAAGAACCAGGTCTCGGGGATGACCAGCAGGTCCAGCAGATCGGCGAATTCGCCTTCGTCGTCGAGGATGCGCGCCATATAGGCCTCCGCATCGCCCTCCTGGCGCTCGCGCAGGCGCTGGCGGATGGCGCGACCGAGCATGTCGTCGGCGATGGCCAGACCGGTGCGCGCCCGCACCAGGGGCGCCAGCCGGGGATCGAGCTTCACGCGGCCTCCTGGAACAGCAGGGCGGCCAGGGTCGGCGAGAGCAAGCGATCCGATTCCAGCCACAGCCAGAGGCCCTCGGGCGTCTCCAGCACTTCGCCGAGCCAGGGGTAGTCGGGCAGGCGGACACCGGCCGGTCGTGGCGCTCGGGCGGTGACCCGGCGCACGCCGGCGACGCCTTCCACCACCAGGCCGAGCGGACGGCTACCGCCCTCGGGCAGGGTGAAGTCCACCAGCAGGATACGGGTGTCCTGGCGCGCCCGGGCCGCCGGGCCGCCGCTCATGGCGGTGACGTCGACCACCGGGATCGCCGCGCCGTGCAGATTCATCAGGCCGGCGACCCCCGCAGGCGCCGCAGGAAAGCGGGTGAGCTGCAGCAGGGGCAGCACCTGGCGGATCGCCGTGGTCGGCAGGGCCGCCGCGGCCTCGGCCAGCTGGAAGACCAGGATCTGCATGCTCAACGGGTGACCGAGAAGGTGGCGACGCTGCTCTGCAGGTCCTGGGCCGCCTGTTGCAGGTACTGGACCGCCTCGCTGGTGGCCTTGAGCGCCTCGGTGGTCTGCTGGGTGCTGTCGTTGAGCTGGGTGATGGTCTCGGCGATCTGGCCGGCGCCCACCGCCTGGGACTGCATGCCCTCCAGGACGATGTCGAAGCGCGCCGGCAGCTTCTGCACGTCCTCGATCACCTCGGCCAGCTGGTCGCTGACGCTGGCCACCTCCTGCACGCTGCGGCGGATCTCCTCGGAAAACTTGTCCATGCCCATGACGCTGGCGGAGACCGCGGAATTCATGTCCTTGAGCATCTGCTCGATGTCGTCGGTGGCGGCGGTGGTCTGGTCGGACAGCCGGCGGATCTCGGTGGCCACCACCGAAAAGCCCCGCCCCGCCTCGCCGGCCTTTTCCGCTTCGATGGCGGCGTTGAGCGACAGCAGGTTGGTCTGATCGGCGACCTTGGTGATGGTGGTCAGCACCTTGTTGATGTGGCTGGACTTTTCCGACAGGGCGGCGAGCTTGGCGTTGATGGAATCGGTGGCGGCCACCATGCGCTGCATGGTGCCGTCCATGCTCGCCAGGCTGCTGCGCGCCTGCTCCGCGCCCTGGGTGGTCTCGTCCGCCACCTGCACGGCTTCTTCCATGGTGCGCACCAGGGCATTGGCGTTGGCGGCGATCTCCCGCGTGGTGCTCAGCACTTCCACGCTGGTCTGCGCCTGCTCGATGCTGGTGGCCTCCTGCTGGCGGGAGGAGGCGGCGATCTCGGTGGTGGAAGAGGTCACCTGGATACCGGCGCGCTGCACCTTGGCGATCATGCCGCGCAGGTCCTCGATCATCTTGCTCAGGCCGCGAGCCAGTTGGCCGATGGCGTCGTCGCCGGTGACGCTGGTGCGCCCGGTGAGGTCGCCCGCGGCAGCCCGGTTGACCACCCCGAGCAGGTCGTCCACATCGGCGCGCAGGCGGTGCATCAGCGCCTGTTCGCGGGCGTGGTCGTCCTGAATCTGCTGCGCCATCTGATTGAAGGCCAGGCCCACCTGGGCGAGTTCGTCACGGCCTAGCACCTGCACCCGAGCGCCGCTGTCACCGGCGGAGATGCGCGCCACGGTGTCGGTCAGGCGCCGAATCGAGCGCAACAGGTGATGGGACAGCAACCAGGCGATGAGGGCGGCCAGCAGGACGCAGAAGGCGCCGCCGGCCACCAGGGTCCAGGTCAGCTGGTCACGCACTTCCTCGGTATGGCCCGCTCGCTGCGCGGACAGCCGGCGCTCTTCGTCGGCAATGCCCTGGATCTGCTGGCGCAGATTGCTCACCTGGGTGGACAGGGTGGTGACCAGCGGTTCGTTGGCCAATTGGACCGGGCTGAGGTTGCCCGTCTCGCGCAGGCGCAGAAGGGGCTCGAAGGTGTTCTGCCGCAAACTGTCGAGATCGGCGCTCAGGCGCGCGAAGCGCTGCTGCTGGCTGGCGTTGTCCTGGGTCAGTTGCTGGGGCACACGGACGGCCGCGTTCAGGGACGGCAGCGCCTGGCGCGCGGTCTCGGCATCGCCGCTAGCGCCGGAATACCAGAAATTGCGCAATTTGGCGCGGGTTTCCAGCAGGTTGTTGTCCAGCGCCGTGACCGACAGCAGCACCTCGGCGGTGTGCCTGTCCCAGCGATTGGCGTCGACCAGGCTCTGCAAGGCGGCATAGGTCAGCCAGAGCAGCAGGACCACCAGAGCGATGATGGCAGCAAAGCCGGCGAAAAGTTTGTTCTGGATGCGAATGTTGTTGAGCATGGGCACCGGCGCAGTCGGACAGAAGCAGGGAGAGCGCGCCCTGGGCAGCACTCGGGTTGTCCGATAAAAGTAGCACGGTCATGCATTTGTGTGAGATGCGACGCACTTCTGAAGCCAGTGGCCAGTAGGGACAGGGAGACCGTCCACAGGAAGGAGCAGCCTGCCAGAGGTCAGCGCGACAGGAAGGCTGCTGGTGGATCGGCGCCGGTCAGGTCGCTTCGGCGTCGTTCGCGGCCTCGGACCGGCGAGTGCCATGGCTGTTCTGGCCACCCTTGCGCCCGGCTTCGGAAGCCCGTGTCGGATTGTTGGCGAAATTGCCGCCGCTGGCACGCCCACCCTTGCGACCCGCCTCAGCGGCGCGATCGCGATTGTTGGCGAAGTTGCCTGGATTGCTGCTCTTGTTGGCCATAAGAACCTCTCCCACTATCCGCTCTTGAAGAGTTGATGCATGCCCCGAGAGGCTAAGCGATTCGGATATTGAGAGTAGGGGTTTATAGGCCGGGTTCGAGCGAGCTGATGGAGGGGTGCTTTGTTATACGAGGTGCAACTTCGATACAGGCTTGAGCTTGAACTTCGGCGTACTAGAGCCATTGCTGGAAAAGTTGTACAGGGGCTGTAAAAGAATTTGGCAAAGACAGGAATAATTATCAGGTTAAAGGCTTCACCTGGCGCTGAAAATTCTTGAAACATCTTGCTGCAGGGTACGTATTCGTTGAGGTCTGGTGAGCTCAGGCATTCAGACGCCTATATCGAAGTCGCGTTCTGGAGTCGCCTGAAAATTATCATCATCGTCGCGTACCTCTGCTTGTTCGGTGTTACAAAATAACGCTCTTCCATGCCGGTGTAAGAGTACAGACGGCCTGGCTAGAGCCTTGAGCTGCTGAACAGTCCGGAAAGAAATCAGGATATAACGACTTTCCCGGTAAAGAATTTCTCCGATAAAGTTTAACGCGATACCAAGTTTGGCATCGGCCTGCGGCGACAGGCATGACGAAATGGTGGCCTTGCGCTTCTCTCTCTTATGTAAGAAAAATTCCCTGAATCGGGAGGTGGCCATGCTGGATCAACAACTGGCGCTGAGGCTCAAGGCGCTACGCCTGGAGCGTGAATGGTCCCTGGAGCAATTGGCGACCCTGAGTGGAGTCAGTCGCGCGACCCTGTCGCGCCTGGAGAACGCCGAGGTCAGCCCGACCACGGCGGTGCTCGGGCAACTCTGTTCAGCCTACGGCCTGACCCTGACGCGCCTGCTGCACAGCGTGGAAAGCCGCTATCCGGCCCAGGTCCAGCGCCAGGCGCAGCAGATCTGGAGCGATCCCGCGCAGGCGTTCACCCGCCGTTCGGTGTCGCCGCCGGCCCAGGCCCTGGCGGGTGAGGTCATCGAAAGCGCGCTTGGGCCGGGCGTGGACATCCGCTACGAGGCATCGCCCCGCCCAGGCCTCGAACACCATCTGCTGCTGCTCGAAGGCGAGTTGCAGCTGTGGATCGAAGACCAGTCCTACCGCCTGGGCGTCGGCGATTGCCTGCGCTATCGCCTCTGGGGCAGCAGCCGCTTCCTCAGTGGTCCGGCGGGCGCCCGTTATCTCCTGTTCATGATCTGAGGTGTGTCCATGAGTGCGTCCCTGCGTATCGAGCAGCTCGAGGCTGCCGCCTTCACCCGTCACCTGGATGACTTCCAGCGCCTGCTGGCCGCCTGTGTCGAGCAGGGCGCCAGCATCGGCTTCATCCTGCCGCTCGCCGACAGCGTGAATCGGCGTTTCTGGACCGAAGCCGTGGCGCCGGGCCTGGCCCGGGGCACCCGGCTGCTGTTTGCCGCGCTGCAGGACGACCGGGTGGTCGGCAGCGTGCAGCTGGTGCTGGATACCCCGGCCAACCAGCCGCACCGCGCGGACGTGGTCAAGTTGCTAATGCATCCGGACTACCGGCGCCAGGGACTGGCGCGCCGGCTGATGCAGGCGGTGGAAGCGGCCGCGCGGGCCGAAGGACGGGAATTGCTAACCCTGGACACCCGCAGCGACGACCATGCCGAGCCGCTCTATCTGTCCCTCGGCTATCAGGTGGTCGGCAGGATTCCCGGCTATTCCCTGGATGCCCGCCAACCGGAACGCCGCGACAGCACCACCCTGATGTACAAGACGCTGAACGCTGTGCCCGTTAAGCTGGGCGCCTTCAGTTAAGGACGCCTATCCGCCATGCCGCCTCGCTCCGCTCCCGAACTCTGGCAACTCCTGCGCGCCCAGGCCGAGGCCGGGCGTCGCGATGCCCCGGCCCTGGCCGCGGGGCTGACGCGCGCGCTGCTGCAGCCGGTGGATCTGACGGCAGCCCTGGTCCGGCGCTGCGCCGAGGCCCTGGCGGAGGATCCAGGGCAGGCCGAGGCCCTCGCCGAGCGCTTCGCCGCCCTGCATGCCGAGGGGCCGGCATTGACCGCAGCGGCCTGCGCGGACCTGGAAGCGGTGCTGGCGCGGGATCCGGCCTATGCCAGCCTGCTGGAGATCTTCCTGTTCTCCAAGGGCTTCCTGGCGCTGCAGACCCAGCGCCTGAGCCATGCCCTCTGGTGCAACGACGAGCGGCTGCTGGCCCTGCACCTGCAGGTGCGTTGCAATCGGCTGCTGGCCATCGACATCCACCCGGCCGCCCGGCTGGGGCGCGGCATCATGCTCGACCACGGCACCGGTATCGTCATCGGCGAAACCGCGGTGGTGGAAGACGACGTCTCCATCCTGCAGCAGGTGACCCTGGGCGGCACCGGCAAGGAGCAGGGCGATCGGCATCCCAAGGTGCGGCGCGGGGTGATGATCGGTGCCGGGGTCAAGATCCTCGGCAATCTGGAGATCGGCGAAGGCGCCAAGATCGGCGCCAACAGCGTGGTCCTGCACCCGGTGGCGCCCCATACCACGGTGGTGGGCATTCCCGCCCGTCCGGTGGGGCGTCCGCGCGATGCTCACCCCGCCGAGAGCATGGATCAGTCCTTCGACGGCTGAGCGAGAAAGACCTCGGCCTTGGGATAGCGCTCGCTGTTCAGCGCACTCGTCTGCAGGCCCTCGGCCTGCGCCAGGCTGCGCACCAGCTCGCGATTGAAGGCGCTGTTGCCCGGATCCGCCAGGTACTCGGGCAGCGCCAGCCAGCGGGCGTCCTCGATCTCCTCCGGATCCTGGATGGCGATCTCGGCACTCAGTGGATCGAGGCGGCAGACCACATAGAGATTGGACTTGCCGAAGCGGTAGGGATGGGTGGTCACCAGGCCGACCACGCTGCGAAAGGCACTGCGGATGCCGGTTTCCTCCCAGACTTCGCGGACCACCGCCGGCGCCAGGTCTTCGCCCAGTTCGACATGGCCGCCCGGCAGCTTGTAACCCTGGCTGCCGCGCTCGCGGATCGCCAGCAATTCGCCGCGGTCGTTGAGTACCAGGCCGCCCACGCCCAGGCTGTGGGTCGGCACGAAGGGCGCGAAGGCCGTGGGTGTGCCGCGCCAGACCAGGGTCAGCTCCTGCTCCAGGCAGTTGTGAAAGACGAAGCCGGCGGCGGTGGCGACCCCCACCAGATCGCCGAGGGCCAGGGGCAGGGGCAGCCAGATCAGGTTGCGTCCCTCGCGCCGGGCGCTGGTGAGCAGCTCCGCTAGCGCCGGGGCAAAGGCCTCGCGGTCGGTGGGCAGCGAGGCGGCATCGATGATCAGGCCGTTGAAGGCGTCTTGGCGGTACTGCACGGGGTTTACTCCGCAGGGCGTGACGGGATGGGCGTGGAGGGTACGATACCGGCTTCGCTGGGCAGCAGCAGACTGGCGCGCGGATTGGCGATCTCGATGCCGCGCTCGCGGAAGCGTTCGAGGATGCGGCGATTGAGTTCGCGCTGCACGCCCCAGCGGCCCTTGTCGAGGCATCTCATCTGGCCGGCGATGGTCACCATGGAGCCGTCGACGGCGTCCACGCCCCAGATCTCCAGATCGGCGAGGATCAGGTCCTTGAAGGCATCGTCGGCGCGCATGCCGGCGCCGATGTCCTTGAGTTCGGCGATGACGCGCTCGATGTCTTCCGCGTAGCCCACGCTGATGCGCAGGGCGGCGTTGCCCAGGCCGCGGTTGATGTTGTTGACCGCCGACACCGAGCTGAAGGGCACGATGTGCAGGGAGCCGTCGCCGGCGCGCAGGCGCACGGTACGGATCGACAGGTATTCCACGGTGCCCGAGACCCCGGCCACGGTGACCCAGTCGCCCACCTGCATGGCGTTTTCCAGCAGCAGGAAGATGCCGGTGATGAAATCCTGCACCAGCTTCTGCGAGCCGAAGCCCAGCGCCACCCCGATGATGCTGGCGCTGGCCAGCAGCGGGGTGGTGTTGATGCCCAGCTCGCTCAGCGCGGTGAGGCCGACGATCAGCGCGACCAGGATGAACAGGCCGGTACGCAGCATGGGCAGCAGGGTGCGCAACCGGGCGGCGCGCACCGTATCCCCGCGTTCGCTCCAGCGGCTCAGCCGGCGATTCACCGCGGCGTTGGCGCCTTCCCAGATCACCACGGCGATGATGGCGGCGATGAGGATGGTGAGGAAGGCGGACAGCAGGTTGCGACCGATGCTGCCCTCGCCGAACCAGTCCAGCACGCCCCAGCCCCAGGACTGGAACAGCGCCAGGGCGGTGATCAGGGTGACGATCACCCCCACCAGCCAGCGCGCCAGCGGATAGTAGCGCTGCAGGTGCAGCTCGCTGCCGCTGGCGCCTTCGCCTGCCGCCGGCTGGAACAGCCGACCCAGCAGGCCGAGCAGGAACACCGCCGCCAGCCGCCCGAGGATGACGATGCCGGCGGACAGCGCGACGAAGTTCATCAGCCGCGGCAGGCCGTTCTCGATGTCCAGCGCCCACATGGTCCAGCCGCCCATGACGAACACCGCGGCGAATACCGCCCAGACCTGACCCAGCCAGGTGCGCAGCACGGCCAGGGCACCGCTGCCATCCTGACGCCCGGCGATGCGCGCGGCCACCGGCCGGCGCACGTGGAAGATCAGCCCCACCACCAGCAGGTGGGCCAGCAGCGAGACCAGCTTGACGATGGCCTCGCGGCCTTCTTCGTTGGCGCCGAGGATGTCCGCGGCCTGGGCCAGCGCCAGGCCGAAGGTGATCAGGGCGACGAAGGCGTGCAGCCAGCGCAGCAGGGTGCAGGCGAGGGGCGCCTTGACCTTGAGCAGGCGGATGCCGTGGGCGGCGGGGTCGATCAGCAGGCGGATGACGATCAGCGCCAGCCGGGTGGTGAGGTAGGCGCCGAGGAAGCCGCCGACCAGCTCGCGCAGGTTGGCATCCGAGCCCACCAAGTAGTGGATGAGCAGCGCTGCCATGGCCCAGAAGACCAGCAGCGGCAACAGCTCCAGCACCAGCAGCCCGAGGGCGAAGGGCAGGTGCCGCAGGGTGGTCCAGTGCTCTTCACCGCTGCGTCGGGCGGGGCTGGCGGGAGCGGGATCGGCCGGGATGGAGCTGGGCGCGGGCTCATCAGGCATCGGTGCGGCGCTATCGGACGGGGCGATGGGTACCTCTTCGAGCTGATCCACGCCGTCGCGCTGGGTCATGACCAAGGCGACCGCGGGTTCGGCCGGGCGGGTGGCGGCCTCTTCGGCGGCGGGTGCCGCGGCCGCAGGCGGTGGCTGCTGGGCCGCCTGCTGCTGGGCCTGGCGGCGGGCGCGGCTGTCGGCGTGATCGGCCTGGCGCTGCAGCCGTTGCCGAGGGCGCTGGAGTGCGCGGCGGATCAGCCACTCCACGACCAGACCGGCGGCGAAGAGGGTGGCCAGGGTCAGCAGGGCCTGCAATAGGGCCCGGCGACCCGCTTCGGAGGTGAAGCTGGCGCGTGACCAGTCCGGCAGGCTGCGCACCGCCCGCTGCACCTGATTCAGTTCGCTGCCCAGGTTGTCGGCCCAGCGCCCGACGCGACTGAGCGTCTGGGCGATCAGGCCATTGGCTTCCAGGGGCACCAGCGTCTTTTCCGTACCCGCCGCCGGGGTGGCGGCGGTGGCCGGCGCAGCGGCGGTCGTTGTGCTCGCCGGCGCCGGGTTGGTCGCGGCCGCGCTGGCCGGCTGGCTGGCGATGGCCTGCAGGGTCAGGATCAGCTCCTGGCGCCGCTGCGGATCCTGCAGCAGGGCCGCAACCTGGCGCGCCTGCTGGGAATCGAGGCCGGTCGCGGCCTGGGCGGGGGTTTCGGCGGCGCGCAGCGGCAACGCCAGGCACAGCAGCAACAGGGCAAGCAGGAAATTGGGCATGGGGCGAGCGCAGTCCTGGTGAAGGATCAGGCTGTTAGGACCCACGATCGGCGCCTATGCTCCCTTCAGCCGGCCACGCCCTGCCGCTGCAGGCGCCGCCAGTCGCCGGGGGTCTGGTCGGTCCAGCGCTTGAAGGCGCGCTGGAAGGCGGCGGGGGAGGCGAAACCGAGCAGGTAGGCGATCTCGCCGAAACTGGCCTCGGTGTCGCGGATATAGGCCAGGGCCAGGTCGCGGCGGGTCAGGTTGAGCAGGGCGCGGTACTGGGTGCCTTCCTCGGCCAGCTTGCGCCTGAGCGTCCAGGAGGGCAGGCGCAGTCGGCTGGCGATCTGCTCCAGGGTCGGCTCGCCATGCCGCAACAGCGGCCCCATGACCTCGACCACCCGCTCGGTGAGGCCGCGGGTGCGGGTCAGGCGGCCGTGTTCGACATCGCTCAGCGCCAGCAACTGGCGCCAGGTGGCGGGGCAGTGTTCGGGACCGGGCCGGCTCAGGGTCGCGGCATCGAGCAACAGGGCATTCTCGGCGGCGCCGAATTCCACCGGGCAACCAAAGGCGGCCGCGTAGGGCCCGAGGTCAGCCGGGGCAGGGTATTCGATGAGCACGCGGCGCGGTTGCAGCGCCTGGCCGGCCACCGTGCCCAGCAAGGCCAGCCAGGCGCTCAGCACCGCGTCCACCACGAAGCGGTTGTAGGCGTTGTAGGGGCTGATGCTATAGAAGTGCAGCCAGGCGTCGCGACCCTGGGCGGCATAGCGCGACCGGCCCCGGTAGTTGCGGCCATAGAGCGGCTCCAGCCTGAGCAGCGTCTCGGCGGCGTGGCGCACGTCCGGCGCCTGGCCCACGGTGACGCCGGCGAGACCGAGAAAGGCCGGGCGCATCGCCCGGCCCATGGCCAGGCCCAGTGCCGGATCGCCGGTCAGCTCCAGGGCGGCGTGGCCCAGGCGCATGTAGTGGGGAATCGACAGCCGTCCGCCGGGTTCGGCCAGCCGCGCCGCGCTCAGGCCAAAGCGCGCCAGCAGGCCGGCGGCATCGGCGCCCCGCTGGTCGACGGCCGCGGCCAAGGCCAGCACGAAGCCGGTGGAGAGATCGCCCAGGCGCAGCGCCGGCGCGCTCATAGCCGCAGATTGATCAGCTTGCTGCCGGAACGGGCAGGATCGGTGCCGGCTTCGGCGTCCGGGGTGAAGGCCCGGCTGCCGCCGCCGGCCTGCCATTCCCAGAGCCGTCCGCGCAACTGCACTTCCAGCGCGGCGCGAATGCCGGCGGCGCGCAGACGCTGCACATCGAAGGGCGCCGGTGCCGGGGTGGCACCCGAGGCGAGGGCGGGGATCGCCAGCAGTTCCACCTGGGGATCGTCGAGCACCCTGGCGCGACCGGTGTCGCTGCCCTGGATAACGCCCAGACGGCCCAGCGGCGTCTCCAGCCGCAGCAGGGGCGGGCTGAGATCGGCGCCGCGTTCCCGGGCTGTCAGGGGCCGCACCAGCGGCTGGCCGAGCACCTTGCCATCGGGTCCGAAGACCAGGGTGACATTGCGCAAAGGTCCCGTGCCCACCTGCAATTCGCCGTCGACCAGGGTCGGACCGGGCAGTACGATGGAGCCAGCCACCAGGGTGACGCCGTACTGGCGGGCGAGTCCGCCGAAGAGTTGCTGGTAGGCGCTGGCCATGTCCCAGGCCTTCATGCGCAACAGGCTGTCGGCCAGGCGGCGGTCACCCTCGGCCTGGAACCAGGCGCGGGCCACGCGCAGCGGATTGCCCAGCAGCAGCCACTGGATGGCGTCTTCGCTGCGGGCGGCGGCATAGACCTCGGGCTTCTCGCCCACCAGCGCCAGCGGGGTACCCAGGTGCTCGGGCAGCACCACGATGGTCTGGGCGCCGATCAGGCCCAGGCGCCGCGCATTGGCCAGATAGGCATCGAGCTTGAGGCGCAGTCGCTCGGGATTGCCGTAGTCCAGGGCGATCAGCTCGGGCTCGATCCCCAGCAGGTTGCCGGTGGTGGCGGCCGCCGGCGTGGTGGTCAGGTCCACCGCCAGGCTGCTGCGCAGATCCGACAGGTAATGGAAGGCTGGCCGCTGGGCCACCCAGCCCGCCAGCACGGCGAACAGGGCGATCAGCACCAGGAACACGAGCTTGCGCATCGGCACTCCAGAGCGGTCCGGCCTCCTGGGCCGGGCGGGATAAAGGTGCTCAGGGTAGGAGACCAGACCGCCACTGCCAAGGGGCGGCTGTGCATTTGGGTAAAGAGGTTGTCATTTCCGGTGATTGAGACGGGGGCGCGCTCCTCCTATCGTGGCGCCAGGCTTTCCCAGAAAGGCCAACCACCGGAGACCGCCATGATCGAGCTTGCCCCCCGTAATACCACCCCTATGGATAGCTATCCGCATCTGCTCGAACCCCTGCCCGTGGGGTCGATCACGTTGCGCAATCGCGTGGTGATGGGGTCCATGCACACGGGGCTGGAAGAGCGGCCCGGCGGTTTCGCGCGGATGGCGGCCTTTTTCGCCGAGCGGGCGCGGGGCGGGGTGGGGCTGATCGTCACCGGCGGCATCGCGCCGAACGAAGAGGGCGCCGTGGCCAAGGGCGCGGCCAAGCTGACCACCCCCGAAGAAGCCGAACACCATCGGCCGGTCACGGACGCGGTGCACGCCGCCGGCGGCCGTATCTGCCTGCAGATCCTGCACGCCGGTCGCTATGCCTATAACCCCCAACTGGTGGCGCCCTCGGCGCTGCAGGCACCGATCAATCCCTTCACCCCGCGCGAACTGGACGAGGCCGAGGTGGAGGGGCAGATCGCCGCCTTCATCCGCTGCGCCACCCTGGCGCAACAGGCCGGTTACGACGGCGTCGAGGTGATGGGTTCCGAAGGCTATTTCATCAATCAGTTCATCGCCGCGCGGACCAATCACCGCACGGATCGCTGGGGCGGCGACTTCGCTCAGCGCTGCCGCTTGCCGCTGGCCATCGTCGAGGGCATCCGCGCCGCGACCGGTCCGGATTTCCTGATCATCTTCCGTCTGTCGCTGCTGGACCTGGTGGAGCAGGGCAGCACCCCCGAGGAATGCCTGCAGCTGGCGCTCTGGCTGGAAGCCGCCGGGGTCAGCCTGATCAACACCGGCATCGGCTGGCACGAGGCGCGCATCCCCACCATCGCCACCCTGGTGCCACGCGGCGCCTTTGCCGCCGTGACCGCCCAGCTCAAGGGCCGGGTGCGGGTGCCGCTGATCGCCACCAACCGCATCAACACCCCCGAGGTGGCCGAGGCCATTCTCGCCGCCGGCCAGGCCGACTTGGTGTCCATGGCCCGCCCGCTGCTGGCCGATCCGGAGTTCGTCGCCAAGGCCGCCGCCGGCCGCGCCGACGAGATCAACACCTGCATCGCCTGCAACCAGGCCTGTCTGGACCATACCTTCGCCGGCAAGCTGACCAGCTGCCTGGTCAATCCGCGCGCCTGCCACGAGACCGAATTGCAGATCCTGCCCGCCGCCGAGCCCCGCACCTTTGCCGTGGTCGGCGCCGGGCCGGCGGGGCTGGCGGCCGCCTGCACCCTGGCCGAGCGCGGCCACAGGGTAGTGCTGTTCGAAGCCAGCGAACGTATCGGTGGCCAGTTCAATGTCGCCCGGCGCATTCCCGGCAAGGAAGAATTCGGCGAGACCCTGAGGTATTTCCAGCGGCGGCTGGAGCGCCTGGCGGTGGATGTCCGCCTCAACCATCGCGTCAGCGCCGCCGAATTGCAGGCCGAGGGTTTCGCCGCGGTGATCCTGGCCACCGGGGTGACGCCGCGGGTGCCGCCCATTCCGGGGGTCGACCATCCCAAGGTGCTGGGCTATTTGGACGTCCTGCTGGAGCGCAAGCCGGTAGGCCGGCGGGTGGCCCTGATCGGCGCCGGTGGCATCGGCTTCGACGTGGCGGATTTCCTCACCCATGGCCATCAGGAGGCGGAGCCCATCACCGCCTTCTACCGCGAGTGGGGCATAGACCCCAGCTTCAGCAGCCGTGGCGGCCTGGCCCCGGCCGCGCCGCCGGCCGTGCCGCGCGAGGTGTGGCTGCTGCAGCGCAAGCCGGGCAAGCCCGGCAAGGGCCTGGGCAAGACCACCGGCTGGATCCACCGCGCGCGCCTGCAGCAGCGCGGCGTCAAGGCCATTGGCGGGGTGGAATACCTGGGCATCGACGATGCCGGTCTGCACCTGCGCCTGCCCGATGGCGGCGAGCAGGTGCTGGACGTCGACAACGTCGTGCTCTGCGCCGGCCAGGAGTCCCTGCGCGAGCTGGAAGACGAACTGCTCGGCGCCGGCATGGCGGTGCATCGGGTCGGGGGCGCGGATGTCGCCGCCGAACTCGATGCCAAGCGCGCCATCGATCAGGCCACTCGCCTTGCCGCCGAGCTGTAACTCTTCGTTGCAATCAGGGATGATTTCTGTGATCCACTCCGCATAACATCGGTTCCGGACCGACCCTCGTCCCAATGTCTGGCCTCTCTTCCATCCCGCCGACCAGGATTGGCTAAGCTGCCGTCCTGATGCGTCGGGTGGGGGCCCGGCGCGTTGGAGCAGTCGGGCGGCGACGCGGATCAAGCGCGGCGCCGCCCGAGGTCGGCGCGCGGATGCAGGTCCGGTCGCCAATTGGCGAGATGCCGGCCTCGGTATTCATGTGGGATCGACAGAGCACGCGGCGAGAGATGGCAGAGACGTTGAACGAAGAGGCGGTACTGACCCCGGTGGTGCTGGGGTTCGGCGACCAGGGTGTGAATCGCGCCTTGCTGTTTCCCGATTTCCAGGCGCTCTGGCAGGGCGACCAGACGCTGCTCGACTGCGCCGGACGGCGCCATCGCTTCGTCTATCTGCTGCTGGACGACCACCGCCGGGTCAAGGCCGCGGTGTTTTTCCTGCTGGCCTTCGATGCCCAGGGCAGTCCGCTGCCGGAGTGGGACCTGCCGCTTACGGAGCTGGCCGAGCGCGGCGATGTCGGTCCCGACCTGGGCGCCGGGCCGATTCGCCTGGCCAGTCGCAGCCACTGTCCGATTTCCTGGCACCAGGGCGATCTCTGGGATCCGCGCAGCGAGGCCGAGCATGACGACTGGCAGGCGATCCGCGATTGCCTGGGTCTGGTCGCGCCGCGCGACGGCGAGGTGGAGCTGGCCGGGGAATACCACCCCAGCGCCGCCGACGGCATCGATGTCGAGGCCCGTCTCGAACGGGTCCGCCGCATCCTCGCCCAGGAACACCAGGAGGCACTGGACAAGCTGATCGCCGGCCAGCGCACCCGGCTGCTGACCCTGACCCGCCAGCACCAGGAAGACCTGGCCCGCCTGCAGCGCGACGCCGACGAAGTCCGCGCCGCCAAGGCCGAGCTGGAGGTGCGCTACGCCGCCCTGGCCCAGCACCTGGAGCAACAGCACGACCTGGCGCGCCAGGAGCGCGAAGAACTCAACGAACAGATGCGCACCCTGGAGCGCAACGCCCTCTACAAGATCGAGGCGCTGCGCATCCAGTCCGAAGCCGAAAGCGAAGCCCGGGTGGCCGCCGCGGTGGGCGAGCTGAAGAATCAGCTGACCATCCGCGAGGTGGAACTCAAGTACCGCGACGAGCTGGACGGCCAGTTGCAGGAAGACATCCGCCAGCTGCGCGAGCGCTGCGCCCAGCTGATCGGCGACAGCAACGAAGGCCAGCTGGAGCGCCTGGCGCGCCAGGGCATCCTGTTCGTCACCTTCCAGCCGGGGGCGGGTCATCTGATCCTCAGCCGCCAGGACGTGCCGCGGTTCAGCGCCGATCCCCTGGGCTATGTCGCCGAGCACTGCAAGGTCAGCCGCGAGCAATACCAGCGCTGGCTGGAGCATCACCAGCAGCCGGTGTGCCAGGCCGAGGTGGAGGGCGAGCGCTGCGGGCGGCCGGTGGTGCGGGTCGAGCACCCCGCCCAGTTCGATCCGCTGCGCTCGACGCTGTGCGCCGAGCACCGCGGCGATGACAGCGATGGCGACGTCGCCAATCTCTGAATCCCCGGCGGATGACATCTCTCCCACCCGCCGCGCTGCAGGAGGTACAGCTCGCCGCCCTGGCGCCGCGCGACCTGCGCCTGGCGGTGCTGCGCCTGGATCAGCGTCCGGCCGCGCATAACGGCAACAAGGGCTACAAGCTGCGGCCCTGGCGCGAACGCCTGGCCCGGGGCGAGGGCCGAGGACTCATCAGTCTCGGCGGTGCCCACTCCAATCATCTGCATGCGCTGGCCGCCCTGGGTCGGGAAGACGGCTTCGCCACCGTCGGCCTCCTGCGCGGCGAGCCCTGCCTGACGCCCACCGTCCAGGATCTGCAGGCCCAGGGCATGACCCTGCACTGGCTCGGCTATGGCGGCTATCGCCGTCGCCATGATGCCGACTTCTGGCAGCCCTGGCAGGCGCGCTATCCCGGCTTGCTGCCCATTCCCGAGGGGGGCTGCGACGAGCAGGCCGCCGCGGCCTGCGCGGCCATCGTCACGGAGTTGCGCCAGGGCCTCGCCGCCCTGGATTGGCCCGATTGCCAGCAAGTCTGGCTGGCCGCCGGCACCGGCACCACCCTGGCCGGGGTGATCCGCGCCGCCGATCCCGCCTGGCAGGTGGTGGGCGGCCTGGCGGTGCCGCCCGGGCACGGCGTCGAAGCCAACCTCGACCGGTTGCTGGCCCAGCACACGGCCCCGAACTGGCGCCTGCTGGACGCCAGCCGCGGTGGCTTCGGCCGCCTCGATGCCGAACTGGCCCGGGCCATGGCGGAGTTCGAGGCGCAGACCGGGATCGCCCTGGAGCCGCTCTATACCGGCAAGCTCTGGCTGGCCCTGCGCCAGGCAATCGAGGGCGGCGCGCTGGCTCCGGGCAGTCGCCTGGTGCTGATCCACAGCGGGGGCTTCCAGGGCCGCCGCGCGCTGAAGACTCAGCTGGCGACCTTGGCCAGCGGCTGAAGCGGCCAACCCGCAGGCACCAGGAACAACCGGGCGTCTTCGTCGCCACGTGCATCGCGACGCACCAGCAATTGCGGCCAGATCGGCTCGCCGTCCGGCAGCGGCAGGCAGGGCGTATCGGCGACCGCGGGTGCCAGCCAGTGGCCCTTGGGCAGCACCTCCCAGGGACCCCCCGGCAGTTGCCCGCGCGCGCACCACAGCTGGGGTTGCCGGGGTGGCAGGGCGTCCGCCGGCCAGGGCAGGGGGCGGTCGAGCGGCTGGAACAGGTAGCCGCCCAGCCACAGCGCCGCCCGCGGCGGGGCGATGTCCAGCGCCGCCAGGCTGGCCCGGGCCAGAGGCGTGGCCGACAGCGGCAACTGGCGCTGGCGCAGGTGGGCGAGTTTGCGCGCCAGCTGGTCTTCGCCACCGGGGCCCAGCCAGCGGGGTGCGTCCGCCGGGCCTTCGCCCAGGTAGAACTTCACCGCCAGCTCCAGGTGATGGACCCCCTCGGCGTCTTCCACCAACAGGTCCAGTTCACCCAGGGTACGGTCACCGTCGCGCAGGGGCAGGTTGGCCGCGCGCAACCTGAGTCCCGGCGCCCGTTCGAGGGCGAATTGCCAGAGTCTTTCGTACTGGCGCCCCAGGCGGCGGTCGCTGCCCTGGGCCAGCCAAGCCGCCAGGGCCGCGGGGGCCGCGTCCTGTTGCCGCAGCCAGTCGGCCAGACGTTCGGGGTGGCTCGCCCAGTCGCTGGCGGCCAGCGGATGACGGGTGTCGGCGGCTGCCAGCAAGGGCGGCGCGACCAGGGTCCAGGCGAGATCGCGCACCTGGGGCTGGCTCAGGCGGCGGGGCAGGGCGTGCAGCTCGGCGAAGGGAGTCATGGTGCCAGCATAGGCCAAGCCGGGCCGCTGCGGATCACCGGCGGCGACCCGTGGTCGGATGAGGGCGGTTTGCCGCTGCCACGGGCTTTCGCCCATACTTTCCGCACTTTCCAGCCAACGGGGCCGCCGGCGCGTCATGGACTCCTTTCGTAACATCGGCATCATCGGTCGACTCGGCAGCACCCAGGTGCTGGACACCATCCGCCGGCTCAAGACCTTTCTGCTGCAACGCGGGCGCAACGTCATCCTGGAAAACACCATCGCCGAGGTCCTGCCCGGACACGGCCTGCAGACGGTGTCGCGCAAACTCATGGGCGAGATCTGCGACCTGGTGATCGTGGTCGGTGGCGACGGCAGCCTGCTCGGCGCCGCCCGCGCCCTGGTGCGCCCGCGGGTGCCGGTGCTGGGGATCAACCGCGGCAAGCTGGGCTTTCTCACCGACATCCGCCCCGACGAGCTGGAGACCAAGGTCGCCGAGGTGCTCGACGGCCAGTACCTGATGGAGACGCGTTTCCTGCTGGACGCCTTCGTCGAGCGCGGCGGCGAGATGATCGGCCAGGGCGATGCCCTCAACGACGTGGTGCTGCACCCGGGCAAGTCCACCCGGATGATCGAGTTCGAGTTGTACATCGACGGCCAGTTCGTCTGCAGCCAGCGCGCCGACGGCCTGATCGTCGCCACCCCCACCGGTTCCACCGCCTACTCGCTGTCGGCGGGCGGTCCCATCATGCATCCCAAGCTGGATGCCATCGTGGTGGTGCCCATGTATCCCCATACCCTGTCCAGCCGACCCATCGTGGTGTCCGGCGACAGCACCCTGTCGATCCTGGTGTCGCCGAACATGACGATCTATCCGCAGGTCTCATGTGATGGCCAGAATCATTTCACCTGCGCACCCGGCGATACCGTGACCATTCAGAAGAAGCCCCACAAGCTCAGGCTGATCCACCCGCTGGATCACAACTACTACGAGATCTGCCGGACCAAGCTCGGCTGGGGCAGTCGCCTGGGAGACGATTGATGCCCTGCGGCTACGATCTGATCGGCGACATCCACGGCTGCGCCCATACCCTGGACCTGCTGCTGGAGCGCCTCGACTATCAACAGGTGGACGGCGTCTGGCAGCATCCCGAACGCCAGGCGATCTTTCTCGGTGACCTGGTCGATCGCGGCCCGCGCATCCGCGGCGCCCTGCGTCGGGTGCGCGCCATGGTCGAGGGTGGCCATGCCCACTGCATCCTTGGCAATCACGAACTCAATGCCCTGGCCTGGCACACCCCGGCGCTCCCCGGCACCGGCCAGACCTGGGTGCGCGAACACACCCCCCGTCATCGCCAGCTGATCCAGGAGACCCTGGCCGCCTTCGCCGATCATCCCGGCGAGTGGCAGGACCACCTGGACTGGCTCTACACCCTGCCGCTGTGCAAGGACTTCGGTCATTTCCGCATCGTGCATGCCTGCTGGGATCAGCGGCTGATCGACGAACTCCTCCACCACTATCCGGACGCCTGCATCGACGAGGACTTCGTCCGCCAGTCCATCGTCGGTGGCAGCCTCGCCAGCCGGGTCGCCTCGCGCCTGCTCAACGGCGTCTCGCTGCCCTTGCCCCACGGCCTGCGCCTCACCGGCAGCGACGGCTACGTGCGGGCGCGCTTTCGCACCAAGTTCTGGGAGAGCGATCCCCAGACCTATGGCGACGTGGTCTTCCAGCCGGATGCGCTGCCGGCGGAAATCGCCTGCGAACCCCTGAGCGACGAGGAAAAGGCCGGGCTGCTCTGCTATGGCGAAGAGGAGCCGATGCTGTTCGTCGGTCACTACTGGCGCGATGGCCATCCCGAACCCCTGCGGCCCAACCTGGCCTGCCTGGACTACAGCGCGGTCAAGTACGGCAAGCTGGTGGCCTACCGCCTCGACGACGAACGCCAGATCGATCCGGCCAAGTTCGTCTGGATCGACGTCCAGCGCGAGGAGGGGCGATGAACCAGCCGCAACCCGTGCTGCGCGTGCCCCTGGGTCGCGACCTGCTGGGCTTCACCCGCCTGCTGCGGCGCCTGCAGATCCGCCACCGGGTGGTGGAAGAGGGCGACAGCCAGGTGCTCTGGGTGCTGGACCCGGCGCGGGTCGAAGAGACCCGCAGCCTCTATGAGCGCTATCCCGATGGCGATCCGCGTGGCGAGGTCCAGGCCGCCCGCGGCCCCCGCGGCTTCGGCCTGCTGGCGCAACTCAAGGCCAGTCCGGTCAGCGCCGTCTTTCTCGCCATCACCCTGCTGCTGGGCCTGGCCACCGAACTGGGCGACAACCTGGCGCTGATCCACTACCTGACGCTGCAGGAATTCCGCCTGATCGACGCCGAGCACATCGCCTTCCTCGATCTCGACGCCAGCCTGGCCCGTGGCGAATGGTGGCGGCTGGTCACTCCGATCTTCCTGCACTTCGGTCTGCTGCACCTGGCGATGAACGCCCTCTGGTACTGGGAGCTGGGTCGGCGCATCGAATTCCGCCAGGGCGGCCTGATGCTGCTGCTCCTGACCCTGGTGTTCGCCGCCGGCTCCAACCTGGTGCAGTACGCCTGGACCGGCCCGGCCCTGTTCGGCGGCCTGTCCGGGGTGCTCTATGGCCTGCTCGGCCACTGCTGGCTGTTCCAGTGGCTGGCGCCCAATCCGGCCTATCGCATGCCGCGCGGCGTGGTGGCCATGATGCTGATCTGGCTGGTGATCTGCCTGACCGGCGTCTTCGACCTGCTCGGTTTCGGCTCCATCGCCAATGGCGCCCATGTCGGCGGCCTGGTGCTGGGTTGCCTTACCGGCCTGCTGGGCGGTGGCCTGGCACGCCTGCGGCAGCGCTAGCTAGCGCCGCCGCTTGAGCTCGGGCGAGAGGCTCAAGGCATTGCGATAGCGCCAGCGCCGCTGGCTGCGGCGGCGCAACCAGAGCCCTACCAGCAAGAGCAGCGCACCGCCACCCAGGAAGCCCTGGGCGGTCTCGCGGGCCATCGTCAGATAGGGCGCCAACTGCGGCAGCTGCAGCAGTGCGGCACCGCCTGCCAGCAGCGCGGCCAAACCCGTCAGCACCGAGAGGGTGCCGAGGCCGGCGGCGAGGGAGGTTAGAAAGGGCCGCCGCAGGCGCAGCGGCGGCGGATCGAAACGGTCTTGCTCGGGCAACTGCATGCTCATACCCCAGGCGCTGTAAGGCCGCCGAGGTTATACGCCTCGGCGGTCCTTGGCGAGCCTGAGAGGTGCGGGCTAGCGCAGCAGCTGTCGGGCCCCCTGCTTGAGCATGTCCCAGCGATTCGGATCACCACTGGCGATGGCGCCGAGAAAGGCCCGGGCCTGCTCGAAGCTGATGTGCGGCGGCAGCGGCGGCACGCTGGGGTCGGTGACGAACTCCAGCACCACCGGGCGATCCGCTTCGAAGGCCTGCTGCCAGGCATCGGCCATCTCGTCCGGACGATGGATGCGCAGGCCCTTGAAGCCGAGCAATTCGCCATAGCGGGCATAGGGGAAGTCCAGAACGTCCTGGGCCGGGGCGAACTTGGGATCACCGGCCAGGGCGCGTTGCTCCCAGGTCACCTGGTTGAGATCGCCGTTGTTGAGCACCATGACGATAAAGGTCGGGTTACTGAATCTCTTCCAGTACTGCTGCAGGGTGACCAGTTCGGCATTGCCGTTCATCTGCATGGCGCCGTCGCCCACCAAGGCGATCACCGGACGATCCGGATGGGCGAACTTGGCGGCGATGGCATACGGAATGCCACAACCCATGGTCGCCAGCTTGCCCGACAGCGACCCCAGCATCTGCCCGCTCATGCGGATGTCGCGGGCATACCAGTTGGTGTGGGAGCCGCTGTCGCCACAGAGGATGGCGTCACGCGGCAGTTGCTGGGACAGCTCATGGAAAACCCGCTGCGGATTGATCGGATCGGCGGGCGCCAAAGCGCGCTGCTCGATGGAATGCCAGGAGTCGGCCACGCTCTTCTCGATGCGCGCGCGCCATTTGTCGTGGGGCTTGCTCTGCAGCAGCGGCAGCAGGCGCCTCAGGGTCTCGGCGGCATCGCCCAGCAGCGGCTGCTCGATGGGATACCTCATGCTGATGTTGCGCGCATGCAGGTCGATCTGCACCGCCCGCGCCTGGCCTTCCTTGGGCAGGAATTCGGTATAGGGAAAGGTCGAGCCGACGATCAGCAGGGTGTCGCATTCCTTCATCAGCAGATCGCTGGCCTCGGTGCCGAGCAGGCCGATGGAGCCAGTGACATAGGGCAGTTCGTCGGAGACCACGCCCTTGCCCAGCAGCGCCTTGGCGACCCCGGCGCTGAGCTTCTCGGCCACCGCCATCACCTCGCTGCGCGCCTGCAGGGCACCGGCGCCCACCAGCAGGGCCACCTTCTTGCCGGCATTGAGGATGTCGGCGGCGGCCTGCAGGTCGTCTTCCTGGGCATAGGGCCGTGGCGGGATGGCACCGGCCCCGGAAAGGACATTGGCGTGCTGGTGCGGCGGGCTTTCCACCGCCGGCAACTGCTGGATGTCGTTGGGAATGATCACCGTGGCCACCTGGCGCTCGGCGATGGCCACGCGAAAGGCGCGGTCGATGACATGGCGCAGTTGCGCCGGATGCACCACCGTCTCCACGTAGGCGGAAACGTCCTTGAACAGGGTGTGCAGATCGACTTCCTGCTGGTAGTCGCTGCCGAGCGAGGAGGCGGCCTGCTGGCCGACCAGGGCGACCACCGGCATATGGTCCATCTTGGCATCGTACAGGCCGTTGAGCAGGTGGATGGCCCCGGGCCCGGAAGTGGCCAGGCAGACGCCCACCTCGCCGGTGAACTTGGCATGGGCGCAGGCCATGAAGGCGGCCATCTCCTCGTGGCGCACCCGGACATAGTCGAACTGCTCGGCCACCCGCCCCAGGGCACCCATGATGCCGTTGATGCCATCGCCGGGATAACCGAAGACGCGCTCGACGTTCCACTGCCCGAGGCGCTCCCAGAGATGGTCGGCTACGGTCTTGCTCATGACGTTCTCCTAACTGGACCTTTAGGGTTAGGAAGAAGGGGGCCGGCGTTAAGTTCCTGCAGCCGGACCGGGCGCGGGTTAGAATGCGCGGCTGATCATCCGGAGCCTTTCATGAGCGAATCCCGCCTGCGCACCTTGCGCGACCACATCCGCTGGGCCGTCAGCCGCTTCCATGCCGAAGAGCTGTTCTTCGGCCATGGCCACGACAACGCCTGGGACGAGGCCCGCGCCCTGGTGCTGGGCGCCGTGCACCTGCCCTGGGACACCGCCGACCGCTACCTGGACTGCGCCCTGGAAGACGACGAGCGCTACGAACTCGGGGTGCTCTTGCACAGGCGCATCCAGGAGCGCGTGCCCACCGCCTATCTGCTCGGCGAAGCCTGGTTCTGTGGTCTGCCGTTCACCGTCGACGAGCGGGTGCTGGTGCCGCGTTCGCCCATCGGCGAGCTGATCGAAGCGCACTTCGCCCCCTGGCTGCCGGCCACGCCGGCGCGCATCCTCGATCTCTGCACCGGCTCGGGCTGCATCGGCATCGCCTGCGCCTATGCCTTCCCCGAGGCCGAGGTGGCCCTGGGCGATCTGTCCTACGACGCCCTGGAAGTGGCCTGGCAGAACATCGAGCGCCACGGCCTGGAGGAGCGCGTCTATACCGTCCAGGGCGACGGCTTCGCCGGTCTGCCGGGGCAGCGCTTCGACCTGATCGTCAGCAATCCGCCCTATGTGGATGCCGAGGACTTCGCCGACATGCCGGCCGAGTACCAGCACGAACCGGCCCTGGGCCTGGCCTGTGGTGACGACGGCCTGGATCTGGTGCGACGGATGCTGGCCGAGGCGGCCGATCACCTCACCGAACAGGGCATCCTGGTCGTGGAGGTGGGCAACAGCCAGGTCCACGTCGAGGCGCTCTATCCGGAAGTCGATTTCACCTGGCTCGAATTCGAGCGCGGCGGCCATGGCGTCTTCCTGCTCGCTGCCGCCCAGTGCCGCGAGCACCAGGCACTGTTCCGCAGCCGTCTGGTCCCCTGATCACCTGCGGTCGCCGGTGGCGGCCGCCTTTCTTCACCGAGGTCTACCCCGTGTTTACCGAACTCGCTCTGCACGAGCGCCTGCTCAAGGCCCTCGACACCCTGGGCTTCAAGACGCCCACCCCGGTCCAGGCCGCTGCCGTGGGCCCGGCCCTGGACGGCCATGACCTGCGCGTCACCGCCCGTACCGGCAGCGGCAAGACCGCGGCCTTCCTGCTACCGCTGCTGGATCGCCTGCTCAAGGATCCCAAGCCGCGTTCCGGCGCCCGCGCCCTGATCCTGCTGCCGACCCGCGAGCTGGCCCAGCAGACCGCCAAGGAAATCGAACGCTTCGGCCAGTTCACCTTTCTCAAGGCCGGCCTGGTGATCGGCGGCGAGGACTTCCGCGTCCAGGCCGCCGGCCTGCGCAAGAATCCGGAGATCCTGGTGGCCACCCCCGGTCGCCTGCTGGAGCAGCGCAACGCCGGCAACGTGGATCTCAAGGACATCGAGATGCTGGTGCTGGACGAAGCCGACCGCATGCTCGACATGGGCTTTTCCGAGGACGTGCTGCAGATCGCCGCCAGCTGCGCGCGTGAAGGCCGCCAGACCCTGCTGTTCTCCGCGACCAGCGGGGGCAACAGCCTGCGCCAGGTGGTCGAGCAGGTCCTGCGCGAGCCGCAGAACCTCATGCTGGACCGCACCGGCGAGCTCAACGAAGCCGTGGTGCAGCAGGTGATCCTGGCCGACGAGCCGCCGCACAAGGAGCGCCTGCTGCAGTGGCTGCTGGCCAACGAGACCTATCGCAAGGCCATCGTCTTCACCAACACCAAGGTGCAGGCCGATCGCCTGACCGGCCGCCTGGTGGCCGAGGGCCTCAAGGTCTTCGTGCTGCACGGCGACAAGGACACCAAGGACCGCAAGCTGGCCGTGGAGCGGCTGCAGAGCGGCGCGGTCAAGGTGCTGATCGCCACCGACGTGGCCGCCCGCGGCCTGGACGTCGACGGCCTGGACCTGGTGATCAACTACGACCTGCCGCGCAGTGGCGACGAATACGTCCACCGCATCGGCCGCACCGGGCGCGCTGGCGAGGCCGGTCTGGCGATTTCCTTCGTCACCCATGGCGACTGGAATCTGATGTCCAGCATCGAGCGCTATCTCAAGCTGAGATTCGAGCGCCGTCACCTGCCGGGTCTCAAGGCCAGCTACAGCGGTCCGAAAAAGCTCAAGGCCTCGGGCAAGGCGGCGGGCGTGAAGAAGAAAAAGACCGAGGGCAAGAAGGACGGCAAGGCCAAGAGCAAGGCCAAACCCAAGTCCGAGCGTCGCCCCGGCGCCCTGGTGCCGACTTCGGCCGACGGCTTCGCGCCGCCGCGCAAGCGCACCCAGGAGTGATCCGGCGCCGGGCCTGAGGCGCCAACCCGCGGCAAGGCCGCGGGGCAGGGCGGGCTCAATGCTTGGCGGCGTTGTCGAACAGCTGGAAGACCGGCGCACGGCGGGTCGAGCGTTGCAGATCCGGTTGCTGGATCAGCAGCCAGGCCTGCAATTCCGGTTCGGGCATGGGTTTGCCGATCCAGAAACCCTGGCCTTCGTCGCAGCCCATGGCCAGCAGACTGGCCAGGGCCTCGGCGGTCTCGATGCCCTCCGCGGTGATGCGAAAGCCCAGTTGATGGGACAGTTCGATCAGCGAGCTGACGATCAGCCGGTCCTTGGTGCGATGGGTCAGCTCGCGGACGAAGCTGCGGTCGATCTTGATGGTGTCGGCCGGCAACTCGCGCAGGTGCGAGAGGTTGTTGTAGCCGGTCCCGAAGTCGTCGATGGCGATGCCGATGCCCAGCTCGCGCAGGGCGGCCAGCTGCCGATGGATCAGCGCCACGTCACCCAGCAGGGCATTCTCGGTGACCTCCAGCTCCAGCCGTCGGGGATTGACCGGATAGCGCTGCAGCAGGTCGGTGGTGTGCTCGGTGAAGTCCGGATCGTTCAGGTCATGGGCGGAGATGTTGATCGCCACCCCCAGGCCCCGGCCTTCCCGCTGCCAGGTATAGGCCTGGCTGATGGCCTGCTGCATGACCCAGCGACTCAGGGCGGTGATCAGCGCGGTCTTTTCTGCCAGCGGAATGAATTCCGCCGGACTGACCGGGCCCAGGTGCGGATGCTGCCAGCGCAACAGCGCCTCGACGCTGTGGCAGCGACCGGTGGCCAGGTCGATGCGCGGCTGATAGACCAGGCTCAGTTGGTCCTCGGCGCGCAGCGCCTGGGGCAGGGCGCTGAGCAGGGCGAAGGCGCGACGGTAGGCGGCGTCATGCTGCGGATCGAAATACCGGCAGCCGCGCATTTCCGCGCGGGCATCGTCGGCGGTGGCGATCAGGGCGCGCAGCCAATCGGTAGGATGATCGTCGGTCAGGGACATCACCCCCAGGCCCAGCCGGGTCTGGATGGGAATGCCGTTGTAGTCGAGCACCCCGGTCAATTCCTCCTGCAGGCGTTCGAGCAGCGCCCGCTGCGCGGCCTCGTCGGCATCGTGCAGCAGAAAGCCGAAGCGGGCCGGTCCGAGGCGATACAGCGGTTGTTCGGCCGGTAGCAGGCGGCGCAGGTGCTGCTTGATGGCCCGTTGCAGGCCATCGAAATGCGCCTGGCCCATGGCCTTGATGAAGTCGTTGAGATAGCTCTGGGCGAACAGATCGGCCGCCACGGCCACCACCGGGGTGCCCGCCCGCGCCAGGGCTTCTGCATCCTCGCTGAAGCGCTGGCCATTGGGCAGCTGGGTGACCGGGTCCCAGAAGGCCTCGGTGCGCAGCAATTCGATGTGCTGGCTGGCGAGGGCCGCCAGTTGCTGCAGCGCCACCAGCCGATCCTGGGGCAGGGCGGCGCGGGGGGCAACATCGAACAGGCATAGACTACCGAGCATCAGCCCCTCGGCGGTGCGCAGCGGTGCGCCCAGGTAATAGCGGATGTGGGGTGCGCCCGTGACCACCTGGAGATCGGCGAAGCGGGCATCGTGGCGGGCGTCTTCCACCTGCAGCGGCAAGTTGGTTTCCTGCAGGTGCTGGCAGAACGACTGGGCGCGCGGCACGGTCAGGGGCGCGCAGCCCACGGTGGCGCGACAATGGACCTGCTGGCCGTCAAGAAAGCAGATCATTGCATAGGGGACATCGAACAACCGGGCGCAGAGATCGGTGAGATCCTGGAAGGCACGGTCGGCAGGACGGTCGATCAGGGCAAGATCGCGCAGCAGTGCAAGACGCTGGCGTTCGTTGGCCGCAGTGAGTGGAGCGGGCTCCATAGCAACGTCTCAGTGCGCTGTAGTAGCAGATTGCTACTTAGAGCGTGATCGGGTCGAGAGTTCCCTCACTACCCGCCTCACAGTCTACCGGTTGTCATTTACCTGTCGAAAGGTTCAGGCCGCGAAGTAGAAAACGGCGAACAGCCCCTCGGGGTCGGTCCACACCCGCACCTGTCTGAAGCCGGCGTCTTCGGCCAGGGCTCGAAAGCTCTCCAGGCTGTACTTGTAGGAATTCTCGGTATGCAGCCGCTCGCCTTCGCGGAAGGTGAAGCGGCGGCCTTCGAGACGTACGGTCTGGTCGCGGGTACTGACCAGGTGCATCTCGATACGCGCCTGTTCCTCGTTGAAGAAGGCCAGGTGGCGGAAGCGCTGCGAGTCCAGATCGGTGTCCAGCTCGCGGCGGATGCGTTCGAGCAGGTTGAGATTGAAGTCGGCGGTCACTCCCGCGGCATCGTTGTAGGCCGCATCCAGCCGCGCCCTGTCCTTGATCAGGTCCACGCCGATCAGCAGGCCCCCGGTCGCCGGCAGCATCCGGTGCAGATTGCGCAGGAAAACGCCGGCTTCTTCCGGAGTGAAGTTGCCGATGCTCGAACCGGGAAAGAAGGCGATGGGGCGCAGGCCGTCGAGGCTGTCGGGCAGGGTCATGGGCCGGCTGAAGTCGGCGCAGGCGGCGCTGACGTCCAGCCAGGGATAATCGGCCGCCAGACGCTGGGTGCTGCTGAGCAGGAATTCCCGGGAGATGTCGATGCCCAGGTAGCCGGCCGGGTGCATGGCTTCGAGCAGCAGGCGCACCTTGCGACTGGCGCCGCTGCCCAGTTCGACCAGGGCGGCGTCGCGCCCCGCCAGGCGGGCGATCTCACCGGCCGCCGCGGCCAGGATGCCCTCTTCGGTGCGGGTGGGGTAGTACTCGGGCTGCCGGGTGATGGCCTCGAACAGCTCCGAACCGCGCTGATCGTAGAAGTACTTGGGTGACAGCGCCTTGGGGGTCCGGGCGAAGCCCTGGAGCACATCGTCCCGCAGCGAGCTGTCGGCGACGGTCACCGGTTGCTGATCGAAGAAGCGCACGGCTAGGGCCATGGGTCAGACCTCTCTGGCCAGGCGCAGACCGGAGAACTGCCAGCGCATGGTGGGATAGAAGAAGTTGCGGTAGGTGGCACGCACATGGTCCTGGGGCGTGGCGCAGCAGCCCCCGCGCAGGACCATCTGGCCGGACATGAACTTGCCGTTGTATTCGCCCAGGCTGCCCGGCAGCGGCTTGAAGCCGGGGTAGGGGCGGAAGGCGCTGCCGGTCCACTCCCAGACGTCGCCGAACAGCTGGCGCATGCCCTGGCCCGCATTGGCGACCGGTTGCAGGTGATCCTGGTCGACGAAGTTGCCCTGGATCGGCTGGCGCGCCGCCACGGTTTCCCATTCCGCCTCGGTGGGCAGCCGGGCACCGGCCCAGCTGGCGTAGGCATCGGCTTCGTAGAAGCTCAGGTGACAGACCGGCGCGGTCGGATCCACCGGGGTTAGACCGCCCAGGGTGAAGTGGTGCCAGACGCCATCGAGCTTCTGCCAGTACAGCGGCGCCTGCCAGCCGAGGGTGCGGATGGCCGCGGCGCCGTCGGACAGCCAGAGATCGCTGCGGCCGTAGCCGTTGTCTTCGATGAAGGCCAGGTATTCGCCATTGGTGATCAGCCGGTCGGCCAGCTGGAAGTCATCGACGAATTGCCGATGCACCGGCGTCTCGCAATCGAAGGCGAAGCCGTCGCCGCCATGGCCGACATGCCGGACGCCGCCCGGATGGGCTTCCCAGCCCAGCGGCGCGACCGCGCCCGCGGGACCCTTGGCCAGGTCGGCGCGATAGACCGGGTGCAGGGGGTTCTGCGCCAGGATGTGCTTGATGTCCATGAGCAGCAATTCCTGGTGCTGCTGCTCGTGGTGCAGGCCGAGTTCCAGGCGCCGGGCGATCTCGGCGGCATGTTCGGCCGGCGGCGCGCTGAGCAGCTCGGCCATGGCCGTGTCCACCGCCGCGCGAAAGCGATAGACGTCGTCCACGCCCGGCCGCGACAGGTGCCCGCGGGCCGCCCGCGGAAAGGGCTTGCCGTGGGTCTCGTAATAGGAGTTGAACAGGTAGTCGTAGGCCGGATTGGGCGTCTGGTAACCCTTGAGGAAGGGCTTGAGGATGAAGGCCTCGAAGAACCAGGTGACGTGGGCCAGGTGCCATTTCGGCGGACTGACGTCGGCCATGCTCTGGATGACGTAATCCTCGACGGTGAGCGGAGCGCAGAGCGCCTCGCTGGCCCTGCGCACACGCTGGAAGCGCTCGAGCAGGGTGGTGGCGGTGTCACTCGCTGCGGGCAGCTCGCGGGCGAGAGGATTCATGGCGTTCTCCCTGGTCGGCCATTTGGTTGTCAGGAAACCGACCGGGCGGCATAAGTTTAGTTCGCCCGGTTATGACGGGCGGTCTCGCTTACCCCTGTCTACCACCAGGTTTCCAGCTGCACGCCGAAGTTGTTGCCGTGACGGGCGTCGCCGAAGGCGCCGCTGTCGGACAGCGCCGTACCGGCCACGGCGGCATCCTGGGCACCGCGGTTCCAGCTGGCGTAGGTCCAGTAGAGGCGGATCTCCGGCCGGTCCATCAGCCCCATGCCGCCCAGCGCCAGGGTCGGCGCCACGGTGACCTTGTTCAGCGTGCGGGTGGCGCCGCTGTCGGGATGAATCTGGTCGTGGCCGAACTCCACCTGCAACTTGAACAGGCGGGTGAAGGCATAGCTGGGCCGCACGCCGAAGGAGTACCAGGTCTGGCCGCCATCGCCGGGGGCGCGGTCGCGCTGATAGAGCGCCAGCAACTGGCCGCCGAAGCGCGGGGTGAGCTGCCAGCGCGGCGATTCGAGCACGCGCAGGCTCTCGTAATCCCGGTCGGCGGTCAGGCTGCCGGTGGCGCCCAGGCCGGTGCCCGGCCCGCGACCGTATTGCACGGTGAAGACGTTGACCCCGCCAAAGAACTGCGCCTGTTTGTGCTCGGCGGTGGCCGACCAGCCGCTGTGGGCGTTCTGGACCTGACCGGCGCGCTGGATATAGGACAGCCCCAGTTCGATCTCGCCGCCGGGATTGGTCTTGATGCCGCCCAGGTTCAGGTCGTGGCGGTTGGCCTTGTCCGGCTGGTCGATGTTGTCTTCGCGACTGAAGGCGTAGCTCAGCCGCAGGCCGCTGTCGCCCAGGCCGTAGTCCTCCACGCCGAAACCGGTGCCGCTCGGATTCCAGTAGTAGAAGTCGTTGATATGGATGTCGTGACGCTTGTAGTAGCGACGCCCGGCCCAGAGACCGCCGCCATTGAGCGCCGGCAGGCTGAGGCTGGTCCAGATCTGCGGCAGGCGCACGTTGCCGTTGTCGCCACTGAAGGTGGGGGTCTGGTCATAGACGTTGTAGAGGCTGGCCATGCCGTGCACCTTGAATTCGGTGCCATCGACGCCCTTGTACAGGGTCTGGTGCAATTCGAGTTCCCAGTAGGTCTCGCATTCGTTACCCAGGCGATATTTGGCCGGTGCCCCGGGCAGCTGGAAGCAGCTCTGCTTGCCACCTTCCGCGGAGCCACCAACACCTACCCGGCCGTAGCCGCTGAATTCCAGCGCCGTGGCGCTCAGCGGCAGACCGGCGAGCAAGGCGAGGCAGGAGGCAGTGCCGGCCTGGCGGAGAACTCTGGTCATCCCGAAAATCCCTGTGTGGTTGGCGGACGCCGATCGGACCTGGACCCGGCTCGACAAGTTGCGCGAATTTCCCAGCCGATCAAGGACTTGGCTTGGTTCGAAGGCACGGATCAAGACCGCCGAAAGTGGCAGCCTAAAGAGAATGGTTGACGACCACGGCTCCTGCTGGCGACGCTTGGGTTTTGTCTCAGGGAAAGTATTACAAAATGAAACAAACGCTGCTGATGGCCCCGCAATTGCCCCAGGGACTGGTGACCCAGCTCGAAGCCCACTACCGGGTGCTCGGCCCGTTCCCGTCGGCCGACCCCGCGGCGCTTCCCGCGGGGGCCGAGGAGGCCGTAGCGCTGCTGACCATCGGCGGCCTGCCGACCCGCGCCGCGCTACTGGATGCCCTGCCGGCGCTGCGGCTGGTGGCCTGTTACGGCACCGGCTACGAAGGGGTAGAACTGGACGCCTGTCGCGCGCGCGGTATCGCCGTGACCACGGCCGGCGATGCCAACGCCACCGCCGTGGCCGAATTCGCCTTTGGCCTGATCCTGGCCAGCGCGCGGCGCCTGCTGCAGGGCGACGCCTTCGTCCGCAGCGGCCGCTGGCAGGGCAATGCCGTCGAGCGCATGCCCCAGGTCCCGGGCCTGGCTGGGCGGCGCCTGGGCATCTATGGCCTGGGTGAGATCGGTCGGCGCATCGCCCGGCGCGGCGCGGCCTTCGACATGGAGATCGGCTACTTCAATCGCTCAAGGCGGGAAGGGCTGGACTACACCTATCACGGCAGCCTGCTGGAGCTGGCGCGCTGGAGCGACGTGCTGGTGGTGGCGGTCCGCGCCAGCGCCGAGACCGTGGGGGCGGTGGATGCCGAGGTCCTGGCCGCGCTGGGAGCGGAGGGCCATCTGGTCAATATCTCCCGCGGCAGCGTGGTCGACGAGGATGCCCTGGCCGACGCCCTGGAGCAGGAGGTGATCGCCGGCGCGGCGCTGGATGTCTTCGCCCGCGAACCCGAGGTGCCCGCGCGCCTGCGCCAGCAGCCCAACCTGGTGCTCAGTCCCCATGTCGCGGCCAATGCGGCCTCGGCCCAGCAGGCCCAGCAAGAGGTGATGCTGGCCAACCTCCACGCCCTGCTGCAGGGGGGCGAATTGCGCAATCGCATCGCCTGAGCCGCCGGTCGGCTTGGGTTGTGGCCCCGGATGGCCCCTCCCATATTGGGCAGATGACCTCGAATTTGCCTGCCGCCGTCCTGGCGGACTTTCACGACGCGCCGCGCAGCTGGTTCACGACGCGCTTTCCCGCCCCGACTGAGGCGCAGCTGCAGGCCTGGCCGGCCATTCGCGCCGGCGCCTCGGTGCTGGTGGCGGCGCCCACCGGTTCAGGCAAGACGCTGACCGCCTTTTTCGCCGTGCTGGATGGCCTGGTGCAGGAGGCGTTGCAGGAGGGCGGCCTGCCCGAGGCCTGCCTCTGGCTCTATGTGTCGCCGCTCAAGGCCCTGTCCAACGACATCCGCCTCAATCTCGAAGAGCCTCTCGCCGGGATCGGCGCGGCGCTGGACGCGCGGGGTTTGCCGCCGCTGCAATTGCGCACGGCGGTGCGCACCGGCGATACCCCGCAAAAGGAGCGGGCCGCCATGCGCCGGCGGCCGCCGCACCTGCTGGTCACCACCCCCGAATCCCTCTATGTGCTGCTGGGTTCGGATTCCGGGCGACGGATGCTGGCCAGCGTGCGCGGCGTCATCGTCGACGAGATCCATGCCATCGCCGATGGCAAGCGCGGTAGCCACCTGACCCTTAGTCTGGCGCGTCTGGAGGCCCTCACGGGCCATCCGCTGCAGCGCATCGGCCTGTCCGCCACCCAGAAGCCGCTGGCCGCCGTGGCCGCCTTCCTGGTCGGCCGCGATGCCGCGGGGCAGCCACGGCCCTGCACCGTCATCGACATCGGTCACCAGCGCGCCCGCGATCTGGCGCTGGAGGTACCGCCCCTTCCCCTGGAGGCCATGCTGTCCACCCAGGCCTGGGAGCTTATCTACGACCGCCTGGCCGAGCTGGCCGAGACGCACCGCACTACCCTGGTGTTCGTCAACACCCGCCGGCTGGCCGAGCGGATGGCCCGGCAGCTCTCGGATCGCCTCGGCACTGCCCAGGTGGCCGCCCACCACGGCAGCCTGGCCAGGGAGCAGCGACTGGACGCCGAGCAGCGCCTCAAGCGCGGCGAATTGCGCCTGCTGCTGGCGACTGCGTCCCTGGAACTGGGCATCGACATCGGCGATGTCGACCTGGTCTGCCAGATCGGCTCTCCAGGCTCCATCGCCGCCTTCCTGCAACGGGTCGGCCGCGCCAATCACCAGGTCGGCGGCCTGCCCAAGGGGCGGCTGTTTCCCACTTCGCGCGACGACCTGGTGGAGTGCGTAGCGCTGCTCGACTGCGTGCGCCGCGGTGAGCTGGATACCCTGCACATCCCCTTGGCGCCGCTGGACGTGCTGGCCCAGCAACTGGTGGCCGAGGTCGCCTGCCAGGAGTGGTCGGAAGCAGGCCTGCTGGCCGTACTGCGCCAGGCCGAACCCTATGCCGCGCTGAGCGAAGCCGACTACCGGGCCGTGGTGGAGATGCTCAGCCAGGGCTATACGGATCGCCGCGGTCCGCGCGCTGCCTATGTCCATCGGGACGCGGTCAACGGACTCCTGCGCGGCCGCCGCGGCGGCAAGGCGACCGCCGTGATGAGCGGCGGCACCATCCCGGAAAGCGGCGATTTCAGCGTGCTGCTCGAACCCCAGGGCCATACCGTCGGTAGCGTCAACGAGGATTTCGCCTTTGAAAGCCTGGTGGGCGACGTCTTCCAGCTGGGCAACACCGCCTACCGCATCGTCAAGATCGAAGGCAGCAAGGTGCGGGTGGAGGATGCCAAGGGCCAGCCGCCCAACATTCCCTTCTGGCACGGCGAGGCGCCGGGGCGCAGCGATGAGCTGTCGGCGGGTCTGGCGCGCCTGCGCGCGGAACTCGAACCCCTGCTGCCCGGCGCCGACGAGCCGCCCGAATCGGCCGTCGCCCGCATTGGCGCGGCCTATGCGCTGGCCGAGGACGCAGCGCGCCAGCTGGTGGACTATCTCGGTCGGGCGCGCCAGGCGCTGGGTGCCTTGCCGACCCAGCAGACCCTGGTGATGGAAAGGTTCTTCGACCAGGCCGGCGGCATGCAGCTGATCATCCATGCGCCCTTCGGCAGCCGCATCAACCGTGCCTGGGGCCTGGCCCTGCGCAAGAGATTCTGCCGCACTTTCAATGTCGAGCTGCAGGCGGCGGCGACCGAGAACGCCCTGATCCTCTCGCTGGCCACCAGCCACAGCTTCGTGCTCGATGAGGTCTGGCGCTATCTGCATCCGGCCACCGCCGAGACCGTGCTGATCCAGGCGCTGCTCGACGCCCCGCTGTTCGCGGTGCGCTGGCGCTGGAACGCCACCACGGCCCTGGCGCTGCCGCGCTTCAGCGCCGGGCGCAAGGTGGCGACCCAGGTGCAGCGCATGCGCAGCGAAGACCTCCTGGCCACGGTCTTTCCCGATCAGGCGGCCTGCCTGGAAAATCTCGCCGGCGAGCGCCAGGTGCCGGAGCACCCGCTGGTCCGCCAGACCCTCGATGATTGCCTGCACGAATCCCTCGACAGCCGCGGTTGGCTGGCCCTGCTGGGACGCATCACGGCGGGCCAACTGACCCTGCTGACCCGCGACCTGCCCGGACCTTCGCCGCTGGCCGCCGAGGTGCTCACGGCCAAGCCCTATGCCTATCTGGACGACGCGCCCGTCGAGGAGCGGCGGACCCTGGCGGTGCAGAATCGCCGCTTCGGCGGTGCCGATCCCGACGAACTGGGCGCCCTGGATCCGGCGGCCATCGCCCTGGTGCGGGAGGAAGCCTGGCCGCGGCTGGAAAGCGCCGACGACCTGCACGAAGCCCTGCTGGGCATCGGCTTTCTCACCGAAGCTGAAGTCGCACCGCAGCAGACCCAGGCGCGCCAGCTGGTCAAGGCCGGGCGGGCAGGGCGGCTGCGGCTGCCGGCGGCGACCCTGTGGATCGCGGCCGAGCGACTGCCATTGTTCCAGGCGCTGTTTCCCGGCGTCGCCACCGAGCCGGCGCTCGAGGCGCCGCCGGGTTTCGCAGCGCCCGCGGATGCCGAGGCGGCCTTGGTGGAGCTGCTGCGCGCGCGCCTCACCGCCCTGGGTCCGGTAGACCAGGATGGACTGGCCGCCAGTCTCGGGTTGCCGTCGGCCCAGCTCACACCGGCGCTGCTGGCCCTGCAGGGTGAAGGCTATGTCCTGCAGGGACGCTTCACAGCGGCGGACAGCGCCGGGGAATGGTGCGAGCGCCACCTGCTGGCGCGGATCCATCGCTATACCCTGGGGCGGTTGCGCAAGGCCATTGAGCCGGTGGCCCTGGCCGATTACCTGAGATTTCTGCTGGAGCACCAGCATCTGACCGGTCCGGCGATCCTGAGAGGCAATGAGGGCCTGGAGCAGGTGATCGGCCTGCTGGAAGGCTTCGAGGTCGCCGCCGCCGGCTGGGAAGGCGAGATCCTGCCCAGTCGCCTGCCGAACTATCAGTTCACCTACCTCGATGACCTCTGCCGCGCCGGTCGCGTGGTCTGGTTGCGCCTGCCCCAGGCGGGGCGCGGAGGCGGCGGACCGGTCAAGGGTTCGCCCATCGTCCTGCTGCCGCGCCGCCACCTGGCCGACTGGAACAGCCTGACCGAGCCCGCCGGCAGCGAAGTGCTGTCACCCAAGGCGCAACGGGTGCTGGAGGTGCTGACCCACCGCGGCGCCTCCTTTTTCGATGAATTGCTCGGCGAGGCGCGCCTGCTGCGCAGCGAGCTGGAGACGGCCCTGGGCGAGCTGGTAGGGGCCGGTGCGGTCAACGCCGACAGCTTCGCCGGCCTACGCGCCCTGCTGCAGCCGGCGGCCAAGCGTGGCAGTGGTCGCAGCGATTCGCGCCGCGGGCGCATGGCGCTCTATGGCGGGATGGAGGATGCCGGTCGCTGGGTCGCCTTGCGGCCCGCCGAGGCGCCGGACGAGGCGCGGCTGCCGGATGCGCTGCTGGAGCGGCTGGTCGGGCTGCTACTGCGTCGCTATGGCGTGCTCTGCTGGCAGCTGCTGCAGCGTGAGAGCGCCGTCCTGCCGCCCTGGCGCGATCTCCTGCGCGCCTGCCATCGCCTGGAAGCCCGCGGCGAAATCCGCGGCGGGCGCTTCATCGCCGGTCTGTCCGGCGAGCAATTTGCCGATCCGGCGGCCATCGCACCCCTGCGTGAGTGGCGCCAGCGTCCGGCGGAAGATCTCTGGGTGTGCGTCTCGGCGCTGGATCCGCTCAATCTGGTCGGCACCCTGCTGCCCGGGGCCAAGGTGCCCGCCGTGGCCGGCAATCGCCTGCTCTATCGCGACGGAGTGCCGATCGCCACGCGGGTGGGAACCAGGGTCGACTGGCTGGTGGAGCTGGACGCAGGAGAACAGGTGCGGGCGCGGCAGGCGCTGCAGCAACTGGGACGGGAACGGCCCCAAGTCGGCATCGGGCGCAGCCTGCTGCGGCAGTAACGACTAGAAGAAGGGGTGCGAGGCCTTGAGCATCAGGGCGCTGTCGCAGTAGGTGTTGTGGCCCGAATACACCGAGCAGTCGGCGCCTCTCAGGCTGGTGCCGCTGTAGGTCAGGTTGAACAGGGTATTCACCCACTTGCGACTCAGATTCACCGACCAGTCGTTGAAGCTACGCACCATGCCGCCGCTGTCGAGGGTCGTGGGTACGTCCAGCACATAGTTGGTGTACTTGAGCGAGACACCGGTCTTGATCAGCGGCAGGGTCCCCAGGTCGGCATAGACCGAGGCATTGTGGCGCCCCGGGTCATTGGCGAAGGCGGCGCCCAGGCGCTTGCCATAGACGGTCATCCCGGAATACAGCTCGCGACTGGAATCGACGTTCTGGATCAGGTTGCTGTAGTTGATCACGCCCAGTTCGTAGCCATAACCAGGAGCGAAGCGGTGCTTGTAGCCGGCGTAGGTGTCCATCTCCAGCAGCGGCGCTTCCGCGGACGAGGCGTTGTTGGTCGTCCACTGGCCAAAGTACAGCCCGCTGTCGTGGGTGAGATCGAAGCCACCGCCCATGCCGGCGGAGTTCGGTGCGACCAGTCCCTGGGCCATGCTGCGTGACGGCGCCGTGCCCATCTTCAGATCGAAATCCCCTACCTCGCGCTGCATGCCCCAGCTGGCCGCCAGCGCCGGACTGGCCAGCAGCCCTAAAACGAGGAAGAGAGGTAAGGATCTGGTCATGGGAGCACTCCTGCCGTGCCGGTCACGCTAACTTGAGAAAGGATGTGATGGGGATAACAACAAGCAGGGAGAACATCGAGGTGCGAACACCCTGATGACATCGTTGTTATTGGATGAGAAACCGCGGCTAACCCGTTATCGTCCCTCGATGATAACCAACGAAGAGGGCATTTTTTCGCCATTCGTCAGTTTTCAGATCGAGAATTGAACTCGTCGTTAGGCTCCAGACAGTCGAATTTGATATGGGTTCCGATAACAATCGGCAACCGACTGCTCTGCGAGCGAGCATCCACGCGGCCGCTGCCGTCCAGGTAAAAGACACACTTTTTGACAAAGCGCAGCCCTGTTGCGACGAACAACCGCACGCCGGTGGATTGAATCGACAGGGAAAGGCTCAATATTGTGGAGGAGGGCAGCACGCGCTGCCCGCCATGGCTGTCCCTGACTGAGCGCTGGCTCGAGGAGTTTTCATGAACGACCGTATACAAGCTCTGATGCTGGACCTGCTCGCCCGACTCGGTCTGGTCAAGGCCATCCCGATTCCCAGTCGCGAGCGCGAGCAACTGGCTGCCCAGCGTCGTCGCCAGCAGCCGCGCCGCTGAGCGCGCTGACGCGAATCCGAGCGGCGGGCGCCGCCGGGTTCGCGTAGGGTCCCCGGCCGGGGACCCGAGGCCTACTTCAGATTGCCGCTGAGGAACTGGCGCAGGCGTTCGCTCCGCGGACTGACCAGCACTTCGCTCGGCGGACCTTCTTCCTCCACCACCCCCTGGTGCAGGAACAGCACCTGGGAAGACACCTCGCGGGCGAAGGCCATCTCGTGGGTCACCATGAGCATGGTGCGACCTTCTTCCGCCAAGGCGCGGATCACCTTGAGCACCTCGCCGACCAGCTCCGGGTCCAGGGCCGAGGTGGGCTCGTCGAACAGCATGATCTCCGGTTCCATCGCCAGCGCTCGGGCGATGGCGACCCGCTGCTGCTGACCGCCGGACAGGAAGGCGGGGTACTGGTCGGCGACCCGGGCCGGCAGGCCGACCTTGTCCAGGTACTTGCGCGCGCGGTCTTCGGCTTCCGCCTTGCCCACACCCAGGGCCTTGCGCGGCGCCAGGGTGATGTTGTCCAGCACGCTCAGGTGACTCCAGAGATTGAAGTGCTGGAAGACCATGGCCAGGCGGGTGCGCAGATTCTGCAGCTGGGCCGCATCGGCCACCCGGACGGCGCCGCGATCATCGGCCATGCGGACGGTCTCGCCGTCCAGGGTCATGGTCACGGCGTTGGGCTGCTCGAGGAAGTTGATGCAGCGCAGGAAGGTGCTCTTGCCCGAGCCACTGGCGCCGATCAGGCTGACCACATCGCCGGTCTTGGCCTTGAGCGACACGCCCTTGAGCACTTCGTGGTCGCCGTAACGCTTGTGCAGGCCTTCGACGGTCAGTTTGTACATGGATAGGGATTCCACAGCAGAAAAGGGGTAGGGATCACGGCGAGAGCAGGTAGCCGCTGCGATAGGCCTCGGTGCCCGCCACATGGGCGATCACCATGCCGGCCGTGGCCATGCGGCGATTGGAACGCGCATAGAGGATGCCGGCGACCGCGCTGCGCACCTCTTCGACGCGATCGCTGATGGGGTCCACGACCTGCGCCAGCACCTGGCCGACCGCGATGCGTTCGCCCACCTGGGCCTTGAGCACCAGCACACCGCCCTGGGTGGTCGCCACCGGCTCCACGGCCGCCAGCGGCGTGGCCGGTTGCAGCAGCGGTGGCAGGGGTGCGGCAGCGCCGCTCAGGAAGCCCTGGTGGCGCAGGTAGTTGACGATGGACTCGGCATCCGCCGCGGCGAGTTCGTCACGCACGTCCAGCTGGCCGCGCAACTCCAGGGTTACCGACAGGCTGCCCAGGGGCAGGCGTTCGCCAAAGCGCTGGTTGAGATTCCACCAGAGCAGGGTGAAGCATTCGTCGAAGGACTGGCCGCCCGAATCGGTGGCGAGCAGGCTGGCTTCGGAACCGAAGTAGCGCGCCAGCGGTTCGACCTGGGGCCAGGCTTCCGGCGTGGTGTAGAGATGCGCCACGGCGTCGAAATCGCAGTGCAGATCGAGCACCACCTCGGCGTCGCAGGCCAGGCGCTGCAGGGTCAGGCGCTGACTGTCGAGCTGGGTGGTGGCGGATTCCGCGGCCAGGGCCTCGCGGAAGGCCGCGCGGACCAGGGCCTGGTTGGCGGCCACGTCATCGCCGAGGCGCTCGGCGATGACCGTCTCTACCTGGGCAGTCATGTCGCGGAAGCGGCGATTGAAGTTCTGCCCCGTCTCCAGCTCGTAGCGACCGAGGTGGACGTCGGCGACCTGCTGGTCCTGGCCGATGGGGTTGGCTACCGGCACCAGCACCACTTCCGCCAGGAGTTCATCGGCGGCTTCCAGCGCCTTGAGGCGCTGCTTGAGGTGCCAGGCGGTGAGCATGCCGGGCAATTCGTCGGCATGCAGCGAGGCCTGGATATAGACCTTGCGACCGCTGTCGGCGGGGCCGAAGTGGAAGCTATGGATGCAGCGCTCGGTGCCCGGGACCGGGGCGACCAGCGGATGGGTGAGATGGCGCATGACAACTCCGGGGCCGCGCCGGGCGCGGCCGCTTGGGTCAGTGGGTCGGGCCGAGGAAGGCCAGCCAGCGGCGCTCCGCCAGGCGGAACAGGCCGATCAGGATGAAGGACACCGCCAGGTACAGCAACGCGGCCAGGCCGAAGGCCTGGAAGGTCAGGAAGGTGGCGGTGTTGGCATCGCGGGCGATCTTGAGCAGGTCCGGCACCGTGGCGGTAAAGGCCAGGGTGGTGGAGTGCAGCATCATGATGACCTCGTTGCTGTAGAACGGCAGCGAACGGCGCAGCGCCGAGGGCAGGATCACGTGCACATAGAGGCGCCAGCCGTCCAGGCCATAGGCCTTGGCCGCCTCGACCTCTCCATGGGGGGTGTTGCGGATGGCCCCGGCAAAGATCTCGGTGGTGTAGGCGCAGGTGTTCAGGGCGAAGGCCAGGATGGTGCAGTTCAGGCCGTCGCGGAAGAAGCTGCCCAGCATCGGCTGGTCACGCACGAAGCCCAGGCTGTAGATGCCGGTGTAGCAGATCAGCAGCTGCAGATAGAGCGGGGTGCCGCGAAAGACGTAGGTATAGAAGCCGATCGGCCAGCGCAGCCAGCGACGCTCCGAGACCCGGGCTACCGACAGCGGCACCGAGACGATGAAGCCGATTACCACCGAGGCCACCAGCAGCCAGAGGGTCATGGCCAGGCCGGTGATGTGGTAGCCGTCGGTCCACAGCAGCGGTTTCCAGTATTGCTGCAGGAGTTCGATCATCGCTTGGCCTCCCGCACGCCGACGTGATAGCGCCGTTCCAGCGCCCCGAGGATGGCGTTGGTCACGGCGGTGATGAGCAGATAGATGACGCCGGCGACGATCAGGAAGTAGAACAGCTTGAAGGTGCCCTTGCCGGCCTCCTGGGAGGCGCGGACCAGATCGGCCAGGCCGATGATGGAGACCAGCGCGGTGGCCTTGAGCAGCACCTGCCAGTTGTTGCCGATGCCGGGCAGGGCGAATCTCATCATCTGCGGGAAGGTGATCAGGGTGAAGGTCTGCCAGCGGGTCAGGCCGTAGGCCAGGGCCGCTTCGCCCTGGCCACGCGGCACGGCGAGGATGGCGCCGCGAAAGGTCTCGGTGAAATAGGCGCCATAGATGAAGCCGAGGGTGGCGATACCGGCGGCCATGGGATCGATGTCGATGTAGTCCCAGCCCATGTAGTCGGTGAGGGCGCCCAGCCAGTTCTGCAGGCTGTAGAAGATCAGCAGCATCAGCACCAGATCGGGCACGCCCCGGATCAGGGTGGTGTAGCTCTGGGCAATGAAGCGCAGGGGCGCGAGGCGCGACAGCTTGGCCGAGGCGCCGAGCAGGCCGAGGATGACCGCCACGATCAGCGCGAAGCCGGCGAGCTTGAGGGTCGTCAGGGTGCCTTCCAGGATCAGCGGGCCGTAGCCATGCAGGCTGAGCGTGCCCAGTCCGATGGACTGCAAGAAGGAGTCGAAGGAATTCTGCTGCATGCGTCTTGGGAGAATCGCCTGGTGAGGCCGCGGGCGCCACGGGCGCCAACGGTCATACGTAAAACGCCCCCGGTGGCACCGGGGGCGTCTGCCGAACCGACCTTACTTGGGATCGTAGAGGTTCAGGTCGCCGAAGTACTTCTTCTGGATCTTGTCGTAGGTGCCGTCGGCGTGGATGGCCGCGATGCCCTTGTTGACGAAGGTCTTGAACTCGTCGTTGCCCTTGCGGATACCGATGGCGGTATCGGCCGGCAGCAGCTCGTCGTGGATGGCGGTGTTGGTGTAGCCCTTGCCCTGGGGCGACTTCATGAAGCCACCTTCGGCCTGCAGCATGTCCTGCATGGCGACGTCGATCCGACCGGACACCAGGTCGGCATAGACCTGATCCTGGTTCTGGTAGCTCTGGACGTTGACGCCGTTGGGCGCCAGCTTCTGCTTGGCGAAGGTTTCCTGGATGGTGCCCTGCTGCACGCCGACGGTCTTGCCCTTCAGGCTTTCCGCGGTGGCCTGGAGGTTGGCACCTTCCTTGGTGACCATGGAGGAGGGACCCGACCACAGCAGGTCGGAGAAGTCGATCTGCTCGGCACGCGCCGGGGTCTTGGTCAGCGAGGACAGGATGCCATCGAACTTGCGCGCGCGCAGGCCGGGGATCAGGCCGTCGAAGTCACTCACCACCCACTTGCACTTCACTTCCAGCTTTTCGCAGATGGCGTTGCCCAGCTCGATGTCGAAGCCGACGAAGCTGCCATCGGCGGCCTGGGATTCGAAGGGCGGATAGGTGGTATCCACACCGAAGCGGATCTCTTTCCATTCCTTGGCCATCGCCGAACCGGCGGCCAGACACAGGGCGAGCGCAGAGAGAGTCAGCCAGCTTTTTTTCATGTCGGATCCTAGTGCGAATGTGGATGAAATCATGGCGCCAGTACGACGCCCGTGCCCTCGCGGGAGCAATAAGCTTACCAGTCGGCGAAGATCGTCCCAAATCTGTACGCGGTTGCCGCGTTGGTTACATCCTGTAGCAGCCGACTCAGCCAAACGGCGCGCATTATGCACCGGAAAGGCGCGGCTTTCCTGCCCAGGGCGGACGAACGCACTGCTTTGGGTCTAAAAAGATACGCGTGCGCCAAAGGTGGGCAGAAAGGTAGCAGAAGACCCGGTTCGATAAGACATCGTACTTGCTCGGTAGCAATAGCGGCGTCCGGCTGTGTGCAAAGGAAACGGGAGCGAGGCGAGATGACCTGTCAGGGAAAAGCTGTGACGCCAGGCGATATCCAGGTGGCGACGATTGACCAGGCTGCGGTGGTCGCCCGCGGTTTTCAGGCTTTCGTCAGCGCCCAGCATCCCCAGTTGGCCGACGAGTCGGCCGATGTCCCGCTCCGATTGGTCGTCGTCGAGGCCTCTAGAGTCATAGCTGGCCTCCTGGGTCGGGTGTTCTGGCAGGGTCTGGAGATCGAGGTGCTCTGGGTCGAAGAGGGCCATCGCCAACGAGGGTTGGGGCGACGGCTCTTGCAGCAGGCGGAAGTCGATGCTCGCGCCCTGGGGGCCCAGGTGGCCTATCTGCGTACGGCCCAGGCCGCAGCCTTCTATGAACGCTGTGGGTACCAGCACTGCGGCTTTCTGCCGCGACCGCTGGCGACGGGGCTGCACAGCTATCACAAGGCTCTGGGCTAGCCGGTGGCGAGCGGCCTGGGCAGGCTACTGGTGCTGATCGCCCTGGCCGCGCTCTATGGGGCGCTGCATGACCAGCTCAGCTATGGCCTGGGTCCGGATTACTTCACCTGCCTGAAATTTCCGCAATTCGGCCTGCTCGACACGGCGCTGGCGCCCCGCTGGCGAGCCGCCCGGGTCGGCCTGCAGGCCGGTGCGGTGGCCGGACTGCCGCTGGGCCTGGCGCTGCTCTGGCTGGCGCGCGGGCGGCCTGGCGGTGACCGCTATCTCTGGCGCGGCAGCGCGGCCGTGCTGCTCGGGGCACTGGGCTGCGCCCTGCTGGGCCTGGGCCTGGGTTGGCTCGCCCTGGAGCTGGGCAGCGTCCTGCGGGTGCCGGCCTGCGTGCAGGATCGTCGTGGTTTCCTGCTGGCGGCCTGGATGCACGCTGGCAGCTACCTGGGCGCCTTGCTGGGGTTGCTGGTGTTCGCCTGGCGCAACCGCCGTCGCCGCTGAAGGCGGGCGAGTCCCCGTTCGACGCTGGCTTCCAGCGCCAGAAAGAGCAGGGCGACCGCGCCGCCGAGCAGGGTGCTGCCGATCCGTTCGCGGGCGATACTGGCCTCGGGCGCGCCGGCCAGGGCGACCATCAGGACCGTGGTGCCGGTGATGAACAGCGTCTGCAGTGAGTAGCGCCCGTCCTGCAGCAGATAGGCGCCCGCCGCGCACAGCAGGCAGGCGCTGCCCAGGACGGCGGGGGTGTCATCGAGCCAGACCACCGCGCCCGCCAGCAGGCAGCCGGCCAGGGTGCCGCCCAACCGGCCGAGGCCGCGCCGCCAGGTGTCGCCCAGGCGCGGCTTGAGCACCAGCAGCGCGGTCATGGGCGCCCAGTAGCCGTGACCGTACTCCAGCAGGCCGGTCAGGGTCTGGCAGAGGGCGACCACGGCGGCGGCATAGAAGCCGTAGCGGCCGAGGCGAAACCTGTCCGCGAACAGCGCCACGACTTCATGGAGGTGGGCCTTCAGGGAGCCGGTGCGCAGCCGCCACTGGGAGCGGTAGAGCGCCTTTTGCACCAGGGCGAAGAGCAGCAGTTGCAGCAGCCCGCCGCCCAGCACCAGGCCGCCCCGCAGCAGCGCCTGCTGCAGGTCACCGGGAAAGCCGCCGGCCACCAGCAGGGCCACCGTCCATTGCTGGGTGATCCACCAGGGGCCGTTGCCCACGGCGAACAGCCAGGCGCAGCAGGCGGCCCAGAGGGCGCCGGCCAGGACCAGCGCCGGCAACTGATGACCCAACAGGGAGCCGACCACGGCGGAAAAGGCCATCCCCAGCGCCGCCACCAGCATCGGTGCCAGGGGTTCGGCGGCAAAGCTCTTGTAGGCGCCAAAGCCGACGGTATAGGCGCCGCCCAGTGCCACCACGCAGGGCAGCCAGGCACCCGTGCAGCCGCCGGTGAGCAGGATGATCGCCAGCGCCGGCAGGCAGGCGAGCGCCAGAGCCCAACGCGGTTCCTGCGGGGCCGCGCCATCGGCGACCGGCGGCGCGGTCTGACCGGCCATGGGCTAGGCCAGCAGATTTTGCAGGATGTCGAGGGTATCGGCTTCGGCCACCGGCTTGTCGTGGCGCCAGCGCAGCATGCGCGGAAAGCGCACCGCGACGCCGCTCTTGTGGCGCTTGGACAGGGCGATCCCCTCGAAGCCCAGTTCGAACACCAGGGTCGGCTCGACGCTGCGCACCGGACCGAATTTCTCCACCGTGGTGCGCCGGACGATGGCGTCCACCTTGCGCATCTCTTCGTCGGTCAGGCCCGAATAGGCCTTGGCGAAGGGCACCAGGGTCCGTTCGCTGCTCTCCGGCGGACCGTCCCAGACGGCAAAGGTGTAGTCGGAATAGAGACTGGCGCGCCGCCCGTGGCCGCGCTGGGCATAGATGAGCACCGCATCCACCGAAAAGGGATCGACCTTCCACTTCCACCAGGTGCCCATGTCCTTGGTGCGGCCGACGCCATAGAGCGAATCCTGAGCCTTGAGCATCATGCCTTCGACGCCCAGGGTGCGGGAGGCCTCGCGCTGGCGGGCGAGGTCCTGCCAGTCGCGCCCGTGCAACAGTGGCGAGGGTCTCAGCAACGGGCTGGCGCAACGGGCCACCACTTGCTCCAGCTCGGCGCGGCGCTGGCGTTGCGGCTGGCTGCGCAGGTCGTGGCCCTGCCATTCCAGCAGGTCGTAGGCCAGCAGGATGACCGGCACGTCTTCGAGGATCTTCTTGCCCAGGGTCTTGCGGCCGATGCGTTGCTGCAGCAGGGCGAAGGGTTGCACGCCGAAGGGGATGGGCGCGGCCGGATCGCGGCCGTCCTGCTGCTCGCTCACCTCTTCGCTGCTGAGTAGGGCGTCGGGTGCGACGTCTTCCTTCCAGACCACGATCTCGCCGTCGATCACGGTGCCATCGGGCAGTGACTCCGCGAGGGGATGCAATTCCGGAAAGCGATCGGTGACCAGGTCTTCGCCCCGCGACCAGATCCACAGCCGACCGTCGCGCTTGACCAACTGGGCGCGGATGCCATCCCACTTCCATTCCACCTGCCAGTCCTCGGCCGGCCCCATTTGCGCCTCGAACTGCTCCACCGGCAGTTGCAGGGCGTGGGCGAGAAAGAAGGGATAGGGCTGGCCGCCGCGCTGGGCGTGCTCGTCCGGGCTTTCCGGGGCGACCAGGCGGGCATAGCCCTCGGCGGTGGGACGGTGGGAGAGATCGGTATAGCCCACCAGGCGCTGCGCGACGCGCTTGGGATCCAGGTCCGCCAGGGTGGCCAGGGCACGGGTCACCAGCAGCTTGGAGACACCGACACGGAATTCGCCGGTGATCAGCTTGATGCAGACCATCAGGCTCTGGCGATCCAGCTGGCCCCAGAGCGGCGGCAGGCGCTCGGCCAGCTCTTCCGGAGGCAGGCCGCGCAGGGGCAGCAGGTACTCCTCCAGCCAGAAGGCCAGGCCCTCGGCGTTGGCGGCATCGGCGGTGGGAATCAGCAGGGCCATGGTCTCCGCCAGGTCACCCACCGCCTGGTAGCTCTCTTCGAACAGCCACTCGGGCAGGCCGGAGAGGGCCATGGTCAATTCGCGCAGCTGCCGGGTCGGCACCAGCCGACGGGGGCGGCCGCCGGCGAGGAAGTACACCGCCCAGGCGGCATCCGCGGCCGGGGCGCTGCCGAAGTAGTCCACCAGGGCCGCGAGCTTGGCATTGCTGGAGGTGGTGGCGTCGAGACGCCCGTAGAGTTCGGCGAAGGCCTTCATGCCTGGGCCTCCGCGGCGACGGGGGTGTCGTCTTCCTCACCGTATTCGGTGGTGAAGCCCTGGGCGTCCAGCCCCTGGTCGCGCAGGTAGCGCACCAGGGTGGCGACCGAGCCATGGGTGACCATCACCCGCTCGGCGCCGGTCTGCTCGATGGCCCACAGCAGGCCCGGCCAGTCGGCGTGGTCGGAGAGCACGAAGCCGCGATCCACGCCGCGCCGGCGGCGGGTGCCGCGCAGCATCATCCAGCCACTGGCGAAGGCGTCGCTGTGTTCGCCGAAGCGGCGGATCCAGGTACTGCCCCCGGCCGAGGGCGGGGCGATGATCAGCGCCTGACGCAACGCGGGATCGCTCTTCTTGAAGTCGCCGGCGTAGTGGGTCTCGGGAATGCGGATGCCGGCCTCGCGATAGACCCGGTTGAGCGGCTCCACCGCGCCATGGGCCAGGATGGGGCCGATCTGTGGATCGAGGCCGTGCAGCAGGCGTTGCGCCTTGCCGAAGGCGTAGCTGTAGAGGACGCTGGCCAGCCCCTGGGCCTGGTTGGCGCGCCACCATTGGTTGACCTCGGCGAAGATCTCGGCCTGGGGTCGCCAGCGATAGATCGGCAGGCCAAAGGTGGATTCGGTGATGAAGGTATGGCAGCGCACCGGCTCGAAGGGGGTGCAGGTGCCATCGGGTTCGACCTTGTAGTCGCCCGAGGCGACCCAGACCTCGCCGCGGTATTCCAGACGCACCTGGGCCGACCCCAGCACATGGCCGGCCGGATGGAAGCTTAGCCTGACCCCGTGGTGGTCGATGACCTCGCCGTATTCCAGGGTCTGGAGGTTGATGTCGGCACCGAGCCGGGCGCGCAGGATGCCGGCACTGGCCGAGGTGGCGAGATAGTGACCGTTGCCTACCCGGGCATGATCGCCGTGGCCATGGGTGATGACCGAACGTTCCACCGGATGCCAGGGATCGATGTAGAAGTCGCCGGGCGGGCAGTAGAGGCCGTCCGGGCGAGCGATGACGAGGTCCATGGGCGCCGCTCTGCTGGGGGATTACCCATAGGAACGGCGGCTGGGCTCCGGAGTTCGCCGCTCAGGCCTGGGCGGCGAAGCTCAGGGCCTGTTGCAGGGCGGCCTGGCCGACCACCTCGCCGATCACCAGGATCGCCGGACTGCGCAGCTGGAAGAGGGCGGCGTCCACCTGCAGATCCTGCAGGGTCGAGCGGCACTCGCGCTGGCTGGGCAGGGAGGCGTTCTCGATCATGGCCACCGGGGTGGTCAGGCCCAGACCGCCGTCCAGCAGGCCCTGCTGGATCTCGGCCAGGCGCGCCACGCCCATGTAGACCACCAGGGTGGTGCCGGTGGCGGCCAGGGCCGGCCAGTTGGGCGCGCTGTCGTCTTGGGTGTGGGCGGTGACCAAGGTCACGCCCCGGGCCACGCCTCTCAGGGTCAGGGAAATGCCGCAGGCGGTGGCGCCAGCCAGGCCGGCGGTGATGCCGTTGACGATCTCGCTGCTGACGCCACGGGCGGCTAGCCATTCGGCTTCCTCGCCGGCGCGACCGAAGATGCAGGGATCGCCGCCCTTGAGCCGGGCCACGCAACGGCCCTGGCGGGCATAGCGCAGCATCAGTCGATGGATGAAGGCCTGGGGCGTGGAGCGGCAACCGCCGCGCTTGCCGACGCGGATCACCCGGGCGTTCGGGCAGTGTTCGAGCACCGCCGGATTGACCAGGTCATCGATCATCACCACCTCGGCCTCGCCCAGGGCGCGCACAGCCTTGAGGGTCAGCAATTCGGGATCGCCGGGGCCGGCACCGATCAACCAGACTTTCCCGCTCATGTAGTGACCTCTCGTATCCAGGGTGGCGACTGTAACGCAAAAAAAAGGCGTCCCGCTGCAAGCAGCTGGGACGCCTTTGTCCGGAGGGTCTTTCCTCGCCGTTGAAGAAAGACCTATGTTGTCTGAGGATTTGCAGGCTTCGTGCCAGTTGCCCCAGCGAGACAAACCCTGGGTTTGTGCGCCCGGGAGACCGCAAAATCGCCCCGTTTCGAGGCGTGTTGCCTTGAAACGGTGCGAATCGTCAGGCTACGGCACCAGGGTGGCTGTGCTTCTCGTAGAGGAAGCTCAGCACCGCGTGGCGATAGCCGTTGTAGCGGGGATCGTCGACCAGGGTGATGCGATCGCGTGGCCGCGGCAGGTCGATGGTGAGGATCTCGCCGATGGTGGCTGCCGGGCCGTTGGTCATCATGACGATGCGATCCGAGAGCAGCACCGCCTCGTCCACGTCGTGGGTGATCATCATCACGGTGTTGCGCAATTCGCTCTGGATGCGCATCACCTCATCCTGCAGATGCGCCCGGGTGAGGGCGTCCAGGGCGCCGAAGGGCTCGTCCAGCAAGAGCACCTTGGGCTCCATGGCCAGGGCCCGGGCGATGCCGACCCGCTGCTTCATGCCACCGGAAATCTCGCTGGGTCTTTTGTGCAGGGCATGGCTCATGTTGACCATTTCCAGGTTGTGCAGCGTCCAGGTATGGCGCTCGGCCTTGCTCTTGGCGCCCCGGAACACCTTGTCCACCGCCAGGGCGACGTTCTCGTAGACCGTCAGCCAGGGCAGCAGCGAGTGGTTCTGGAACACCAGGCTGCGCTCCGGACCAGGACCGCGGACCTCGCGGTTCTCCAGCAGGATGGAGCCGGAAGTGGGTTCGATCAGGCCGGCGACGATGTTGAGCACCGTCGACTTGCCGCAGCCGGAGTGGCCGATGATGGAGATGTACTCGCCGCGTTCGATCTTGAGATTGACGTCGCGCAGCACCGTGGAGGTCAGGCCGTTGCGGGTGAAGCTCTTGTCGACGTGCTCGATGCTCAGGTAGGGCTGGGCCATGGTGGGAGTCCTCTAGTTCGCGGTGCCGCGGGTGACCAGCCGGCCGATGAGGGCCACCAGCCGGTCGAGCAGGAAGCCGATGACGCCGACGTAGACCAGCGCCAGGATGATGTCGCTGATGCGCGAGGCGTTCCAGGCATCCCAGATGAAGAAGCCGATGCCCACGCCACCGATCAGCATCTCGGCGGCGATGATGGCCAGCCACGACAGGCCCACGCCGATGCGCAGGCCGGAGAAGATGTAGGGCGCGGCGGCCGGCAGCATGATCTTCTGGAAGTATTCCCAGCCATTCAGGCGCAGGACGCGCGCCACGTTGCGGTAGTCCTCGGGGATGTTGCGGATGCCCACCGAGGTATTGATGATGATCGGCCAGATGGCGGTGATGAAGATGACGAACAGCGCCGAGGGGTGGCTGTCCTTGAAGCCGGCCAGGGACAGCGGCAGCCAGGCCAGCGGCGGCACGGTGCGCAGGACCTGGAACAGTGGATCGAGGCCGCGCATGGCCCAGGCCGACTGGCCCACCAGCACGCCCAGGGCGATACCCACCACGGCGGCCATCAGGTAGCCGTAGGCGACGCGTTCGAGGCTGGCCAGCAGTTGCCAGGCCATGCCCACGTCATTGCCGCCGTTGTCGTAGAAGGGCTGGGTGATCAGCTCCCAGGTGTCGTTGACCACCTGGCTCGGCGGCGGCAGGGCCGCGCCGGGGCGACTGCACAGCAGTTGCCAGACGATCAGCAGCAGGGCGCCCACCACTAGCGGTGGCAGGCCATTGCGCAGCACCTGCTGGCCGAAGCGACGCAGATGGGTTTGCGGACGAAAGGTCGCGAGGGCCTTGGGTGGCCGGGTGTGGGCGTTCATCGGCGGCACTCCTTGAGGGATGGTGGACGTCAGGCCTTGAGCGTCAGGCTGGCGAGATAGGCCTTGGGATCGGCGGGGTCGAACACCTTGCCGTCGAAGAAGCTTTCCTTGCCGCGCGAGTTGCTGGCGGGAATGTCGCCGGCCGTGACACCAATGGCCGCCGCCGCTTCGCGCCAGAGATCGGCGCGGTTGACCTTGGCGATCAGGCCCTGGGCATCCAGGTCGCCGGGTAGATAGCCCCAGCGCTGGTTCTCGGTGATGAACCAGAGGTCGTGGCTCTGGTAGGGGAAGGAGGCGTGCTCGTTCCAGAACTTCATCAGGTGCGGACTGTTCTGCACCACCCGGCCGGTGCCGTAGTCGAAGGTGCCCTGCAGGCGGCCGACCACGTCCTCGGCGGGTGCGCCGATCCAGCGCCGCTTGGCGCAGATCTCGGCGACCTTCGGCTTGTTCGCCGCCACGTCGCAGTATTGCTGGGCCTCCAGCACCGCCTTGAGCAGCGCCACGGTGGCCTTGGGATTGGCCTGGACATAGTCGCCGCGCAGGGCCAGGGCCTTCTCGGGGTGATTGGCCCAGAGCTCGCCGGTGGTCAGGGCGCTGTAGCCGATGTTCTGCTTGATCAGTTGGGCGTTCCAGGGCTCGCCGACGCAGAAGGTGTCCATGTTGCCGACCTTCATGTTGGCGACCATCTGCGCCGGGGGCACCACCAGGGTGGTGATGTCCCTGTTCGGGTCGATACCGTTGGCCGCCAGCCAGTAGCGAATCCACAGATCATGGGTGCCGCCCGGGAAGGTCATGGCGGCCGAAGTCTTCTTGCCAGCGGCCTGGCGCGCGGCCAGGGCGGTCTTGAAGCCGCTGGCGTCGAGGCCGACCTGCTGCTCCTTGTAGTCGTTGGACAGCGAGATGCCCTGGCCGTCGACGTTCAGCCGCGCCAGCAGCGCCATGGGCAGTGGCTGGCCGTTGGGGGTGATCTTGCCGGAGGCCAGCTGATAGACCATGGGGGTGAGGATGTGGGCGCCGTCGATGCCATTGGCCGCCGAGCCCAGCACCAGGTTGTCGCGGGTGGTGCCCCAGGAGGATTGCTTGAGCACCTCCACCTCGGTCATGCCGTGCTTGGCGAACAGCCCCAGCTCGTCGGCGACGAACAGCGGTGCGGCATCGGTGAGGGCGATGAAGCCCAGTTTGGCCTTGGTCGTCTCCACGGCATCGCTGCCGGAGGCCCAGGCGGCGGACCTCAGCCCGGGTGGCAGCAGCGTGAGCGCGGCGCCAGCGCCCAGTACGCCGAGCGACTGCTTGAGGAAACTGCGGCGGGGGAGTCCGCGACCGGCCTGGTCATCGTTACGCGAGCTGTCGTCCATCGTCCTTCCTTATTTCGCGGGCACAAAAAAAGGCATCCACTCTCGGCAGGCTTGGGCTGCGAGCGTGGACACCTTCGTCCGGGGATTGCTGTGGGAGCGCCAGGCGCTCGCCAGGACTTTTGCAGGGACTGTGCCAAGCCCGGAATCCCGGGCGATCCAGGACTTTTGCGGGTCTTGGGCGCACAGTCAGGGGGCGTTTCTCTGCCGGGGTGCGCCCTGGCGGCGCATGGAGGTGCCGAACGGGCCCGGGCAGCACGATGGCCAATACCGATCGATGAATAGCGCCGACCTAGGGCTCCTGGCCGAGTAGCTGCCGGACCAGTTCGGGCAGCGGTCGGCCACTGCGCATCGCCAGTCGCTGCAGATGCTGGTGGGCGTCCGCCTCCGGCAGTTGCAGCTGCTGCATGAGCTGCTGCTTGGCGCGCTCCAGCAGCTTGCGCTCGACCAGGGAGCGGCGGGTTTCCTGCAGCTCCGCCTCCACCTCGTGCAGGCGGCGGGTCTGCTCGTGCAGCAATTCTAGGATGCCGGGCTGACCTTCGCCTGGCCGGGCTTCACCCAGCGGATTGGCGGTCAGGCTGAACAGCAGTGGCGTGCTCGGCTCGCGGTCGAGCTCGGCCAGGCGGCGGGACAGCTTGCGATGGCTGTCCAGGTCCGCCTGGGCCTGGGCGATGCTCTTCGCACAGCGCGCGCGGAGTTCCAGGACCAGGTGCTGGGCGACCTCCTGCATGGCGTCCAGGCGGCGGGTATTGAGTTCGAACCAGAGTTCGGCCAGCGCCGGTTCCACCTGGGCACGCGCCGAGGTGCGCTGGGCGACGCCGCGCAGTCGTTCGATCTGCTGCCGCGAGGCGCACTCCTGCACCCCGTGCCAGAGGACCAGGGCCTGGGGATCGGCATGGTCGAGGAAACCGGCGAAGCAACGGGCCTGGCCACTGTCCAGGTCGTCGAGACGAGCCAGCAGCACGGCATCGAAATGACCTTGGGCGAAGCCGACCACGCCGGTCGCCCGGGCCTGGCCCGCCAGTTCCTTGCCCTGCATGAAGTTGAACAGCGCCACCAGGGCCCGGCTGAGACCCGGGTCGCTCGCCGTGTCGGCCGCCTCGAAGATGACCGCCAGCAAGCCGCCGATCAGGTGCGAGAAGGCCGCGGTGGCCTCTTCCATACCCAGGCGCCGGTCGAGCACGCCGCGCCTCAGACCCGGCAGGCCATCGAGCAGATGCAGGACACAGGCGATACGATTGAGCAGGCGCGGGCGATCCTGGGCCAGGCTGGCGTCGAAGGTGTCCAGGCCTTCGCGCAGGCGCTTCTCGCTGCAGCGCGTCGTCGCCGAATGCCGTTCCAGGGCGCTGCGATAGCGATCGCTGCCCGTCCCCAGCAGGATATTGCTGAAGCCGCGCTCGCGCTGCAGGTCATGCACCAGCGCGCTGGCGCCCTCCACCAGTTCGCAGGTCAGGGCAAGACCCTCCAGTTGCTGCAGTTCGCAACGGCGGGCCGCCAGCATGAAACGCAGGGCAGGGGGCATCTGGCGATCGGACATGGGGCGAGACTCGAACAGGAGGCTGGCCACTGGCCTGCAAAAGCTGCTCCAGACCGGGACGCCTCAGTGGCGATAGAGCCACAACAGCACGAGCACCAGGTTGGCCAGAAGTGACAGGGTGGCGACCACCTGCCAGGTGCGCAGCGGATCGCGGTGCAGCAGCGGCAGGGCGCGGACCGCCGGTTGCCGCTCGCCCTGCTCCAGCAGCAGCAGGGCTTCTTCCGCGGTTTCGAAGCGCTCGGCGGGGTCGACCGCCACGGCCCGCTGCAGCCAGTCGTCGAGCCAGGCCGGTACATCCGGGCGCCGGCGCAGGACGCTGGCCGGCGTGCCGAAGCGAGGGCGCTGGAAGGGTTCCACCTCGCCGTAGGGATAGCCACCAGTCAGCAGCTGATAGAGGGTCACCCCGGCCGCATAGAGATCCTGGGCGGGACTCGGTTCGGCACCTTCGAAGGATTCCGGCGCCCGGTAGCTGGGGGTGCCCGGGCTGTCCTGCAGATCCTGGGACAGTTGCGGACAGTAGGCCAGGCCGAAGTCCAGCAGGCGCAATTCACCATCCTGGCCACGGTGCAGATTGTCCGGCTTGATGTCGCGGTGAAGGATGTTGCGTCTGTGCAACTGGCCGAGCGCACGCAACAGGCGCGAGGCGACGTCCAGCCAGTCGGCCAGGGCCAGGGGCCCGTCGCTGGTCAGCTGTTGCGCCAGGGTGCGCCCCGGATATTCGCGCTGCACGAAATAGAGATGGGCGCGCCGTGGCAGCGGATGCACCTCGACGAAGGCGCGGCCGGCGACGCGCCGCAGGAACCACTCCTCCATGAGCAGGGCATGACCGGCCAGGGTGTCGAATTGCAGCGCCGCGGGGAGGGTCTTGAGCAGCCAGGGGCGGCCACCCTCGTCGGTGACCCGGTAGAGCAGCGATTGCCGCGACTCGGCCAGGCGCTCCACCACCGTCCAGCCTTCGAAGGCTTGGCCGGGCTTCAGGGCGGGCAGCGGCGGCCAGGTGTCGGCATTGGCCAGGGTATCGGCCAGGGAGATGTCCGGCAGGCGATCGACCCGCACCAGCAGGGCGCTGGCATTGTCCTGGCCGCCGGCATGCAGGGCGCCAGCCACCAGCGCCTGGGCGGTCGCGTCCAGATCGCTGACGCCGTCGACGAGGATGCGCCTCATGCTGTCTTCGCCCAGCGCGGCCCAGACCCCATCGCTCACCAGCAGCAGGGTTTCGCCGGCTTCCAGTTCGCCTTCGCGAAAATCCACCACCAGGTGGTTTTCCAGCCCCAGGGCGCGGGTCAGCACATGCTGCATGCCGGCCTGCTGCCAGACGTGGTCGACGGTGAGACAGGTCAGCCGTTCGCCGTGCCAGCGATAGGCGCGGCAATCGCCGACATGGGCCAGGGTGTAGCGCCGGCCGCGGATCACCAGGGCGGTGAGGGTGGTCAGCAGTGGCTGGCCATTGCCGGCGGCCTGCAGCCAGCGATTCTGCGCCAGCAGCAGTCGTTCCAGCGCCTGGGCCACCGGCCAGGTTTCCGGAGTGGAGTAGTAGTCCTGGGCCAGGGCCTGAAGGGTGGCGCGCGCCGCCAGGCCACCATCCGGACAGCCGCTGACGCCATCGGCGAGGGCGAACAGATGCCCCTTGGTCGCCGCCAGCGCCGGGCTGGGCTGGACACTGCGCAAGGCGTCCTGGTTTTCCTTGCGCGGACCGGTCGCGGTGGCTTCGGCGAAGGTGAGTTCTAGGGGCATGGACGGGGCGCCAGAGGAGAGAGAAGGCGAGCGATGCAAAAGCGATACCCGCTCGACCGACGCCCCTGGTTCGTCACCAGATTTCCACGCGCTGCTCGTCCGGCCGGACCATGGCATCGCCTGCCTTGCAGCTGAAGGCCTGGGCGAAGGCTGGCATGTTGGATGGCGCGCCGATGGCACGGAATCTCATGGGCGCATGGGGATCGGTGTTGAGGAACAGGCGCGCCTGCTCTTCACGGATCGAGCCGCGCCAGACCCGCGCCCAGTTGAGGAAGAAGCGCTGGTCCTGGGTATAGCCGTCGATCTTCCGGGCAGCCTCTTCCGGCTTCTTCGCCAGGGCCAGTTGCAGGGCGTCATAGGCGGCATTGATGCCGCCGAGGTCGCCGATATTCTCGCCCAGGGTGAGCTTGCCGTTGACGTGCAGCTCCGGATGGTCCGGCAGCGGCCGATAACCGTCGAATTGCTGCACCAGCTTGCCGGTGCGGGCCTCGAAGGCCTTGCGGTCGGCCGGGGTCCACCAGTCGACCTGGTTGCCGGCACCGTCGAATTTGCTGCCCTGGTCGTCGAAGCCATGGCTGGCCTCGTGGCCGATCACCGCGCCGATGCCGCCGTAGTTGATGGCGTCGTCGCCGTCCGGATAGAAGAAGGGCGGCTGCAGGATGGCCGCGGGGAAGTTGATGGTGTTGTCGGTGGGGCTGTAGTAGGCGTTGACCGTCTGCGGATACATGCCCCATTCCTTGCGGTCGGTGGGCTTGCCGATCTTGTCCAGGTCATGCCGGTAGTTGAAGCGCGAGGCGGCTTCCAGGTTGGCATAGAATCCCTGGGGCTGGAGGGTCAGGCCGCTCCAGTCACGCCAGCGTTCCGGATAGCCGATCTTGGGTAGGAAGCTGTCCCACTTGGCCAGCGCCTTCTGCTTGGTCTCGGGGCTCATCCAGTCGAGCTGCTCGATGCGCGCCTTGAGCGCCAGCATCACGTTGTCCACCAGTTCCTGGGCGCGGGCCTTGGCCTGGGGCGAGAAATGCTCCTGCACATAGAGCTGGCCGAGACCTTCGCCCATGGCGCCGTTGACCGCGCGCAGCACCCGCTTCCAGCGCTCGCTCTGCTGCTGCTGGCCGCTCAGGGTCTTCTGGTTGAACTCGAAGCTCTCCTGCTGGAAGGGTCGGGACAGCAGCGGCGCGGCGTCGTCGATCACATGGGCACGCAGATAGGCCTGCCACTGCTCGACGGGGGTCTCCGCCAGCATCCGGTCGAATTCGGCGAAGAAGCCCGGCTGGGACAGCGAAAAGCCCTGCTGGCCGGTGACGCCCTGGCTGGCGAAGAACGCCTGCCAGTCGAAGTGCGGGGTCACCTTGTTGGCCTCGGCGAAGCTCAGGTAGTGATACTGGTTCTCCGGATTGCGCAGCTCCACCGGCTTGACCGAGGCGCGCGCCAGGCGACTTTCGAAGGCCAGCACCAGTTCGGCCTGGGCGGCGGCCTGGGCCTTGGGTACGCCGGTCAGGACCAGCAGCCGGGCGATGTGGCCCAGATAGGCCTGGCGCAACTTGGCGTAGTCGGCTTCGGTGTAGTAATCGGGGGTCGGCAGGCCCAGACCGCCCTGGTAGGCATAGGCGATCTGCTGCTTGGCATTCTGGTAGTCGGCGCCGGAGCCAAAGGAGAATACCTGCATGTCGCCGCGGGCGAAGCTCTGTTGCAGGTACTTCACGACATCGGCCGTGGTGCGCAATCCGTCGATGGCCGCCAGTTGCGCCTGGATCGGCCGATAGCCGGCGCGCTCGATGGCGGCCTCGTCCATGCCCGAGCGATACAGCCAGCCGATCTTCTGTTCCACCGAGCCCGCTGCCGCCCGATCGGCCGTGCGGGCCGCCCGCTGCAGGATGGCGTGCTGGTCGTTGAGCGATTTCTCCCCCAGGGCCATGAAGGAACCCCAGCGCGACTTGTCCGGCGGGATCGGATTGGCGGCGACCCACTTCTGGTTGACGAAGGTGTCGAGGTCGCTGCAGGCGGTGGCGAGGTCACCCAGTTCGGTGACGTCGAAGACAGGGGCGGCTAAGGCCTGGCCGCCGAGCAGCAGGCCGATGGCGAGGGTGAGGGGTTTCAACGCAGGCATGGGAGAAAAGGGTCTCCAGGAAAGGACAGGAAAAGCAGGGTAGGGCGCCGAGGGTAGCGGTCGGGGCGCGACCCTGCCAAGGGCGGGTCTCTTGCGGACCCCAGAAACGACGATCCCCGCCGAAGCGGGGATCGTGGGCGACGTCCTGGATCAGAACACCGTCAGCTGCGCCAGTTGCAGCAGCGGCTGCGGATAGACGCCGAGGACGAAGGTCGCGATGGAAATGGCGATCAGCATCACGCCACCGGCGCGCTGACCCCAGTTCATCGGCGCATCGTGGCGCTGCAGGCCCTGCTCGGTCAGGTACAGGGTGACCATCACGCGCAGGTAATAGAACAGGCCGATGGCGCTGCCCAGCACGATGGCCGCGGTCTGCCACCACATGCCCGCTTCCACGCCCACGGTGATGACGTAGAACTTGCCGATGAAACCGGCGGTGAGCGGGATGCCGGCCAGGGACAGCATCATCACCGTCAGCGCCGCGGTCAGGTACGGGCGGCGCCAGAACAGGCCGCGGTACTCGAACAGGGCATCGGCGTCACGCTGGCCGTTGCTCGGGCTGGACATCAGGGTGATCACGCCGAACGCGCCCAGGCTGGTGAAGACATAGGTCACCAGGTAGACCGCCACGGCTTCCATCGACAGGCCTTCGCCCGAGGCCACAGCCACCAGCAGGTAGCCGAAGTGGGAGATGGAGGAGTAACCCAGCAGACGCTTGAGGTTGCTCTGCATCAGCGCCAGCAGGTTGCCCACCAGCATGGAGGCGATGGCGATGAAGGCGATGGCATCGTGCAGCCAGCCGTCCTCGGTAGCCATGGGCATGGTCTGGAATACCCGTACCAGCACGGCGAACACGGCGACCTTGCTGGCGGTGGCCAGGAAGGCGCCGACCGGCGCCGGGGCGCCTTCGTAGACGTCCGGGGTCCAGAGGTGGAAGGGCACCAGGGACAGCTTGAAGCCGAGACCGACGATCAGCATGCCGAGGCCGATTTCCATCAGCAGGCCGGTGCTGGCCGGGGCGTCCATCTGCATGCCGATGTCGGCGAAGTTGAGGCTGCCGGACTGGGCATAGAGCAGGGCCATGCCGAACAGCAGGATGGCCGAACCGGCGGCGGACAGCACCAGGTACTTCATGCCGGCTTCCAGGGAGCGGCGATTGAAGTAGCTGTAGGCCACCAGGCCGTAGACCGGTACCGACAGCAGTTCCAGGCCGATGAACAGACCGGCGACGTTCTGCGCCGCCACCAGCACCAGACCGCCGGTGGCGGAGATCAGCAGCAGCAGGTACAGCTCTTCGCGATTGCCCGGATAGCCTTCCATGTAGGCATGCGACAGGGTCATGCAGGCCAGGGTGGCGATCAGGATCAGCGCCATGTAGAAGCAGGTGAAGCCGTCGATGCGCAGCAACGGGGTGACGTCGATGGCGCCGACGCCAAGGGCCGGGATGCAGGACAGCAGGGCCAGGTTGAGACCGATCACGCCCAGGGTCGGGATGATGGTGTGATCCCGCCGCCAGGCGATGCCCAGCATCACCACCACGGCGGTGAAGCCGGTGATGATGATCGGCAGGAGGGCGATGAAGTGTTCGTAGGTAAAGGTCATGGCGCTCTTACCGGGCGGAAACGAGAGAGGAGAAGGCTTCGCCGAGCCACTGCTGGACACCGGCCATGCTCGCGGCCGAGGTATCCAGCACCGGCTGCGGATAGACGCCGAGCAGCACCAGCAGCACGCCAAGCAACAGCAGCATCGACAGTTCCCGTGCGTTCAGACCCGGCAGGGCGCCTTCGGCCTTGGCCGGACCGAAGTAGGCGCGGTGGATCATGATCAGCGAGTAGACCGAGGCGAACACCAGGCCGAAGGTGGCGATGACGGTGATCATCGGCACCACCGGGAAGGCGCCCAGCAGGATCAGGAATTCGCCGACGAAGTTGCCGGTACCCGGCAGACCCAGAGAAGCCGAGGCGAAGAACAGACTCAGGGCCGGCAGGTAGGGCACCCGCGCCCAGAGCCCGCCCATCTGGCGCATGTCACGGGTGTGCATGCGCTCATAGAGCTGGCCGCAGAGGATGAACAGGCCGGCGGCGGAGAGGCCGTGGGCGATCATCTGGACCACCACGCCCTGCAGCGCCTGGGGGCTGCCGGAGTAGATGCCGATCAGCACGAAGCCCATGTGCGAGACGCTGGAGTAGGCCACCAGGCGCTTGATGTCGGTCTGGGCGAACGACAGGATGGCGCCGTAGAAGATGCCGATGATGCCCAGCCACATGGCGATCGGCGCGAATTCCGCCGAGGCGTTGGGGAATAGCGGAATGGCGAAGCGCAGCAGGCCGTAGGCGGCGGTCTTGAGCAGGATGCCGGCGAGGTCGACGGAACCGGCGGTCGGCGCCTGGGCGTGGGCATCCGGCAGCCAGGAGTGCACCGGCACCACCGGCAGCTTCACCGCGAAGGCGATGAAGAAGCCCAGCATCAGCAGGTATTCCAGCTTGGGATCCAGTTGCAGCTGCAGCAGGTCTTCGTAGTCGAAGGTCAGGACGCCGGTCGCACCGTAGTTCACCAGCACCAGGGCGATGATCGCCACCAGCATGATCAGACCGCTGGCCTGGGTGAAGATGAAGAACTTGGTGGCGGCGGTGATGCGGCTCTTCTTGCCGTCCGCGGAGCTATGGCCCCACAGCGCGATCAGGAAGTACATCGGCACCAGCATCATTTCCCAGAAGAAGAAGAACAGGAACAGGTCCAGCGCCAGGAACACCCCCACCACGCCGCCGATGATCCACAGCAGGTTGAGGTGGAAGAAGCCGACGTGGCGCTGCACTTCGCGCCAGGAGCAGGTCACCGCCAGCACACCGAGCAGGCCGGTGAGCAGGATCATCAGCAGCGACAGGCCGTCGAGACCGAAGTGCAGGCTGATGCCGAAGCGCGGAATCCAGTTCATCTGGAATTCCGCGGTCCAGGCGGTTTCGGCGCCAGGGGCCGGAGCCAGGCTGTAGTCGCCGTGGGCCCACAGCCACAGGCCGAGCACCAGCTCCAGCAGCATGGTGAACAGAGCGATCCAGCGGGGCACCAGCGGGCCGGTCTTTTCCGTGAGGAAGCAGAGCAGGCCGCCGATGAAGGGGATCAGGATTAGCCAGGGCAGAAGCATGACGTGTACTTATCCTTAGTCAGGGGGTCAGGCCAGCAGCAGCGCGCCGAGCAGCAGCACGGCGCCTCCCACGATGGAAGCCGCGTACCAGCGCAGACGGCCGTTCTCGGTGATGCTCAGTGCCAGGTTGCCACCGCGCGCCAGCATCGGGATCAGGCCGATGGCCTGGTCGATGGGATCGCGGCGCAGCAGGCGGGCCAGCAGCAGGTACGGCTTGACGAAGATCAGGTCGTACAGCCAGTCGAAGCCCCAGGCGTGATACCACCAGGTCCCGAAGAAGCGACCCGGTGCGCTCTTGGCCAGGCCGTTCACGAAGGAACGCTTGCCGAGGAAGAGCAGGGCGGCTAGCAGGATACCGGCGATGGCGATGGCCCCCGAGGTGATCTCCAGCGAGTGCTTGGCTTCGCCACCGGCATGGCCGATGGATTCCGGCAGCACGCCGGCCAGCGGCGGCACGATCATCGCGCCGACGAAGGTCGAGAGCACCAGCAGCACCGCCAGCGGCAGGTTGTGGGCGATGCCGTGGCCGGCATGGGCCTCGGTGTGCGCCGGGCCGTGGAAGGTGATGAAGATCAGGCGGAAGGTGTAGATCGAGGTCAGGAAGGCACCGGCCAGGCCTGCATAGAGCAGGTAGGTATGACCGCTGGCCATGGCTTCCCAGAGGATCTCGTCCTTGGAGTAGAAGCCGGCGGTGACCAGCGGCAGCGCCGCCAGGGCCGAACCACCCACCACGAAGCTGGCGTAGGCCAGGGGGATCTTCTTCCACAGGCCGCCCATCTTGAAGATGTTCTGCTCGTGGTGGCAGGCCAGGATCACCGAACCCGAGGCGAGGAACAGCAGCGCCTTGAAGAAGGCGTGGATCATCAGGTGGAAGATCGCCGGTTGCCAGGCGCCGACACCCAGGGCCAGGAACATGTAGCCGATCTGGCTCATGGTCGAATAGGCCAGGATGCGCTTGATGTCGGTCTGCACCAGGGCGGCGAAACCGGCCAGCACCAGGGTCACGGCACCGACGATGCCGACCAGGTGCAGGATCTCCGGTGCCAGCAGGAACAGGCCATGGGTCCGGGCGATCAGGTAGACGCCCGCGGTCACCATGGTCGCCGCGTGGATCAGGGCGGAGACCGGAGTGGGACCGGCCATGGCGTCCGCCAGCCAGGTCTGCAGCGGCAGCTGGGCCGACTTGCCGACGGCGCCGCCGAGCAGGGCCAGGGTGGCCAGCACGATCAGCGGATCGCCGCTGGCGAAGACGTCGGGCGCCTTCTGCAGCAGCTCCTGGATGTCCAGGGTGCCCAGGGTCATGAACAGGATGAACAGACCGAAGGCCATGAAGACGTCGCCGACACGGGTGACGATGAAGGCCTTCAGCGCCGCGTTGCCGTTGGCGCGCTCGCTGTAGTAGAAGCCGATCAGCAGATAGCTGCACAGGCCCACGCCTTCCCAACCGAAGTACAGCAGCAGCAGGTTGTCGCCGAGAACCAGCAGCAACATGCTGAAGATGAACAGGTTGGTGTAGGCGAAGAAGCGCGAGTAGCCCTCTTCACCGCGCATGTACCAAGAGGCGAACAGGTGGATCAGGAAGCCGACGCCGGTAACCACGCCGAGCATGGTCAGCGACAGGCCGTCCAGGTAGAGCGCCATGTTGGGCGCGAAGCCCTCCACGTTCATCCACTGCCAGAGGACGAGGGTCAGGTGACCGTCGGCGGGCGGCGCGACGTGGAAGTTCCAGCCGACCCAGGCGGCGACCAGCGCAGCCAGGCCCACCGAACCCACGCCGATCAGCGCGGAGAGATTCTCCGACAGCCGACCGCGGGAAAAGGCCAGCAGGAAGTAGCCGACCAGGGGAAAGGCGAAGGTGAGGGGTAGCAGGTTCATCCGTGCATCTCGCTGGCGGCATCGACGTCGAGGGTGTGGAAGCGGCGATAGAGCTGCAGCAGGATCGCCAGGCCGATACTGGCCTCGGCGGCGGCCAGGCTCAGCACCAGGATGAACATCACCTGGCCATCGGGAGCGCCCCAACGGCTACCCGCGACCACGAAGGCCAGGGCGGCGGCGTTCATCATGATTTCCAGACTCATGAGCACGAAGAGGATGTTGCGGCGGACCATCAGGCCCACCAGGCCAAGGGCGAACAGGGCGCCGGCGAGGGCCAGGCCGTGTTCCAGAGGTATGGCGTTCATTGGCTGTTCTCCAGTCCTTGGCGACTCACTCGCCGATCCCGTCTTTGACGTCGCTGCGACCCAGGTGGTAGGCCGCGACCAGGGCACCCAGCAACAGCATGGAAGCCAGTTCGACCGCCAGCAGATAGGGTCCGAACAGGCTGATGCCCACGGCCTTGGCTTCCACCGAGGTATGGCCGATGGCGGCGCCGCCCGGGGTGCGCGACAGCACCACCAGCAATTCCACCAGCAGCGCACCGGCGAGGATCGACGGACCGATCCAGACCTTGGGGGTCAGCCACTTGCGCTCCTGCTCGGCGACGACCGGCCCGAGGTTGAGCATCATCACCACGAAGACGAACAGCACCATGATGGCGCCGGCGTAGACGATGATCTCCAGGGCCCCGGCGAAGGGTGCGCCCAGGGCGAAGAACACCATGGACACGGCCAGCAGCGAGATGATCAGGTACAGCAGCGCATGCACCGGATTGGTGTTGGTGATCACCCGGAAGGTGGCCAGGACGGCCACCCCAGCGGAGAAATAGAAGGCGAATTCCACGACAGCTCCTTAGGGCAGCAGGCTCTTCACGTTGATCGGCTCTGCCTCGCTCTGCGCGGCACCCTTGGGCTTGCCCGCGATGGCCATGCCGGCCACGCGGTAGAAGTTGTATTCCGGATACTTGCCCGGACCCGAGATCAGCAGGTCCTGCTTCTCGTACACCAGCTCCTGGCGCTTGAACTCGGACATCTCGAAGTCCGGGGTCAGCTGGATGGCGGTGGTGGGGCAGGCCTCCTCGCACATGCCGCAGAAGATGCAGCGCGAGAAGTTGATGCGGAAGAACTCGGGGTACCAGCGACCGTCTTCGGCCTCGGTCTTCTGCAGCGAGATGCAGCCGACCGGGCAGGCCACGGCGCACAGGTTGCACGCCACGCAGCGCTCCTGGCCGTCGGGGTCACGGGTGAGCACGATGCGGCCGCGGTAGCGCGGCGGCAGGTACACGGGTTCCTCGGGGTATTGCAGGGTGTCGCGCTTGCGGAAGGCGTGGCCGAAGACCATCACCACGCTGCGCAACTGGGTGTAGGTGCCATGCAGGACGTGCAGGATTTCCTTGATCATGACGGATACCTCACTGGCCGATGGCCGGCGTGGCGCTGTAGAGCACCACCGCGCCGGTCACCAGCAGGTTGATCAGGGTCAGGGGCAGGCAGAACTTCCAGCTGAAGGCCATTACCTGGTCGTAGCGCGGACGCGGAATGGACGCGCGCAACAGGATGAAGATCATGATGAAGAAGGCGGTCTTCAGGGCGAACCAGACAAAGGACAGCCAGGGCAGGGTATCCAGGAAGGGACCGTGCCAGCCGCCAAAGAACAGGGTCACCAGCAGCGCCGAGATCAGCACGATGCCGATGTACTCACCGACGAAGAACATGCCCCACTTCATGCCCGCGTATTCGATGTGGTAACCGTCGGCGAGCTCCTGCTCGGCCTCCGGCTGATCGAAGGGGTGACGGTGGGTGACGGCGATGCCGGCGATGAAGAAGGTGCAGAAGCCGAAGAACTGGGGAATGATGAACCACCAGCCCTGGTGCTGCGCCTCGACGATGTCCCTCATGTTGAAGGAGCCGGTCACCGCGACGATGCCCATTACCGACAGACCCATGAACACCTCGTAGGAGAGGGTCTGGGCCGCGGCGCGCATGGCGCCCAGCAGCGAGAACTTGTTGTTGCTCGCCCAGCCGGCGAAGAGCACCGCATAGACGTTGACGCCGGCCATGGCGAAGAAGAACAACAGGCCGATGTTCAGGTCCGCCACGCCCCAGGTGGGGGTGATCGGGATGACCGAGAAGGCCACCAGCAGCGAGCCCATGGCGATCACCGGTGCCAGGGCGAAGATCATCTTGTCGGCGAACGGGGGCGTCCAGTCCTCCTTGAAGAACATCTTCAGCATGTCGGCGCCCAGCTGGAAGGCGCCGAAGGGACCGACCCGGTTGGGACCGTGGCGGTCCTGCCAGAGACCCAGCAGGCGCCGTTCGACGAAGCTCAGCAGCGCCCCGCAGATGACCACCGCCAGCAGGATGACGATGGCCTTGAGGACGCCGATCACCACGGCGATGAGGGTGGGGGTGAGCCAGGTCATGCCGCGGCCTCCTGCAGTCCTTCCACGCTGAGGCCGGCGAAGTCCACCGGAATCCCTTCGAAGCCGGCGGGCAGACCGACCAGGCCGGCGGACAGCTCGGGCTTGATCTGCAGCGGCAGGCGCAATTCCTGACCGGCGACCTGCAGGCGCAGCAGGGCCCCTTCGTTGACGCCCAGGCGGTCGGCATCGGCCTTGGCCAGCGCCACGTAGGCGGCCGGGATGCGCTCACGCACCGGCTCGGCGCGCGAAGAGGTCTCTTCGCTCCCGAACAGGTGGTACAGCGGCACGGCCTGGAAGCCGGACGCGGTACCGCGGACGGCGGCGGCCGGGACGGCGAACCAGTTCAGGCGATCGCCCTGGGTCTCGATCAGGCGCACGCCCGGATCGCCGGCGCGCAGGTGACCACCGACCTCGTCCTGGAACTTGTTCCAGGCCTGGGGCGAGTTCCAGCCCGGGGACCAGGCGAAGGGGATCTGCTGACGCGGCTCGGCACTGCCGGCATAGCCTTCCATGGAGAAGGCGAAGGCGGTGTCGGCGTCCTGGGGGGCGCGCGGCTCGTGCACGCTGAGGTTGGCGCGCATGGAGGTGCGGCCGCTGTAGCGGTGCGGTTCGCGGGCGAGCTTGAGGCCCTTCACCCGGAAGCTGGCGTTGGGCGCGGCGTCGCGGATGCCGTCCAGTTGCGGCGCGGCAGTGGCCACGGCGTCGGTGACATGATCCAGCTGGGTCCAGTCCACCGGACGGTTGTCCAGGGTGTTGCGCAGGGCGTGGAGCCAGCGCCAGCCTTCGCGGACCAGGCTGGAGGGATCGTAGTAGCTCGGCTCATAGACCTGGAAGAAGCGCTGGGCGCGACCTTCCTGGCTGACGAGGGTACCGTCGCCTTCGGCGAAGCTCGCTGCCGGCAGCACCAGATCGGCACGCTGGGCGGTGGCGGTGCGCTGGTGATCCAGCACCACCAGCACCTGAGCGCGGGCCAGGGCCTGATCCACCTGCTGGGCAGGGGCGCGGCGATAGAGGTCGTTCTCCAGCACCACCAGGGCATCGGCCTGGCCGTTTTCCAGGGCCGCGAAGGCGTCTTCGACGGACTCGCCGCCATAGAGCGCCAGACCCAGGCTGTTGGCTTCGGGCACCACCAGGCTCAGGGAGCCGGCCTTGCCCTTGGCGGCCAGAGCCTTGGCCAGGTTGGCGGCGGCTTCGATCAGCGCCGGTTCACCCAGGGAGGTACCGGACACCACCAGCGGACGTTCGGCCGCCAGCAGGGTCTCGGCCAGCAGACGCGCCTGCTCGGCGACTTCGTCGCTCAGACCGTCGACGGCCGGGGCGCTGGCGTCGATGGCATGGGCCACGGCATGGCCGAAACGGGCCAGTTCCAGCGGCGAGCCATGCAGACGGGCGTCGGCGACGTCGTCCAGGCGGGTGGCGGCGACGCTGGCGATGAACAGCGGATTGCGCTCGCTCTGGCCGATATTCTGCACGGCCGCGTTGAGCCAGGGCTGGATCTTCTGCGCCGCGGCCATGGCCTCGGGCTTGCCCTTGACGGACTGCCGCAGGGACAGCGCCAGGCGGGCCGCGGTCTGGGTCAGGTCCTCGCCGAGGACGAAGACGGCGTCGTGCTTTTCCATGGCGCGCAGGGTCGGGACGGGCAGGGGGCTGTCCTTGAGCACCTGCAGCACCAGGCGCACATTGGCCAGGTCACGGGCGCTCATGCCGCTGTAGAAGTTCTCGGCGCCGACCAGTTCGCGCAGGGCGTGGTTGCTTTCCAGGCTGGCACGCGGCGAGCCGATGCCGATCACCTTCTTGCCGCGCAGCAGCAGGGCGGCGCGATCCAGGGCGGCGTCGATGCCGGTTTCCAGGCTGCCATCTTTCAGCAGGGCCTGGCGCGGACGATCCTTGCGATTGACATAGCCATAGCCGAAGCGGCCACGGTCGCAGAGGAAATACTGGTTCACCGAACCGTTGAAGCGGTTCTCGATGCGGCGCAGTTCGCCATAGCGCTCGCCGGGGCTGATGTTGCAGCCCGACGAGCAGCCATGGCAGATGCTCGGGGCGAACTGCATGTCCCACTTGCGGTTGTAGCGCTCGGAGTGGGTCTTGTCGGTGAACACCCCGGTGGGGCAGACCTCGGTCAGGTTGCCGGAGAATTCGCTCTCCAGGGCACCGTCCTCGACGCGGCCGAAATAGACGTTGTCGTGGGCGCCATAGACGCCCAGGTCGGTACCGCCGGCGTAATCCTTGTAGTAGCGCACGCAGCGATAGCAGGCGATGCAGCGGTTCATCTCGTGAGCGACGAACGGGCCGAGGTCCTGGTTCTGGTGAGTACGCTTGGTGAAGCGATAGCGGCGCTTGTTGTGGCCGGTCATCACCGTCATGTCCTGCAGGTGGCAGTGGCCGCCTTCTTCGCAGACCGGACAGTCATGAGGATGGTTGGTCATCAGCCATTCGATGACCGAGCTGCGGAATTCCTTGGCTTCGGCGTCTTCGATGGAGATGTAGGTCTTGTCGCTGGACGGGGTCATGCAGGACATGACCAGGCGCCCGCGGGTGTCGTTCTCGTCGGCGAACTGCTTCACCGCGCACTGGCGGCAGGCGCCGACGCTGCCCAGCGCCGGGTGCCAGCAGAAATAGGGGATGTCGAGCCCCAGGGACAGGCAGGCTTCGAGGAGGTTGTCCGCCCCGTCGACCTCGTACGTCTTGCCGTCTACGTGGATAGTGGCCATAGGGTTTTCTTCTCACCCGCGCAGGGCGGGTCTGGCTAATGGGAAAACGTTCGCGCCGCCCTGGCGATCGCCAGGGGCAGCGCCGGCCGGAACGGGTCCGGCCAGAAAGCGATGGAAGCGGCCCCCGCGGCGGCCGATTCTCAGGTCACGCTCGCCGAAGCAGTCGGCCGCGGCTCGCTGGGCGCCTTGCGCACACCGGCCTCGAACTCTTCGCGGAAATACTTGATGGCACTACCCAGGGGCTCGACGGCACCCGGTGCGTGGGCACAGAAGGTCTTGCCCGGGCCGAGGAAGTTGACCAGCTGCAGCAGGGTGTCCAGATCGCCCTGCTGCCCCTCGCCCTTCTCCAGGCTGCGCAGGAGCTTGACGCTCCAGGGCAGGCCGTCGCGGCAGGGGGTGCACCAGCCACAGGATTCCCGGGCGAAGAACTCTTCCATGTTGCGCAGCAGCGAGACCATGTTGACGCTGTCGTCCACGGCCAGGGCCAGACCGGTACCCATGCGGGTGCCGACCTTGCCGATGCCGCCGGCGTACATCTGCGCCGAGAGATGCTCGGGCAGCAGGAAGCCGGTACCGGCGCCACCGGGCTGCCAGCACTTGAGCGTGAAGCCGTCGCGCATGCCGCCGGCGTAGTCCTCGAACAGCTCCTGGGCGGTGATGCCGAAGGGCAATTCCCAGACGCCGGGATTCTTCACCTTGCCGGAGAAGCCCATGAGCTTGGTGCCCATGTCTTCGCTGCCTTCGCGGGCCAGGCTCTTGTACCAGTCGACGCCGCCCGCGACGATGCCCGGCACGTTGCACAGGGTCTCGACGTTGTTGACGCAGGTCGGCTTGCCCCAGACGCCGACGGCGGCGGGGAAGGGCGGCTTGGAGCGCGGGTTGGCGCGGCGGCCTTCCAGGGAGTTGATCAGCGCGGTCTCTTCGCCACAAATGTAGCGACCGGCGCCGGTGTGGACGAACAGCTCGAAGTCGAAGCCGCTACCGAGGATGTTCTTGCCCAGCAGGCCGGCGGCCTTGGCTTCTTCCACCGCGCGCCGCAGGTTGGCGGCGGCGTCGACGTATTCGCCACGCAGGAAGATGTAGCCGCGATAGGCCTTGAGCGCCCGGGCACTGATCAGCATGCCTTCCACCAGCAGGTGCGGCAGCTGCTCCATGAGCAGGCGGTCCTTCCAGGTGTTGGGCTCCATCTCGTCCGCGTTGCACAGCAGGTAGCGGATATCGAGGGATTCGTCCTTGGGCATCAGGCCCCATTTCACGCCGGTTGGGAAGCCCGCACCGCCGCGGCCCTTGAGGCCGGAGTCCTTGACTTCCTGGACGATGGCATCGGGGGCCAGCTCGGTCAGCGCCTTGCGCGCGGCGGCGTAGCCGTCCTTCGCCTGGTATTCCTCCAGCCAGACCGGAGCGCCGTCTTCACGCAGGCGCCAGGTCAGGGGATGGGTCTCGGGGGTACGGGCGATGCTGTTGGCAGGCCCGAAGGAGGTCAGTCTCATGCGTATCCCTCCAGCAGTTTGGCCACGCCCGCGGGTTGGACATCGCCATGGGTGTCGTCGTCGATCATCAGCGCTGGGGCCTTGTCGCAATTGCCCAGGCAGCAGACCGGCAGCAGGGTGAAGCGGCTGTCGGCGGTGGTCTGGCCCAGGCCGATGCCCAGCTGGCGCTGGATCTCGCCGACCACGGATTCGTGGCCGCCGATGTAGCAGGTCATGCTGTCGCACACCCGGATGATGTGGCGGCCGACCGGTACGCGAAAGATCTGGCTATAGAAGGTGGCCACGCCCTCGACATCGCTGGCGGGAATGCCCAGCACCTCGCCGATGGCGTAGATGGCGCCGTCCGGCACCCAGCCACGTTCCTTCTGGACGATCTTCAGGGCCTCGATGGACGCCGCGCGCGGGTCCTCGTAGTGGTGCATCTCGTGCTCGATGGCCGAGCGCTCGGTTTCGCTCAGGACGAAACGGTCGGTTTGGATCAGGGTTTCGGTGCTCATGCTCAGCGGTCCACGTCGGCCATGACGAAGTCGATACTGCCCAGGTAGGCAATCAGGTCGGACACCATGCTGCCGCGGATGACGGCCGGGATCTGCTGCAGGTGCGGGAAGCTCGGCGTCCGGATGCGGGTGCGGTAGCTCATGGTGCTGCCATCGCTCGTCAGGTAGTAGCTGTTGGCGCCCTTGGTCGCCTCGATCATCTGGAAGGCTTCGCCGGCCGGCATCACCGGACCCCAGGACACTTGCAGGAAGTGGGTGATCAGGGTCTCGATGTGCTGCAGGGTGCGCTCCTTGGGCGGCGGCGTGGTCAGCGGGTGATCCGCCTTGTACGGGCCTTCGGGCATGTGCTGCAGGCACTGCTCGATGATGCGCAGGCTCTGGCGCATCTCCTCGACGCGCAGCATGCCGCGGTCATAGCAGTCGCCGTTGTGGGCGATGGGCACTTCGAATTCGAAGTTCTCGTAGCCGGAGTAGGGGCGGGCCTTGCGCAGGTCGAAGTCCAGACCGGTCGCGCGCAGGTTGGGACCGGTGACGCCCCACTCCAGGGCTTCCTTGGTGTTGTAGACGGCGACGTTCTTGGTCCGGCCGATGAGGATGCTGTTCTTCATCGCCGCCTTTTCGTACTCGTCCAGACGCTTGGGCATCCAGTCGAGGAATTCGCGGACCAGCTTGTCCCAGCCACGCGGCAGGTCATGGGCGACGCCGCCGATGCGGAACCAGGCGGGGTGCATGCGGAAGCCGGTGATGGCCTCGATCACCTTGTAGGCGCGCTGACGGTCGGTGAAGGTAAAGAACACCGGGGTCATGGCGCCGACGTCCTGGATATAGGTACCCAGGTACAGCAGGTGGCTGTTGATGCGGAAGAACTCGGCCATCATCACGCGGATGAAGTCGACCCGCGACGGCACCTTGATGCCGGCGAGCTTTTCCACCGAGAGGACATAGGGCAGGTTGTTCATCACCCCGCCCAGGTAGTCGATCCGGTCGGTGTAGGGGATGTAGCTGTGCCAGGACTGGCGCTCGGCCATCTTCTCGGCACCACGGTGGTGGTAGCCGATCTCCGGCACGCAGTCGACGATCTCTTCGCCGTCCAGCTGCAGGATGATGCGGAAGGCACCGTGGGCGGAGGGGTGGTTCGGCCCCAGGTTGAGGAACATGAAGTCGGAATTCTCCGCATGCTCCTTCATGCCCCATTCCTCGGGCTTGAATCTCAGGGTTTCCTGTTCGAGGTCCTGCTTGGCGGCATTCAGCGCATAGGGATCGAACTCGGTCGCGCGCGCCGGATAGTCCTTGCGCAGCGGATGACCCTGCCAGTTGTCGGCCATCAGCATGCGCTTGGGCAGCGGGTGGCCGTCGAAGTGGATGCCGTACATGTCCAGCACTTCCCGCTCGTACCAGTTGGCATTGGGGAAGATGCCGGTGGCGGTGGGCAGGCGCAGGTCGTTGGCGGACAGGGCCACCTTGAGCATCACATCGCTGTTACGGTCGATGGACAGCAGGTGGTAGAAAACGGTGAAGTCCGCGTTGGGCAGGCCGCGGCGGTGGGTCCGCAGCCGCTCGTCGACGCCATGCAGGTCATAGAGCATGACGTAGGGGCGGGGCAGATTGCGCAGGAAGCGCAGTACTTCGATGATTCGTTCGCGTGCCACCCAGATCACCGGCATGCCGGTACGGGTGTCTTGCAGGGTCAGGGCGTCGGCGCCGAATTGGCCCTGGAGTTCGCCAACCACCGACGCTTCGCCGGCAGGGGCGAGCGCAGAGGCGGACAGAGCGGTGTCTGCGGTCATGATGTTCCGTCGCTAATCGATCGTCGTCAGCGTGCAGGTCCCGAAGGGGACTTACACTTCGTCTGGGCTGCGCAGGTTGGTGACCTGGATGCGGCGCTCGCGGTTCTGCTCGCGCTGCGAAGGCATCTCGGCGCGGTAGATACCCTGGTCGCCCACCACCCAGGAAAGGGGGCGGCGCTCTTCACCGATGGAGTCCTGCAGGAGCATCAGGCCCTGGAGGAAAGCTTCGGGACGAGGCGGGCAGCCGGGCACGTAGACGTCGACGGGCAGGAACTTGTCCACGCCCTGAACGACCGAGTAGATGTCGTACATACCGCCGGAGTTGGCGCAGGCGCCCATGGAGATCACCCACTTGGGTTCCAGCATCTGCTCGTACAGGCGCTGGATGACCGGAGCCATCTTCATGAAGGGGGTGCCGGCGATGACCATGAAGTCGGCCTGACGCGGCGAGGCCCGGATGACTTCGGCGCCGAAGCGGGCGATGTCATGAGGCGCCGTGAAGGCGGTGGTCATTTCCACATAGCAGCAGGACAGGCCGAAGTTGTACGGCCACAGGGAATTCTTGCGTCCCCAATTGACCGCGCCCCGCAGGACATCTTCGAGCTTGCCCATGAAGATGCTGCGGTTGACCTGACTTTCGACGGGGTCGGCCACGGTTTCCCGCTGGCCGGCCGGATAGCGGTCTACTGCCGCATCGGGATCGATCCGGGTGAGATTGTATTGCATTGCCAAAGCCTCATTGTTTCGACTTCGCCTGCCGCTCGCGACGGCTCGCAGGCGCCCAATCGAGCGCTCCGATTCGCCACAGGTAGACAAGACCCGCCAACAGAATTGCTATGAAAATGGAGGCTTCCACGAAGCCGGCCCATCCCGATTCACGGATGGACACCGACCAGGCGAAGAGAAAGAGGGCTTCGACGTCGAAGATCACGAAGAGCATCGCGACCAGGTAGAACTTGGCAGAGAGACGGAGACGGGCACCCCCGGTGGGGACGATGCCGGACTCGAAGGGATCGTTCTTGCTACGGCCTACGGCTTTGCTGCCGAGCAGGCTCGAGACTCCGAGCATGAAGGCGATCAGACCGACCACGCCCAGGAGAAATACCGCGAAGCTCCAGTTGTGGGTCAGTAGGCTGATCGACTCAGACATGCTTTGAATCCTTAATTATTGGGTATCAGGCGCTATCAGTGCGACACGGTGTCGCAAGACAGACAGATTTTATGCTCTATCGATTCATTCTGTAAATTTATTGGTCCAAAAAGATTCTATTGGACTGCTTTGAATCAAACTAAACAGAACTTCCGGATTATTTGAGAATGAATATAAGAATTATTCGCAAATAACTTCCTGCTGTTCCTGTGTCCTAGATTGCCAGGCGCCGCAGGAGTTCTGCCGTTCGCCGGTTTGCTAGTCGATGAGGTCGGCGCGGATGCTCAGCTGACGGTCGTCACGGCCTTCGGTGGAGTAGTGGCGGACAAGGCCGCTCTGCTCGCCCTCGATTTGCTGCCGGAAGCCGCCCAGGTCCAGCCACTGGCCCAGGGGGCCGCTGATGCGGGTGGCGGCGCTCTGGGTTTGCACCGTGCCCGGACGCATGGCAGCGGCCCGGTCATCGACGCTGCTGATGTCCAGGTGCACCAGATTGCCGCTCAGGCGGGCGGTGACCTGAAAGCCCCGTTCGAGGCGGCGATAATCGGTCTGGGCGTAGCTCTGACCATAGGGCGAGGTCTGGTAGGTAGTCACCGGGACGTCTTCACCGAAGCGGATGAAGGCGGGGTAGCCCTCGGTGACCTGGACGCGCTGGGCGCCATCCTCCTTCTGGTCGGTGCTGTCTTCGATGATGCGTACCTGGGGCGCACGCACGTCGCCGTTTACCGAATAACCCTGACTGGCGCCCGAGCTGCCGGCGCGGGTGGCCAGGGTGATGAGCAGGCGCTGCGGCTGGGTGTCCAACTGGGCCAGCAGACTCTTGAGTTCGGCCAGCTTGGCCGGCTCGGCATTGACGATCAGCTGGTTGCCGTAGACGTTGACCTTGCCTTCGCTGCCAAGGACGGCTTGCAAGGTGGGCAGCAGATCGTCGGCGGTGCGGTATTGCAGGGGTATGACCTCGGTACGAGGGGCGGCCCAGGCTGTGGCCGTCAGCAGCAACAGGAACGCCAGCAAACCTTTCACAGCACCATCCTCCGCAATTCCTGATCCGGCTGGCTGCTGGCCCAGAGGCGATCGAAGACCTGCTGCTGAACCTTGACGGCGGCGCGGTCGCCGTAGCGGACGAAGCCGGTAGGCGCGCTGCCCGAACGGCGCAGCATAGCCTGGTCGTCGACGATGAGGCAGCTGCCTTCCGGTTGCTGCTCGGCCGGTGGCCGCCGGATCAGCAGATTGCTGGTCAGGCGTTGCGCCAGGGCGATGAGTCGGTGCCCCTGGCGCATGGCGAGGGCGCTGTCGTTGATGAGGATGCGGACCTGATGCCGTGGATGCCCCAGCAGCAGACGCTTGATCGCCGCTTCGACGGCGGGATTGTCGTAGAGCGGTGCTTCCAGGTCGGGCGTCTGGATGCTCAGCTGGCGGCTGGCTTGGCCGATGAGGCGGACACCGTGCTCACGCAGGGCGTCCAGGCCTTCGAGGCGCAGGGAGAGGTCCTGGCCGAGCCGGGGTTCGGGCAATCCGTCCAAGGTCAGATCGGCAAAGAACTCGTCCACGGCGGCTCCCTATCACTCGTCGTCGTCTTCTCCGGCGAAGATCAGGCTGCCCTGCTGGAGCAGTTCGCGGATCAGGCGCATGGCATCGTCGTCCTGCAGCCAGGGCGCGAGATTGGCCTCGTGCAGGACGTCCGCCGAGCATAGCAGGTCGAGCAGCGGTTGCAGCCGCATGGGCAGCAGGCGGCTCTGGCCGCTGGCGAAGACCATCACCTCGTCTTCCAGGCGACTCCAGGCGATGCGGCCGCTGGGGTTGCGCATCAGCAGGGCGCCTTCGTCGAGTTCCTTGCGCAGCTGCTTGGCGCTGAGGTTTTCTCCGGCGACGCGCTCCGGGTAGCGCGGCTCGGTCATGTGCTGGCCGAACCAGGCCAGCAGCAGGCGATCGTCGCTCAGGTGACGCTCCATCAGGCCGCGCAGCCGCTCGATGGCCTCGGGCGGGATCTCGGCCGGATGCTCGCTGGCCGGGGCGCAGCCGGCGTCGCTGTAGCGCTCGTCCTCGGGGATGAACTGGTTGAGGAAGTCGGTGAAATGGGTGAGCACCTCGCCGGCACTGGGGGCGCGGAAGCCGATGGAGTAGGTCATGCACTCGTCTTCGGCGATGCCGTCGTGGGCCAGGCCCGGCGGCAGATAGAGCATGTCGCCCGGTTCCAGCACCCATTCGTCGGTCTGCTGGAAGTCGGCGAGGATCTTCAGCTCCAGGCCGTCGATCAGCGGACTGTCGGCGGTGCACGGCTGACCGATGCGCCAGCGACGGCGGCCATGGCCCTGCAGCAGGAAGACGTCATAGTGATCGTAGTGGGGGCCGACACCGCCACCGGGGGCGGCGTAGCTGATCATGACGTCGTCCACGCGCCAGCTGGGCAGGAAGCGGAAGGCCTCCAGCACCTCGGCCACCTCGGGAACGAACTGGTCGACCGATTGCACCAGCAGGGTCCAGTCGCGCTCGGGCAGGCTGGCGAAGGTGTCTTCCGGCAGCGGGCCGCGGCGCAGCTCCCAGGTGCGGTCCTGGCCGATGATCAGGCGGGATTCGATTTCTTCTTCCAGCGACAGGCCGGCCAGCTCGTCCGGTTCCAGGGGGCTCTGGAAATCCGGGATGGCCTGGCGGATCAGCAGGGGTTTCTGCTGCCAGTAGTCGCGGAGGAATTCACGGGCGGTCAGGCCGCCGAGCAGTTGCAGGGGTTGATCCGGGTTCATGCACACCTCGCGCAATGAAAAACGCCCGGCGAGGCCGGGCGTGAAAAAGAAGGCAGCCTCAGACCCGACGGGCCTGCTCGGCAGCGTTACCGATATAGCCGGCCGGGGTCAGCTGGCGCAGTTCGGCCTTGGCGGCTTCAGGGATTTCCAGGCCGTCGATGAAGTCCTGCAGGGCGCTGGCGCTGATGCCCTTGCCGCGGGTCAGCTCCTTGAGCTTCTCGTAGGGGTTGGCCACGCCATAGCGGCGCATCACGGTCTGCACCGGCTCGGCCAGGACTTCCCAGCAGGCGTCCAGGTCTTCGGCGATGCGCGCGGCGTTGAGCTCCAGCTTGCCGATGCCCTTGAGGGTGGCTTCGTAGGCGATCACGCCGTGGGCCAGGCCGGTGCCCAGGTTGCGCAGCACGGTGGAGTCGGTCAGGTCGCGCTGCCAGCGGGAGATCGGCAGCTTGCTGGCCAGGTGCTGGAGGATGGCGTTGGCGATGCCCAGGTTGCCTTCGGAGTTCTCGAAGTCGATGGGGTTGACCTTGTGCGGCATGGTCGAGGAGCCGATCTCGCCGGCCACGGTCTTCTGCTTGAAGTAGCCGAGGGAGATGTAGCCCCAGATGTCCCGGTCGAAGTCGATCAGGATAATGTTGAAGCGGGCGATGGCGTCGAACAGCTCGGCGATGTAGTCGTGCGGCTCGATCTGGGTGGTGTAGGGATTCAGGGTCAGGCCGAGGTCGCCTTCGATGAAGGTGCGCGCATTGGCTTCCCAGTCGACGTCCGGGTAGGCGGACAGGTGGGCGTTGTAGTTGCCCACCGCGCCGTTGATCTTGCCCAGCGGCCGGATGGCGGCGATCTGTTCGATCTGGCGCTCCAGGCGATAGACCACGTTGGCCAGTTCCTTGCCCAGGCTGGTGGGGGAGGCGGGCTGGCCATGGGTGCGCGAGAGCATGGGCACGTCGGCGAAGCGATGGGCCAGCACGCGGATCTCGCCGGCGATCTGGCGCATCAACGGCAGCAGCACCTGGTCACGGCCTTCGCGCAGCATCAGCGCGTGGGACAGGTTGTTGATGTCCTCGGAGGTACAGGCGAAGTGGATGAATTCGCTGACCGCGGCCAGTTCCGGTAGGCCGGCGACCTCTTCCTTGAGCAGGTACTCGATGGCCTTGACGTCGTGGTTGGTGGTGCGCTCGATGTCCTTGACCCGCTGCGCCTGCTCGACGCTGAACTCGGTGGCCAGCTTGTCCAGCAGGGCATTGGCCTCGGCGGAGAAGGGCGCGACCTCGGGAATGCCCGCGTGGGCGGCCAGGCGCTGCAGCCAGCGGACCTCGACCTGGGCGCGGAAACGGATCAGGCCGAATTCGCTGAAGATGGGGCGCAGGGCGGCGGTCTTGCCGGCGTAACGGCCGTCGATGGGCGATACGGCGGTGAGCGAGGAGAGCTGCATGGGCATTCTCTTGGTAGCGGGGGAGAAAGGGGCGGAATTCTACACGCAAAGGCCGGGGCTTTAGTACCGCCGCCGGCCGGTCCGGGATCATCCGTTGCGCAAGGGATAGAGGTTGTCGAGCAGCTTGCGGCGGTTCAGCACCAGTTGCCAGCGATGACCGCCGAGCTGCCGCCATAGACGCGCGGAGCGGATACCGGCCAGCAGCAGGGCGCGCACCCGCGAGGCGGTGGCGGATTGCTGCAGGTAGCGCATCTCGCCTTGCACCTGGATGCGCTGCTTGAAGGTGCTCAGGGTGTCCTCGTAGAGACCCCCGCAGGCCGCGATGACGTTCTCGTGAGCGACCCCGAAGTGCTCGACCTGGGACTGGATCTGGGTGAGGCGCCGGCCAATGAGATCGAGCAGGTCGCCGCGCTTCTCCAGCTTGCGTTCCAGGGCGGTCATCGCCAGGGCATAGCGCAGGGGCTCGCGCTGCAGGCTGTTGGGGTTGCGCTCCAGGGTGCTGGAAAGGGCGCCCAGGCCCTCACGCAGGGGTGTGACGCTGCCGCCATAGACTTCCAGGGTGCTGCCCGGATCGCGCACCAGTAGGCTGCCGAGCAGGCAGGCGAGGGGTTCTTCCGCGACCTGGCCGGTGCGTGCCAGCTGGTCGACCAGCACGGCGGCCTGGAAGACGCCGCCCAGGGCGATGAGTTGTTCCTGGGTACGATTCATGCGGCGGGCGCCTCGGCGCAGGCGGGTTGATAGTGTTCGATCACACCGCCGCCCAGGCAGACGTCGCCGTCGTAGAAGACCACCGACTGGCCGGGGGTCACGGCGCGCTGGGGTTCGTCGAAGACCACCCGGTAGCCGGCGCCCTGGCGCTCGATCCGGCAGGGCTGGTCCTGCTGGCGATAGCGGACCTTGGCGGTGAGGCGGCGTGGTTGGGCGAGCTCCAGGTCATTGACCCAGAACATCTCGCTGACGGTCAGCGCCTCGGCGAACAGCCAGGGGTGGGCATTGCCCTGGCCGACGATCAGCACGTTGCGGGTCAGGTCCTTGCTCAGGACGTACCAGGGATCGTCACCGGCGTCCTTCATGCCGCCAATGCCCAGGCCCTGGCGCTGGCCGATGGTGTGGTACATCAGGCCGTGGTGGCGGCCGATGACCTCGCCGGTGGTGGTCTCGATGTCGCCCGGCTGGGCCGGCAGGTACTGCTTGAGGAAGTCGCTGAAGCGACGCTCGCCGATAAAGCAGATGCCGGTCGAATCCTTCTTGCGCGCGGTGGCCAGGCCATGCAGCTCGGCGATGGCGCGGACCTCGGGCTTTTCCAGCTCGCCCACCGGGAAGAGGGTGCGCGCCAGCTGCTCGCCGCCCACGGCGTGGAGGAAATAGCTCTGATCCTTGTTGGCATCCAGGCCCTTGAGCAGCAGGGTCTGGCCGTCGACGTCGCGGCGGCGCACATAGTGGCCGGTGGCGATCAGGTCGGCGCCCAGGGCCAGGGCGTAGTCGAGGAAGGCCTTGAACTTGATCTCGCGGTTGCAGAGGATGTCCGGATTCGGCGTGCGGCCAGCCTTGTATTCGGCGAGGAAGTGCTCGAAGACGTGATCCCAGTACTCGGCGGCGAAGTTGGCCGTGTGCAACTTGATGCCGATGCGGTCGCAGACCGCCTGGGCATCGGCCAGGTCTTCCTTGGCCGTGCAGTACTCGGTGCCGTCATCCTCGTCCCAGTTCTTCATGAACAGGCCCTCGACCTGATAGCCCTGCTCCTTGAGCAAGAGGGCCGAGACCGAGGAATCCACTCCGCCGGACATGCCGACGATGACGCGGGTGCCGTTCACTTCAAAAACCTCTCATATCTACGATCATCGACAGGGGATAGCGGTGGCCGTCCAGGTATTTCTCGATGGCGTCCAGGACCAGGGGGCTGCGCAGGCGGGCCTGCTCGGCACGGATCTCGTCGAGCGTCAGCCACACCGCGCGGGTGATGTCGGCATCCAGGGCGCGCTCCGGCTGGTGGGCCAGGGGGCGGGCATGGAAGGCCGTGCGATAGTAGGTGACGCCATTGGCCGGGGCGACATAGAGGCCGATGCCGATCACGCCGAGGATCTCCACCTGCCAGGCGGTTTCTTCCAGGGTTTCGCGCCGCGCCGCCTCGATCAGGCTCTCGCCTGGCTCCAGGTGCCCGGCCGGCTGGTTGAGCACCAGGCGACCCTGCTTCTCTTCTTCCACCAGCAGGAAGCGACCGACGTCTTCCACCACGGTGGCCACGGTGACGTGGGCGTGCCAATCCATCTCGGACTCCGCTATCGGTAATCGCGCAGTATACGCCTTAAGCTTTGCGTGCCCCAAATGCAGCGAACCCCGGTCGGGGCCGGGGTTCGCTGTGATCACCCATTCAGGCTGCGGACGCAGCCCTCAGGTTCAGCCCTTGAGCTGTTCCAGGGCGGCGTTGAGCGTGGCGCTCGGACGCATGGCCTGGCGGGTCTTGGCCTGGTCGGGGTGGTAGTAGCCACCGATGTCCACGGCCTGGCCCTGGACGCCGTTCAACTCGGCGACCACCTTGGCTTCGTCGGCGGTCAGCGACTTGGCCACGGGCTCGAACTGGGCCTTGAGCTGGGCGTCTTCGCTCTGCTCGGCCAGGGCCTGGATCCAGTACAGCGCCAGGTAGAAGTGGCTGCCGCGGTTGTCCAGTTCACCGGCCTTGCGCGACGGCGACTTGTTGCTGTCGAGGAACTTGCCGTTGGCCTGGTCCAGGGTCTTGGCCAGGATCTTGGCCTTGGCGTTGCCGGTGGTCTCGCCCAGGTGGTTCAGGGATTCGGCCAGGGCCAGGAACTCGCCCAGGGAATCCCAGCGCAGGTGGTTTTCCTGCACGAACTGCTGGACGTGCTTGGGCGCGGAGCCGCCGGCACCGGTCTCGAACAGGCCGCCGCCGTTCATCAGCGGGACGATGGACAGCATCTTGGCGCTGGTGCCCAGTTCCATGATGGGGAAGAGGTCGGTCAGGTAGTCGCGCAGGACGTTGCCGGTCACCGAGATGGTGTCCTCGCCCTTGCGGATGCGCTCCAGGGACACGCGGGTGGCTTCCTCGGGCGCCAGGACGCGGATGTCCAGGCCGTTGGTGTCGTGGTCCTTGAGGTAGCGCTCGACCTTGGCAATGACCTGGGCGTCGTGGGCGCGATTCTGGTCCAGCCAGAAGATGGCCGGGGTGTTGCTGGCGCGGGCGCGGTTGACGGCCAGCTTGACCCAGTCCTGGATCGGCGCGTCCTTGGTCTGGCACATGCGCCAGATGTCACCGGCCTCGACCGGATGCTCGAAGACCACCTTGCCCTGGTCGTCGGTCACGCGCACGGTGCCGTCGGTGGGGATCTGGAAGGTCTTGTCGTGGGAGCCGTATTCCTCGGCCTTCTGTGCCATCAGACCGACGTTGGGCACGCTGCCCATGGTGCTGGGATTGAAGGCGCCGTGCTGCTTGCAGTCCTCGATCACCACCTGGTAGACGCCGGCATAGCAGCGGTCGGGGATGATGGCCTTGGTGTCCTGCAGGTTGCCTTCGGCGTTCCACATCTTGCCGGAGTCACGGATCATGGCCGGCATGGAGGCGTCGACGATGACGTCGCTCGGCACGTGCAGGTTGGTGATGCCCTTGTCGGAGTTGACCATGGCCAGCGCCGGACGCTGGGCGTACTGGGCGTCGAAATCGGCCTTGATGGCGGACTGGGTGGCTTCCGGCAGGCTGGACAGGCGGGCGTAAAGGTCGCCGATGCCGTTGTTGCGATCGAAGCCGGCTTCTTTCAGCGCGGTTTCGTGCTTGGCCAGCACGTCCTTGTAGAACTCGCCGACGATGATGCCGAACATGATGGGGTCGGAGACCTTCATCATGGTGGCCTTCAGGTGCACGGAGAACAGCACGCCCTTGGCCTTGGCGTCTTCGATCTGGGCGGCGATAAAGCTCTGCAGGGCCTTGCGGCTCATGGTCGAGGCGTCGACGATCTCGCCGGCCTTGACCGCGGTCTTCTCTTTCAGGACCTTGCTGCTGCCGTCCTTGCCGATCAGTTCGATCTTCAGGCTGCCGGCGTTCTCGATGGTGGCCGAGCGCTCGCTGCCATAGAAGTCATGGGCGTCCATGTGGGCGACGTGGGACTTGGAGTCGGCGCTCCAGGCGCCCATGCGATGGGGGTGCTTGCGGGCGTAGTTCTTGACCGACAGCGGCGCGCGGCGGTCGGAGTTGCCTTCGCGCAGGACCGGGTTCACGGCGCTGCCCTTGACCTTGTCGTAACGCGCCTTGACGTCTTTTTCCTTGTCGTCCTTGGGCTCGTCCGGATAGTCCGGCAGGGCGTAGCCCTGACCCTGCAGTTCCTTGATCGCCGCCTTGAGCTGCGGGACCGAGGCGCTGATGTTGGGCAGCTTGATGATGTTGGCTTCGGGAGTGGTGGCCAGTTCGCCGAGTTCGGCGAGGTGGTCGGAGATGCGCTGCTCTTCCTTCAGGTACTCGGGGAAGAGGGCGATGATGCGACCGGCAAGGGAGATGTCACGGGTTTCGAGGGCGACGCCGGAGGAGGCGGTGATGGCCTCGACGATGGGTAGCAGCGAATAGGTCGCCAGGGCGGGCGCTTCGTCGGTCAGGGTGTAGATGATCTTCGACGTGGTGGACATGTCTTGCTTTAACTCCTCTTTATCACAGCTGTGGCGCGAAGCCGGGCGAGCGAGGATCGACCCTTGAGTCGATAGACGCCCCAAGAAGGCGTTATCGGGCCGCGCGACAGGCGCGGCGGCGATGGACGTGCGATGCGACAAAGCGTCGCTGCGGAAATTGCGGGATCGGCCGATACAGCCAGCGGAACCGGCAGGGCCTGCAGCGACCCGTCAGTCGGCGGAGTATACCAGCGCGGCGCCTGGCGTGCATTCGCGCTGCCTCGGCCTGGCGGTGGGCAGAGGTTGCCGCTGTGCTGGGTCCGTTGGAAGCGATCGCCTGCATCGAACAACCAGGTCAAGAGACTTGACCATTCGACGGCTGGCGCTGCACGGCAGTTGCTTAAGGGACTAAACTATTGCCCCTCTTAATCTGATGAGGTCGTTATGAAAACCAAGGACAATGCGTCCAAGAGTCGTTCCTGGGCTATCGTCGGGCTGGAAACGCTCGTCATCGTCGCCCTGTCGCTGTACGTCGCCTTTGGCGCCGGGCTGTTCATCAAGCACCACTGCTGGGACACCCTGACCCCGCAGCAGCAAGACCAGATCCTCGAGCAGATGAGCCGCAGCGCTCAGGAAAATACCCTGCTCACCTGATTCGCCTTCGCTCGAATCCCTTCCTTTCAAACAATAAGAATCCTTCTTTTTTCTCCCGCGCACTCCCTGGGTGTCGAGGGGGCCTCGTCACGTCCGCAGTTCTAGCAGACCAGGTGTTTGGCTGGACTCACGGGGGCGGTGGGGGTGGCCTTGGGCAGCACGCTGGGCGAGGAGGTCGCCACGGGTCTGGCGCGACGTGCCAGGCGCAGCATGGCCCAGAGTATGGCCAGCGCCAGGGCCAGCCAGCCCAGAATCAGAAGAAGGATGTAGGTCGCAGGAGTCATTGACGTTCACCGTACGGCTGTCTCGGAAAGGTGTCTCTGCTGGGACACATTTCACTAGACTCGTCAATAGCTATCCTGTTCAGGCTTTCCCGACGAGGGGTCCGACCGGGCGCCGCCGATGCGGCGCCCGGTCGGCGCGGATCACAGGAACAGGTGCGCCAGCCAGAACAGGCCGGCGGAGAGGGCCATGGAGGCCGGCAGGGTCAGGACCCAGGCCATCAGGATGTTGCGCACCGTGCTGCCCTGCAGGCCGCTGCGATTGGCGACCATGGTGCCGGCCACGCCCGAGGACAGCACGTGGGTGGTGGAGACGGGCAGGGCGAAGACGTTGGCCATGCCGATGGCGGCCACGGCCGTCACCTGGGCGCTGACGCCCTGGGCATAGGTCATGCCCTGGCGCCCGATCTTCTCGCCGACGGTCAGCACCACCCGGCGCCAGCCGACCATGGTGCCGATGCCCAGGGCCAGGGCGACCGCGATGATGACCCAGAAGGGCGCGTATTCGGTGGTGCTGGTGAGATCCTTGCGCAGGCGGCTCAGGTCGTCGCGATCGCGCGCGGTCAACACCGGCAGCTTGCTCACCTTCTTGGCGGTGTCGTCCAGGCACAGCAGGTAGCGGCGCACCTGCTGGCGATGGTCGTCGCTCATGGCCCGGTAGTCGGTGATGCCTTCCAGATCGGCCAGCAGTGCCTGCAGTGTCGGCACGGTCATGTGCGGGGCGCAGCGGAATTCCTGGGGCAGGTCGCGATTGCCGGGCACTTCGGCGAGGAAGTCCTTGAGGTTGTCGCCCTGGCGCTCGTAGAACTGACCCAGGTGGATGGCGGCGTCGCGGGTGCGCTCGATCTGGTAGGTGGTGCTGTCCAGGTCCAGTACGAACTTGGCCGGGACGATGCCGATCAGCACCAGCATGATCAGGCCGATGCCTTTCTGGCCGTCGTTGGAGCCATGCACGAAGCTCATGCCCATGGCCGAGAGGACCAGCATCAGACGATTCCAGAACGGCGGATGCTTCTTGGCGTCCACTTCGCGGCGCTGTTCCGGGGTCTTGTGCATCTTCGACAGCGGCCGCCAGCGCTTGAGGGCGAGCAGCAGCAGGCCGGCGACGGCGAAGCCGGCCAGCGGCGAGAAGATCAGCGACAGACCGATGTCGATCGCCTTCTGCCAGTTCACCCCTTCGCTCATCGGGATGCCGGTGAGCAGGGCGTTGGTCACGCCGACGCCGAGGATGGAGCCGATCAGGGTGTGGGAACTGGAGGCGGGGATGCCGAAGTACCAGGTGCCCAGGTTCCAGGTGATGGCCGCGGCGAGCAGGGAAAACACCATGGCCAGGCCGTGGCCGGTGTTGACGTTGATCAGCAGCTCCACCGGCAGCAGGTGGACGATGGCGTAGGCGACGCCAACGCCGCCGAGCAGCACACCGAGGAAATTGAAGATGCCGGAGAAGAACACCGCGAGGTGCGGCGGCATGGCCTTGGTGTAGATCACCGTGGCGACGGCGTTGGCGGTGTCGTGGAAGCCGTTGATGAATTCAAAGGCCAGCACAAAGGCCAGGGCCAAGACGAGGCTGATGGCGACCCAGGCGTGGAGTCCGCTGAAAAGTTCGAACATGGGGATACGTCGACAGTTGGCAGGCGCGAATTATGGCAGAAAAATGACTGCCGCCATCGCCACCTTGAATGGGAGGGGCGAATTAGTCGCCGCGGTAGATGCAGCCGCAGGTGCAGGTCTCATGGACGCGGACCTGGCTGAGCTCGGGGAGCTGGGGCTTGAGTTGTTGCCAGATCCAGCGGGCGAGCACCTCGCTGGTAGGGTTTTCGAGGCCCGGGATGTCGTTCAGGTAGTGATGGTCGAGACGCTCGTACAGGGGTTTGAAGACGGCCTTGATGTCGGCGAAATCCCGGACCCAGCCGGTATGGGGATCGACCGCGCCTTCGATGTGCAGGCCTACCTTGAAGGAATGCCCATGGAGACGGCCGCACTTGTGACCTGCCGGAACATTGGGCAGGAAGTGCGCGGCTTCGAAAATGAATTCTTTGAAAATTTCCACGATAACCACTCGCGTTGGGCCACGGGGTGTGGCGGCTGCGGGGCGGCAGTCTATCAGCTCGACAGCGCCTTGCCGAACCTCCCGCTGCCCGGCAGCGGCCAGCGGCTAGCCCGGCATCGACCAAGGTTCCAGCCGATGGCCGTCGTGCGCCAGTTCCAGGCGGGTCCGCTCGATCAGCGCGGCGAGGTGGCCGGCGTGGCTGTACTGGCTGCGGGCGACGTGGGCGACCGAGGCCAGGACCTGGCTGCCGTCCGTCACCACGAAGGAAAAGCTGGCGTCGCTGGGGTCTTCACGGACCTCGCCGTGCAGCGGCAGAAAGGCCTTTTCGACGATGTGGACGGCGCGGGCGAGATCGATGGTCATGGACGGATTCCTCTGCAGATCGCCTTCTATAGAGGGCCGGGTAGCGGAGAAATTCTGATTTGCCAACGCCTGCGGGCTTAGGCAGTCTCCCGGTCTTTGTCTGGACGTTTCCCATGCGCAACAGCAATCCTCGTACCTTCTGGGCTCTGGTCGGCCTGGCCGCGGTCTTCGGTCTCGCCGGCCTGATCGGCAATCGGGTGGGCTGGGAGCGACTGGAGATCGGCTATCGGACGGTGCCGTCGCCCAGTGGCCTGGACATCGGCGTGGCAGGGCAGGTCATCACCGGTCTGCCGGCGCTGTGCATAGCCCTGGCGCTGGTCACGATAGTGACGGCGCTGATCATCCGCGGTGGCCGCCGCTTTCGTTCGCGGCTGCCCCTGCCGGTGACGGCGGGCATTCTCTGGGTGCTGCTGGCGGGCCTGCTGGTGCTGTTCTATCCCAGTACCCTGGCGTTCCAGTGGGAGAATCATCGCAGTGCGGCGGACATCGACTTCTATGTGCTGCAGGAGCGCCAGGGCCCGTTCCAGGGTACCGCGCAGAAAAGCCAGCGGCTGACCTACTACCGCGACTGCGGCGCCACCGGGCAGGCGGCCTGCCCGGTGTTCGAGTGCGTGGTGGAAAGACGCAGCTGGCTGGGCGGCCTGCAGAAGATCGAAGGCTTCTACCCGGGCCTGGACCAGGAGCGTCAGTTGGAGCTGCTGCGCACCCGCTGCCTGCCCGGCACGCCGTGACCGACGAAACCGCCGGTCTGGTGGCGCCATAGGCGGGCATAGAGACCGTTGTAGGCGATCAGCTCGTCGTGGGAACCCATCTCGACGATCTGGCCGCGCTCCATGACCACCAGGCGATCCATGCGCGAGATGGTCGACAGCCGGTGGGCGATGGCGATCACCGTCTTGCCTTCCATCAGGGTTTCCAGACTCTCCTGAATGGCCGCTTCCACCTCGGAGTCGAGGGCGGAGGTGGCTTCGTCCAGCAGCAGAATGGGCGCGTCCTTGAGCAGGGTGCGGGCGATGGCGATGCGCTGGCGCTGGCCGCCGGAGAGCTTGACGCCGCGTTCACCCACCTGGGCGTCCAGGCCGGTACGGCCATGGGCGTCGGTGATGCGAGCGATGAAGTCGTCGGCCTTGGCCTTGCGCAGGGCGGCGTGCAGCTCCTCGTCGGTGGCCTCGGGGCGGCCGTAGAGCAGGTTCTCGCGAATCGAGCGGTGCAGCAGCGAGGTGTCCTGGGTGACCACGCCGACCTGGCATCTCAGGCTTTCCTGGGTGACGTGGGCGATGTCCTGGCCATCGACCAGGATGCGACCGCCTTCCAGGTCATAGAGACGCAGCAGGACGTTGATCAGGGTGGACTTGCCGGCACCCGAAGGGCCGACCAGGCCGATCTTCTCGCCCGGGGCCACGTCGAGGGTCAGGCCTTCGATGATGCCGGCGCCCTTGCCGTAGTGGAAATGGATGTCCTCGAACAGCACGGCGCCACGGCTCACCTGCAAGGGCTTGGCGTCCGGGGCATCGCCGACCTGACGCGGCTTGGCGATGGTGCTCATGCCGTCCTGCACCATGCCGATGTTCTCGAAGATGCCGTTGACCACCCACATGATCCAGCCGGACATGCTGTTAATGCGGATCACCAGGCCGGTGGCCAGGGCAATGGCGCCCACGGAGATGACGCCCTGGTGCCAGAGCCAGAGGGCGAGGCCAGTGGTGCCGGCGATGAGGAAGCCGCTGAGGATGGCGATGGTCACGCCCATGGCGGTGATCAGGCGCGCGGCGCTCTCGGCCTTTTCGGTCTGCTCTTCCATGGCCTGGCGGGCGTATTGCTCCTCCTGGGCCGAATGGGAGAACAGCTTGAGGGTGGAGATGTTGGTGTAGCCGTCGACGATGCGCCCGGAGAGTTGCGAGCGGGCTTCGGAGGCGATGGCCGAGCGCTCCTTGGTCTGGGGCACGAAATACCAGAGGGCGATGACGTAGCCGATGATCCAGAGGACCAGGGGCACCATCAGCCAGACGTCGGCCTGGGCGAACAGGATCAGCGAGGTGACGGCAAAGATCAGCACGTGCCAGATGGCGTCCACCGCCTGCACCGCCGAATCGCGCAGGGAGACACCGGTCTGCATGATGCGGTTGGAGATGCGCCCGGCGAAGTCGCTGTGGAAGAAGCCCAGGCTCTGCTTGAGCACATAGCGATGGTTCTGCCAGCGGATCAGGGTGGTGAGGCTGGGGGTGATGGTCTGGTGCACCAGCAGGTCGTGCAGGCTGATGAACAGCGGCCGGATGACCAGGGTGACAACCGCCATCCAGATCAGGGTGCCGCCGTGTTCTTGGAAGAACACCGTGCTGTTGGGCGCGCTGCCGGCCAGGTCGACGATCTGGCCGATGAAGTTGAACAGGGCGACCTCGATCAGGGCGCCGATCAGGCCGACCGCCAGCAGCAGGGCGAAGGCCGGCCAGGCTTGTTTGAGGAAGTGCAGATAGAAGGCGCCGACACTGGCGGGGGGCATTTCGTCGGGGGCTTCCCGAAACGCATCGATGATGCGTTCGAAGCGGCGAAAGATCATGCGGGGTCCTTGTGAGGGGGAGACAGCGTCTCGCGTCGCTGGGTAGGGACCTCGCCACTCGGGCTGGACGGCGCGGGGCCCTCCAGCCGGACGGGTCGGCTTACAGCCGTTTGGCAGCGAGAATCATGACCGGTTCACGGGGAATGTCGCGCAGCATGCCCTGGCGAGTGGTCTGCACCCCGGCGATCTGGTCGACGACTTCCATGCCGCGCACGACCTTGCCGAACACCGCATAGCCGAAGTCGCGCGAGCCGTGGTCGAGGAAAGCATTGTTCTCGACGTTGATGAAGAACTGACTGGTGGCGGAGTTGACGTCCGAGGTCCGCGCCATGGCCAGGGTGCCGCGCAGATTCTTCAGGCCGTTGTCGGCTTCGTTCTTGATCGGCGCCTTGGTGCGCTTTTCCTGCATGTCGCGGGTGTAGCCGCCACCCTGGATCATGAAGCCGGGGATGACCCGGTGGAACAGGGTGCCCTTGTAGAAGCCGCTGTCGACGTAGCCGAGGAAGTTCTCGGTGCTGACCGGTGCCTTGGCCGCGTCCAGCTCGACCTCGATGTCACCCTTGTTGGTGCTGATGAGCACGTGCGGATTGTCCGCGGCCCAGGTGGAGGAGGCGACGAACAGCGCGCAGGCGGCAAGCAGGGCTTTGAACATGATGGATCCTTGAGTGGCAGAGACGACTGGCGAACGATAGCAACCCGGCCGGCACCCCGCCACGGTCAGCGTGGCAGGGCATGCTTGCGCAGCAGGTTCATGAGGATCTGCGAGGCCGGGCCCAGCTCGTGCTGGCGGGTCTTGTAGAGCTGGAAGGGATGAAAGCGCTGGGCGCCCTGTTCCAGCGGCAGCGGCTTGAGCAGGCCGGCCTCGAGATCGGTCTGGATGGCGTCCCGGGGCAGCCAGGCGAAGCCCAGGCCGTCCCGCAGGAAGGTCGCCGCGGTGCTGATGCTGCCCACCGTCCAGCGCTGCTCGGCGGCCAGCCAGCCGGCATCCCGTGGCTGGGCGCGGCCGCTGTCGCGGATCACGATCTGCAGCTGTTCTTCCAGATCGGCGGTCACCAGGGTGCGCTGCAGCTGGTGCAGGGGGTGCTCGGGATGGGCCACGGCGACGAATTCCACGGTGCCGAGGGAGGCCCCCAGGTGCGCGGCGATCACCAGCCCGGTGATCGCCAGGTCCGCCGAGCCGTCGAGCAGGGCCTCTTCCACGCCGGACAGCACCTCTTCGCGCAGCCGTACCCGGCAGCCGCGACTCTGCGGCATGAATTCGCGCAGGCACAGCAGCAGCGGGCGGGTGGGGTAGGCGGCGTCCACCACCAGCCGCACCTCGGACTCCCAGCCCTGTTCCATGTGGTAGGCCAGTTCCTCCAGCTGGCTGGCCTGCTGCACCAGGCGGCGCGAGCGACGCAGAAGCACGGCACCGGCATCGGTCAGTACGGCGCGGCGTCCCTCCAGGCGCAACAGCGGCACGCCGAGCTGCTCCTGCATGCGCGCGACGGTATAGCTGACCGACGACTGGGAACGATGCAGCACCTCGGCGGCCTGGGCGTAGCCGCCGTGATCCACCACCGCCTGCAGGGTCCGCCACTGATCGAGGGAAACGCGAGGAGTCTTCATCAAGCGCTCTGGGCTCACGAAAGGGCGCATGTTAGTGTCTAGCCTGGCAATGGCAAAACGCGGCGTCCATCACGGCATGAAAAAATGTCGGCTGGCGGGTCAAATGTCCCGCCGGCGCCAGCCTCCAAGCCTGCCGATGAGTTTCCCACTCTAGGCAAGACAAGGAGTCTCCATGTCGTCATTCAAGGCGTTGCTGGGTTGCTGTCTGGTCATCGCGCCGCTGCTGGTCCAGGCCGAGGAATCTCGCGCGGCGGCCGCCGATCCCATCGATATCGAAGGCATGAACATCACCCGGACCCTCGACTGCGAGGGGCGCGACGTGTCCCTGTCCGGCGAGGGCAATACCCTGACCCTGAAAGGCCAGTGCGGTGAGGTGTCGGTCTATGGCAGCCATCATCGCCTGGTGCTCGACAGCGCCCGGGCGCTAACCATCCATGGCCTGGGCAGCGTGACCACGGTCAGGGGCGCCGTGGCCAGCCTGAGCATCGGCGGCGGCTATCAGCAGGTGCAGGCCAAGGTGCGCGGCAGCGATGGCCTGGCCAAGGTCGATGCCTACGGCTACGGCGCCAAGGCGCGGCTGACCCTGCTCAGCCAGGCCGACATCGCCGTGGGCGGTTCCAGTCAGCAGGTCTACTGGTCCCGCGCGGCCGGGGTGGCCGAGCCCAAGACGCTGGTCTCTGGCGCCGACAACGTGCTGCAGGCCAACCAGTCGGTGGCGGGCCTCACCGGCGGCGAACCCTCGGGCCTGAACGCCACCCGCTAGGCCGCGACGGGCCGGGGGTTTTCCTCGCGCGGCGGGCACGTTAAGGTCGCGCACCTTTTTCGTGCGTCGCCGTCATGCCTTATCTCCTGCTCGTCACCCTCATCTGGGCGTTTTCCTTTAGCCTGATCGGCGAATACCTCGCCGGTCGGGTCGACAGCGACTTCGCCGTGCTGGTCCGCGTGGCCATCGCCTTCGTGCTGTTCCTGCCCTTCACCCGCTGGCGCGGGGTGCCGGGACGCTTCGCCCTGGGGCTGATGGCGGCGGGCGCGCTGCAATTCGGCATCACCTATCTGTGCCTGTATCGCAGCTTCGCGGTGCTGACGGTGCCCGAGGTGCTGCTGTTCACCGTGCTCACGCCCATCTACGTGACCCTGCTGGACGACGCCTGGGAGCGGCGCTTGCGCCTCTGGTCGCTGCTGGCGGCCGTGGTGGCGGTGGGCGGCGCGGCGCTGATCCGCTTCCAGCCGCTGACCGGTGACTACCTGCTGGGTTTTCTCCTGCTGCAGGTGGCCAACCTGACCTTTGCCGCCGGCCAGGTGCTGTGCAAGCACCTGGGGCATGCCTATGCCGGGCAGGGCGCCCTGCATCGCCATTTCGGGCTGTTCTTTCTCGGCGCCCTGCTGGTGGCGGCGCTGTCCTTTCTGCTGTTCGGCAATCCGGCGCGGCTGCCCGGCACCCTGTTGCAATGGGGCGTGCTGGTGTGGATGGGCGTCTTCGCCACGGCGCTCGGGCTCTACTGGTGGACCCTGGGCTCGTTGCGAGTCAACGGCGGCACCCTGGCGATCATGAACGAAGCCCATGTGCCGGCGGGCCTGCTGGTCAGTCTGCTGATCTGGCAGCACCCGGCCGATCTGCCTAGGCTGTTGCTGGGCGGTGGGATCATCCTGCTGTCGCTATTCATCAATCGTCTGGGGCGTCAGTCATGAACGTGCTGTCCGGCAAGGGCCTGGGCCTTTCGGTGCTGTCGTCGGTGCTGTTCGCGCTGATGCCGGTGTACTTCGCCTGGCTGGCGCCGCTGGACGGCCTGCAGGTGGTGGCCCTGCGGGTGGTCTGGTCGCTGCCTATGGTGCTCCTGCTGGTGGTGGTGCTGCGGGAGGGCAAGGCCCTGTGGGCCACGCTCAAGCGACTGGTGCGCGAGCCCCGGCTGTGCCTGGCGATCCCGGCGGCGGCGCTGCTGATGGGCATCCAGTGGTGGGTGTTCGTCTGGGCGACCATGAATGGCGAGGCCATGGCCATGTCGCTGGGCTACTTCCTGCTGCCCCTGGCCATCGTGCTGACCGGCCGGCTGGTCTATGGCGAGCGCCTGCGACCGCTGCAGCGACTGGCGGTCGGCTGCGCGCTGCTGGGGGTGGTCAACGAAGTCTGGGTGACCGGGGCGCTGTCCTGGGTCAGTCTGCTACCGGTGGTGGGCTATCCGCCGTATTTCGTCCTGCGCCGCTGGATGGCGGTGGACGCCCTGTCCGGCTTCGTCCTGGAGATGGTCTGCCTGCTGCCCTTCGCGCTGCTGGCGCTGCACTGGTTCTCGCCCGGCGTCATCCTGCAGCAGTCGCCCTGGCTCTGGGCGCTCCTGCCGGGCCTGGGCCTGCTCAGCGCCATCGCCTTCGCCGCCATGCTGGCGTCGAGTCGCATGCTGCCGCTGAGTCTGTTCGGCATCCTCAGCTATGTGGAGCCGGCGCTGCTGGTGTTCGTCGCCCTCTATGTGCTCGGTGAGCAACTGCCGGAGGGCGCGATCTGGACCTATGGTCCCATCTGGCTGGCGGTGGCCTGGGTCTGCCTGGACAGTGCGCGCCTGCTGCGCAAGCAGCTCAGGCGCGCGCCGGTGGCACCCTAGAGCGCCAGGGTCGGGCACTCCGCGGCCGCGAAAAAGAACTCGTCGCAGTTGGGCAGGCTGCCGGCGCGATCGACGATGAGGAATTCGTCTTCGTCGCGCAGGGCCAGCACCGGGTGGTGCCAGACGCCGGCATGGTAGTTGATGCCCTGGCGGCCATCGGTGCGGAAGACGCGGATGGCACCGGCGTCCGGCACCGCCGCCGGCGGCGCCACCACCACCAGGAAAGGTTCGCCGCGTAGCGGCACGAAGGCCTGGCTGCCGTGGGGATGGCGTTCGAGCATGGCGATGGTCAGCGGATAGTCCAGCCGCCGGGCGCGAAAGATGCTGATGATCGCCGCGCCGTCCGCCGGCCCCGTCTCGACCCGCGCCAGGGCGTGGTATCTCTGGGTCGAGCCGTTGTTGATGGGATACCAGTCCCGGTCCGCCGTCTCTATGACCTCGCCGAAGGGCGCGAAGCCCTCGGCGGTCAGCGGCTCGATGCGCAGTGGCCGGCTCATGCCTGGCCCCGCGCCACCTTGCCGAACAGTCGCAGTCGGCTGACGCCGCCGTCCGGGAAGATGTTCAGGCGCACGTGGGTGATGGGGCCGAGGTCGCGCACCTGCTCGCGGAAGCTGTGCTCCTGGTGCATCTGCAGCTTTTGCGGCGGCAGCAGCTCCTTCCAGAACAGACTCTGGGTCTCGATCTGGCCGTCGGTGCCGCCGCGCACATAGGCGCCCTGGATCTGGCAGCTGTCCGGGTAGTTGCCCTTGAAGTGCAGGGTGTCCACCAGGATTTCCTCGACGATGCCGGCGTGGCCCAGGGCGACGATCACCCAGTCGTTGCCGGGGGTGCGGCGGCGCGCGGTTTCCCAGCCGTCGGCCATGCTGGCGGCGCGGCCCGGGTTGAGGATGTTGCTCATGCGGCCATAGTGCTCGTCGTTGCAGGCCAGGGCGCGGCCACCGTTGAGGGCGGCGGCCAGGTCCAGCACCTCGTCGTCGGCCTGGGCCGACCAGTCGCGATGGGGAATGCCATAGACCCGCAGGCGGGCCACACCACCGTCGGGATAGATGTTCAGGCGCAGGTGGGTCCAGGGACGGTCATCGGCGATGGCGTGATAGTGGTGGCTGTTGCCCTGCATCTCGATGGCCGGCAGCACCTCGGTCCAGGCGGCATCGGCGGCCGGGTCGCCCTCGGCGCAGAAGCAGGCTTCCAGGGAGGCGGAGGGTGGGTAGTTGCCGGTGAACCAGCGGGTGTCGATGTCGACGCCCTTGATCGAACCGGGTACGCCCAGGCGGATCACCGCATGGTCGTAGCCTTCGAAACGCTTGCGCCGCGACTCCCAGCCGTCCATCCACTTGCCGTTGTCGTCGTAGACGCCTTCCTTCCACTCCGGCTCGTGGGGTTGGAGCATGCGGTCGGCGGCGGCGAACCAGTCGTCGGTGACGCTGATGACCCGGGTACCGAGGCGGGCATCGGCGAGGTTGAGGTATTTCTCGAAGGGCGCGGCGTAGGTGCGTTTCATGGGGGACTCTTGTCGGGGAAAGGTCAGAGGGTCTGCAGGCGGAAGAGGGCGATGCGGTCGATCTCGGCCAGGGCGCGCTGGAATTCCTGCTCCGGGCTGTTGGGCAGGCGTTCTTCGAAGGCGGCCAGGATCAGGTGCCGGTTGCTGCCCTTCACCGCCATGATGAAGGGGAAGCCGAATTTGGCGCGGTAGGCCTCGTTGTGGCGGGTGAAGCGTTCGAGTTCGTCCGGGGTGCATTGATCGAGGCCGGCGCCGGCCTGTTCGCCACTGCTGGCGGCGGTCAGTTCCCCGGCCAGGGCGGCGCGGCCGGCGAGATCCGGGTGCGCCTGGATCAGCGCCAGCTGTTCGGCCCGGTTGGCGCGGGCGACCTGGGCGGCGAGGCGCTGGTGCAGGGCTTCGACGCTGTCCGGCAGCGGCTGGCCCTCGTCGAAGGCGCGCTCGGCGACCCAGGCGGAATGCTCGTAGATGCCGCCAAAGGTCGCGACGAAGGCGGCGCGCTCCAGTTGGCTGGGGGTAACGGTCTGGAAGGTGCTCATGCCGGTGGATGCTCACTGTGCCAGTGACGGGCGATGTCCACCCGACGGGCGAACCAGACGCGCTCTTGGCTCTGGGCGTATTCGAGGAAGCGCTTGAGGCCCACCAGGCGACCGGGGCGACCGATCAGCCGGCAATGCAGGCCGATGGAAAGCATCTTGGGTGCGCTGGCGCCTTCTTCGTAGAGGGTGTCGAAGGCGTCCTTGAGGTACTGGAAGAATTGCTCGGCGGTGTGGAAGCCCTGGACCTGGGTGAATCTCATGTCGTTGGTGTCCAGGGTGTAGGGAATCACCAGGTGCGGCTTGCCGGTCGGGGTGTCGGGTTCCCAATAGGGCAGATCGTCGTCGTAGGTGTCACTGTCGTAGAGGAAGCCGCCTTCCTCCATCACCAGGCGCCGGGTATTGGGACCGGTCCGGCCGGTGTACCAGCCCAGCGGTCGCTCGCCGGTCAGCTCGGTGAGGATTTCGATGGCGCGCTGCAGATGGGCGCGCTCCTCGGCTTCGTCCATGTACTGGTAGTCGATCCAGCGATAGCCGTGGCTGCAGATCTCGTGGCCGGCCTGGACCATGGCGCGGATGACCTCGGGATGGCGCTCGGCGGCCATGGCCACGGCAAAGACGGTCAGGGGCACCTGGTGCTTGGCGAACAATTCCAGGATGCGCCAGACGCCGGCGCGACTGCCGTATTCGTAGAGCGATTCCATGGACATGTTGCGTACGCCCGGCAATGGCTGGGCGGCGACCATCTCGGAAAGAAAGGCCTCGGACTCCTTGTCGCCGTGGAGGATGTTGCGCTCGCCACCCTCTTCGTAGTTGAGCACGAAGGACAGGGCGATGCGGGCGTCACCCGGCCAGCGGGGGTGGGGCGGCTGGGCGCCATAGCCGATGAGATCACGGGGATAGGTCATGGAAGGGGCATCCTGGCAGTCGAGATGTTTTGTATACAATGTTTGGAGACCTTTGCCGAGTCCCAGCAAGAATCCTGCCTAACTGGTCTGACCGGTCTGAAGACTTTCAACCAGCTGGAACGCGCCCAGGGCGCAAACAGAGCCTCAGGCAGGGCTGTATACAATCGCTGGCTGAAAAACTGCTAGGCTGGCTCATCCCCCTGCAGGAGCTCTCCCATGTCCGTTTCTCTCCCTGGCGGTTACCTGACCACCCATGTGCTGGACACCGCCGGTGGCTGTCCGGGCGCGGATATCGCCTTTCGCCTGTACCGTCTGGAGGGGGCCGCGCGGCAGGCCCTGGGTGAAGGGCGGACCAACGCCGATGGCCGCAGCGATACGCCGCTGTTGCAGGGCGGCGCCTTCACGGCTGGGGTCTATGAGCTGGAGTTCGAGGTGGGCGCCTACTACCGGCGCTGCCAGGTGGCGCTGGATGAGCCGGCCTTTCTCGATACCGTAGTCCTGCGCTTCGGCCTCGCCGACGAGGGCGCGCACTACCACGTGCCGCTGCTGGTCTCTCCCTACAGCTACTCCACCTACCGTGGCAGCTAGCGGCAACTGCTCCGCGGCGGTGCGCTTCCGCCCGAATCGGCACCAGGGTAGGGCGCAGGTCCCGCGGAGCTAGTGGAAGGTCGGCTCGGTGTTGAGTCGCGCGGTGGCGAGCAGCGGGCGATCTGGCACGGCACTGCCGGGCCAGGTCTGGGCGATGCGTTCCAGCACCACCTGGGCCAGCATGCTGTGGGTACGACTGGCGAAATGCCCGCGGGCGCCAAAGATATAGGCCTGGTCGGCGCCCGGTTCGACGTAGCTGTCCGGATCGCAGAATTCGCGACCCGGCAGGCAGGCATCCCCTTCGGCATGGGTGAAGCCGTAGTTGCCGTAGTGGGCGAAGACCTCTTCCATCACCCGGTAGGCATCCACCAGCAGCAGGCGGTCTCCAGCCGGCAGGTTGGCCTGCAGGGTGTCGTTGTAGAGCTTGACCAGGTCATGGTTGCGCTGCGCCACCTGCTCGGTCCAGGGCTCGAGATAGGGCGCCTTGCCGTAGTCGGTGTTGTTGAGCACCACCAGCCGCTGGGCACCCAGGCTCAGCAGATAACGCAACAGCTTGACCTCGTTCAGGGCGGTATGCCGGATCCGCGCCTCGACTTGCTCGCGGACCTCGGGGGGCAGCGGGGCGTCGGCCATCAGCGCGGCCTTGAGCTTCTTGTCGTAGAAGGGGCCGATGATGTCATTGCCGCCGATCTGCACCAGCACCAGATCCTGCTGGCGAAAGCGGCCATGCTGCATCTCGAAGTTGCGGATCTGCTGGGAAAAGGCCAGCGGCGCCTCGTTGTGGTCGAAGCCCGGTTCGGTGAAGCTGCCGGTCACGGCGCCGCCCTCGGCGTAGCAGAGGCCGTCGGGATCGCTCGGCCCTTCGTGGCCATAGCCTTCCACCTGGCGATTGGGACCCAGCTCGATGCCGTAGGCGTCGGCGATTTCCTGAGGGTAGGTACGTCCCGGATTGGTCGCGTAGATGTGGCCGAAGGTGCCGCAATCCATGAGGCTGTCACCAAAGGCGATGACCCTCTGGATACCCCGCGCCTCGGCGATGGGCTCGGGGCTGGGTACGAGGGCGAGTAGCGCGGCGACACCCGCCAATGCGGTGGCCAATCCCCAGTGCTTGCCCATCCTCTACCTCCCGGCAGCGCCCAGCGTCTGTGCTGCCCGTGTCTGTTGCAACCTTCATACCGGGAAGAGCGGAAAAAATGGCGGAGAGTTCCCCGCGCCCGGACCAGGCGAGACGGCAGGCGACGACAGGCACGGACCTCGGGTAGGGCAGGACGATTGCGGCCCGCCCGCTGCCATTCAGGGTGGGTCAGTCCGGTTTGACGACGGGATCGGAAGATTGCGCCAGGATGGCTGCCATCAGACCGGGGAAGCGCTGATCCAGGTCTTCGCGCCGCAACTGGTTCATGTGCGTGGTACCGGCGTTGCGGGTGTGCACCAGGCCGGCGTCGCGCAGGACACGGAAGTGATGCGACATGCTGGACTTGGGACGGCCGCCGTCGAGTTCGCCACAGGTGGCCTCGGCGACCCGCGCCAGGTAGCGGACGATATCCAGGCGCACGGGATCGCTGAGCGCGTGGAACAGACGCTCAAGGGAAAATTCGTCGGGACTGGGATGTTTGAAAGGGCGCATGCGCCAATCATACACCGGGGGTTGGCGATTATGTTATGTTCTATTAATATCGAATTAACGAACAAGACTTCGACGTACACCTTGTCACCATACGGGAGACCGCTCAGATGTCCGCATTGTTCCAACCCTTCACCCTCAAGGACGTGACGCTGCGCAACCGCATCGCCATTCCGCCCATGTGCCAGTACAGCGCCGTGGACGGCGTCATCAACGACTGGCACCAGGTCCACTATGCCGGCCTGGCCCGTGGCGGTGCGGGTCTGGTCGTCGTCGAGGCCACGGCGGTCTCGCCGGAAGGCCGCATCACGCCCGGCTGCGCCGGCATCTGGTCGGACGCCCATGCCCAGGCCTTCGTGCCGGTGGTCCAGGCGATCAAGGCTGCCGGTTCGGTGCCGGGCATCCAGATCGCCCACGCCGGCCGCAAGGCCAGCGCCAACCGGCCCTGGGAAGGTGACGACCATATCGCCGCCGACGACGCCCGCGGCTGGGACACCATCGCCCCATCCGCCGCGGCCTTTGGCGCCAACCTGCCCAAGGTCCCCAAGGCCATGACTCTGGACGACATCGCCCGGGTCCGTCAGGACTTCGTCGACGCCGCCAAGCGCGCCTACGAGGCCGGCTTCGAGTGGCTGGAACTGCACTTCGCCCACGGCTACCTGGCGCAAAGCTTCTTTTCGGTGCACTCCAACCAGCGTGACGACCAGTACGGCGGCGACCTCGCCGGCCGCAGCCGCTTCCTGCTGGAAACCCTGGCCGCGGTGCGCCAGGTCTGGCCGGAGCACCTGCCGCTGACCGCACGGTTCGGCGTGATCGAATACGACGGTCGCGACGAAGAGACCCTGGCCGAATCCATCGAGCTGGCCCAGGGCTTCAAGCGCGAAGGCCTGGACCTGCTGAGCGTCAGCATCGGCTTCTCCACCCCGACCGCCAACATCCCCTGGGGCTCGGGCCTGCTGGCGCCCATCACCGAGCAGGTGCGCAAGGCCACCGGCCTCAAGGTGGCCTCGGCCTGGAACATCGACACCCCGGCCCTGGCCAACCAGGTGGTGGCCGACGAGCAGCTGGATCTGGTGATGGTGGGTCGCGCCCACCTGGCCGATCCGCACTGGCCCTACTATGCGGCCAAGGCCCTGGGCATCGACAAGCCGTCCTGGGTGCTGCCGGCGCCCTACGCCCACTGGCTGGAGCGCTATCGCACCAGCTGAGTCGGCTTAGGCTGAACATGAAAACCGCCCCTTGGGGCGGTTTTTTTATGCGTATTGGGTGGGGTGTAAGCGGTTCTTGTTGGGCTTTGCTGACGCTCAACTCAACCTATGTTGATGGGTAGGTTGGGTTGAGGCGGCTCCATCGCCGAAGCTTAATAGACCTGGGCATCTTGGCTCCGCCCTTGGCCCACCAGTGGAAAACGCTGCGCGGTTTTCCACGCTACCGGATTGAGGCTCGGCCTTGGTCGTTTGGGTTTGTTGGGCTTCGCTACGCTCAACCCAACCTACGGTGATCGGTGGGTTGGGTTGGGGGGGGCGTCGCCGAAGCCCGGCAGGCTCAGGCGTCGCGGCCGTGTACCCGGCGGCCGGCGGCATGGGTTTCCCGTACTACGCGGTCGTCGCCCAGGGTGGTAAGGACGAATAGGGTTTCTTCCAGACTCTTTGACTGCTGCAGGCGGTAGTCCAGCAGCGGAGTGGCCTTGAGGTCGAGCACCACGAAGTCGGCGTCGTGGCCGGGCGTCAGGCTGCCGATGCGATCCTCCAGGCGCAGGGCGCGGGCGCCGCCGAGGGTGGCCAGGTACAGCGACTTGAAGGGATGCAGGCGATGACCGCGCAGTTGCTGCACCTTGTAGGCCTCGCCGAGGGTCTGCAGCAGCGAGAAGCTGGTGCCGGCGCCGACATCGGTGCCGAGACCGACATTGACCTTGAAGGCTTCCATCCGCTCGAGATCGAACAGCCCGCTGCCGAGGAAGAGGTTGGAGGTGGGGCAGTGCGCCACCGCCGAACCGGTGTCGTGCAGGCGCTGGCATTCGGCGTCGCAGAGGTGGATGCCGTGGGCGAACACCGAGCGCGGACCGAGCAGCTGGAAGTGGTCGTAGACGTCCAGATAGTTGCTGCGCTCCGGGAACAGCGCCTTGACCCAGTCGATTTCCTTGAGATTCTCGGAGAGGTGGGTGTGCAGATAGACGTCCGGGTACTCGGCCAGCAGGCGGCCGGCGGCTGCCAGTTGCTCCGGCGTGCTGGTGGGGGCGAAGCGCGGGGTGACGGCATAGTGCAGTCGGCCCTTGCCGTGCCAGCGCTGGATCAGCGCCTTGCTGTCGGTGTAGGCGGACTCGGCGGTGTCCTGCAGATAGTCCGGGGCATTGCGGTCCATCAGCACCTTGCCGGCGATCATGCGCAGATCGAGGCGTTCGGCGACCTCGAAGAAGGCATCCACCGACTGCGGATGGACGCTGCCGAATACCAGGGCGGTGGTGGTGCCGTTGCGCAGCAGTTCGCCGACGAAGACCTCGGCCACCTTGGCGGCCTTGGCCGGATCGGTGAAGGTGCCTTCGGTGGGGAAGGTGTAGGTGTCCAGCCAGTCCAGCAGCTGCTCGGCGTAGCTGGCGATCATGCCGGTCTGCGGATAGTGGATGTGGGTGTCGATGAAACCGGGGGTGATCAGGGCGTGGGGGTGCTCGATGACCGGGGTGCCGGCGGGTAGGGTGGGCAGCAGCTCGGTGGCCGGACCCATGGCCTGGATGCGGCCGTTCGCGACCAGCAGGAGGCCGTCGGCGTGGTATTCGTAGGAGGCGTCCAACCCCACCTCGGCCGGGTCGGCGAGGCTGTGGAGCAGGGCGGCACGATGGGCGATGGCAGTCATAACGATCTCTGAAAGACGAAGCGGCGGAAAAGGGATCAGCTGGGCGCGACGGCGTTGACCAGGCGCAGCGGCTGGTCCGCCTGCCGGGCCTGGCGGCCGTAGTGGGCGATGACCTCGCCGGCCACGGCGATGGCGATCTCCAGCGGCAACTTGCCCTGGACCTCGTGCAGGCCCAGCGGGCAGCGCACCGTGGCCAGGCGGTCGGCACCATGGCCGCGCGCCGCCAGGCGGTGACGGAATTTGGCCCACTTGGTCTTGGAGCCGATCAGGCCGAAGTAGCCATGGTCGCCGCGGGCGAGGATGGCGTCGGTCAGCTCCAGGTCCAGGGGGTGATTATGGGTCATGACGATGTAGTAGGCACCCGCCGGCATGCGGGCGATCTCGTCGACCGGCTCGTCGGTGAGGCGCTTTTCCACGCCGGCGGGCAGGACGGCGGGAAATTCTTGGGCACGCGAGTCCACCCAGCGCACCGCGCAGGGCAGCCCGGCGAGCAGCGGCACCAGGGCCCGGGCGACGTGGCCGGCGCCAAAGACGATCACCGGGACGTCCTGCGCCAGCTGAGGTTCGAACAGCAGGGTGGTGACGCCGCCACAGCACTGGCCGAGGCTGGCGGCCAGGGAGAAGCGCTCCAGGCGCGGCTGGCGGGTGCCGGCGGCGAGCATTTCCCGGGCGATGTCCACCGCGCGGTACTCGAGATGACCGCCACCGATGGTCAGGTGCTGTTCCTCGCGCCCCACCAGCATCTTGGTGCCGGCCTCGCGAGGGGTGGAGCCCTGTTCGTCGGCCACGGTGATCAGCACGCAGGGTTCGCCGCGTGCCTCGAAGTCGGCCAGCAGGGCCAGCCAGCCACGTTTGGGGTTCATGCGGGCTCCTCCGTGGCGGGGGCCGGGGTGGTCTGCAGCTCGGCGGCCAGGCGGCGCATGCGCTCCACGCCCCAGAGCACCCGTTCCGGGGTGGCGGGCGCGTCCAGCGCGGGATGGAAGCGGTAATCCGCCACGCTGGCCACAGCGTCCTGCAGGGCGCACCACACCGAGATGCCGAGCATGAAGGGCGGCTCGCCCACGGCCTTGGAGTGGAACACCGTAGCCTCGGGATTCTGCCGATTCTCCACCAGGCGCACGCGCAGATCCGGTGGCACGTCGCTCACCGCCGGAATCTTGTAGGTAGAGGGGCCGGCGGTGAGCAGCTTGCCGGCGTCGTTCCACACCAGTTCTTCCATGGTCAACCAGCCCAGCCCCTGGACGAAGCCGCCTTCCACCTGGCCGATGTCGATGGCCGGATTCAGGGAGGCACCGACGTCGTGGAGGATGTCGGTGCGCAGCAGGCGGTATTCGCCGGTGAGGGTGTCGATCAGCACCTCGGAACAGGCGGCGCCGAAGGCGTAGTAGTAGAACGGCCGACCGCGGGCCTGGTCGCGGTCGTAGTGGATCTTGGGCGTGCGGTAGTAGCCGGTGCTGGACAGCGACACCTGGCCGACATAGGCCAGCTGGATCAGCTCCTCGAAGCTCAGCAGGCGATCGCGCACCCTGACGTGGCCATTGCGGAAATCGACCTCTTCGGGCCCGACGTGGAAGTGTCGACTGGCGAAATCGATCAGCCGGTCCTTGATGGTCTGGGCGGCGTTCTGCGCGGCCTTGCCGTTGAGATCGGTGCCGCTGGAAGCGGCGGTGGGCGAGGTGTTGGGCACCTTGTCGGTGTTGGTGGCGGTGATCTGGATGCGGCCTATGTCGACCTGGAAGACCTCGGCCACCACCTGGGCGACCTTGGTGTTGAGGCCCTGGCCCATCTCGGTGCCGCCATGGTTCAAGTGGATGCTGCCGTCGGTGTAGACATTGACCAGGGCGCCGCCCTGGTTGAGGAAGGAAGAGGTGAAGGAGATGCCGAATTTCACCGGGGTCAGGGCCAGGCCCTTCTTCAGTACCGGACTGCTGCGGTTGAAGTCACGGATGGCTTCGCGGCGGGTCTGGTAGTCGCTGCTGGCGGCGAGGTCCGCGGTCATCTCCTCGAGCAGGTTGTCTTCCACCACCTGGTGGTAGTGGGTGAGGTTGCGCGTCTCTTTGCCGTAGTAGTTGCGCCGCCGGACCTCCAGCGGATCGAGACCGCGATGGCGGGCGATGGCGTCCATCACGTTCTCGATGGCCAGCATGCCCTGGGGGCCGCCAAAGCCGCGGTAGGCGGTGTTGGACGCCAGGTGGGTCTTGCATCTGTGGCCGGTGATCTGGGCATTGCCGAGGTAGTAGGCGTTGTCGGCATGGAACATGGCGCGGTCGATGATGGCGTTGGACAGGTCCGGTGAATAGCCGCAGTTACCCGCCAGTTCGAAGCGGATGCCCAGCAGACGGCCGTCGTCGTCGAAGCCGACGTCGTACTCGATGTGGAAGGGATGGCGCTTGCCGGTCATATGCATGTCTTCGAACCGCGGCAGGCGCATCTTCACCGGCCGCCCGGTGAGATGGGCGAACACCGCGCAGAGCGCCGCCGGCATGCCGGCCTGGCTCTCCTTGCCGCCGAAGCCACCGCCCATGCGTCTCATGTCGACGGTAACCCTGTTCATGGAGACGCCGAGCACCTCGGCCACCTGTTTCTGCACCTCGGTGGGATTCTGGGTAGAAGAATAGACCAGCATGCCGCCGTCTTCGGTGGGCATGACCGAGGCCATCTGGGTTTCCAGGTAGAAGTGCTCCTGGCCGCCGATGGCCAGTTCGCCCTGCAGACGATGGGGGGCAGCGGCCAGGGCGGCGGCCGCGTCACCCAGGTGGTGGCTGTGGCTGGGCGAGATGAAGTGCTCGCGGCGCAGCGCTTCCTTGACGTCGAGGATGGCCTCCAGCGGCTCGTATTCGATGAGGGCGGCCTGGGCCGCACGGCGGGCGGCGTCGAGGCTGGTAGCGGCCACCGCCAATACCGGCTGGCCCAGGTACTGCACCTCGCCATCGGCGAGCAACGGATCGCCGGGGAGGACGGCGCCGATGTCCAGCTGGCCCGGTACGTCGGCGGCGGTGATGGCCAGGGCCACGCCGGGAATCCCGTAGCAGGGCGCGAGATCGATGTGCTTGATCCGCGCATGGGCGTGCTCGCTCATCCGCGCATAGACGTGCAACTGGTTGGGGAATTCCAGGCGATCGTCGATATACAGGGCCTCGCCACTGACATGCTTGTCGGCGCTCTCGTGCTTGAGCGATTTTCCGACGCCGGTGGCAAGGCCCGCGGCGAAGGCCGCGGCCATTTCCTCGGGGGTGCGAACGGGGAGGGTGCTAGACATGGGCGGTGACCCTCGTGGCGAGCGTGGGCTGGGTGGTCTCCAGGTGACATTTACGCAGCAGATTCTGCGCCGTCAGCAGGCGGTATTCGCGACTGGCGCGAAAATCCGACAGCGGGGCGAAATCCTCGGCCAGGGCCTGGACGGCGCGTTCGATGGACGCGGCATTCCACAGCTGGCCGAGCAGCGCCTGCTCGCACTGAGCGGCACGCTTGGGCGTGGCGGCCATGCCGCCGTAGGCGATGCGTACCGCTACGACGCGGTCCCGGTCGAGCTCCAGGGCGAAGGCGGCGCAGACCGCGGAGATATCGTCATCCAGTCGCTTGGACACCTTGAAGGCGCGGAACACCAGGCCCTCACGCGCCCGCGGCACCCGTACCGCCTGGATGAATTCGCCGGGTTCCAGGGCCGTCTTGCGGTAGTCGAGAAAGAAGTCGTCCAGCGCTAATTCGCGCAGGCGTTCACCCTGGCGCAGCAGCAGGCTGGCGCCCAGCGCCAGGAGCAAGGGCGGACTGTCGCCGATGGGCGAGGCGTTGCCGATATTGCCGCCCAGGGTGCCCTGGTTGCGGATCTGCAGGGAGGCGAAGCGTTGCAGCAGGGCGCCGAAGTCCGGGTAGTCGGCGGCCAGGGCGGCGGCGCAGTCGGCCAACGGAGTGGCGGCGCCGATCTCGATAGAATCGTCGCCGACGGTGACGCCGCGCAATTCCGGGAGGTTGCCCAGGTAGATCAGGGTCTCCAGACGGCGATGCTGCTGGGTGACCTCCAGGGCCAGGTCGGTCCCGCCGGCCAGCAGCCGGGCCGCGGGATGGGCCTGGTAGAGCGTCGCCAGCTCGGCCAGGGTGGTGGGGCTATGACTGCGCCGATCGGCGCCTTCGAGACGGGTCTCGGGCTGCGGCGCCAGGGCTTGCAGGCGCTCCAGGGTCTGGCGTTCGCGGGCATCGAACTGATCCGGCTGCCGACTGGCGCAGGCCTGTTCGGCCGCGGCCAGGATCGGCCGGTAGCCGGTGCAACGACAGAGATTGCCGGCCAGAGCCTCGTGGGTCGCGGCGTCATCCGGCGCGGCGACGTTCTTTTGCAAGGCGAAGAGCGACATGACGAAGCCCGGGGTGCAGTAGCCGCACTGGGAACCGTGGCAGTCGACCATGGCCTGCTGCACGCTGTGCAGGCGGCCCTGATGCTTGAGGTCCTCCACGCTGATCAGCTGTCGGCCATCCAGGGCTGCGACGAAGGTCAGGCAGCTGTTGACCGTGCGATAGCGCAACCGGTCACCGTCGGGCTCGGCCAGCACCACGGTGCAGGCGCCACAGTCGCCGGAGGCGCAGCCTTCCTTGGTGCCGGTCTTGCCGCAGCGCTCGCGCAGGTACTGCAGCACGGTAAGGTTGGGATCGAGCCGCTCTTCAACGCGCAGCTCCTGGTCCAGCAGAAACCTGATCACGGCCGCTCTCCACCTGGTCTCGAATGCCTTGATGGTGGGTAAAGCTGACCGATAGGTCAACATTTGCCCGGGTGAGTGGCGCCCCTCTGTCGTTTTTGAGCAAGAGGTGCTGGAAAGGCTGCGCCGTCGTGGCGCACTTGGTGCTTCGGCGCCCACGGATGGTGCAAAAGCAGCCGCTCTAGCGAGCCCTTCTCCGGAATATTTATGCGAAGGCTTCAAGCCGCCCAAGGTAGTGCCGATAAAAAGGCAGACGATTACGGCCTGGCCGCCTGCCGTCAGCACCCCCGTACAACCCGTTGCGACAGGTCGCTATCGTGCCTACCCAACTCAATCGCGTCGCCCGTCAGGCCTCCCTCGGCTTCTTCGCGCTAGTTACCCTCATCTTCGCCCTGGCGGGCTGGATGCTGTTCGACCTGTGCGCGCGCATCGACGAGCAGCAACGCCACCACAGCGAGGCGGATGCCCAGCGCGCGCTGGAAACGCGGCAGGACAAACTGGGCCGGGTGCTCACTGATTATTCGTTCTGGATCGAAGCCTATGCTCGGACCAACAAGAAGGTGGACGTCAACTGGGCCTACGAGGAGGACAATGTGGGTCCGTCCCTCTACAGCGGCTACGGGGTGAGCGGCGCCTTCATCCTGGCACCCAATGGCGTGACCCGCTATGCCGTGGTCGGTGGCGGCCGCAGCAAGATGCAACTGGACACCTGGCTCGGCGACGACCAGACGGCGCTGCTGGCGCTGGCGCGGGAGCGCTCGCTAAAGGATGGCTATGCCCAGGGCTATTTCCTGATCGATGGCCAGCCGGCCAGCGTGCTGGCCGCGGTCATCCGCCCGGATGCGACCTACCAGGACTTCAAGCGGCTGTCCTATATGGTGTTCGTCGACATCCTCACGCCGGACAAGCTGGCCCAGCTCGGGCACACCTTCGAATTGCCCGGGCTGACCGCGGAGCCCGGGGACCTGCCCGCCCTGGCGGAGCGGCCGACCCTGGTGGTGAGGTCCGATCCAGGTATCGCGGTGACCTTCCACTGGCTGGTGCACGGCATGGGGCATCGCCTGCTGACGCAATTCGTGCCGCTGCTGGCAGCCATGTGTGGTCTGGCGCTGCTGCTGGTCTGGTACCTGCGCCGGCGGATCGCCCTGGCGGCGCGGCAGACCGACGTGGCCGAAGATGCCCTGAGGCACAGCGAGCAGCGCTTTCGTACCGTTTCCGAGGCCTCGTCCGACTGGATCTGGGAGAGCGACGCCGAACAGCGGCTGGTCTATCTCTCGGAGCGCTTCGTGGCGGTGACCGGCTTCCGTCGGGAGGACTGGCTGGGGCGTCCGTTGCACGAATTGCTGGGCTATGCGCCGAGCCAGGTCGAGGAGGTGGCCCGGACGCCGCTGGCCGCCGGCCGTACCCGTCGTCCGCTGCCCTGCGAGATGCGCGATGCCCAGGCCAAGCTCAGGTACTGCCAGCTCTCGGCGCAGCCCATCATCAGCGGCGGCCTGCTGGTCGGCTTCCGTGGCACCGTGTGCGACGTGACCGAGGAGATCGAGGCCAAGGCCCGCATCGAGCACATCAGCCAGCACGACGCCCTGACCGGACTGGCCAACCGTCATCAGCTGCACCGCTACCTGGCGCAACGCTTCGCCGAGGGTGTCAGTGCCAGTCAGCCGCTGCATCTGCTGGCCCTCGATCTGGACCGCTTCAAGCCGGTCAACGACTCCCTCGGCCACGGGGCGGGCGATCAGGTGCTCTGCCAGGTCGCCCGGGAATTGCGCGCCAGCGTCCGGGAGGGCGATCTGGTCGCGCGCATCGGCGGCGATGAATTCCTGATCGCGGTGAACGGCTGCCTGAGCGCCGAGCAGGTGAGCCTGATGGGCAACCGGATGCTGGAGGGCATCGGCCGGACCATGCGCATCGACGAGCACGACATCAATATCGGCGCGAGCATCGGCATCGCCCAGGCGCCCCAGGATGGCCATGGCGCCGAGGATCTGCTGCGCTATGCGGACATCGCCCTGTACGAAGCCAAGGCCGCCGGGCGCAACACCCTGAGGTTCTATGAGCCCACCATGAACCAGCGCATCCTCGAACGGCGCCAGCTGGAGACCGAATTGCGCCTGGGGTTGCAGCGGCTGGAATTCGAGTTGGACTTCCAACCGCGCTTTGCCGCCAATGGCCAGCGCCTGCTGGGCGCCGAGGCGCTGGTGCGCTGGAATCATCCCGCCCGCGGGCGCCTGGCACCCGCCGAATTCATCGGGGTGGCGGAGGAGACCGGACTGATCCTCGGCCTGAGCGACTGGGTGCTGCAAGAAGCCTGCAGCCAGGCGCTGCTCTGGGACCCGGAGCTGATCGTGTCCATCAACCTGTCGCCGCTGGAGTTCCAGCGCGACGATCTGGTCGCGCGGGTCCGCAAGGTGCTCGACCGCACCGGTATCGATCCGGTGCGGGTCGAGCTGGAGCTGACCGAGAACGTCCTGCTGGACGACGCCGCGGGCGCCCTGGAGTTGATGAAGAAGCTCAAGGCGCTGGGGGTGCGGCTGTCCATGGACGACTTCGGCACCGGTTATTCCTCGCTGAGCTATCTGCGTACCTATCCCTTCGATTGCCTGAAGATCGATCGCAGCTTCGTCTCCAACATCGAGGTGAGCGAGAGCAACGCGGCCATTGTCGAGGCCATCGTCAGCATGGGGCGGGCGCTGTCGCTCACGGTGGTGGCCGAGGGTATCGAGACCGCCGGCCAACTGGCGCGCATCGCCGATCTCAGGTGCGACCAGGCCCAGGGCTTCCACCTGCAGCGACCGCTGTCCCAGGCGCGTTTCGCGGCCTTGCGGCAGGAACAGTCACGGCCGCGGGAAGCGTCCAACGACGTCAGTCGCACCCTGGTCGCCACTAGGCACTAGGAGAGCTCAGGGCCGCACTCAGCAGCAGCGCGGCGAACAGCAGAAAGAGTCCGCCCGCCGCCCGGTTCAGGCGCGCGAGGGTAGAGCCTGCGGTCAGGTGGGTACTCAAGGCTGCCGCGGCCGCGGCGTAGCTGCAGTGAATGAGCAGGCTCAACAGGCAGAAGCTCGCCACCAGCAGCACCAGCTGCGGCAGCACCGGGCGGTCGGCCTGGATGAAGGGCGGAAACAGCGCCAGAAAGAAGATGATCAGCTTGGGATTGGTGAGGGACACCAGCAGACCTTGCCGGAGGCGTCTGGCGACGCCGATCGCCGGCCGGGTCTTGCCGGTCCACTGGCCTGGGAGCGAGCCCTGGCGCAAGCGACTCAGACCCAGCCAGCCCAGATAGAGCGCGCCGAGCAGTTGCAGCCCCTGCAGCGCCCGTGGCGAACTGCTCACCAGGGCGCCGAGCGCGGTGCTGGCCAGAATGGCTACCAGCAGGATGCCCAGCACCACGCCGAGGATGCCGGGTAGGGCGCCGCGCCACTGCAGCAGCAGGGCATTGTTGATCGTGAGCAGTACGCCCGGACCGGGACTGGCAATGGTGAGGCCGCACAGCAGCAGGTAGAGGGCAAAGGTGTCCATGGCTTTCCCGGGCGGTCTGGTGGCCGGTCCTGGGCTGGCCGGTCCTGCGCTGCCGGCGACCGAGCGCTGACAACGACGCCCAGTCTGGCGACAGGGCGCGCCGGCGTCGCCGTCCAGAGGGACGGCTTTTCCACCGTACAGCGGCCGGCGCGTGGCTTAGGACACCCGGAAGCGGCCGACCAAGACTTGCTGCTGTTCGGCGAGGCGGGCCAATTCACGGCTGGTGACCGCGGTCTGCTCGGCGCCGGCGCTGACCTGGATCACCAGGTCGTTGATGTCGTTGACGTTGCGGCTGATCTCTTCGGCGACCTGGCTCTGCTGTTCGGCGGCCGAAGCCACCTGGATGGTGCGATCGTTGATCAGGATCACGCCCTCGGCGATCTCGCCCAGCAGCTCGCCGGCGCGAACCACGTTGCTGGCGCCGGTCTGCACCTGGCTCAGGGTTTCCTGCATGGCCTGGGTGGCGCGGTCGGAGCCGCTTTGCAGATTATTGATCATCTGCTGGATGCTGCCGGTGGATTGCTGGGTCTTTTGCGCCAGGGAGCGCACCTCGTCGGCTACCACGGCGAAGCCACGCCCGGCCTCACCGGCGCGGGCGGCTTCGATGGCGGCGTTGAGCGCCAGCAGATTGGTCTGCTCGGCGATGCCACGGATCACGTCCAGTACCGAGGAGATGGCATCGCTCTCGTGCTTGAGTTCGGCGATGATGTCCGAGGTCCGTTCGGCCTGTACCGACAGCCCCTGCACCAGGCCGATGGTGGCCTGCAATTCGCGACGACCCTGGCGGGTGTTGCCCTCGACCTGGCGCGAGCCCTCGGCGGCCTCGGTGGTGCTGCGGGCCACGTCCTTGACGGTGGCGCTCATCTCGGCGATGGCGGTGGCCACCTGATCGGTGCCCATGCGCTGCTGGGCGACGTTCTGGCTGGTCTGGATGGCGACTGCCGAAGCCTCCTCGGCAGCGGTGGCGACCTGCACGGTGGCCGCGCGGATCTCCTGGATCACCTGGCCCAGCTCCTGGCTCATCTGGTTGAGGTTGCCGGTGATGGTGCCGAATTCGTCCCGGCCCTGATAGGCGCAACGAGCGGTGAGGTCGCGGGTGGCCAGGCGGGTGAGGGTGCCATTGACCTGTTCGACCGCCTGCTTGATGTTGCGGATGATCACCCAGGCCAGCGCCGAGACGGCCACCAGCACCAGCAGCACCAGGCCCAGGGTGATCCAGAGGTCACGAACGGCCTTGGCGCGGGCCTGCTCGGCCTGGGCCCCCACGCTGGCGCCGAGGTCCGCCTCCACCTTGCCCATCAGGTCGATGCGCTGGGTGGCCAGGTTGAACCAGTCTTCCGGCTTAACGCCCAGGGCGTCGCCAAGGGGGACGGTAAAGGCCAGTTGCTGCAGGCGGCTGACTTCCTGAGCGCTGGGTTGCTTGAAGGTGTCGTCGAGCTGGCGGATGAAGTCGGGCGTGGCCTTGCGCTGGAAGGCGTCGGCATAGGCGGAGAATTCACCCAGGTTGCGGGCGAAGCGCGACAGCAGGCTGGCATCGAAGCGATTCTGGTTGAAGGCCAGACCCAGCAGCACCCGCTCGCGGCCGGCGCGTTCCTTCATCTCGACGAACAGATTGAGGGCGCCCAGGGCGCGCAGGATGGCCGGATCGTCGACCCCGGCTTCCAGCGAGTGGGTGTAGCCGATCAGCGTCTTGATCAGGTCGGTGTAGGCCGCACCGGACTGGGTGCTGTTGAGCGCCAGGCCGTCCACCTTGGTGCGTAGATCACGTAGACCATCCAAAGCGCGCACGGCCGTCTGGATCGCGGTGTCGTCACCGGTGGCCAGAGCCCGCAGCTCTTTCTCCGCCTTGTCACTGTCTTCGCGAAAGGTCTTGAGCTTGTCTTGCATCGACTTGCCGCCGCTGCCCAGGAACACGCCGCTGGCGCCGCGTTCGCGCTGCAGGCTGGTGACCACGGCACTGACACGCTGGGCCGTGGCACTGGCGGTCACGGTGTGCTCCATGTCCTTGAAGGTTTCGTAGCGGTCGGCGGTGTAGAGGCCCGAGATCACCAGGAATCCGGCCAGTGGCAGGAGCAGGATCAGCAGGAGCTTGGTACTTAGGGGGGCATTCCTGAGCATGGTGGACTTCTCTGAGGCGGTCAGCGGGTACGTCGGCGGCAAAGGGGAAGCCGGCGCGGGCAAGATCGATTCCGGTTATGTCGGCACCCGCGGACGAACCTTGACAGTCAAGTTGTTCATCGGCGTGAGTGGCGCAGCGCCCGGGGAGGCCGGGCGCTATCGTCAGACGTCAATCAGCCAAGGTGCGCCTTGACGAGCAGGACGTAGCCGAGCACCAGCAGCGGCCAGCCCACCGCCGGCCCGAACAGCAGGCGCCAGAGCCACAGGCGCGGCACGAAGCCGACGCCATGGACCAGCCCGGCGGAGACACCGAGCATCACCGCCATCAGCAGCGGATGGCTGTAGTAGCCGCTGGCGTCGAGCATCAGCCCGGGATGGATCAGCAGCAGCAGGGCCAGGGGCGCCGCCAGCAGCAGGGACAGCGTCCGCCCCAGCGGGTGGACGCGGGGCAGGGCTTCAGCATTCGGCATCGTCATGGACGTCCAGCTCCCGGGTGCTTTCCAGCCAGAGGGCGTTGATGATGCCGAAGCTCGCGGCGAGCAGGACACCGAGGATCCAGGTGAAGTACCACATGGTGTGTCTCCTTGAGAGGCTGATCAGTAGAGGCCGTGGGGGTTGGCGTCGATGAAGCGGTCATCGACCTTGCCCCACATGCGGACGTAGCTCCACAGGGTGTAGGCGAGGATGAGCGGCACGAAGAGGGCCGCGGCGACGAACATGATGCCCAGCGTCTTGTGGCTGGAGACGGCGTCCCAGACGGTCAGGCTGGAGGCCGGATCCAGGCTCGACGGCAGCACGAAGGGAAACAGCGCACAGCCGGCGGTGGCAAGGGTGCCGACGATGGCCAGGGCCGTGCCGGTAAAGGCCAAACCGGCCTGACGCCAGCTGCTGCCCAGCAGCGCCAGAACGCTGCCCAATACGGCCACGACCGGGGCGATCAGGGTCAGCGGCTGCTGATGATAATTGGCCAGCCAGCCCGGGTTGCCGGCGGTCACCACCTTGTGCAGCGGATTCAGGGCAGTGCCCGGATCGCCCTGGCTGATCAGCACATAGCCGTCGATGCCATGGGCCAGCCAGACGCCGGCCAGGCCAAAGGTCGCGAGATGCAGCAGGGCGCACAGGCCGGTGGCGCGGCGGGCGCGCTCGCCCAGGGCCTGGTGGGTGCGCAGCATCAGCCAGCTGCCGCCATGGGCGCAGAGCATGGCCAGGCTGACCCCGCCGCAGAGCAGCGCGAAGGGGTTGAGCAGGGCGAAGAAGCTGCCGCTGTAGGTGGATCTCAGGGTGTCGTCGAGCTGGAAGGGCACGCCCTGGAAGAGATTGCCGAAGGCCACGCCGAACACCAGTGCCGGAACCAGGCTGCCGGTGAACAGGCCCCAGTCCCAGGCGCTGCGCCAGCGGCCGTTGTCCAGCTTGCTGCGGTAGTCGAAGCCCACCGGGCGCAGGAACAGGGCGAAGAGCACCAGCAGCAGCGCCCAGTAGAGTCCGGAGAAGGCGGTGGCATAGACCAACGGCCAGGCGGCGAAGAGGGCGCCGCCGGCGGTGATGAACCACACCTGGTTGCCGTCCCAGTGCGGGGCGATGCTGTTGATGGCGGCGCGGCGTTCCTTGTCGGTCTTGCCGATCAGGGGCATGAGGATCATGGCGCCCATGTCGAATCCGTCGGTGAGGGCGAAGCCGATCAGCAGCACGCCGATCAGCACCCACCAGATGAGCTTGAGGACTTCATAGTCGAACATGGCGGTCTCCTCAGACGTTGGCCGGGGCAGCGGGCTTGGCCACCGCGGCCTGGCGAAGGGCGTCGCCGACCTGGGCGGCGCGTTCATGGTAGTAGCGGCCGGTATGCAGGCTGCTCGGGCCGAGGCGGGCGAAGCGGATCATCAGGTACAGCTCCACGATCAGCAGCAGGGTGTAGAAGGTCACCAGGGCGCCGATGGAGCCGAGCAGATCGCCCGGGGCCAGGGTCGAGGCCGAGAGGTGGGTGGGCAGCACCTCGCTGATGGTCCAGGGCTGGCGACCGTGCTCGGCCACCCACCAGCCGGTCTGGGTGGCGATCCAAGGCAGCGGCAGGCTGAGCAGCGCCCACTTCAGCAGCCAGGGCTTGTTGAGCTCGTTGCGCCGGGTCGAGGCCCAGAAGGCGCAGAGGAACAGCGCCAGCATCAGCACCCCGCTGGCGACCATGATGCGAAAGGTCCAGAACAGGCTGGCGACGCCGGGAATGGTGTCCCGCGCGGCCTGGCGGACCTGCTCGGGGGTGGCCGTGGCGGGATCGTTGACGTACTTCTTCAGCAGCAGGCCATAGCCCAGGTCTTGCTTGTGGGCGTCGAAGGCGGCGCGGGTGGCGGCGGAGTCGTCGCCGGCGCGCAGGCGCTCCAGCAGGGCATAGGCCTGGGCACCGTTGCGGACGCGGGCCTCGTACTGGCTGACCAGGTCCTTGATGCCGGTGACCTGTTCGGTGGTGGAGCGGGTGGCGATCAGGCCCATCAGGTAGGGGATCTTCACCGCGTAGTCGGTGCGCATCTCCTGCTGATTGGGAATGCCGAAGAGCGTGAAGGAGGCCGGGGCTGCCTCGGTCTCCCATTCGGCTTCGATGGCGGCCAGCTTGACCTTCTGCACCTCGCCGACACGATAGCCGGATTCGTCGCCCAGCACGATCACCGAGATGACCGCGGCCATGCCGAAGGCGGCGGCCACGGCGAAGGAGCGCCGGGCGAAGCCGATGTCGCGGCCCTTGAGCAGGTAGTAGCTGGAGATCGCCAACACGAAGATGGCGCCGGTGACGTAACCCGAGGCCACGGTGTGGACGAACTTCACCTGGGCCACGGGATTGAGCAGCAGGGCGCCGAAGTCGACCAGCTCCATGCGCATGGTGACGTAGTTGAATTCGGCGCCGACCGGATTCTGCATCCAGCCGTTGGCCACCAGGATCCACAGCGCGGAAAGATTCGAGCCCAGGGCCACCAGCCAGGTCACCAGCAGGTGCTGCCCTTTCGACAGCCGCTCCCAGCCAAAGAAGAACAGCCCGATCAGCGTCGATTCGAGGAAGAAGGCCATCAGGCCCTCGATGGCCAGGGGCGCGCCGAAGATGTCGCCGACATAGTGGGAGTAGTAGGCCCAGTTGGTGCCGAACTGGAACTCCATGGTCAGGCCGGTGGTGACGCCCAGGGCGAAGTTGATGCCGAACAGCTTGCCCCAGAACTGGGTCATGTCCTTGTAGACCTGTTTGCCGGTCATCACATAGACCGACTCCATGATCCCCAGGATCACCACCAGCCCCAGGGTCAGGGGCACGAAGATGAAGTGATACAGCGCGGTCATGCCGAATTGCAGGCGTGACAGGTCCACGACGGATTCCGAGATCATCCCGGCAATCTCCTCAAGCGAAGGGAAGGGGTACTAGTCCAGCAGGTGGGCGCTGACCGCCTGGGTGGCGTCGGGCGGAACCGTGGGGGCGCTGAACCAGAGGCTCTTGATCGCCATGAGCAGCGCCAGCTTGATCAGCAGGATGATCAGCAGTTCCTTGACCAGGCGTCCGTTCATGGCGACCTCGCGAGCCGTGGCGCCGCTCCAGGACGGAGTGGCGGCTGCAGGCAGGATGCGCCTGCTGGCGCTGGGCAAAACTGATCCAGATCAATTGGCCAGTGGCCATCGCCTGGGGCAGGTTGTCGCAGCTGTTCAGGTCGGGTTCAGAGGGGTTAAGACAGCGTTAAGACGCCTGGGCGCAAGGTGGAACCGTGACTGACGCCGGACCGCTGCCGCGGCGACGCCAGCCCCCGTGTTCAAGACAGGAGGATCCACCATGAACGTCTTCAACAAGATGGCCGCACTCGCCCTGCTCAGCACCGCCAGCTACACCGCCATGGCCGCCGAGATCAACGAAAGACGCGCCCAGGCCGCACTGCAGCCGAAGGCAGCCCAGTCCGAGGTGGTCGCGGTGCAGGCGCAGGCACCGGCACGCTGGGACCAGGTGCTCGATCCCCAGGCCTATGGCCAGGCGTCGGTGCGCTATCAGGCAAGGGTCGTGGATCCGGCGCTGCTGCGGACCGTGAACCTCGGCTAGCGTCGCGGCGGGCCGGGCGGACCCCGGCCCCCGTTCGCATGCTATGTTGCATCCCTCAAGACGTGCGCAGGGGACGCCGATGCAGCCGGTCACAGCCATATCCGCGGGACTCGGGCCGATCCGCTGGGAGGCGCATGCCTGCCTGCCCCTCATGCCGGGGCAGGACATGTCCGGCTTGCATCGCTATCGCGCGGCCGGCTTCCATCATGTGTCGATCAACGTCGGCATGGACATGACGCCTTTCGCGACGGTGGTGCAAACCCTAGCGGATTTCCGCGCCTGGCTGGCGCGGCATGACGCGCACTTCCGTCTGGTCGGCACGGTGGCCGACATCCACCAGGCGCGTGAGCAAGGCAGGCTGGCCGTGTCCTTCGATCTCGAAGGCTCGACCATGCTGCTAGACGATCCAGCGATGGTCGGGCTCTATGCCAGTCTCGGGGTGCGCCAGATGCTGCTCGCCTACAACCGCGACAACAGCTGCGCCGGGGGTTGCCATGGCGCGGGGGGCGGTCTGACGGCGCTGGGTCGCGAGATGGTGGCGGCCGGCAATGCGGCCGGCATCACCCTTGACTGTGCCCACGCGAGCGAGCGCGCCAGCCTGGAGATCATGGCGGTGTCGACGCGGCCGGTGGTCTTTTCCCACACCAATATCAAGGCGCTCCACGAGCATCCGCGGACGGTGAGCGATCGGCAGATCCGCGCCTGTGCCGACCAGGATGGGGTGATCGGCCTGACCGGTCTGAGTCTCTTTCTCGGCGATCCCGCGGCTTCGGTGGCCAGCTTTGTCCGCCAGATCGACTACCTGGCGGAGCGGGTCGGGACTCGCCATATCGGCATTGGGCTGGATACCGAATTGTGCCCGGCCGACCATGCCCTGCCCGCTGGCGTCGACGCCGAGGACTGGTGGCCCGCACGCCACTATGGACAGCCGCACGGTCATACCCAGCTGCAACCCGAGGCGCTACCTGAACTGATACGCCAACTGACGGGGCGGGGCTATACCGCCGCCGACATCGACGCCATTCTGGGCGGGAATTTCCTGCGCATCGCGAGCCAGACCTGGCCGTCTGCGGCTGCCTGAGTCCAGGCGCAAAGCGCTTTCCCCTGGCCTAGACGTACTGCGCCGCCGCGTAACCCGAGGCCCAGGCCCACTGGAAGTTGAAACCGCCCAGGTGGCCGGTGACATCCAGCACCTCGCCGATGAAGTACAGACCGGGCGACTTGAGCGACTCCAGGGTCTTGGACGACACCTCGCGGGTGTCGACGCCGCCCAGGGTGACCTCGGCGGTCCGATAGCCCTCGGTGCCCGCCGGGACCAGTTGCCAGTCGTGCAGGCGGGCGGCGATGGCCTTGAGTTCGTCCGGGGTGTATTGCTTCAGCGGCCGGGACTGGAACCAGCTGTCGGCGAGCAGCGTGGCCATCTTCTTGGTGAACAGCTCGCCCAGCAGGGTCTTGAGTTCGCTGTTGGGCCGCGCCTGGCGCTGCTCGGCGAGCCACTGGGCCAGGTCCAGGTGCGGCAGCAGGTCGATGCTGAGGCTGTCGCCGGGTTGCCAGTAGGAAGAGATCTGCAGGATCGCCGGACCGCTGAGGCCACGGTGGGTGAACAGCAGATTCTCGACGAAGCTCTGGCCGTTGCAGCTGATCCGGCAATCTTCCACCGCCGTGCCGGACAGGGCGCTGCAGAATTCCTTGAGCTGCGGATCGGTGATGGTGAAGGGCACCAGACCGGCGCGGGTCGGCAGCAGCTGATGGCCGAACTGGCGGGCGACCTGATAGCCGAAGCCGGTGGCGCCGAGGGTCGGGATGGACAGGCCGCCGGTGGCGATCACCAGGGACTCGCCACGCACCGGGCCCAGGCTGGTCTGCAGCTGATAGCCGCCCGGGTCGAGGCGGGCGATCTCCTGCACCGAGGTATTGAGGCGGATATCGACGCCGCCCTGTTCGCACTCGTCCAGCAGCACGGCGAGGATGTCGCTAGCCTTGTTGTCGCAGAACAGCTGGCCGAGCTTCTTCTCGTGGTAGGGCACGCCGTGTTTGGCCACCAGGGCGATGAAGTCCCATTGGGTGTACCGCGCCAGTGCCGATTTGCAGAAATGCGCGTTCTGCGAGAGGAAGTTGGCGGGCTCGCAATAGAGGTTGGTGAAGTTGCAGCGGCCGCCGCCGGACATGAGGATCTTCTTGCCGGCCTTGTTGGCGTGGTCGAGTACCAGCACCCGGCGCCCGCGCGCGGCGGCGCTCAGGGCGCACATCAAACCGGCCGCGCCGGCACCGATGATGATGACCTGGGTCTCGAACACTGTGACTCCTTACCGAGAGAAAGGGGCCACTGGCCCGCGGCGGCGCATGTTACCCGATCGCTCGCCCGGGGTGGATGGCCGCCGTCGCATCGCGGGTCCGGCTGTCCGGGCACCCTCCGACAGGCGCGGGCCGGGGCGGGCGGCGATCATGGGCACCCTCGGCCATGGCCGGACGCGCGGCAGCGGGCAGTCTCAGCGACGGCTGCCCGCCGCCCGTCCGCGCAGGTGATTGGTCGGTAGGGCGGTGGTGTACTTCACCTGGCTCAGGGCGAAGCTCGATCTGATGCTGGCGACGACGGGGATGGTCGTGAGGCAATCCAGCAGCAGCGTCTGGTACTTGGCCAGGTCTTCGCTCACCACCCTGAGCATGAAGTCGGCCTCGCCGCTCATCAGGTAGCACTCCATGACCTCCGGACGCTCCTTGATCGCATCCGTGAAGACCTCCAGCGACTGCTTGTCCTGCAGCTTGAGCGACACATGCACGAAGACGTTGATGGCGAGCCCCAGCGCGGCCGGATCGACCAGGGTCACGGCGCCGCGCAAGACGCCATGCTCCTTCATGTCCGCCACGCGCCGCCAACAGGGGGACGTCGAGAGTCCGGCGATTTCCGCCAGTTCGGCATTGCTCAGTTCGGCGTTCTGCTGGAGGGCATCCAGGATGCGCAGGCTGGCATCGTCGAGTTTGGCGCGGTTCACGGTAGAAATTTCCTCTTTTAGAGCTCTGCAGGGTTGGATGTACCGATATTTCCATTTTTCACGAAGAGAAAGGTGCGTTTTCGCGCGTGAGCGGAAATAGCATAACTCCGAGTGATCCATGGGCAACAGGGTGGCATCGTGAGCGCTACGATTCGGCAAAACCTCGACCTTCCAGGCAAGGCCTTCGGGCTTTCCTCCACCTATGTCGCGCTCGGCGTCATGGTGCTGCTGTGGGGAAGCAGCTGGCCGGTGACCAAGCTCGCCCTGCAATCGGTGCCGCCGCTCTGGCTGGCGACCGTGAGATTCGCCAGCGCCGCGGTTTGCCTGTGCCTCTACCTGGCGCTGCGGGGACAACTCAGGCTACCCACCCGGCAGGACCTGCCGATCATCGCCAGCGTGGGACTGCTGCAGATGATGACCTTCACCGGGCTTGGCATGGTGGCCATGGTGCAGATCGACACCAGCAGGGCCGTGCTGCTGGCCTACACCACGCCCCTGTGGTGCGTGCTGGTCGCCTGGCTGCTGTTTCGCCAGGCGCCGTCGCGCCTGCAGCTCACCGGATTGGCCATCGGCATGGCCGGGGTGGTCGCCGTCTGCAGTCCCGCGGAACTCGACTGGACGCAGCCGGGCACCGTGAAGGGGGCGCTCTTTCTCCTGCTCGCCGCGGTGAGCTGGGCGCTCGTTATCCTCCATGTGAAGCGCCATCGCTGGGTGACGTCGCCGCTGGCACTGGCACCCTGGCAGATGCTGCTGGCCGTGGTGCCCCTGGCCTTTGCCGCCTGGCTGAGCGAAGGCTGGCCGACCGCCGTCACCCTGGATACCCGGCTGTTGCAGGAGCTGTTCTTTATCGGTCCGATCGCCACCTCGGCCTGTTTCGTCATCTCGGCGGAGTTCGGTCGGAGGATATCCACCTTCGCCATGTCGACCGTCACGCTCGGGGTGCCCCTGGTGGGAACCCTGGCGTCCTGCCTGGCGTTTGGCGCCACCGTGTCGAGCCTGTTCGTCGCCGGGCTCGGCCTGGTGGTGGCGGGGGTGCTCGTCTCGGCCCTGGCGGTGCGCCCCGGCCGTGCCTGAGCCTGACCGTCCGTACCGCGGCGCCCTAGGTGGTCAGGTGCGTCGTGGTTTCTTCGAGGATCTGCTGCAGCCGGCGTGACAGGGCCTCCGCCGAATAGGGCTTGTGGATCAGCTCGAAGCCCTGGGCGCCATTGGTCGCCAGGACGTGGCTGTAGCCGGAGGTCAGCAGGATCGGCAGGCAGCGATAGAGGCGTCTGATCTCGATGGCCAGCTCCAGCCCGCTCATGCCGGGCATGACGACGTCCGAGAAGACCACGTCGAATCGACCCGGCTGGTCGGCGAGCAGGGCGAGGGCGATCTCGGCATTGCCGGCCAGCACGGCCTGGTAGCCGAGGCCACTCAACAGCTCGACCGCGAAGGTACCCACCTCGAGGTTGTCCTCGACCACCAGGACGGTGATCCCGCTGCCATCGGCCGCCGCGACGAACTCCTCGAGGGCCGGTTGCGGCTCGGTTGCCGGCGCGAGCGGCAGATAGAGGTGGAAGGTCGTCCCGCGGCCGACCTCGCTGGTGACCCGCACCTCGCCACCGGACTGCTTGATGAAGCCGAACACCTGGCTCAGGCCGAGTCCGGTGCCCTGGCCGACTCTCTTGGTGGTGAAGAAGGGCTCGAAGATCTGCTCCAGGTGTTCCCGGGCGATGCCACTGCCGTTGTCCGCCAGGGTGATGGCCACGGCCGGGAGGTCCAGCGCTGGCTGAGCCCCGCCGGCCGGAATGCCGGCGACGGTCATTACGCCTATGGTCAGGCGTCCGGCACCGCTCATGGCGTCGCGGGCGTTCACCGCGATGTTCACCATCGCGGTATCGAACTGGCTGGGGTCGGCATAGACCAGGCACGGGTCATCGCCTACCTCGAGCTCGATGCCCACCTGCGAACCCAGCAGGGTTTCCAGCATGTCACCCATGGCCAGGACATTGTCCCGCGCGGAAAACACCTCGGGCGCCAGGGCCTGGCGCCGGGCGAAGGCCAGCAGTTGCCCGGTCAATCGCGCGGCGCGATCCACGGTGGTGGAGATCGCTTCCAGGTAGCGCTCGCGTCGCGCATCGCTGAGGTTGGGGCGCTTGAGCAGGTCGCAGGAGGTGCGGGCGACGGTGAGCAGGTTGTTGAAGTCGTGGGCCACGCCCCCGGTGAGCTGGCCGATGGCTTCCATCTTCTGCGCCTGGCGCAGGGCGTCTTCGGCGGCCGCGAGATCCAGCGTCTGCTGGCGTTGCTGGGTCACGTCGCGCACGGTGGCATAGATGAGTTCGCCGTTGCGCGTGGCATTCCAGGAAAACCAGCGGTAGGTGCCGTCGCGGTGGCGATAGCGGTTTTCGAAGCTGACCAGCGCCATGCCCTGCTTGACGTCGCGAAACGCCTGGCGCGTGGCGACGAGGTCGTCATCGTGGACGAAGGTCAGGAAGGGACGGGCCTTGAGCTCGTCGAGCGACCAGCCCAGGGTCGCCGTCCAGGCCGGATTGAGGTTGACGAAGAAGCCTTCGAGGTCGGCCACGCACAGCGGATCGGTAGAGCAGTTCCAGATCTGGTCGCGCTCGGCGGTGCGCTCCGAGATGCGTAGCTCCAGCTCGTCGTTGAGCGCGGCAATGGCTTCGGCACGGGCCTGCTGCGCCTGCTGGGCGAGGATGCGACTGCTGATGTCGCGCGAGATGCAGACGATCTTGACCTCGCCGGTGCCGGCCACCGCGAAGGGCGAACAGGACACCTCCCACCAGCGCGGCTCGCCCCGGGCCGTGGGGCAGAATCCCTCGACCCGGGTGCCCTGGCCTTCGACGGCGCGCCTGACGGCGTGGCGGATCTTCTCGACCTCCGCGTCAGGCCAGAGCGCGGCGTATTCGCAGCCCATCACCTGATCGACGGACTGCAACTGGTTGAGCTCCAGGCCCTGGGCGTTCATGAATTCGATATGGCCCCCGGCGGAGAGGACCTTGACGCAATCCAGGCTGGCCTGGAGCAGGCTGCGGGAAAAGCCTTCGCTGTGCAGCACGTTGCGGGCGGCCACGAAGCGGCGCTGGGCGCCGATCTCCAGCGCGATCATGCTGGCGAAGAGTTCGAAGGCGGGCAGGATCTCGGGGCTGCTGGGCTTGGCCGGCTGCGGATCGATGGCGCAGAGGGTGCCGAAGAAGCTGCCGTCGTCCAGCACGATGGGGACCGAGATATAGCTGCGCAGGCCGTACTGCCTGGGCGTGTGATGATGGCGATAGAGCTCGTCCAGCGCCACGTCGTCGATCACCACCGGCTGGCGATGGTCGCGGATCTCGTCGCAGATGGTCGATTTGACGTCCAGTTCGCCACCGGGCTCCAGGCCGAAGCCGATCAGGTCGAGGGTACTGCAGGCGATCCAGCGATCGTCGGTCACTCGGGCGACGGCGGCGAAGCCCATCCCTGTCATCCGGCAGACCACGTCCAGGATCCTGGGTACCGCGGCGATCTCGGCAATGAGATCGATGTCCTGGGACAGGAGGTACGAGGGGACTGGAGTCGAGGTGAGAGTGCTCATCGGGTCGCTCGTACGGTGCCCTGCCGGGGCAGCGGGGAAGATGGCGAGCGACAGGTTGAAGCCTCCAACACGGATGCTAGAGGTGTTCGTCACAGGCCGTGCGCGGCCAGTATAGCGAGCATCCAAGCGAAGCGGGTGACAGGATGCCCACCGGTTTGCGATGGGCGTCTCCGTCTGCCACCCGGGACCGCGGCCGCCGTTGCCCGGCGGCCAGGGCTTCAGCGGTTACCCAGCAACGGCGGCCGCCGTCCCGCCCAGGGTTGCGCGCGTTCCAGCTGGGCGGCCAGGGCCAGCAGGGTGCCTTCCGCGCCGAAGCGCGCGGCGAAGTGGCTGCCCAGGGGCAAGCCGCTGGGCGTCCACCACAGCGGCACCGACATGGCCGGCTGACCACTGGCGTTGAACAGGGCGGTGAAGGGCGAGTAGCTGTGGAAGGCCGCGATGGCCTCGGCCAGGGGGCGCTCCGCGTGCCCGCCGTCGAGTTCACCCAGGCGCGGCGGTTCACGGGTCAGGGTGGGGCTGAGGATGACGTCATGGTCGGTGAGAAAGCGCGCGAGGGTCCGGCCCAGGGCGTGCAGGCCTTCGACTGCGGCGGCGTAGCGGTGGGCGGGGATATCGCCCCGCTCGCGCAGGATCACCCGGGTGCGGGCGTCCAGTTCCTCTTCGCTGACCGGGGTACCGCGCATCGCGCCCAGCACCTGCAGGTAGTGGCGGGTGCTCGGGCCGATGATGTCGAAGACCTGGTCGAGAAAGCACGGCAGGTCCACCGGCAGGGTTGCCGGTTCGACGTGGTGGCCAAGGCTTTCGCACAGCCGCGCCGTGTGGCGCACCGCGGCCAGGGCGTCGGGCCCGCTGGGCCAGGGCGCCAGGTGCTCGACCAGGGCGATGCGCAGCGGGCGCGGATCGCGCTCCAGCAGGCTGGCGAAGGGCACCTCCTGGCTCGGTGCCGCGTAGGGCGCGCCCAGATCGGCGCCGGCGGTGGCGTCCAGCAGCAGGGCGTTGTCGCGCACCGACAGGCTCATGGCATGGGGCGTGCCCATTCCGGCCCAGCCTTCACCTACGATGGGGCCGGAGGGCATCCGGCCGCGACTGGGCTTGAGGCCGAAGATCCCGCAGCAGGAGGCCGGTACCCGCAGCGAACCACCGCCGTCGTTGCCGTGGGCGAAGGGCACCACCCGGGCGGCGACCAGAGCCGCAGCGCCGCCGCTCGAACCGCCGGCGCTGTGGGCCGGGTTCCAGGGATTGGCGGTGGCGCCGAAACGGCGCGATTCGGTGCTGTAGGAGGTGCCGAATTCCGGCGAGGTGGTAGTGCCGACGAACAGGCAGCCGGCCTGGCGCAGCCGGGTGACCAGTTCGCAGTCGAAATCCGGGCGCGCGTCGCCGAGGGCTAGGGAGCCATTGGTCATGCGGGCCCCGGCCAACGGGGTAAAGAGGTCCTTGACCAGGGTCGGGACCCCGGCGAAGGGCGCATTGACGTCGAGCGGCGCCCTGGCCGCGGCGCGGGCCTGGTCATAGAGTCGCTCGCTGACGGCATTGAGGCTGGGCTCCACGGTGTCCAGGCGCTCGATGACCGCTTCGAGCAGCTCGCCCGCCGTGATCTCGCGCTGCCGCAGCAGCATCGCCAGGCCGTGGCCGTCGTGGGTGTCCAGCAGGGATTGCAGGCTGTGCATGGAAGATCCTCGATCAGAATTCAGGAAGAGCGCGATGGGGTCGGCAGGGCGGTCTTGCGGCGCAGGAGGCCGATCGCGGCCCAGCCAAGGGCCGCGACCAGCGCGGCAAGGGCCAGGGCGCGGATGGCCAGGTGCAGATCGCCGGCGAAGGGCAGGAGCACCGCCACCACCAGGGGGCTGGCGAATTGGCCGAGATACAGGCAGCCGGTGTAGCCCCCCATGCCGCGACCCCGGGCCCGGGCGCTGAGGGCACCCATCACCGGCGCCATGGTGTTGGGCACCAGCATGCCGACGCCCAGGCCGTGGATGCTCACCGCCACCAGCACGGCCTCGTAGCTGCGGGCATGGACCAGCAGCCAGAGGCCGCTGCCCATGCAGGCCAGCAGCACGGCGTTGCAGCCGGCCAGGCCCCACCCGCGCCGCAACAGCGGCCATAGCAAGGGACCGCCCAGGGTCGCCAGCAGGCCAAGACCCGCCGAGGCGCCGATCAGGGTGCTGGACGTCACGCCCAGCTGCACCAGCAGCAGCGGACTCTGGATGGGCACCACCACGCTGAGCACCATGCCGGCGAAGACCAGCAGGTAGTTGACGAGCAGCGGTAGCGGCGCGCTGTGCTGCGGGCCTTCTTCGATGCCAGCTTGCACGGCGGAACGGACCGGTTCCCATAGCAGCCGCAGCATGAAGGGCACCAGCAGCAGGGGCAGCAGATAGAGATAGAAGGGCGTGCGCCAGGAATGCTCGCCCAGGGCGCCACCCACCACATAGAACAGCGAGCCCACCAGGCTGATGGCGACGACCTGGCCGTTGACATAGGCCAGGCGCCGGCTGCCCTGCCAGTAGTCGGCGATCAGCGTCACGCAACAGGTCATAACCGCCGCCTCGGCCAGCCCGAAGATCAGCCGGGTGAGGGTGATGGCCGGCAGCGACTGCAGCAGCGCCGGCAGCATGCCGAGCACGGCATAGCACAGCGTCGCCAGGATCAGCAGGCGCTTGCGCCCCAGGCGGTCGGCCAGCCAGCCGGCCAGGGGGGCGAAGAGGGCGATGGCTAGCGCCGGGCCGGTCATCGCCAGGGGGATGAGCAGATCGGCACGGGGTTCGACGGGACCGAATTCGGCGCCCAGCTTGGGAATGATCGGCGCGACCATCACCGAGCCCATGATGGTCAGGCTGCTACCGAGCAGGAGTACGGCGCCCTGCGGTCGACCTGGGGTTTGCCGGGAGGAGGCGTTGAGTGTCATGCGCAGATCCTCAGAAGCTGTGGGAGAGCCGCACGGCGAAGGCGTAGCCCTCGGCGCGGTTGCGGGCGTCGACTTCCTTGTAGAGGTGCACCCAGACCGGCGGCAGGCCGGGCTGGAAGAAGCTCAGCGCGGGTCCCAGCGCCAGCACCCGAGCACGATTGCCGCGCGTGAGGCCAGGGGCGTCGTCGTCGGTCAGCTGGCGGTAGTAGTAGCCGCCCAGGCCTAGGGTCCAGGGGCCGAGGTGCTGACCCACGGCGAATTCGTGACGGTACTCCGTGCCGCTGCGGTAGTCGGTGGCGTTGTTGCGGCTGTTGAAGTCGGCCTGGAAGCTGGACGAGACCTCGAAGCCCGAATCGGAGATGTAGCTCAGGTTGAGCATGGGCGAGACGGTCCAGTGATTGGTGCCCGGATTCACCAGCCGCCGCTTGTCGTAGTCCCCGGTAGGCGCCTGCACCTGGAACCAGAAGTTCACGCCCAGGTTGCGCGAGGGCTCCCATTGCAGGATCAGCGGAATGACCTGGATGTCGGCCTGGCGGAAGAGCTCGGCGCTGTCGGCAAACACCGGCACGCCGTTGGCCTTGACGGTAAGGTCCGCGTCCATCTTGAAGAAGGGCTGGACCCCGCCGAAGCCATAGCGGGCGCCGAGCACCCGGGTATCGGTCATCTTCAGATAGGCCAGGCCCAGGGAGAGGACGTCGATGGAAAAGTCGCTGCCGTTGTCGCGGCCGTGGCTGTCACGGACGGAGGTGGCGCGGTAGTAGTTGGCGCGCAAGCCCAGGGTGCCGTGCGGCGTGGGCGGTGGCGTGAAGCCGGCACCGAAGTCGTAGACCCCGAAGGCGGTGGTGGGCGAGCCGTTCTCGGTGGCGAGGCTGGCGGCGGTCATTCCCAGCGCGGTGAGGCCGACGGCAAGGGTGTGGAGCGGGCGGGTAACGTTCATGGAGTTCCCTCTTCTTATTGGCCATTCGAGCCTGAGGGAAAGCCGTTACCCGCCGTTAGCCAGATTCAGCACTTCTGCATGGCGGCTTTGAGGGTGGCGGAGGGCAGTTGCCCGAACAGCCGCTGATAGTCGCGGGCGAAGCGGCTGAGATGGCAGAAGCCCCACTGGGCGGCGACGTCCTGTACCGATTCGCCTGCGCCCCGGCGCAGGGCGCGGTGGGCCGCATTGAGGCGCAGGGTTCGCAGATAGGCCACCGGATTGATGCCCAGCGTCTCCTGGAAGCAGTACTGCAGCTTGCGCCGACTGGCGCCCACGCGACTGCACAGTTCGAGGATGCTGGGCGGCTGGTCCGGATGCGCCAGGGCGTATTCCCGCGCCCGGCGGATCACCCGCAGGCGCGCGCTCGGTGCCAGTTCCTGGGACTCCGAGGTATCGAGCAGATCGAGCAGGTACAGCAGCACAGTATCGCGCAGGGTCGCGCGGGTACGCGGATGGGCCAGCCAGGACTGGATTTCCGCCTCGGAGGCGAAGAGCTCATGGGCCAGGGCGGCCAGCTCCCCGTGGGGCCCCCCTGCAGGCAGGCGATAGCAGCCGGAAAGATCGCGCACGCTCAGGTCGCTGCGTTGACTGGCCAGCAGCCGCGCCATCTCGGCTTCCTGCAGGTTGATGCAGAGCAGTTCGAGATTGGCCGGGGTCCGCAGCTCCGGCAGGTTGTCGCCGCGCGCCACCAGCAACTGGGCTTCGTGCAGGGTATGGCCGGCGCAGTGCAGGGCGCCAGCGTCCCGCAGGGGCAGGCTGAAGGTCAGGGTGTCCCCCTGGGCCTCGCCACTCTTGAGCATCGCCTGGTTGGATCTGTCCCGCAGCAGGCTGACATCGTCCAACCAGAGGTCGCTGAGCTCGCCGTGGAAGCGCCCCGCCGACAACTGATCGTATTGCATGCGCCAGCCCTCGACGCAGAGCGCATGCTCGTCGATGTCACCGGTATACCGATGGCGGACGCGCGGCGGTAACGCGAGGGAGCCGTCTTGGTGCATTTAGGAAACCTTTTGGGTAGCACAGGGCCGGTAGTGCGAGAGCTACAAATTTCGTACCTCAAGGCAGGATCGCGCGGCAAGGGTGCCAATTCTGGCTAGTGCGGCGGGTTCTGCTCGCCGTCTTTCCAGCAGGGCACCGCCGATTGGCTACCCTGGGAAGACCTCACAAGAAGGATGCAACCGATGCGCTACCTGTCCGCTGGAACCCTGCGCCCCTTGCTCGCGGCCATTGCCGGTCTTGCCAGTGCCACGGCTTTCGCCGCCACCGCGCCCGCTACCGACATACCCGCTCGGCAAGAGGTGCTGACCTTCACCTCGCTGACCCTGAGCGATCAGCAATTCCTGACGGGGGACCAGGGCGGCACCGAGGTCCTGCTCGGTGGCGTACTATCGCTGCCGCCCGGCGAGGGCCGGGTGCCGGTGGTGCTTCTGCAGCATGGGTCGGGCGGGATGGGGGCCAACATCACCTATTGGCAGCGGCAGTTCAATCAGGCCGGCATCGCCACCTTTGCCGTGGATGGCTTCTCGGGGCGGGGCATCACCAGCACCGCCACCAATCAGGCTCAGCTGGGGCGGCTCAATTTCGTGCTGGATGACTATCGCGCCGGTGCCTTGCTCGCGCGGCATCCCCGCATCGATCCAGGCAAGATCATCCTGATGGGCTTTTCCCGTGGTGGGCAGGCCTCGCTCTATGCCGCCATGGAGCGCTTCGACAAGCGCTGGAAAAGTCAGGACTTCCAGTTCGCCGGCTATCTGTCGTTCTATCCCGACTGCTCGATCAGCTTTCGCGAGCAGGACCGGGTCGTCGCCAAGCCGCTGCGCGTCTACCACGGCCTGGCCGACAACTACGATCCCTATTCCCGCTGCGAGGGCTATCTCGCCACGCTCAAGCAGCAGGGCGCCGATCTCGGGGTGCACACCTATCCTCACGCCGAGCACGGCTTCGACAGCCCCTATGCCTGGAGTCCGGTGGTGGTCGCGAAGGGCAGCCAGACCGTGCGTGAGTGTCGGATTACCGAGAACGCCAAGGGCGAGTTGATCAACCAGCAGACCGGCAAGGTCTTTTCCTATCAGGATAGCTGCGTGGTGCTGGGGCCTAAGGTGGGGGCCGATGCGGAGGCGACCCGGCAGGCCACCCGGGATGTGCTGGCGGCGGTCAGGGCCATCGTGAAATAGGGCTGACGCTCGACATCGGCCCTGGCGGAGGAGGGCGCAGGACCGCATCGGGGTTCGAGCGGATCGCCTGGCGGGACCGGCACGCATCCAGGCGGCGAGTCAGGCCCGCTGGTCGAAAAAGCGGCCAATATCCCGGTGTAGAGCCTTCACGCGTGAGCGAGACGGCACTTTTACAAGATGTGTCCAGTCGTAATTCAGGCCTCGCCGGGTCGCTTGAGCGGCCCCGCGTCTCTCCCATGCTCCGCTCCGAGACGACTCCTGATGAATACTGCGAACTGGGCTTATATCCTTATCGTCGTTGCCGGATTCCTGCAGGCTGCCGGTGCGGCCATGAACGGCTCGCTGAACAAGGCGCTGGTCAATCCCTGGCTGGCGACCTCGGTGTCCTTCGTGATGGTCACCTTCGTCGCGATCGGGCTGTTCATCTGCATGCCCAGGCCGCTGCCTTCGGTGAGCCAGATCGGCGACATGCCCTGGTGGGCACCCCTGGGCGGCATCGCCGGTGCGGTGGCGGTCTTTGCCGGTCTGCTGTTCATCCAGCGCCTCGGCGCAGCGCCGGTGAACGGCGTCACCATCACCGCCAACCTCATCGCCAGCCTGGCCATCGATCACTTCGGCCTGTTTTCCATGGAACAGCATGCGGTCAACGGCTGGCGGCTGCTGGGCGCGATCCTGATGATCGCCGGGGTGGTGCTGATCGCCCGGTTTTGAAGCCACACCCCGGTAATCCCGGGACAGCGGAGGCCTTCGAAGCGCCTCCGGATGCACGGGAACCGGGCTAGCCGTCAGCCCTTTCCAGCCAGGCGCGGGCGATCTCCTCGCGGGTCGCGAACCAGACCCCTTCAAACTGCCTGGCGTATTCGATGAATCTCTTGATCGCCCGGACCCGACCCGGACGACCCACCATGCGTGGGTGCAGTCCGATCGACATCATGCGCGGTCCGGTCGCGGAATCCTCGTAGAGGACCTCGAAGCTTTCCTTCATGTATTCGAAGAAGTCCGAGGCCTGGGACAGGCCGGGCGAATTCCAGTAGCGGAAGTCGTTGACGTCGGCGGTATAGGGCACGACGAGATGGCGGCTGCCCTCGACCTCGACGAAGTAGGGGACGTCGTCGTTGTAGGCGTCGGAGTCGTAGAGAAAACCGCCTTCCTCGGCCACCAGCCGGCGGGTGTGGATGCTGGCGCCGTAGCGGCAGTACCAGCCGACCGGCCGCTTGCCACAGGTGCGCTCGAAGGATTCGACGGCGAGGCGGATATGCTCGCGCTCCTCTGCTTCGCTGAGGCGAAAGACTTCCTCCCAACGATAGCCATGGCTGCAGATCTCGTGGCCACCGGCGACGGCCGCCTGGGCGACGTCGGGATTCTGTTCGAAGGCCACCGCACAGGCGTGGAAGGTCGCGCGTACCGATTGTTCGTCGAGTATGTCGAGGATCCGCCAGATGCCGACCCGGGAGCCGTATTCGTACATGGATTCCATGGCCAGGTTGCGGGTGCCGGCGGGGATGGCGTAGCTGCCCCATTCGGTCATCGACTCCTGGTCCGGATCGCCCATGGCGAGCGAGCGCTCGGAGCCTTCCTCGTAGTTGATCACCAGGCTGATGGCCAGACGGGCGCCGTTGGGCCAGGTGCCTTGCGGACGTTGTCTTCCATAACCGACCAAATCGCGTGCAGGTGACAGCATCGGGATCTACTCCTGAAGTGATTGTTGTGAACTACCCGGTGAGCGCTTGGGCTCAGCAGTCGATGTCCTTCAGCCGTTCATGGTCGAAGGCGCCATCGGTATCGCCCTGGCTGAAGGCGAGTCCCATGGCCAGGGTCTGGGCGATACAGAAGGAGGCGGTGAGGGAGCGAAAGCCCAGCAGCTCGGCATCGTTGACCTCTATCACCGTCTCCGCCATCTTTCCGATCGGACTCAACACGGTGTCGGTGATGGCCACCAGCGTCACACCCGCCTCGCGCGCCTGCCGGCAGGCTTCGACGGTGTCCCTCGCGTAGGGTGGAAAACTCACCGCGATCAGCAGGTCGTCCTGGGCGATGGCGCTGACCTGTTCCGGCAGGGTGCCGCCGCCACCGCTGATCTGCACGGCGCGTCGGCCCACGCGGGCCAGGGCGTAGCTCAAATAGGCGGCCACCGGAAAGGCCCGCCGCAGACCGATGACGAAGGTTGTGCGCGCCAGCTGCAGATGGGCGATGGCGGCTTCGATATTGGCCTGCTGGTCGCCTTCCGCCAGGTGTTCCAGGGACACGATATTGGCCTGGCTGAATTCCCGCAGGATCGCCCCGACGTCGCTGGGGTCATCCAGCAGCTTTTCCCCACCGTAGTGCCGGATGCGCTCGCTGTGGGTGGCCGCGGCCTGTTGCAGCGGCGCGCGAAACAGCCGCTGCAGATCCTTGAAACCGGCGAAACCCAACGCCTGCGCCAGCCGGATATAAGCCGCCGGGGCGATGTTGGAGCGCTTGCCCAGTTCGGCGACCGTGCTGAGGGCGATCTCGTGGGGATTGTCGATGAGGAAGCGGGCCGCATCGCGCAGGCGCTCCGACAGGTGTTCGTGCTGGGCGGTTATGCAATCGCGCAGCTCCGCAAGGGTTTCCGGTAAGGCCATGAAAAACGCTCGGCAGGTGGAAAGGAGAGGCGCCGGTCAGCGCAATTCGGTGATTGCCTGATCGAGCGCGGCGATGAGACGGTCGATTTCTTCGAGCGTGTTGTAGTGCGCCAGCGACACCCGTACCACGCCGCCCTGGGGCGCCAGGCCCAGGGCTTCGATCAGGCGTCGGGCATAGAAGTCGCCGAAGCGGATGCCGATGCGCTGCTCGTCGACCTTGAGCACCACGGCTTCCGAGCGCACGCCTTCCACCACGAAGCTGATCGTGGGCACGCGCGCCTGGACGCTGGTCTTGCCGATGATGCGGACCCCGGGGCGCTGGCGCAGAAAGCCCAGCAGTCGTTCGGCGAGGGCATCTTCCTGGATCTCGAAGGCGTCGAATGCTGCCTGCATCCGCTCGCGCTCGCTACCCTGGATGCCCAACTGGTTGGCGATGTCGAGCAGGTAATCGGAGATGCCGATGCAGCCAAAGGACAGCTCGTAGTTGACGTTGCCGGGCTGCAGTTTGTAGGGCACCACCTCCTGGCCGATGAAGAAGTGGTTGAGGCTGGGAAAGTCCAGCAGCAGGTCACGACGGCCCCAGAGCACGGCGAAGTGCGGTCCGAAGGTCTTGTAGAAGCTGTAGACATAGAAGTCGGCGCCGCTGGCCTGTACATCGACCAGCCGGTGTGGCGCATAGGCCACCGCATCCACGCACAGCTGCGCCCCCACGGCATGCACGCGGCGGGCGATCTCGGCGACGGGATTGATCGAGCCGAGGATGTTGGAGGCGTGGGTCACGGCTACGTAGCGGGTCTTGTCGCCGAGCAGCGCCTGCAGGTCGTCCAGTTCCAGCTCGAGGCTGTCGGGATCGACCTCCCAAACACGCAGGGTGGCGCCGCGGTCTGCGCAGAGCCGGACCCAGGGGCCGATGTTGGCCTCGTGGTCGCAGTTGGTGACGATGATTTCATCACCGGGCGCGATCGAGGGGGCGATGGCGCGGCAGAGTATCTGCAGCAGGTGGGTGGTCGAGCCGCCCATGATGACTTCGTCGGGATGAGCCGCGTTGATCAGCTGCATGACCGAGCGGCGCGCCTGCATCACCCGTTCGCCGGCCGCGACCGAGGGCGCGTAGGAGGCGCCCAGCTGGACGCTGCTGTTGAGCAGGTAGTCGGCCACCCGGTCGGCGACCCCCTGCAACACCATGGAACCGCCGGCGTTGTCCATGAAGGCGTAGTCGCCGGCCAGACCGGGAAACTGCTTGCGAACGTATGCGATATCGAGGGGATTCACGCGACTCTCTCCAGCCAGGATCAGTGGTGCAGGATGGCCTGCAGGAAGGCCCGGGTGCGGGGTTCCTGAGGGGCGGTAAAGAAGGGTTCCGGGGTGTTCTGTTCGACGATGCGGCCGCTTTCCATGAAGATCACCCGGTCGGCGACGCGCCGGGCGAAGCCCATTTCATGAGTCACCACGACCATGGTGACGCCGGAGCGAGCCAGGTTCTGCATGACGTCGAGCACCTCGCCGACCATCTCCGGGTCCAGCGCCGAGGTGGGCTCGTCGAAGAGGATGGCACGCGGCTCCATGGCCATGGTGCGGGCGATGGCGACCCGCTGCTGCTGGCCGCCGGACAACTGGCTCGGGTACTTGTGGGCGTGATCGCCCATGCCGACCTTGACCAGCAGCTCCCGCGCGCGGGCGTGGACCTCGCGCCGGTTCAGGCCGCGCACCCGGATCGGCGCCAGCGAGACGTTGTCCAGGACGTTCAGGTGCGGATAGAGGTTGAAGCTCTGGAAGACCATGCCCACTTCGCTGCGAATACCGGCCAGGCGCGGTCCGTTCTCGACCCGTTCCCCGGCCACGCGGATATGGCCCTGCTGATAGTTTTCCAGCAGGTTGATGCAGCGGATCAGCGTCGACTTGCCGGAGCCGGACGGGCCGAGGATGACCACCACCTCGCCTTCCTCCACCTGCAGATTGATGTCGCTCAGCGCCTGGAAATTGCCGTAGTACTTGTCGAGGTGTTCGATGTCGATCAGGGTGCTCATGCGGTCTTGCCTCCCATGGCATTGCGTCTTTCGACCCAGCTGACCAGTTGCACCATGGGCAGGAGCAGCAGCAGATAGAGCAGGGCGGCGCCCACCAGCGGGGTAGGGTTGGCCGTCAGGGCCTGGGCCTGGGTGGCCTGCTTGAGCAGGTCCGGCATCGCCACCACCGAGGCGAGAGCGGTGTCCTTCATGACGTTGATGCAGTTGCTGGTCATGGGCGGCAGCACGATGCGGATCGCCTGGGGCAACACGACGTCGCGCATGGTGTTGAAGAAGCTCATGCCCTGGGCGGCCGACGCCTCGAACTGACCGCGGGGAATGGCTTCGATGCCCGAGCGAAAGATCTCGGCGCTGTAGGCGCAGGACACGAGGGACAGCGCGCTGGCCGCTGCCGCGAAGGAGGACAGGCGGATCCCGACGAAGGGCAGCGCGTAATAGATCAGGACCAGCAGGACCAGCAGCGGGATGGACCTCATGATGTCGATGTAGATGCGTGCCAGCAGCCGGACCGGGGCGTAGGAATACAGCCGCAGCAGCGCCAGCAACAGCCCGCCGACCAGCCCCAGGACGATACTCACGAGGCCCAGCAGCACGGTCACGCCCAGGCCCCGGATCATCAGGGGGAGCGATTCGACGAGCACGTTCCAGTTGAAGAAGGTTTGCAGAAGATCCATGGGATACCTCGGTCACGGCCCGGGGCGCGCGGACGGCGTCCCGGGCCTGCAGCAGCGGCAGGACTCACTTGGGCGCGGCGGAGACCTTCAGGGTGCTCGACTCCTTGTCGGCCTCGGTACCGAACCACTGTTTGTGGATGGCGCCCAGGGTGCCGTCTTCCTTCATCTTGCTGATGATGTCGTTGACCTGATCGCTCATGGCCCAGCCCTTGGCATGCATCAGCGAATAGCGTTCACCGGTGGGGATGCGGGCGACGACGGTGAATTGCGGCTTGTCCTTGATGTAGTAGAGGACGGCGGGGATATCGCTCAGGTAACCATCGATGCGCCCGGAGCCGAGGTCCAGCATGGCCGGTGACAGCCCTTCGTAGCGCGAAACGTCGGCGAACTTGTATTCGTTCCTGTGCTGGCCGATCCACATGTCGCCGGTGGAGCCGGTATCGACACCCACGACCTTGCCATTCATGTCCGCCAGGCTTTTCACCTTGGAGTTGGTCAGGGCGGTCAGCGACTGGTCGCTGTCGAAGTAGGGTTGAGCGAAGGCGACCGATTCCAGGCGTTTGGGCGTGATGGTGATGGACGAAATCGCGATGTCCACGCGTTTCGACTGCACCGCGCTGAACAGCCCGTTGAAGGGAATGTTGACGAAATCCACGGTCTTGCCGGCCCGTTTCGCCACTTCCTTCACCACATCGACTTCAAAGCCGACGAAGTCACCCTTGGCGTCCTGGAACTCCCAGGGCACGTTGCCGACGTTGGCACCCACCGTCCAGTCGGCTGACCAGGCGGGCAGGGCTACGGCGGCGGTCATGAGCAGACCCAACGCTATCTTCGCTTTCATCTTCACTCCCTATTTTTCGGTGCGGTCAGTGGCTTGTTCCTTACGACGTCGAGCCGAGAGTAAGGCGATGAAATTTTTTATTCAATAGGCTTTTTTGATGAATATTTTGCTCCAAAATTGTGCGACGTAGCTCGATGAATGCGCTGCTGTAGGGGCTTTGCGCGGGTTTTTCTGGCTGCATTTTCAGTCGATGGCCGGCGCTAGACACCTCCAGCGGCCGGTCGCACGCATGCCCGAAAATGAGTCACGCGACCTTTGGCTAGACGCTCGGCCCGGCAGCTCTCTTGCTGTCAGCGGACGAATGACAGCCTCCTCTGCAGCAGTGCGGCCGGATCGTGGGCGACTGGCCTTGGGCTATCTCCGGCTACGGGCGTGTCTGGTCCCTGGATACTTCCTCAGGACAAGCACCGCCGGCAGCCCGCTACGGGCTCAGGCCGGTTTGGAACGGCGCGAATTTCCCCTATGTCCTTGTTGCGACTACAGTTGTCTGACTAATCCAACAATGCCAACAAGGAAAGCCCGATGTCCGCTCCGTTCTTCCGCACCACCCTCGCTGCCGTTCTCGCCTGCTGTATCGCCGTGCCCGCCAGTGCCGCGCTCGATGCGCGCATCCAGACCGCTGCGGAGCAGGCCAAGGCGCCGACGCTCAAGCTGCTGGAGCAACTGGTCAACATCGACTCGGGTTCCGGCTACGAGCCCGGCCTGAGCGAGGTGGGCAAGCTGGTCAGCGCGGAATTGAAGACACTCGGCGCCACGCTGCAACAGGTGCCCAACACCGCGCCGGACAAGAGCCAGCACCTGGTGGCCACGCTCAAGGGCAGCGGCAAGGCGAAGATTCTCCTGCTGGCGCACATGGACACGGTGTTCAAGGAAGGCACCGCCAAGGCCCGGCCGTATCGCACCGATGAAAAACGCGCCTATGGTCCGGGCGTGTCCGACGACAAGGGCGGCATCGTGGTCGCCCTGGCGGCGCTGGAGATCCTCAAGCAGCTCGACTTCAAGGACTACGGGCAGATCACCCTGTTGCTGGACGCCAGCGAGGAAACCGGCTCCCAGGCCGCCACCGAGCTGATCGCCAGCACCGCCAAGCAGCACGACGTGACGCTGAATCTGGAGCCCGGTCGACCGGCCGATGGCCTGGTGGTGTGGCGCAAGGGCAGCGCCACCGCCGTGGTGGAGGTCAAGGGCAAGTCGTCCCACGCCGGCGTCTCGCCGGAGCTGGGGCGCAACGCCGCCACCGAGGTGGCGCATCAGGTGCTGCAACTGGGCAACCTGGGCGATGCGGAAAAGAAGACCTCGGTCAACTTCACCGTGATCGAGGCGGGCGAGCGCATCAACGTGATTCCCGATCACGCCGTGGCGAAGGCCGACGTCCGCGCCGCGCTGCCCGAAGAATTCGACCGGGTGGAAAAGGACCTGGTGCGGATCTCTGCCAACAAGCAGATCCCCGATACCGAGGTGACCACGCGGCTGGAGCGTGGCCTGCCGCCGATGCCGCAGACGGCGGCGAGCGATCGGCTGCTGGCCATGGCCCAGGGCATCTATGGCGAGCTGGGCCGCAAGCTGACCGTCGAAGGCAGCGGTGGCGCCGCGGATGCCAGCATCGCCGCCGGTGCCGGCGTGCCCACCCTGGACGGCTTCGGCATCGTCGGCGGCAAGCTGCATACCCCCGAGGAGTACGTCGAACTGGACAGCGTGGCGCCGCGTATCTATCTGCTCACGCGCATGCTGGTGGAGCTGTCCAAGGGGCAGTGACGGCCCAGGCCCCCTGATGCATGGGGGCCAGCGCCCAGCGGCCAGCGATCAGGGCGCGCAGTTGCCCGCCTTGGTGAAGCCTGCCGCCTTCGCCTCGGCTTCCGAGGCGAACGTGACCTGGTTCTTCGGCGACACCTGGGCGTAGCTCGGGCAGCCTTGCGGCAGGTGATAGACGTGGCTGTTGCGGTTGCCGATGATCGCGCCCTGGCTGGCAGCGGCAGGGCTATCGGTCCTGGCCGGTGCCTTCGGCGCCGATTTCGGTCCGGGCAGCGGGCTGACGATGCCGTCGCCGACCGGCTGGTAGCCCAGCGTCCAGTGCCGCTCGCCGGACACGAAGGGATTGCCGTAGCCCATCACCGCGGCGATGCGTCTGTCCCGTTCGCGCTCCCAGGCGGTGACCGGCTGCTGCTTGTCCCAGGCCATGAGCAGTTGCTGCTGCTGGCGCGACATGTTCAGGCCGTAGCGATCGAACATGTAGAAGGTGACCCGGGCGACCAGTCCCTTGACCTCGTCGCGCGGTTCGGCGGCGCGTTCCTGGAAGTCGATCCTGGTCGCGCAGCGGCCATATTGGGGCTGCACGCCCTGGGCCATGCCGTAGTTGAAATTGGCCCGGTCCCCATTCACCTCGCCCACGGCGGGGTAGAGGTTGAAGAGGTCGGCCTCCATCGCCCGGAACACCGGGTCATCCGCCACGCAGTGTTCGCGGCCGCCGTTCTGCCAGCACTGGCGCTGATGACCAAAGGTCCAGGCCGGCACGATGTGCTCCCATTCGGTGCGCTCCCCACGGGTTTCCTGCTTGCGTGCCTGGAAGCCGCAGGAGGCGGCATCGACGCGCCCCCCGGACTTGCCGACCCACTCCCATTGGCAGCCGCAATAGAGGTCGCCCTGGGCGCTGGTGTTCTGGTCGAAATAGACTTTTTGTTTGGCGATTACCTTGGCTTCGACAAAGGTATCGGGCGCAGCGGCGAACGCGGAGGAGGCCAGCAGCGTGGCCAGGAGAAGCGAGAGCAGAGGACGCATGTATCTTCACGGCTTATTTAGGGCGCCGAATTGTATAGCTTTTGCCGGGCTGATGGCGGGTGCAAAGGTTCGGGGGAGTCAAGGAAGCGCTCTAGCCCGAGGGGGCGGGAAACACCGCGGTGGAACGCATATTCAGCAACAATGAGATTCGCTACGATTTGTGAACCAAATCTCAAAAACTTGTCTGATGACGCAGTCTGCACATCTGTCCGGAGTTTTTTATGAATGGCCCCAACCCCTGCTGTGATCTGGGTATGAGCACCTCGTTGCTGGAGCAGGAGCTGGCCGAGCGCAAGACGCGTCTGGCCCATGCCCATGCCCATGCCCAGGCCGATGCCCAGCGCCAGTTCCTATCCTACGCGGACGAGCACGCCTGCATCGCCGTGCTGGAGCGGGCGCTGGCCAAGGCCTATCGGTTTTTCTAGTGTCTGGCTGCCGGCGCCTGGCGTGAGGCGCCCGGAGTCCGGCTAAGGGAGGCGCCTATTCAGGCGCTCCTTCGGCACTGAGTCGACTAGCGCCTCAATTCTGGTTGTAGCAGCCGTTGCCGAACACCTGGTAATCCAGCTCATGTTCCCGGCCAGCGTGATCCAGATAGTCGAGGCGGGCCGTGACGATCCCGCATTGGGCGCTCAGGTCGGTCTGGCTGACCACCCGGTCGACGTCGAGGGGGACGAAGAAGCCGGGCTGGTCGTGGATCAGGGCGGGATGGTCGGGAGCGGCCAGGGCGGAGCCGGTGGCGAGCAGACCGAAGAGACCGAGCAGCAGTGCTTTCATGATGAGTCCTCTTGAGTGGGGTAGCTATTCGCTGACCGGGCCACTCTAGGGGGACAGGAGGGACGTCAGCCTGACCGGCGCATGACAAATCGGTCATGGAGGTTTTCGTCTGGTCGCGCAGAAGGCCGAGAGATCCGCGCGGACCTCTTACCAGGCGCCCAACGCTCAGACCGAGCAGTCCAGCGTCTTGCCCGGCACCCGGCGCCGCCCGCAGGACAGCATGACGATCACCAGGACGCAGCCGATGAGGATGGCCCCTGAGGACAGCACGAAAAGGCTGCGCCGGTCGTTGCCTTCGATGATCAGGCCCAGCAGGGTCGGCGCCGCGGCGGCCGAGGCGACCTGCACCACGCCGACCAGCTTGGTCAGGCGACCGCTCGGATCGTGGGTTACGACCGACGACATGTAGTAGGACAGCGCCAGGTTCCAGCCGAAGTTCATCAGGAACACCGCGATCATCAGGTCCGAGGCCGTGTGGATGCGCGTGGCCAGCAGGTAGATGGCGCCGAGCACGGCCAGGGAGCCGGTGAGGATCATCGGCACCCGGCCGAGGTGCCGCCCGGCCAGGCTCGGCAGCGCCGCACCGGGCAGGCCGCCGAGCAGGCCAAGGCTGATCGCCCAGCCGATATCGACCGGTGCCACCCCGGCGTCGCTGGCGATGCCCTCGACGAAGCCCCACAGCGAATAGATCGACAGCTGCAGGAACAGCATGCCGAGCAGCGAGCAGACGCCGATCACCGTCAGGCCGGAGCGTAGCGACGCCTGGGAGACGGATCGTGTTTCCGGGCTGTGCCTGGCCGGCAGGCAGAGGCTCAGCAGGCAGACCAGGGCGAACCAGGCTGCCAGGTAGTAGATCGCCCCGGCGAAACCCTGCCACTGGGCGATCATCGGCATGATCACCGCGCTGCTGGCGAACAGGGCGGTCTGCACGAACAGCAGGATGCCGAAGGACCTGTCCTGGCCCGGCATGCTGCCCAGCCAGTAGATGGCGTAGGAGTAGAGCACACCCGAGCAGAGACCCGAGAGACCGCGCAAGGCCAGCAGCGGATCGAGCGCGGTGACGCTGGCGGTCGCGGTGTTGGCGAACAGCAGGAGCAGGGCGGTGCCCAGGGCCAGGGTGCGCGGACCGAGGAAGCGGATCATCGGCAGGTACAGCAGCGTCCCGACGATGGAGCCGCACATCTCCACGGACAGGGTCCAGCTCTGCTGCGCCAGGCTCAGGCCGAGGCGTTCGGTCAGCAGTCCGATAAAGATCGGCTGCACACCGATGACGAGGATCGAGGCGGCGGCGATGGCGATGCACGCGGCGCGTACCAGGGTTTGATGGGCGATGGTCATGGTCATTTACCTGCCGGCTCGGCCACGGCGGGGCCTGCCGCTTCAGTAGAAAGCCGTGCTGCGAGAAGGGTGGGCGGTCAGGTGAGGCGATAGCAATGGATGGCGACCCGGTCGGCGGCGGGATAGCCCACCTTGCCGATCATCACGCTACGGGTCAGCCAGTCGAGTCTGCCGCTGGCCACCTGGAAGCGCGGCGTGCAACTGCAGTGATAGTCCTCCTCGGCGATGGGCCAGAGGCCCTGGGCGACCTGCGCCCGGCCCCGGTCGCTGAGGGTGATCAGGCCGGTGTTGTGGATGTTGATCCACTCGCCCTGGTCGCTGCGCAGGCTGTAGCGAGCGTCCAGCTCGCCCACGCCATCGCTGCGCAGCAGATAGAAATCCGCGCCGCCGGCGATGACTTCGCCGCGCACGTTCAGGCCTTCGAACTGCCCGCCGGTGATGCGGTAGTTGCTGCGCTGGCCATCCGTGCAGGCGCCCAGGCCATCGGCCGGATCGATGATCACATGCAGGCTCAGCACCCATTCCAGCGTCGGCACGGCGATCCCGTTTTCTGTCTTGGTATTCATCACGCTCTCCTGTGCCCCTCGGGGGCAGTGGTGGCTGGTGGTCAGTAGCGATAGGTGAAGTACAGCTCGAGGGCGCTGAAGCGCTCGTTATCGCCGAACGCCTGGCGGGCGGCCGACCTGGCCTGCACCCAGTTGTACGAGAGCGAGCCGTAGAACTGCCGGTTGGGGGTCCAGTCGAGATACACCGCGGTCTCGTCGGCGAAACGCCGATCGCTGACCGCGGCGCCGCGGAAGTTGGCCTGGTCGAGCCAGAACTGGTAGTGGATGACGCCGAGGGTGAGGGTGTCGCCGAGGCGGTTCTTCAGCGAGAACTGCTGGACGCGCTCGTTGCTGTTGAACAGCAGGTAGTTGCCCACCACGTCGCCGATCAGCCAGGTGCTCCAGTCCGTGAACCCCTTGCTCAGCGGATCCCAGGCTTTCTGGCGATTGTCGGCAGGGTTGCTGTCACCGGAGAAGACGGCGTAGCGATAGCCGAGGGTGGGGCTGAAGGGCAGGTCCTGGAATTGATAGTCGGCCTGGGCGTACCAGGCCCTGGCGTCGTAACTGAGGGCGCCATTGCCGCCGCGCTGCACCGCGTATTCGCCACTGAGGGTGAGGTTGGGCAGGCCCGGCAGGTGACCGCGCAGGGCCCGCAGGTTGTACACCCGCATGCCGTCGCGGCGGACCGCGGTGCTGTCTCGGCTGGCCAGGGTATCGACGGTCATGGCCAGGGCGCCGAGGGTCACCTGGCCGTCGAGGTCGTAATCCAGGTTGGCGCCGCTCAGGCGGAAGTCGCCGTAGTGATCGTCGGTGCTCAGGGTAAAGGCCTGGGCCTGGGCCGGACCTTGCCCCCACGCCAGGATCGCCGAGTCGCGAAAGGCAGTGCGCGGACCGAGCCAGTAGGCGCCGTCGCCGAATAGATCGAGGTTGCCGTCCATGACGATGAAGCCGGTGCCGACCATGAAATTCTGGCGGCCGGCGGTGAATTTCCAGTCGCCCAGCTGCACCCCGGCATAGAGCTCTTCCGGGGCGAAACGGCCGTCCGAACTGCGGGTGAAGCCACCGGCATCGCCGTCGCCAAAGGTGGTGGCACCGACCACCGAGCCCCCGGCGAGCAGATGGAGCCTGTCGCCGAGCGAATAGTCGAGGGTGACGCCGGGTTTGACGTAGAACTCTTGCCAGGCGCTACGGCTGCCGTCGTTCTGGCCGCTGCGGGCATCCACGCGCCCGGCACCGAAGTTGACGCCCCGGGTGGTGATGGAACCGGCGCCCACCGTCAGGTTGAGGTCACCTTTGAGATTCTCGTAATCGAACGCATAGCCCGCCAGGGCCGGCTGGCTGGCCAGCGGCAGGCCGAGCGCCAGCAGCACGCCGGGAAGGCGCTTGGTTGTGCACATATAGAGCTCCTGACTATTTTTCTTGTATTACAGGGCAGTGAAGGGTGGCCAAGGCGACCACCGAATACCTGGCGCGGCAGGTGGGAGCGCTGGCGGGCCGGCGCTCGTCGATCTCGTTAGGGATGGATCAGCCGCGCAGTTGGGCGGCGATGGCGCGCAGCAGCCGTACGGTATCGATGTCCAGTTCGGTGACCGCTTCGGGTAGCGAGGATTGCTTGACGATCACCACCTCGGCGGCGCGGTCGACGAACAGGTACTGGCCATGGATACCGCTGGCCATGAGGGCCGGACTGTGGTCGTTGAAGACGTACCACTGGCTGCGATAGGAGGCGCCCGGGGTCCAGTCGGAGAAGTCCTGGTGCACGCCATAGACGGCCGGATCCCCGCCGGCCGCAATGGCCTCGATCACCGCCTGGTCGATGACCTGCTGGCCATCGACCCGCCCGCCGCTGGCCAGCATCAGGCCGAAGCGGCCCATGTCGCGCAAGGTGGCGTTGAAGCCGGCACCGGCGACGCTGCGACCCCAGGGGTCGGCCATGAAGTAGGCGTCGCGCTCGCAGCCGAGTTGCTGCCATACCCGCTGCAACTGCTCGGCGCAGCCCAGGCCGCTGGCGCGCTCCATCACCCAGGCCAGCACCTCGGTGGTGGCGGTCACGTAGTGGAAGAAACCGCCGTGCTCGCCTCTTTTGCGCAGCGATGGCAGGTACTGGTACAGCGACTCGTACTGGGCGTACGCGGGCAGGGCCGGCTTGAAGCCACAGGCGTAGCCGTACTGGGAGCTTTCCGAGGTGGGATCGTCATAGAGCTCGGTGTAGTGGACGCCCACGGCCATGTCGAGCAACTGGCGGACGCTGGCGTCGCCGAAGGCACTGCCGGCCAGTTCCGGCACATAGTGCTGGGTCAGCGCCTGGGCATCGAGCACGCCATCGTGGATGAGTTGCTCGCCGAGCAAACCGATCAGCGACTTGGTGACCGAGAACATGATGTGGCGGTCGGTAGCGACCTGACCGTTGAAGTAGCGCTCGTACACCACCCGGCCCTGGTGCAGCACCAGAAAGCCGTCGGTCTTGCTGGCCTGCAGATGGTCGAGGGCGCTGACGCTGCGGCCGCAGCTGCTTTCGAATCTCAGTGCTTCGAGGGCTTCGGGTGCATGGGCCAGCACCCTGTCCGGTCGCGGTCCGGCTGCCACCTCGATGGTAGGGCGCAGGCGCGCCAGATGGCGGAAGCCCCAGCGATTGAACGGCGGTGACATCCAGTTGGCCCAGGTCACGCGCCGGTCCGGCTCGGCCGGAAAACCCTGCATCAGTACGGGCTCTTGTTCTTGTCTGTCGTACATCTCGCTGACTTCCCGACTCCGGGAAACCAGGGAGCGATCGAGGCTCTGGTTCATCAGACTCATCCTGGCAGTGACCCTGCGTAGAGCAGGTACGAGAAAATAATTAACCCTGTTAATTTCTTTAGTCAATAAAATATTTTCTTTGCCGAAGCCTGGCCAGCTATTCTTTCGGGCACCCCAGGAATCAGGAGCGACGGTGAGCGGGCTACGCGAACGTCAGAAGGAATCACGCCGCACCGCCATCTCGGCCGCGGCGGTCATGCTGTTCCAGCGCCAGGGCTTTCGCGAGACCACCGTCGAGCAGATCGCCCGCGAGGCCGGCGTCTCGGCGCCCACGGTGTTCAAGTATTTCGGCAGCAAGCACGAGATCATCCTGGAGATGATCAAGGAGTCCGATCGCCGGGCCCTGGTCGACGTACGCCGGCACCTCCGCGACTTCGCGGATCCCGTCGATGCGCTCTGCCACCTGGAGCACCTGCTCGTCAGCTACGCGCTGGATGTCTTGCCCGCCGCCCTCTGGCGCGAACTGCTGCCGCTGGTGCTGGTGGGGGGCGACAGCGGTCTGCCCCTGGCCTACCGGCAGATGAACAGTGGCCTGCAGGACGAGATCGCCAAGGTGCTGCGCGAGTTGCAGGCCGCCGGCAAGTTGCGCGCCGACCTGGATGTGCAACTGGCCGCCTTTCTGCTCAACGACTACTCCCATCTGCAGTTGCTGCGCCTGACGGCCGGTGACCCGCTGGATCGCGAAGGCCACGCGGCCAACGTGCGCAACACCACGCGCCTGATCTTTGAGGGCATGCGCGCGCCGCCGGCGTGAGGCGCCAGCGGCGTCATCAGCCGTGGCGGTGTCTTTACGGATCGGCTGGCATCTCGACAGGTTTCGCTCAGGACGTGGGGGCACCACGGCGATACGATTGCGAGGGCAGGGGGCAGGGGGCAGGCGCAGCGGACAGCGGCGCCGACCCAACCGTGAGCCGACCAAGGCGAGCGCCTCTCACCTATCCCGGCAGGGAGGTGCCCAGCCCTTTTCAGATGCGCCTATAGTGAGTCCGCGCGTAGCAGGGGAACGTTGAAGCGCCTTATCGGCGGCGATCGCCACTCCTGCCGTAGCCAACGGGCCGATCCGGCGCGTGCGGCTGCTCAGAACAACAAGGTAATGGGGTGCTTATGCCTATAGCGGGCTTTTTGATGCTGGTGGGTTGCTATCTGGCGGGCGTCTATATGACGACTCATATAGGCGGCATTCCGGCCAGCGTCATAGGGATCATCGTCCTCTTCGCGCTGCTGATGCTCTTGCGTCAGGTGCCGGAAGGCGTGGAGACCATGGCCGGCAACCTGCTCAAGTACCTGCCGCTGATGCTCGTGGTGCCGGCGGTGGGCATCGTCGATTTCAGCGGCCTGGAGGCCTCGGTGTGGTTGCGCCTGGTACTGGTCATCGCCCTGTCTCTGCTGGTCACGGTGCCGCTGTGCGGCTGGTTGCTGCAGTACCTGATCGGACGGAGCAAAGACCATGGCTGATCAATCCCTCGCACCCCTGCTGGCCCTGTCCCTGACCCTCGCGGCCTATCAGCTGGCGCTCGTGCTGCAGCAGCGCCTGCGCCTGGTCATGCTGCAACCGGTGCTGGTCACCACGGCCATCGTCGCCACCGTGCTGTGGATTGGCGGCATTTCCTACGAGCAGTATCGCAGCGCCAGCGGGATGCTCTCGATGCTGCTCGGCCCCACCACCGTGGGCCTGGCCGTTCCGCTCTACAAGAACGCCCAGCGGGTGAAGGCGCTCTGCACGCCGCTGCTGATAACCCTCGTGGTCGGCGGCGTGGTGGGCGTCTCCCTGACCCTGGCCCTGGGCTGGCTGTTCGGCTTGTCCGAGACCCTGCTGATGAGTCTGGTGCCCAAGTCGGTCACCATGCCGATCGCCTTGCCGCTGGCGGATCATTTCGGTGGCATCGCGCCCCTGACCGCGGTGATCGTCATGCTGACCGGCGTGATCAGCACCACGCTGGCGCTGCCGCTGCTCAAGGTCTGCAAGGTGGAAGATCCGGCGGCGCGTGGTCTGACCCTGGGCATGAATGGCCATGCCATAGGCACCGCCCATGCGTTGCGCGAAAGTCAGGAGACGGCGGCCTTTTCGGCGCTCGGCATGATCCTGCTCGGCATCCTGACGGCGCTGGTGCTGCCCGGGGTGCTAGGCGCCTGAGCCGCCTTGCCCGAGCGGGCGGGAAGGGGCGTGGCAGGCCAGCCCGAGCGTCACGGCCTCGGCGGCTCCTGCAGGGCTCGCCGCAGACCGGCGTGGCCCAACGACCAGGCGATGCCGTCCTCGGCCAGGCCCAGACCCGCGTTGATCCAGGTGTCAGCGGCGTAGCGCTTGCGCAGTGCTATCGCGACCTGGGCGGCGACACAGGCCGCCGTCGCCCCGATCACGGCAGGCAACAGCCGCGGTTGCCGCCGCGCTCCGGCGAGCGCTGCCGCGCTGAGGCCACCGGACAGGGCACGGACCAGCATCGAAGGCGCTAGGGTGCGGTCCGGGGCGAAGGGCAATTTGTCGCCCAGCAGCTCGCCGGCCGCCAGGGGCAACAGGTACTGCCGTACGGGCTGCGACGCGAGCGTACGTGCGGGTTCGTAAGCTTCGTCGAGGTCCTCACGTTCCGCCAGTGCCCGGCTGACCAGGGTCGGCGCCAGCATGCTGCGCATGCCCGTCACCACGCCAATGGCCAAGGCGCCCCACAAGACATTGCTGGCTGTCGTCATCGTCGAGTCTCCCAAGGGTCGTTCCAATAGGGACCGGGTCCACGGGTGACTGTTCAGCTGGATGGCGCCACGGGTCGAACGCCTGCTCGTATCCGGGGGGTGCCCGTCTTCCGGGCTCGCGGCGCGGGCACTGTCGCTAATGAAATAGCAAAGCGCCTGCCGGATGGGGGGCGAGATCAGGCGCTCAACAGTGCCCGGACGTGTGGCCGCCAGGGTTTATGGACCAGCCGGCCCTTGAGCAGGTCGGCATCGGTATCCAGCAGCCGCGAAGTCCGGAAATGGTCCCAGTCGTGCTGGAAGGCCGAGCGCGAACGCAACAGCTGGAGCTGCGCCAGCACCACCCGTTCTTCCTCGGCCGAGTTGCAGGGGTCGATCCAGTCGATGCGACGGCGCTCGCGATCCACCTTGCCGGCCATGACCAGGTGGCCATGGCGATCGGAGACGGAGATCCGCTTGGGGTGAAAGTCGAGCGCCGCCACGGGGGTCGGATAACGATCCTGGCGGACCGCCGCCAGGGCGATCCGAAGCACGTCATCGAGCACGCCGCACTGGCCGAGCTGGACATGTCCAGCGACATGGAAGGTGCCACGCCCGGCGTCTTCGAAGCGCTCCAGCGTCCCATGCAGCAGGATGGTGAATTGCCGCTCGAACAGATCCTGGCGAAGCGAGGTGCCCGGTACATAGGGGTTGCTGACGAAGGGCTGGCCTTCGAAGTGTCGAATGATCAGGTCCATGATGCCTCCAGCGTCCTGGAACCCATCATGCCCCGGAAAGGATGATGGATTCCTTAAGGGTAGACGATGCAGGCGGGAAGCCAAGTCGGGCCGGTGATCCGCACTCCACCCGGCGGCGCGGAGCAGGGACCTTGCCGTCTGGTCATCGCCGCACCCTACGGCTTGGCTGGAACTAAGGCGTAGGGTACGCGCCCGAGGCCTGGGCGACGTTCAGTGACTGCCCGGGGCTATCAGAAGCGAAAGGCCTGGCGACCGATCAGCAGCCAGTGGCCGTTCTGCTTCTGCCAGATCTGGAAGTTCTCGATTTCGGTGGGCACGACCTTTCCGCTGTTCACGGCCTGGGCGGAAAAGTGGTTGCGCACCAGGGCGACGTCGCCGGACAGCGTGATCTTCTGGTTGAGCATCTTCAGCTCGTTGAAGGCGCTTTTGCCCGTCTCGATGTCGGCGATGAAGGCCTTCTTGTCCTGAATGTTGCCGCTCGAATGGCCATAGGTCAGGTTGTCCGCGGTCAGGGCATCGAGTTGCGCAATATCCTTGTGCCCCATGGCTTGGGTCAGCTTGTCGACCGCAGTGGCGACATCGCCTTCATCACCAGTGGCCGCGGCGACATAGCCGCTGAACAGACACAGGAAACCTACCGCCAATTTCAGCTTTTTCATGCGCGGATCCTTTTGTTGTAGTTGTCGGAAAGGGGGCGTAGCAGGCGTCACAAGACGGCCGGTCTTGTCGGTCATCGTATGACTATTGGATTGTGCCTGGCGGAAAGGGGTAAGGCCAGCCCTGGCCGCGCCTCTGGTCCAGCGGCGTCACCGCCGCGGCCGGACTGATGCGCGGGTCTTGGAGCGGGCGTGTTTGGCGAGCGGCCACCGGCGATTCCCCTGCCCAAGTGCCGCTCAGTCATCAATATGGACAGTTCATGCGATAACTGATGTATTCATCAGGCCGTCACGAAAGATGATGGCAATAAGCCAGTCGGCAATCGACAGCAGTGCTTTCAGGTAAGACCACCATGGGCATCGACGACACCGAATTTCCACCTCGCCTCACCCTGACCAGTCCGCTGGACCTGAACCGGGTCATGGACCAGGCCCGCCTCGATCAGGGCTTCATGCGCCGGGTCATCACGGTGCTGGAAGAGTGTGGGGTGGACGATCGTACCGACGATGAAAATGCCCTGCTCGAATGGGCACGCGCCTTCCAGCGGCGCCAGCCGGGTGAGGCTGAAGGGTAGCGGGCCATAGGTGCCCACGCCGGGCATTGGCCCGCTTTGGTGAGGCGGCCGCAATCAGTCGATCCGGCGTAGGCGTGGCGTCAGCCTTGATCCAAGCTTCCGGTAGGCGCCGTTTCTGCGGCCAACCCCAGTTGCAACGGCGCCAGCAATGCCGTCTCGGCCACCATATCGGCAACTCGCTCGTTGAGATCCTGCACGGCCTGGAGGACAGCCTGCACGTCCGGATCCTCGCAATCGACCTTGCCCAGCCGCCTGGCATTTTCCTGGAGCTGACGATGGAGGCCGAGCAGCGCCTCCCGGGCGTGGCTGTGGAGATCAGGATGCATGGCGGGTCTCAGGTTCTTGTCTGGGCGATAGCGCCTGGCCACTATGTCCACATTGTTTTGGTATCGCAATAAACATTAAGACGATTCCGCTACCTTTCGACGAGTGGCGGCAGGGGCGGGGGATTTCCACGTTGTGGCTGAATTTCTCTGCACAGATTTCCAGTCATACCGTGTCCCGCCTGAGCCTGGCGAATCTCGGGATGGCGCTAGTGGAAGGTCCAGGCGCCGATGCCTGGGCCAAGCAGGCAGCCATCGGGTCCACCCTGAGCAGATCGGAGGCACTCCCGTAGCCACCGGCGACGCACCGACGGCGAGTATCCAAAGATCGCCACCTTTTTCGGCCATTACCACCTGCCGGCCGGCGACCTGCAGCAGCTGATGCTGCAGGCGCGTGACAGCTGCTCCGACCAGGTGATGGCCGACTACTACGCGGCCCACAAGCAGATGTTCATCGACATCTTCGATGGCAAGACCTGACGTTCTCGAAAACTGACCATCCCGTGGAGCGCGTCCGGATCGTCCAGGCGCGAGACGCCGGTCAGACCTGCGCCATGCCACCGTCGACCGGCAACTCGGCGCCGGTGATGAAGCTGCTCTGGTCGCTGGCGAGAAAGAGCGCGGCTGAGGCCACTTCCTCGACGCGTGCCATCCGGCCGAGCGGGATCGGTCTGTTCAGCCGCTCTCTTACCTCCGCCGAGGTCGCCGCCATCATGGCGGTGTCCGTGGGGCCCGGTGCGACGACGTTGACGCGGATGTTGCGGGGCGCCAGTTCATTGGCCCAGGTCCGCGCGAAGGCGCGTACCGCCGCCTTGCTCGCCCCATAGACGCCATAGCCCGGGGTGCCGATCGCCGCGGCGATGGAGCCGATCAAGACGATGGCGCCGCCAGTGGGCATGATCGCCGTGGCCGCCTGGGTGGCGAAGAGCAGGGCGCGTACGTTGAGCGCGAAGGTCCGGTCGAAGTGCTCCTCGCTGATGGCCTCGAGCGGGGCGAACTCCGAGAGGCCGGCGTTCACCACCAGCACATCCACCCGCCCGGCTTCGCGCTGCACGCTGTCGAAGAAGGCGGCAAGGGCCGTCACATCGGACGCATCGAGGCTGCGCTCGAGCAACCTGCCCGCGCCGCGTTCGCCGTCGCGGGCCTGGGTGCGTCGACTGCTGGCGTAGACCGTGGCGCCCTCGGTCGCGAAGCGTTCCGCGATGGCCCCACCGATCCCGCCATGACCGCCGATCACGACGGCGACTTTTGCTGAAAGTGTGCTCATGGATCCTCACCCGATTGCTGTGGCTATCCAGGAGTACGGTATCATTCGTATATCTGATGGCAAGAACGCACCTGCGGGTGCCTAGATATCCAGGCGGATACCCATGTCCAGCAACGAGCTCGAACTCCCGCTCGACGTCAGCGCGACGCGTCCCATCCTCGAACACATCGGCAACAAGTGGGCCGTGCTGATCCTGAGCGTCCTGTGCACGCAGCCGGCGCGCTTCAACGACCTCAAACGCCGCCTCCATGGCATCACCCACAAATCCCTTTCCGAGGCCTTGAAGCGGCTCGAGCGCAACGGCCTGATCAGTCGCAAGGTCCTGCCGACGCAGCCGATCGGCGTCGAATACACCATCACCCCGCTTGGTAGCTCGCTGCGCGAACCCTTCGCCGCGCTCTATGGCTGGGCCCTGGCCCATGGCGCCGCCATGGAAGAGGCGCAACGGGTCTACGACGAGTCGCGAAAGGGGGAGGGGCAGGAGGAGGACCTCTAGTGCCCGTGATCTGGTCAGGGGATTGCCGGTGAGTCCCCGGCGAGAGGCTTACTGAGTCATGAGCGCGGGCGGGACGGCCTCTCCCTCGCCGGGGAGGCGCCACACCGCCCTCTGGAACGGCCACCACGCGGCGTGCGCCGGCGCTAGCGACTCAACTCATAGGCGCACATGTTCACCGTGGCCGCCAGATTCAGGGACTCGATGGCGCCCGAACCGCCGATGGTGAAGGGCTGGGCGTTCAGCGCCGCCAGTTGCTCGCGCGGAACGCCGCGGGCTTCGTTGCCGAACAGGTAGCAGTCGAAGGCTGCGAAGTCAGCGGACTGCACGGGCGTACCCTGCATGTCCAGGCAGGCGAGGCGGGGGAAGCGCTCCTGTAGCCCGTCGAGTTCGATGTCGAGCTCCAGCGGGGTGTGGAAGATGGCGCCCATGCTGGCGCGGACCACCTTGGGGTTGTAGGGGTCGACGCTGCCCGGGCTGAGCAGGCAGCGAAAGCGCCCGAACCAGGCCAGGGTGCGCAGGATGGTGCCCAGGTTGCCCGGATCCTGGATCTCGTGCAGGTAGACGGCGCGCTCGCCCTCGACCGCTGCTGCCACGGGCTCCCGGGGCATGGGCACCACCGCAAGGATGCCCTGCGGGGTCTTGGTGTCGGCGAGCTGCGCCATCTGGCGGTCGCTGATCAGGTGCGTGCGGAACGGACTCTGCCAGTGTTCGTAGGCGCCCGTCACATAGAGTTCGGCGCGCTGCAGCGGGGGATGCTGCAGCGCGGCCTTTTGCAGTTCCAGCGCCAGGTGCTCGCCCTCCACCAGGAAGTGGCCGAATTCGGCGCGGTACTTCTTCTGGTGGAGCTTCTTGATGTCGTCGAGCTTCATCAACCCGCGGCCCGAACCAGCGGCGCGTCCTGGGCGTCGCCTTCCGCGAGCATCGCCTTGGCCAGGGCCTCGGCGACCTTGATGCCGTCCACGCCGGCGGACAGGATGCCGCCGGCGTAGCCGGCGCCTTCCCCGGCTGGATACAGGCCGCGCAGATTCAAACTCTGCAGGCTGTCGTTGTCGCGGGTGATGCGCACTGGCGAAGAGGTGCGGGTCTCGATGCCGGTCAGGATGGCGTCATGGCGGTCGAAACCGCGGATCTGCTTGCCGAAGGCGGGCAGGGCTTCGCGGATGGCCTCGATGGCATAGGCGGGCAGCGACGGCGCCAGATCGCCCAGGCGCACGCCGGGCTTGTAGGAGGGCTCGACTTCACCGAATTCGGTGGAGGGCACGCCGCGAATGAAGTCGCCGACCAGTTGGCCGGGCGCGCAATAGTCGCTGCCGCCCAGTTCGTAGGCGCGCGATTCCAGGCGCTCCTGCAACTCGACGCCGGCCAGCGGATCGCCGGGGAAATCCTGCTCGGGATTGATGCCCACCACGATGCCGGAGTTGGCATTGCGCTCGTTGCGCGAGTACTGGCTCATGCCGTTGGTGACCACCCGGCCCGGCTCGGAGGTGGCGGCCACCACGGTGCCGCCCGGGCACATGCAGAAGCTGTAGACGGCGCGGCCGTTCCTGGCGTGATGGACCAGCTTGTAGTCGGCGGCGCCGAGTTCCGGGTGGCCGGCGTACTTGCCCAGGCGGGCCTGGTCGATCATGCCCTGGGGGTGTTCGATGCGGAAGCCGACGGCGAACGGCTTGGCTTCGATGTACACGCCCTGGCGGTGCAGCATGCGGAAGGTGTCGCGCGAGCTGTGGCCCAGGGCGAGCACCACATGGCGGCTGTGCAGGGTCTCGCCACTGGCGAGCACCACGCCTTCGAGCTGGCCGTCGTTGATCACCAGATCGGTGACCTTGCTCTCGAAGCGGACTTCGCCGCCGAGTGCGATGATCTCTTCGCGCATGGCGGCGACCACGCCGGTCAGGCGGAAGGTGCCGATGTGCGGCTTGCTGACGTAGAGGATCTCTTCCGGCGCGCCGGCGCGGACGAATTCGTGCATCACCTTGCGGGCGTAGAACTTCGGATCCTTGATCTGGCTGTAGAGCTTGCCGTCGGAAAACAGCCCCGCACCGCCTTCGCCGAATTGCACGTTGGATTCGGGGCTCAGCACCTTCTTGCGCCACAGCGCCCAGGTGTCCTTGGTGCGGCTGCGCACGTCCTTGCCGCGCTCCAGCACGATGGGCTTGAAGCCCATCTGGGCCAGCAGCAGGGCGGCGAACAGGCCGCAGGGACCGAACCCCACCACCAGCGGGCGCTCGGTCAGGTTGGCCGGCGCCTGGCCGACCGGGTAGTAGCCGGTGTCCGGCGCCGGACGCACGTGCAGGTCATTGGCGAAGCGCGCCAGCACCGCCGCCTCGTCGCGCACTTCCAGGTCGATGATGTAGATGAACAGGATGACGCTGTTCTTCTTGCGCGCATCGTAGCTGCGCTTGAACACGGTGAAATCGAGGAGGTCGGCGTCGCCCAGCTTCAGGCGTTCCAGGATGGCCTGGCGCAGCTCGGCGGGGGTGTGGTCAAGCGGCAGAGACAGTTCGTTGATGCGAATCATGACAATAATCCTGGCCGGTGACTCCGGCAAAGGAAGGGACGAGGAGGGGTAGGGCGGCGATTGTACCCGGCGGCTCCAGCGCTGTCAGGCCGGGACGATGGGCGCTCCACTGGGCGGCCTGGCGGTCGCTTGGGCGATCCCCGATTCGTCCCCGGGCGTTATCGGCTTATAATCGCCGCCACTTTGCGGCCGGCCAGACCTGGCGCGCGTCCGCTTCTCACCCGCTTTCCCGTGGTAGCTCCAACATGAAAAGATCCAAAAGCAGCCGTCGCTGGCTGGATGAACACGTCAACGATCCCTACGTCAAACGCGCTCAGAAAGACGGCCTGCGCTCGCGCTCCAGCTACAAGCTGATCGAGCTCAACGAGAAGGACAAGCTGATCCGTCCCGGCATGCTGGTCATGGACCTGGGCTCCGCGCCCGGCGGCTGGTCGCAGGTGGCCGGCGGCATCGTGGGCGACAAGGGCCGCGTGGTGGCCACCGACATCCTGCCGATGGGAGCCCTCGACAACGTCGACTTCGTCCAGGGCGACTTCACCGACGATGCCGTCTTCCAGAAGATCCTCGGCGTGCTCGATGGCCGCCAGCCCGACCTGATCGTCTCCGACATCGCGCCCAACATCAGCGGGGTCGCGGCCGCCGACCAGGCCGCCGCCATGTACCTGGTGGAACTGACCCTCGACATGGTGCGCCAGGTGCTCAAGCCCGGCGGCAACTACGTGGTCAAGGTCTTCCAGGGCGAAGGCTCCGATGTCTTCCTGAAAGACGTACGCACCTCCTTCGAGAAGGTGTCGATCCGCAAGCCCGAAGCCTCGCGTCCCCGCTCGCGCGAGGTCTATCTGGTGGGCAAGGGTTTCAAGGGCTAGCGTCAGCCCTTGCCGCCGGCGCGGGCCTGTTCGATGGCCCGCCGACACGTTGTTTCGTCATTAATACCTGCCGCTACCCGCCGAGTGACTGCACCGGGTCCTGGAGTTGCTGCAGCGCATTCCCGCGTCTTTCGAAGAATCGCTTCCTTCCCCCAGGAAACGCTGAGAATCCCGTGATCAGGGCCAGCACGAAGTGGCGTTCCCCTTCAACGCTATCCCGCAACTGTGAAGGGATGTTTCCGGAAGGAATTAATTCCTGGGCGGCTGCTAGGGTTTCCTATTCATCTGCGCTCAAGCAGTTGTTGCGGTGAGGGTGTGCCGAAGACTGGGAGCGGGAGAGATGGATACCTATGTGTTCGAGACGGCCAGAAGATTGCTAACGGACATCTATGGCGCCTTGTACGAGATGGAAAGCGGGCATGGTTTTAGATGTGTGAAGGCCGAGCGAGGTCAGATCTTCCTGTATCGGCCGGTCGCCGGATTGGCCGCCGGCAATCTGGGCGAGATCGCCTTCGAGATCGAATCCCATGCCAGGCGCGCAGGCCGGGGGATCGTCGAAACCCGACACTTCTTCAGGCAGCTGAAAGTCGACAGCGGCCACCCCACCGAACGTGACAGTCGCTATGACTGGCCGCGGATCGGCTTCACCGATAAGGAAGAGGTCACGGCTATCGTGCTCGAGCTCAAAGCCTTTCTCGGCGTAAGCCGCTGAGGCTTTCCAGCAGACAGCGCGGCCAGGGATCCTGGCGAGCCTCCATCCGCTGTCTTGCAGGCAGAGGTGCTCACCCTGGGGTGGCACCCCTGCCGAAGGGGACCGCATTGCCGGATCGGTCTCAGGCCGGCTCTTCGAAACGGGCATAGCCGACCGGGATGCCGCCTTGGCTGGCCTGCCGCGAGTTGTCGACGAGAGCGGCCGCCCGCTTGGCCAGTCCCGGCCCCGAGCGCTTGGTAGCGGGGCGCGGCAGGTCTTGGCCGGTCAAGGTGCTGTTCAGGGTGAAGAACTCCATCAGTTGCTGGAGCAATTCGGCCTGGCTGCTCATCTCTTCGGCGGTGGCGGCCAGTTCCTCGGAGGCCGAGGCGTTCTGCTGGGTGACCTGGCTGAGCTGCAGCATGGCGCTGTTGATCTGCTCGACGCCGGAGGTCTGTTCTTCCGAGGCGGCGGTGATCTCCTGCACCAGGTCGGAGGTCTTGCTGATGGAGGGCACCATCTCATCCAGCAGCGAGCCGGCGCGCTCGGCCAGGGCCACGCTGCCTTGGGCGACGTGGCTGATCTCCTGGGCGGCAACTTGGCTGCGCTCCGCCAGCTTGCGCACCTCGGACGCCACCACGGCGAAGCCCTTGCCATGCTCGCCGGCTCGCGCCGCCTCGATGGCGGCGTTGAGGGCCAGCAGGTTGGTCTGGTAGGCGATGTCGTCGATGATGCTGATCTTGGCCGCGATGGTCTTCATCGCCACCAGGGTGTCCCTGACGGCCTGGCCGCCTTCGTTGGCCTCGCGATTGGCCTTGCCGGCCATGCCGTCGGTGACCTTGGCGTTCTCGGTGTTCTGGGCGATGGAGGCCGACATCTGCTCGACGCTGGCGCTGGTCTCCTCGACGGAGGCGGCCTGCTCGGTGCTGGCCTGGCTGATGCTCTGGGCAGTGGCGGAGATCTCTTCCGAGGCGCTGGCCAGCCCATCGGAGGCGCTGCGGACATCGCTGATGATCTGTGACAGGCGCTGGTTCATGCCGTCCATGGCGCGCAGCAGGGCGGCGGTCTCGTCACGGCCCTCGGCGTCGATGGGCTGGGTGAGGTCGCCGGCGGCCAGGCGATCGGCGATCTCGACCGCGGCGCGCAGGGGCCGGGTGATGCTGCGACTCATGAGGAAGCCCAGCAGGATGCCAAAGGCCACACCCCCCGCGATGATGCCGATCAGCATGACCCGGCTGCGCGCATAGATCTGGTCGGTGAGGTCATTGGCGTCGCTGGCGTTCTGCTCCTTGCGCCTGGACAGTTCGGTCATCAACACGCCGACCTGATCGCCATAACGGCGGACGCTAGCCAGTTGGTTGTCCAGTTCCGGGTCGGCGTCACGTAGCGCCCTAGTGCCCGCGATCGTCATCGCCTGGTCCAACTGCGAGGCGTAGCTGCCGAGCAGTTCGTCGATCTGCCGGAAGTTGGTCGCCGAGGCCTCGCTACTGAACAGCGGTCGGGCCTTGGCGAGATTGTCTCTGACGTTGGCAAGGCCCAGCTTGACCTCCGCCTGGGCGCGATTGCGATCCTCTTCACTGATGGCCAATAGGTAGTTGCTGCGCGCGCGGCCGATAAAGACCAGATTCAGATTGGCCTCCTTGATGTAGGACAGCCCGAGCAACTCGTTCTGATAGAGCTGAGTCGCCAGATCGTTGATCTGACTGCTGTTGCTCAGGCCCGCCAACCCCACCAACAGGCTGATAGAGGCTACCGCGATAAAGGACGTGATAAGGCGGGTGCCAATCCGGAAATTCTTGTACATCTGAAAGCTCCTGCTTAGGAAGGCTAGTGTTCGCGACTAGCCAGGACTGACGACGGAATAGTGACGTCAATAGGCAGGCTTTCGGATCGGGCTTAAATAAATTTATAGTGGCCTAATGCCGCATCAATGAATTACTTTAACTTATCGAGATAATGCTGGTATATCCCGATAAAGATTTTCGCGATATCCATGCAACGTTTTAAGGCGGTCGAGAACAAACTGGCGCGTCCATGCCCGGAGAGCCTGAAAGCTTGTCAGGGCGCGGGGTCAGGGATGGGCGTACAGGCGTTTTCTTATCGAGATAGGCTTATCTAGCATCTGATCTTAAGAGTTGGGCGTGACAAGCGTGACGGTTGCAATACCGATCGATATAGGCGCTTTGTTTAGTCTGAGGGTAAGTAGCTGGAGCCAGTTAAAGCTCGACTAAGTCGCAAGAGTTGGCAGGTGCCTTAAGCGCTATTCGCGGAAACGTCTGCGGCAATTGGCAAGATTGAATCACCCACGCGCCGTTACCAGCGCTTTCAAATTGCACATCGTTAGTTGGTCGGCGTCATGCAAGACGTCCAGCAGACCACCAGGTATCAGCGTCCTTTCTCTGGCCTGTAGGACGCTGGTCGACATCTGGCCGCCTGGCAACTAGGACGACGCCCCGGGTCTCAGGAAGGGCAGTACATGGGCGACATAGTCGGCCTTGCCCAGCTCGACGCCCTGGGCGCGGAGGATGGCGTAGGCGGTCATCACGTGAAAGTAGAACTGCGGCAGCGCCCAGTCGCGGACGTACTGTTCGGCGGTGAAGTCGAAAACCAGGCCCTGGGGCAGTTCGTGAGCGACAGGCGCGCTCTCCTTGATGGGCGACCCTTCGCCTGCGATGGCCTGTACCCGGTCCAGGGTTTCGCGGATGCGGGCCTGCGCCTGGACGAGGGTGCCCGGTTGTTCGGCGGCGTTGCGGCCTTCGTTGAGCAGCGCTGTCAGTTCGGGCGGAAAGGCCTGGTCGTGCAGGCGCAACATGCCTTCCTGGGCCTGAACGCAGGCGAAGCGGATCTGGGTGGCGAGCGGGAACATGTCGGGCGCCAGGCGGGCGAGCAGCAGGGCCTCGGCGGCACCGTCCGGCCGTTGGGCCTCGGCCTTGCCTAGCCAGGCCGACAGGGCGCCGAGCAGATTGGTATAGGTGGGAACGAGGATATCCGTGAAGGTCATGGCGGGTCCTTGATGGGGGCTGGAGGCAGGGCCGGGCAGCCCTAGTAGAGCGTGCTGGCGATACGCTGCGGCAGGGCCTGGTCGTAGGCGTCGCCGTCCACCTGCGTCGGGCAGAGCTGCTTGAGGATGGTGCCGGGAGAAGGCAGCGCGCTGCGTGCCAGGTGCTTGGCGGGATCCCACAGGCCGGCCCGGATCACCGCGCGGCTGCACTGAAAGTAGACGTTGGTGACCGTGACTTCCAGTACGGTCCGTGGGCGCTGACCCTTGACCTCGAAGCGGGCCAGCAAGGCCGGATCGACCGCTATCCGGGCGGTGCCATTGATGCGCAGGGTTTCGCCGATGCCGGGGATCAGGAACAGCAGCGCCACCCGAGGATCCTGGAGGACATTGCGCAGCGTATCCAGGCGGTTGTTGCCCCGGCGGTCCGGCAGGTAAAGCGTCCTGGCATCCTGGACATGCACGAAGCCCGGCGCATCGCCGCGCGGCGAGGCATCCAGTCCCTGGGGCCCCGAGGAGGCCAGGACCACGAAGGACGCGGCTTCGATGAAGGGATGGTAGACGGGGTGGATGTGATCGGTTTCCTTGAGGATCGAGGGTGCCGCGACCTGGCCGTAGAGACTTTCCAGCGCTTCCAGCGAGCTGAGGTAGTCCTGCTGATCGTTGTCTTGCTGCATGCCCAGCTCCTGGCTTGATCTGAAAGTTGCGCGCCCGGCTAGGCGCGGCTAGCCCGGTGCCTTTTTTTTCGCGACGGCTGAACGGGACTCGCTGGACTGTAGCTGATTTGAGAGGTGGCAGTGACGTGTCGACATTTGCCAGCGCCCTCGTGGCTCGCGCAGAGGAGGCGAGGTTCAGGGGCGGCCAGGCGTGATGCCCCCGGAGCGGTACCCGCTTGCAGGCGCCGACTCCGACTACCGCCGCGGATCGCCGAGCCCAAACAGCCGGGCCGGATTGTTCACCAGAATCCGCTGACGATACCCCGCAGGCAGCCAGTGCGGCATCGCGTCGTATTCCTGCAGGAAGCTGGTCTGGCGCTCGTGCTGGGTATGCGGCCAGTCGCTGCCCCAGACGAAATGGTCCGGCCCGAAAGCGGCCAGCAGGCACTCGGCGGTGGCCTGCGCACGCTGCCTGATCAGCGCGCTTGGGCTGTCCTTGGGTGCGTTGCGATAGGGCGCCGACAGCTTGAACCACAGCGCGCCACCCCGGTCGGCCCAGCGGCAGAGTTCCATGATGGCGGGGTCGCGGTCACCCAGATCCGGATCGGGACGCCCAAAGTGATCGACCACTACGGTCACCCCAGCCTCCAGCGCCGGACCAAGCAGCGCCAGCAGATCGCCAGCATGTCGATGCAGCTCCAGATGCAGGCCGTGCTCTGCCAGCCGCTGCAGGAAGGGTCGCCAGGGAGGCGCTGCAAGATCGGGCAGCGGCTGCCCCATGAGGTTGAGTCGAACGCCGCAGATGCCCTGGCAGATCAAGGCTGCCAGGGCGTCTGTTGACACCTCGGGCTCGACCACCACCACGCCGCGCAAGCGCCTGGGTGCCTGGGCCAGGCAATCGAGCAGCAGGCTATTGTCGGTGCCGAGAAAGCTTGGTTGCACCAGGACGCCATGGGACAGCCCCACTTCATCCAGATGCGTCAGGTAGCGGCTGAGAGGCGCATCGTAGTCGGGGCTGTAGCGGCGTTCTGCCGCCAGCGTCTGGCCGCGATGGAACACATGGGCGTGGCTGTCGACGCCGGTGACGGGATCAATTTCCGAACGGATCATGGCAACTCTTGGCTGGGGATGGACCGGCTGCCTAGTGGCGAACCGGTGCAGAGGCATCCTGGTGAGAAGGTGTCGGCGTCTGATCGACATCCGAGAGACGCTGCAGATCTCGGCCGCGGGTTTCCGGCAGTGCCAGGACGGCGATCAAGGCGATGCCGTAGGCGATACCGGCATCGATGCCGATCGCCGATCCCAGCGACATGGACGCGCTCATATGGCCCACCAGAAAGGGGAAGACCGCGGAGAGTACCCGTCCGAAGTTGTAGCAGAAACCCACGCCGGCGCCACGGATCTCGCTGGGATAGAGTTCGTTGAACAAGGCACCCAGGCTGGCCGGAATACCGGCGGCAAAGAAGCCCAGCGGAAAGCCGAGGAACAGCATCTGCGTATTGGTCAGCGGCAGGCTCACATAGGCCTGCACCGTGAGCACGCAGCAGAAGGCGAAGAGGGCGACGTTGTAGCGGCGGCCGATGCGGTCGATCAGCACCGAGCTGGCGATGCAGCCGCACCAGAAGGCGAAGATGATGACCGCCAGGTAGCCACCCGAGCTCAGTACCGACAGCTGCCGTTCGGTCTTGAGAAAGGTCGGCAGCCAGGTCATCACCGCGTGGTAGCCGCCGTGGGCACCCAGGCCGAGCAGGCCGCCGAGCAGGGTCACGCGCAGGTATTGCGGCTTGAAGATGCCGAGCAGGGCACTCCAGAAACCGGCATCGGAACGGCTCTTGGCGGTGCGCTGGAAGGCTTCGGGCTCGGGGATGGAGCGGCGCACATAGAGGATCAGCAGGGCTGGCAGCAGGCCGAGGGCGAACATCACCCGCCAGGCATAGTCCTGCGGCAGGAAACTGTAGATCAGGGTGAACAGCAGCACCGCACCGGCCCAGCCCACGGCCCAGGCGCTCTGCACCGTCGCCATGACCTTGCCGCGGTGTTCGGCGCGAATGGTCTCGGCCATGAGTACGGCGCCAGCTGCCCATTCACCGCCGATGCCGAAGCCCTGCAGGGCCTTGACCACCAGCAGCGAGTAATAGCCATCGACGAAGGCCGACAGGGCGGTAAAGCCGGAGAACCAGAGGATGGTCCATTGCAGGACCCGCACCCGACCGAAGCGATCGGACAGGCTGCCGGCGAGCCAGCCACCCACGGCCGTGGTGACCAAGGTGATCCCGGAGATGAGGCCGGCATCGGCCTTGGTCATCGACAGGGCCACCAGCAATGCCGGAATGGCCAGGCCAAACATCTGGACCTCCAAGGCATCCACCGCCCAGCCGCCAAAGCAGGCCCAGAAAGTTTTGCGCTCACCGCGCGAGACGTCTTTGTACCAGTTGAACATGATGAGGGTGCCTCTTGTTTTTGGAGTGGCAGCTAGCGGATGTCGGTGCGGTAACGGAAGGTCAGGGCGTCGCCACGGGAGCGCCGCCATTCCAGCGGGCGGCCGTCGTAGCCCAGCGCGAGTCGCTCGATCTGCACCAGCGGTTGGCCCGCCGGGAGTTGCAGCAGACGCTCGCTGTCGGCCGCGCCCTGGGTGACGCTGAGCTGTTCCTCGGCGCGAGCCACGGCTTCGCCACAGTGCTGTTCATAGAGGGGGTAGAGCAGGGGGCCGAAGGCCTCCAGCGGGATGTCGAGCAGGGCGCCAAAACGAGTGGCATCCAGCCAGATATGTTCCTCGAGCACCGCGCGCCCGGCGATCAGGCGCAGGCGGTGCAGGTAGATGACCGCGCTGCCTCGGCCAGCTGGAGCGCCTTGGCCACGTCCGCCGGGGCCTGGCGCTGCTCTCTCAGCAGGATATGGCTGTCCGGTACCACGCGTTCGCCGTTGGCATCTTCGAAGCGGAAGAAGCGAAACAGCGAGTGATCGAATTGCGGCCGGCGAACGAAGGTGCCGCGGCCTTGGAAACGTTCCAGAACGCCTTCGTCTACCAGCAGATCCAGTGCCTTGCGCACCGTGCCGGGTGACACCGCATAGCGATCGCACAAGACGGCTTCGGTAGGAATGGCTTCACCCGGTCGCCACTGCTGCCGAGCGATGGCGGTGGCGAGGTCATCACGTAGCCGCTGGTACAGCGGCAGACGAGCGTCGACTGCAGTCATCTGGTCATCCATAGTTATAGTTATCTATATGAATTTGGATAGTGGCGAAGATGGTCGAGGGCGTCAAGGGGGCATGGGCAGGTATCAGGAGATCTGAAGAAAGGAGAGTCGCTACTTCTGCCTGGATGCAGTGGGGTCGCTCCGGTGTTCGACGTGGCCTGAGCGAGCGTGATAACGCCCGCTCAGATCGTCAGTTTCCGGCTGAACTTCGTTTCCATCACGATGTGCGAAGCCGTGTGGGCGACACCCTTGATCATGTTGATGCGGGTGAGCTCCGCATTCAGCTCGCCAAGCGTGTGGGTGGCGAGGTGGATAATGAAGTCCGATTCACCCGACACGGCATACACTGCCTGTACCGCTTCCATGTTGCGCAGGTGCGTCATGACATCGGTGTAGCTCTTGTTGGTACAGGAGGTCATGGTGAAGCAGTTGATCACCTGCTGCAGGCGATCCTGATCAATGCGAACGCTGTAGCCGGTGATCACGCCGGCCCGTTCCAGGCGGGTGATCCGCTCCTGTACGGCAGAGCGCGAGACGCCAAGCTTGCGCGCCAGGGCCGCGGTGGGCTCGCGGGCATTGGCCTGCAACAGAGCCAATAGCTGCCGATCCTTCTCCGTCAGTTGAAACAGCGCTCCGGTGTTGCGTGCATCCATGACTTTTCCTCGGCTCAGCGGTGTCCGTGCGCCCGGGCTTCCTGGAATTTATCCATCAGCTTGAGATAGGCATAGACGGTCTGCGCAGCCGCTGGCCCGACGGGACCGCCGTTCCATTCGAGGCCATAGGCGGAGAACAGCCGATAACGATCCGTCTCCCCACAGATGGCTTCCGCTATGACGCGGCCTCCGATCGGTGCGGTGTTCATACCATGGCCCCCAAATGAAGTACAGGTCCATACCCCTGGTGCCAGGCGACCGATGTGCGGCATCTTGTGGCGCGCATAACCCATCAGTCCGGACCAGGCCTTGGCAATTTTTAGGCCCTGCAGCTGGGGATAGACAGCGAGAATATCGCGGGTGAGTAACTGCCCCAGCCGCTGCTCGTCCTGCAGGTTGTGAGTGGTGATGTGACCGCCCCAAAGCAGACGATCGCCTTCGACGATGCGGTAGTAGTCCGAGGCGCGGCGATTGTCACCGACCGCATCCGTGGTGGTCACGGCGCTCCCGAGCCGCTCGCCCAGGGGCTCGGTCAGCACCACATAGGTGGCGATCGGCAGGAAGGCGCGGCGGAGTCGTCCGAACTCGGCGCCGCCGTAGCCTCCGCAGCAGTAGACCACGTCGTGACAGGTTACCGAACCCTGGTCGGTCATGACCCTGTGCCGATCCGCCTGGGTCACTACCTCGCGCATTGCTGTGCGCTCGTGGATCACGCCGCCGCCGGACTCGAATAACTCTGCCAGGCCCAGGCAGTAGTTCAAGGGGTGGAAGTGAAAGCCATGGGTGTCGCGCAGCGCCTGAAAATAACGATCCGTCTTCAGACGCTCACGGATCTGCTGAGTGTCCAGATACTCCAATTCGAAGTCGAAATCCTGCGCCATGCGATCGCGGATCCGTTGCAGATTGATGCCATCCTCGTAGCGCACCACGCTGAGCTTGCCGGGCGTGGGTGCACACCCGGGCAACTGGTGGCGGGCGATGGTGTCACGGACGATGTCGACACCTTCCAGCGACAGCCTGAACAAGGCAGCTGCTGTCTGACGACCGCAGCGCCGTTCGATTGCGGACAGGCCTTCCGACCAGCCCTGCAGCACGAATCCGCCATTGCGGCCGGAAGCTCCCCAAGCCACGCGATTCGCTTCCAGCAAGACCACCGAACGGCCACGTGCCGACAGCTCCTGGGCCGTACTCAAACCGGCCAGGCCGCCGCCAATGATGCAGACGTCCGCCACCACATTGCCTAGCAAAGGCGCGCGTTGCGTGGTCGCACGCATGGTTCCGGTGTAGTAGTTGTTGCTGTAGGCAGCCATCAGTGGATGTCCTTTTTCGGGCAGCAGTGGTCCTCGCACCCGCCGCTTGGCGGGTACGGGCGTCTGGAGCGGTGGTTACTGAATCAGAGTGAGATCAGTGCCATACCATTTTTGCGAGAGTTGCTTGAGCGTGCCGTCCGCTTTCATGTCGGTAACGGCCTTGGTCAGCTCGGCGTTGAAGGCTTCGTCGCCCTTGTCGACTGCAATGGCAAGGGGTTCGTAGTAGGCCGGTTTGCCCGACACGGCGGTGATGGGGTAACCCGCCTTGATAGCGCCCAGTACGGTCGGCAGCGCAGACAGGGTGGCGTCCAGTCGGGTGCCGTTGCCCATGCGCAGGTCGTCGAGCGGACCCATGCTGTCGCCATAGGTCAGGACTTCGCCAGGCTCCACCTCGTAGGTGAACGCGGGTACATCGGTGGCATCGATTTTCAGACGCCTGTTGATGTAGTCCTCTGAAGTGGTACCAGCCTCAACCCCGATCTTCTTGCCATTCAACTCGGAGAGCGTCGTCTTGGCTGCATCCTTGTGCACTGCGAACACATAGGGCGTGTAGTAGTAGACGGCGGGGAAATCGAGTACCCGCGCCCGGGCGGTTGTCGGCGTCATGGAGCCGACGGAGAGATCCCAACGATTGGCCCAGCGACCCGCGGTGATGATGCCGTACTCGGGGGTCACGAAGGCCACCTTGGTCCCGAGTCGTCGCCCGATCTCGGTCGCCACGTCGATGTCGAAGCCGCGCAACTGATTGTCTTCGCCGAGAAAGGACTGCGGCGGCCAGTTGGCTGCGGTAGCCACCTTCATGACCTTGGTCTGGTGAATGCGGTCCAGGGTCGCGCCGGCCCAGGCGGAGGGCAGGGCGGCACTCAGGGCGGCAGCGGTGGCGAGAGCGGTGAGAAGGCGAGCGGCTGGGGTCATGAGGATGTCTCCGAATACACGTTTGTTGTTGTCGTGAGGGGTGTAACGGCTGCGGTCAGTGACTGAGGATCTGCGAAAGAAATTCGCGTGCCCGTGGCTGACGTGGGTTATCGAAGAATTCGTCCGGACGGGCCTCTTCAATGATCTGGCCCTGATCCATGAAGATGATCCGGTCGGCCACCTTGCGCGCGAAACCCATCTCGTGGGTTACGCAGAGCATGGTGATGCCGTCCTGAGCCAGTTCGCCCATTACATCCAGAACCTCCTTGACCATCTCCGGGTCGAGCGCCGAGGTCGGTTCGTCGAAAAGCATGATGCGTGGCTTCATACATAGCGCCCGGGCGATGGCGACCCGCTGTTGCTGGCCACCGGAGAGCTGGCCGGGATACTTGTCAGCCTGGTTGGCGATCCGCACCCGCGCCAGATACTGCAGGGCAATCTTTCTTGCCTCAGCCTGGTCGAGCTTGCCGACCAGGCGGGGCCCCAACATCAGGTTCTCCAACACCGTCAGGTGCGGGAAGAGGTTGAACTGCTGGAACACCATGCCGACCTGTCGGCGGATACTGGCTACGCTGGCTGCTTCGCGGGTCAGCACCTGACCCGCGATCCGCACCTCGCCTCGCTGGAAGTCTTCCAGCAGGTTCAGGCAGCGGATCAGCGTCGACTTGCCTGAGCCGGAGGGGCCGCAAATCACGACGATCTCGCCGCTGGCGATGTGCAGGTCGATCCCCTTGAGGACCTGGAAGTCGCCGTACCACTTCTGCAGATCGCGCACCGAGACGGCCGTGTTGAGGTTGGAGGAAACAGAGGTCTGATGCATGGGATGCTCCAGGTTAGCGGTGGGCGCGGTCAAAGCGCTTTTCCAGACGGGCCTGCACGGTTTCGAGCAGGATCGACAGCACCCAATAGAGCACCGCGGCCGTGATCAGCATTTCCAGATGGCGGAATTCTGCACGCCCTTGGGTACGGGCCAGGAACATCAGCTCCCAGACCCCGATCACCGACACCAGAGAGCTGTCCTTGAGCATCGAGATGAACTGGTTGCCGGTCGGCGGAATGATGAGCCGCATCGATTGCGGCAGGATCACGCGCGTCATGGCCTGGAAGGGGGTAAGACCGATTGCCCGGCAGGCCTCCCATTGCCCGCGCGGGATGCTGCTGATTCCGGCGCGAAAGATCTCGGTCATGTAGGCGCCGTAGCACAGTGACAGCGCCAGCACGCCCGCCGGCACCGCGCCCACGACATAGCCCAGCTGGGGAATGCCCAGATAGATCAGGTAGATCTGGATCAGCAGGGGTACGCCGCGAAAGAACGAGGTGTAGAAGCTTGCGATGGCGACGGCAAAGCCATTGGCCGAAAGGCGCGCGGTGGCGCCGAGCAAGGCCAGTACGAAGGCGATGGCGATTGAAAGCGCAGAGACGTAGACGGTGGTGAACACCCCTTGGGTGATCATGAAGCCGACTTTGCTGAGGATGAAGCTGTAGGACAGATCGAAGGTATCGAAGAACAGCAGGAACAGCAGCAGCAACTCGCACCAGACGGTGACGACCTGAGCCTTCAGCGGAAATCGGCCGAGGATGAACAGGTTCAGCATCAGGGTAAGGGTAAGGGTGCCGGAGACCACGATATTGCGCAGCATGGGCGCTTCCAGGTCGAGCACGATCGGCCCCATGAGGCGGGCCAGACCGCCCTCTCCGACGCCATAGACGCAGGCCAGGAGAAAGACTGCGACGGCTACCATGGCCATAAAGGGAAGGCTGTCTGTCGCACGCGGTTTGACGATGTGGTCGCGATACATGGCTCGGTCCTCACGCGCTTGGCGCTTTTCTTGTTGTGAGGCCATTGTAGGGAGGCGTTGTGCAAGGCAGTACCCGGCGAAATAGGTCACTTTGCTGGTAAATAATTGAAAATAGCTGGGTATGATCTGTCGATTTGATAACTTGGGCTGGCGAATGGATAGAGCGGCGAACGTCACTGAACGATGCTATCCGGATACCCTGAAAGGTCAGGTCCGCTGCCTGAAGACCGTCTCGGAGCGGTCAGCGCTCAGGCCATGACATGACAGTTATCTCGAGGGTCCGATCTCCGCGGTGATGCATCTCCTGTAGACCTTTCGGAGAGCGGTTGGCCGTAGCGCGGCGATCCCATGCGACCTGGACACTTGCTGTTGAGGCGTGGTCTTAGGAAGGTGTGATGAGCTGCCGCGGTGGACCAACTTTCCTGCAGGCTGCCGTTCCTGGATGACCTGATGAACAACGACGAGGAACCTCCTGATGACCCTTCCGCTACGCCTGTACGAACTGACCGGTGCCGACGACAGCTGCCGCTTCAGCCCCTATTGCTGGCGCATACGGCTGGCGCTGGCGCACAAGGGGCTGCCGGTCGAGACCGTGGCCTGGCGCTTTCACGAGAAGGAGGCCATAGCCGCTTCCGGGCAGGGCAAGGTGCCGGTACTGGTGGATGGCGAGCAGTGGGTAAGCGACAGCTGGGCCATCGCCGAGTACCTGGATCGCCAATACCCCGAGCGGCCCTCGCTGCTGGGCGATGCTTCGCTCAAGGCTACGACGCGCTTCATCAACCAATGGGTCGCGGACAGTGTCCATCCCGCGCTGGCGCGGCTGATCCTGCCCGACGTCCATGCGGTGCTGGATGAAGCCGATAAGGACTATTTCAAGCGAACCCGCGAAGCGGCATTTGGCGTCTCGCTGGAGGCCCTGGCTGGGCAGCGCGAGACGTCGTTGCAGGCCTTCCGCGATGTCCTCAAGCCCCTGCGCAGCACCCTGGCCCTGCAGGACTACCTGGCGGGTGAAGCCCCGGCCTATGCCGATCACATCGTCTTCGGCGCCTTTCAGTGGGCGCGGATCGTCAGCACTCAACCTCTGCTAGCCCAGGACGACCCCATTACGGCCTGGTGCGAGCGGATGCTCGACGCCTACAACGGACTGGCGCGGCAGACGCCTGCGGCAACTGAGCGATAGCGACTCGAGCCGGCGGCGTCAGACAGTCGGGGATCAGTGACTGTACCCGGTCGGCTTGTTGCGGATGGTCTTGAGCAGGTCTTCCGGGCTGATGCTGGCGAGCGCCTTGGCCGCGGCCTGGCTGCCGGGCAGCGGCAGGTCGAGGATGTGGCCCTTCATCTTGCCCACCACATGCATCTCGCAGGGCTTGCAGTCGAACTTCAGGGTCAGCACCTCGTCGCCGTGGACCAGTTGCATCGGCGCAACCTTGGTGCGCACGCCGGTGACGCCCTTGGCCTGCTTGGGGCAGAGGTTGAAGGAGAAGCGCAGGCAGTGCTTGGTGATCATCACCGGCACCTCGCCAGGCTCTTCATGGGCCTCGTAGGCCGCGTCGATCAGTTGCACGCCATGGCGATGATAGAAGTCTCGCGCCTTTTGGTTGTAGACGTTGTAGAGAAAGGACAGGTGCGACTCGGGGTATACCGGCGGTGGATTGGTCTCGGCCTTGCGGCGGCCGCGCGGGTGGGCGGCGACGCGGGCGGCGGTCAGCTGCTCGATGGCCTCGCGGCGCAGCGCCTTGAGCTGCGAATTGGGCACGAAAAAGGCTTGGGGTGCATCCAGGCTCACGCTCAGGGCGTGGTATTCGGTGGTGCCCAGCTGGGTCAGTAGATCGCGCAGGCCCTCCAGCGCCTGCTCCGGCTTGTTGGCCACACCGAAGGGACCGTCCAGGGCAACGGAGACACTGACGCCTTCCTCGCTGGTGGCGGTCAGCTGTAGCCGCTGCTCGCGCAGCTCAACCTGCCAGCGCACGCCGATGCGACGCTCGGCGCTGGTCTTGAGCAGGGCCTGCTGCCAGTTGTGGTCCAGGTTGCGCGACAGCGGGTGATTGGGTCTCAGGCGGAACAGCCCCTCGGGCATCTCGTTGGGTTCGACGCGATAGCGATAGCGCTTCTGGCCGTCCTCCTCGAATTCGCCCTTGAGCTCGGCGACGTTGGCGCGAAAGCCCACCACCTCGCGCTTGACCAGCACGTTGAGGCCGTCGCCGTTGGACAGCGGCTCCTCGGTCACGGCGATGAAGTCGCGCTTGCCGACCTTTTCCACCTGGCCCACCGGCAGACCGGTAAAGGTCGGCGAGTCGAAGGCGCCGATGTCCACCTTGCGGTCGGTGACGAAATAGTCGGTGCTGCCGCGGTGGAAGGTCTTGTCCGGATCGGGCACGAAGAAGTGCGCCGTGCGACCGCTGGAAGCGCGCGCCAGGTCGGTGCGGTCTTCGAGGATCTCGTCGAGCAGCTGGCGGTAGTAGGCGGTGATGTTCTTCACGTAGCCCATGTCCTTGTAGCGCCCCTCGATCTTGAAGGAGCGCACGCCGGCCTCGACCAGGGCGCGCAGGTTGGCGCTCTGGTTGTTGTCCTTCATCGACAGCAGGTGCTTCTCGAAGGCCACCACCCGACCCTGGTCATCTTTCAGGGTGTAGGGCAGGCGGCAGGCCTGGGAGCAGTCGCCCCGGTTGGCGCTGCGGCCGGTCTGGGCATGAGAGATGTTGCACTGGCCGGAGAAGGCCACGCACAGGGCGCCATGGATGAAGAATTCGATGGCCGCCTCGGTCTCGGCGGCGATGGCCGAGATCTCCTGCAGATTCAGTTCGCGCGCCAGCACCAGCTGGGAGAAGCCGGCCTGGTCGAGAAACTTGGCCCGCGCCAGGGTGCGGATGTCGGTCTGGGTGCTGGCATGCAGCTCGATCGGCGGGATGTCCAGTTCCAGCACGCCCAGGTCCTGCACGATCAGCGCGTCCACGCCGGCGTCGTACAGCTGGTGGATCAGCGTGCGCGCCGGCTCCAGCTCGTCGTCATGCAGGATGGTGTTGATCGTGGTGAACACCCGTGCATGGTAGCGGCGGGCGAATTTCACCAGCTCGGCGATCTCGCTGACCTCGTTGCAGGCATTGTGCCGCGCACCAAAGCTCGGCCCGCCGATGTAGATGGCGTCGGCCCCATGCAGGATGGCCTCCCGGGCGATACCGACATCGCGGGCAGGGCTGAGCAATTCCAGATGGTGCTTGGGCAGGGACATGGCGGTTCTTCTCGATCAGGCGTGGCACGGCAAGGCGCGCATTGTAGCGGGCGAGGGGGAGGAGGGCACGCCTGGGGTGCTGGGTGGTTGGATGCGGTGGATAGCGCAGCGCAAGCACCTGGCTGGGGTTACAACTACGCGAAGCTCTGGACAGGACAGCTCCCGAGTAAGCTGAAATGCGGCCCGCGCCATACCGGCTCGAGGTCCTAGCTCACCTCCGGCACCGCTGGCTGCCCCAGCAACTCCTCCAGAATGCTCAGCCTGAACTGCCGCTGCAGGGTCACCGCATAGAAGCGCTCGGCGATTTCGGGCACCTCGGCATAGAGCTGCAGGGCGCCGCTGCGCAGTTCGTCCTGGACCACCACCGCGGGCAGCAGGGCCATGTCGCCGGAGTCGCGGGCGAGCAGGCGCAGCAGGGCCATGTCGTCGACCTCGGCGCAGATGCGGGGTGTCAGCCCCTGGCCGCTGCAATAGACGTCGAACTGGCTGCGCACGTCGCTGCTGCGACCGGGCACGATCAGGCGGGCCTGTTGCAGGTCGCGGTGGAGATCGAAGGGGCGACTGTCCTGGCGCGGCGGGCCGATCAGGCACACCGGCTGCCGGTGCAGCAGGCGGCATTGCCAGGTGCGCTGGCTGTCGGCGCTCACCGCCTGGTTGGTCAGCACCACGTCCAGCTTGTGCAGCGCCAGGCGCTCCAGCAGTTCGTCGACGCTGCCGGATTCGAGGGTCAGCACCAGGTCTTCACGACCGAGGAAGGGGCGCAGCAGGTTTTCCTGGAAGTTGCGCGAGAGGGTCGCCACGGAGCCGATGCGCAGCGTCTGGTTGGCTTCCCGGGTGTTCTGCAGGGTGTCCTGCAACTCGCTGCCCAGGGCGAAGATGGTCTCGGCATAGTCCAGCACCAGCTGCCCGGCTTCGGTCAGCCGCAGGCTGCGTCCGGAGCGGATGAACAGGGGATGGCCGAGCTGATCCTCCAGCACGCGGATCTGGGTGGAGAGGGCGGACTGGGAGACATGCAGCGCCTCGGCGGCGCGGGTGAGATTGCCTTCCTTGGCCACGGCCCAGAAGTAGTGCAGGTGATGAAAATTGAGTCGGCGCATGGTTCGTTCTTCAAAAGTGAACGTTAGGTTCTGATCAATCTATTTTAAATAATTCGTACACATCCGGACACTGGCGGCATCTGGTGTTCATGGAGTGTGCACGATGTCTAGTCTGCTGTTTTCCCTGGCTCCGCTGTTGCCTTGGGTCTATGCCCTGGCGCTATTGCCCGCAGCCTTCCTCGCTTCACCCAGCCGACTCTGGCTACCCGCACGGGTCGCGGGTTATCTGGGTATCTTCCTGGTGCTGGCGGCCTGGCTGCAGGCGCTCCACGCCACCCGGCACCCCGACCGCCTGGGCCTGGCGATGGCCGGGCTGATCAGCCTGCTGGCACTGGTGATCATCGAGTATTCCCGGCGCTATCTGGAGGGAGAGGCCGGGCAGCGGCGCTATGTGCTCGCGCTGCTCGGCACCCTGGCGGCGGTGGCCACGGTGGTCACCAGCGGCAACCTCGTGCTGGTGGCAGGCGCCTGGATCCTTTCCAGTCTGTGCCTGCATCTGTTGCTGACCTTCTACCGCGAACGCCCCCAGGCCGTGGTCGCAGCCCACAAGAAATTCCTCGCCAGCCGCCTGGCCGATGTCAGTCTGCTGCTGGCGACCCTGCTGCTGGTACAGGCCGGCGGGAGCAGCCAGATCTCGCTGATCCTCGCCGCCGTGACGGCACAGGTGCAGGTGGGTGGTCCGCTCGGCTGGGAATGGCAGGGCGCGGCGCTGCTGCTGGCGCTGACGGTGATCCTCAAATCGGCGCAGTTGCCGGTGCATGGCTGGCTGATCCAGGTGATGGAGGCGCCCACGCCGGTCTCGGCCCTGCTGCATGCTGGGGTGGTCAATCTGGGCGGCTTCGTGCTGCTGCGCTTCGCCCCACTATTTTCCGCCGCGGTGCCGGCGCAGAGCCTGCTGGTGCTGGTCGGCGGCCTGACCGCGGTCCTGGCCGCGCTGGTGATGATGACCCGGATCAGCATCAAGGTCCGCCTGGCTTGGTCGACCTGCGCGCAGATGGGCCTGATGCTGCTGGAATGCGGTCTGGGCCTGTACGAACTGGCGCTGGTGCACCTGCTGGCCCACTCGCTCTACAAGGCCCATGCCTTCCTGGCCGCCGGCGAGACGGTGGCCCACGCCCGCCAACAGGCCCTGCAGCCGCCGGCACCCGCGCTCGAGCTGGGCGGCCTGCTGCGGGCGCTACTGATGGCCGCGCTGGCGCTGCTCCTGTTGCAAGGCCTCTGGCGCTGGCTGCTGCCCAGCCATGAGCTGCCCCTGGTGGCCCTGACGCTACTGGCGATCGGCCTGGCGCCCTGGTGCCTGCGCCGCGACCAGGCCGCCCATGGCCTGCTCATGTTCGGCCTGCTGCTAGGCGCTTACCTGCTGTGGCATCAGGCGGCCGGCTGGCTGCTCGACCAGCACCTCGCCACGGCGCCACTGCCGCTGACCGTGGTGGCCATGGCCATGCTGATTGGTCTTTACCTGGTACAGGGCCTGCTGCTGGCGCGACCGCACGGCGCCTTGGTGCAACGGCTCTACCCCCTGGCTTTTGCCGGCTTCTACCTGGACGAGCACTTCACCCGCCTGACCTTCCGCCTGTGGCCGGCGCCTGCGCCCCAGCCGCTGAACGCAACCCTTGGAGACCGCGCATGACTGCCTTCGAACCCCTTCCCAGCTTCAAGCACCACGCCCTCCACGAGGCGGCGCGTCAGGCCTGTGCGCGCATCGCGCCGACCTGGCCGCTGGATCGCATGATCGCTGTGAACCCGCTGTGGGAGCGGCGCGATCAGGCCTGGCAGGCCGTGGCCGCGCAACTCTGGCAACGGGCCGGCAGCCGCCTGACCCTGGACGCGGTCGACTATCACCAGGCCTGGCAGGAGGGGCGCATCTCCGAGCGTCATCTGCAGCAGGCGCTGGCCGAGCAGGGGCTGTCCTGTAAGTCGGCACGACTGCTGGAGACGCTGAACGCCCCTGCCGAGGTCGGCCAGGGGTTGCCGCTGCTGGAAGACCTGGCTGAGCCAGGGATCCCGCTCCCGGGCTGGCCGACGCTGATCACCCACCAGATCGGCCAGAGTTGCGCGGCCTGGTTCGATCACGAACAGGCGGATTGGCGTCCGTCAGACGGTGGCGGGCTCTATCAGACCTGGCGCGCGAGCCTGCTGGCTGACCGGGGCTTGAGCGTACTCAGCGGTTGTCGCGAGCTGCACCGGCGGATCGCCGAATTGCCGGCACTACCCGAGACGGCCCTGGAGGCGGCGGTCGAACGCCTGGGGCTACCAGAGGCAGACTGGGCCGCATGGTTCGACTGCCTGCTGCTGCGCAACCTGGGCTGGGCCTCCTGGTGCGCCTATCGGCACTGGCAGGCCCGGCTGCAGGGCGAGGACGACCGCACGCTGCTGGAGTTGCTGGCCATTCGCGCGGCCTGGGAGTGGTTGGTGGATGATCGGCGCCGCGATGCCGACAGTCGTTGGCAGTGCTGGCGTGCGGCTTGGGAGGAGGGCTTGCAGCGAATGCCTTCGGCCAACTGGCAGGCCCTGCAGCTGTGGCAGCGCGCCGACGAGCTGGCCTGGCAGGAGCAACTGCAGCGGGCCCTGTGCCAGAGCATCCCCGCAGCCTCGCCCCCGGTGCCCCTGGCCAAGCTGTTCTTCTGCATCGACGTGCGCTCCGAGCCGCTACGGCGCGCCCTGGAGCAGACCTGCCCGGCCCTGGAAACCGGCGGTTTCGCCGGCTTCTTCGGGCTGCCCATCGCCTTTACCCCGCTGGGTACCGGTGCCACGCGCCCGCAATTGCCGGGTCTGCTCGCGCCGCAACTGCAGGTCAGCGAGGGCAGTGGCGATGCCATACGGGATCGGCAATTGGCACAGGTGCGTCAAGGTCGTCTGGCGCGGCTGGGTCGCTGGCGGCTGTTCGAGCGGCTGCCGGCCTCGACCTTCACCCTGGTGGAAAGCGTCGGGCTGGGCTATGCCGGGGCGCTGTTGGGACGGACCTACGGCCTGGCCGGTGGCGCGCCTTCGCCCGAATTCAGCGCCTGGCGCCGCCATGAGCGGCAACAGCTGCAACCACAGCTGCCGGAGATGTCACAGCTGCAGCGGGTCGACCTGGCCGAGCGGATCCTAAAGGCCATGGGCCTGAACGGACCGGTGCCGCCCCTGCTGGTGCTGCTCGGCCATGGCAGCCAGAGCGCCAACAACCCTCAGGCGGCGGGTCTGGATTGTGGCGCCTGCTGTGGTCAGAGCGGCGAGATCAATGCGCGGCTGCTGGCCGGCCTGCTCAACGATGCCCAGGTGCGCGATGGGCTGCGGGTGCGCGGCCTAGACCTGCCACCGCACTGCCAGGTACTGGCCGGGCTGCACAACACCACGACGGATGAGGTGCAGGTCTTCGGGTACGAGTCGCTTCCGGCAGAGCTCAAGCCCAGCTGGCAGCGCCTGCGGTTGGCGCTGGATAGCGCCAGCGCCGAAGTGCGACGGCAGCGGGCGGGCAAACTGGGCCTGGCACCGCTGCCGGCGCAGCCGGAAAGATTGCTCGGCCAGTTGCGCCGGCGGGCCCGTGACTGGGCGCAGACCCGGCCGGAATGGGGCCTCGCCGGCAATGCCGCCTTCATCGCCGCACCGCGGGCGCGCACCCGCGCGGTGGACCTGGAGGGCCGCGCCTTCCTGCACGACTACGACTGGCGGCAGGACCAGGAGGGCAAGGTGCTGGAGCTGATCATGACGGCGCCCATGGTGGTGGCGCACTGGATCAACTTGCAGTACTTCACCTCGACCACCGACAACCTGCGCTTCGGCAGCGGCAACAAGTTGCTGCACAACGTGGTGGGCGGCCATATCGGCGTGTTCGAAGGCAACGGCGGCGACCTGCGCATCGGTCTGGCGCGCCAGTCGCTGCACGACGGCCAGCAGTGGATGCATCGTCCGCTACGCCTGCACGTGGTGATCGAGGCGCCGCGCGCCATGATCGATCAGGTGATCGCCAACCACACCGTCGTACGCGATCTGGTGCGCAACGGCTGGCTGCACCTGCTGCGTCTGGATGGCCTGCCGGCTTGCCTCGAGGTGCGCACGGCCGGCGGGTGGCAGCCGTTGCCTAGGGTCTGACGCCTGCCGGCGCCCGGCCGCCTGCTGCTGCAGACGGCCTGGTATGGCAGGGCTGGCATCCCTGACCCAGAGATCGAGGCCGGGTGCTAAGAAGTCAGCAGTTGCCGCCTCAGCAGCGGAAGGATCATGTCGCGGGTCAGGGGCGCCAGCGGCAGATCACCGGGCTCGTCCACCGCGACCCACACCGCCTCTGCTATTTCGGCGGCAGGCACCGCCTGGTCCCCCGCGCGTAGAGTGACCTGATACAGCGCGCACTCGACCCTGAATCCGGGTTCGTTGGCCGCGGGCGCCTTATAGTTGCCGAGAAAGGTCGCGGCCTCTGCGGTGATAACCAGGCCAAGTTCTTCCTGCAATTCGCGGAGCAAGGCTTCCAAAGGCTGTTCACCCGGATCCACCTTGCCGCCCGGTTGCATGAAGGTGGTGGTACCGCCCTTGCGCACCAGCAGCAGCTGCCGGCGTTCGTTCAGGAGGATGGCGGCGGCGATGTGAAGGGTAGGGGTCAAGGCATACGTCCCGGTCAGCGTGGGCGGATCACCCTGCAGTGAAGCGAGCGAAAAGGCAACCGGCGGCGCTCCTGGCTACGCCTGGCCATGAGGGCGCGTGGCGGCCGTCGAAGATCTGTTTCAGCGATCGCTGTGCAGCGCATAGCCATTGAACTCGGCCGCGAACAGCAGGGCACCCCAGAGGAAGAGGTCCGTCTGCAGGAACTCGCGCTTTATCGAAGCGAACTAGATGCCGCGTTGCAGGGAAAGGGAGGGATCGATCAGCCACCCCAGAAGGACGGCTGCCAGGCCCAGTATCATGGCGATAGCGCCGATGCTCTTCAGGACGTGCCTCACCTCGGTAACCCTCTGCGCGAAAACGGCATTCAGCGAATGATCGCCGGGGGTCAAGGGTATCGATCGGTAAAAGGCCGCGTGTAAAACTTCCTGAACGCTTGTAAACAAGTGTTAAAGCGCGGCCCCGGGCAACGTGAGCCTACTATCAGCTAGGCGCTCACCAGGCGGCCCGGGGCCTTTGATCCAGGCGGCTACTGCTCTGCCTCGGGTAGGGCGCTCTCAACGCAACATCCGAAAGGTCTCCCGCAGATCCGCCACGAATTGCTGCGGATTCTCCATCGCTGCGAAGTGTCCGCCGTAATCGGCCTCGCCAAAGAACCGCAAATCGGCGAAGCGCCGCTCGGCCCAGCGGCGGGACAGCCGCAGCTGCTCGCCGGGGAACATACTGACGCCCGCGGGTAGGGGAAGCGGCGCGCTGGGCATGCCGTTCGCCATCTCGCGCCTGGCCTCCCAGTAGAAGCGCGCCGAACTGGCGCCGGCATTGGGCAGCCAGTAGAGCATGATGTCATCGAGCAGATGATCCAGCGCCAGGACGCGCTCGGGCTCGCCCGCGCTGTCCGAGACGTCCTGGAACAGGGCGTAGATCCAGGCCGCCAGGCCTACGGGCGAGTCGGCCAGGGCGAAGCCCACCGATTGCGGGCGGGTCGTCTGCAGCTTCATGTAGCCCGAGTATTGGCGTTCATAGCGTGCGGCGTCGGCGAGCATCTGCTGCTCGGCCGGCGTGGCCTCGGCCACCTCCTGCGCGGTGGGCTGGAACATCACCATGTTCAGGTGCACGCCGGCCAGGCCAGTCGGGCGCATATGGGCCAGGGCCGTGGTCACCGCGGCGCCCCAGTCGCCGCCCTGGGCTAGCCAGTGATCGCCGTAGCCGAGTCGGCGCATGAGTTCGATCCAGGCCTGGGCAGTACGGCCCACTCCCCAGCCGGGCTCGCTCGGCTGGTCCGAGAAGCCGAAACCGGGCAACGCGGGAATGACCAGGTGAAAGGCGTCAGCGGACTTTCCACCATAGGCTACCGGGTCGGTGAGCGGACCTATCACCTCGCGAAACTCCAGCACCGAGCCCGGCCAGCCATGGGTGAGCAGCAGTGGCGTGGCCGCCGGTTCGGCAGAGCGCACATGCAGGAAGTGGATGCCGAGGCCATCGATCTCGGTGCGGCTGCTACCCCAGCCGTTCAGCAGGGCCTCGGCCGCCCGCCAGTCGTATCCGCCGCTCCAGCGCTCCACCAATGCCTGCAGGCGTCCGAGTTGCGGTCCCTGACTGCCATCGCTGGCGGTCTCACGGTCGGGCCAGCGCGTGAGTCTGAGGCGTACGGCCAGGTCGTCGAGCTGGGTTTGCGGGACGGCGATAGGGAAAGGCTGGATGAGGGCTGTCATGGTGGTTCTCGCGGTGAAGGGACGAACTCGAATAACTGAACGTTATCGTTCAGTTTACAGGATCTGTCAATCCGCCTAAGGTTCGCCCATGAACGAGATAACCAAACCCCGCGGCGGGCGACCGCGCCGCGAAGAGGCGGGCGATGTCGATCGTCGCCTACTGGACGCTGCCTTCGAACTCTTCCTTGCTCAGGGCTTTGCCGGGACCTCCTGCGAGGCGGTAGCGCGCCAGGCGGGAGCGGGCAAGGCCAGCCTCTATGCACGCTTTGCCAACAAGGATCAGCTGTTCGAAGCGGTGATCCGCCGTCATTCGGGAACCCTGCCGCAGATCGAGCCCTTGCCCTCCGGCTTGCCGCTCGCGGAGCGCCTGCGGCTGGCCGGGCAGGACATGCTGGAGCACGCTTCACGGCCGGAGACGCTGGCGATGATGCGACTGGTGATCGCCACGGCAGATCGCTTTCCAGCGGTGGCAGCCGAGGCGACCCGGATCGGTTGGGAGGCAGGGCGCTTGCGGGTGCGGCAGGCCATCGAGGCGGGCCCGGACCAGCCGGATGACGTCGAGCGCCTGCTCGAGGGGTTCATCGATCTGGTCTTCGCGCCGCATCAGTTGCGGGCGCTGCTGGGTGACGATCCTCGGGAATTACAGGCCCAGGCCGCGCAGCGGATCGAGCGGGCGATCCGCCTGCTACTGGGCTGAAAGGGTCTGGCGAGCTATCGCTGGAAGGCTTCAGCGGCGAGCCTCCCCGTCCGCGCCTGTCGCCCTCACTCCTCGCTCGACGCGAACCCCTCCAGCCAGCGCGCTTCCGAGCAGAGCAGGTGGTGGCGCATGGCGGTCTGGGCGCCGATCAGGTCGCGGGCTTCCAGGGCGCGCAGGATGGCCTCGTGCTCGGCCACCGCGACGCCCCAGGTCTTCTGGCTTTCGGTCTGCTCGGCGACGTGGGTGGAGATGGGGCTGTGGCGCTCGTCGAACAGCGAGGCGATGATGCGCACCAGCGTGGAGTTGCCGCTCATCCGGGCCAGGCGGCAGTGGAACTTGCGATCGTCCTCCATGGGCGACAGCCCCTGGGCGATCTTGTCGCTCATGTTCTGGATGCACTTCGCCAGGTAGCGGTAGTCGGCCTTGCCGCCCAGGGAGCAGGCCAGGACGATGGCCGCGCCTTCGATGATCGCCCGGGCATGCATCAGCTCCGAAGGACTCTCGCCGAGGGTGGAGGTCCGCGCGCCGTTGTTCAGCAGGGCCGCGTTCACATAGATGCCGGAGCCCTGGCGGACCTCGATGCTGCCTTCGATTTCCAGGGCGATCAGGGCTTCGCGCAACGACGGTCGGGAGACGCCCAGCAACTGCGCCAGGTCGCGCTCCGGGGGCAGGCGGGTGCCGGCTTCGATGGCGCCTTCGCGGATATGCTGGCGCAGGCGGTCCGCGATCTTCTGGTAGAGCTTTCTTTCGGTGGTGGCAGTGGGCAGCGTCATCGATGAAACCTGCATCTTCAAGGGCTTCAGTATCTCATGGGCTGCCCGGATCGGCGCCAGCGACCTAGGGCAGGGCGGCCAGCTCGAACAGCGGGCTCGCCAGTTGCCACTTTTCCGATCCCGCCTCCGGCGAGGACAGCTGATAGCGCGCCATCAGGGTTTCCCATTCCTGGACCTTCGGATTGCGCTGTTCCAGCGCCTGCATGCGGGCGAAGGAGAAGTCCGGCCCGGCTTCGAGCAGCATGGTCAGGCGGCAGCCGAGGCGCCAGATGGTCATGTTGGCGACGCCGGCTTCGCGCAGATGGGCGATGACCTCGGGCCAGACCGCGGCGTGCTGGCGTTCGTATTCGGCGATGAGTTCGGGGTCGTCCCGCAGGTCCAGCAGCAGGCAGTAGCGTGTCATGGTCTCGCTCCTCGGCCAGGTCAGGCCCGTTAGATTTCGACGATGGCCTTGACGACGCCGCGGGCCGGGTCCAGCAGCTCGGCGAAGCGGCTGGGCAGCTCGGCCAGTTGCAGGCGGTGGGTATTGAGCGCCGCATCCGGGATCAGGCCCTCGCGCAGGCAGCGCTCGACGTGCTGGAAGTCCTCGGCGGTGGCGTTGCGACTGCCCAGCAGGGTGGTCTCGCGCTTGTGAAATTCGGGGTCGGCGAAGCGGATGTGGTCCTTGACCACCGAGATCAGCACATAGCTGCCGGCATGGGCGACGAATTCGAAACCCCGCTCGATGGCGCGGGCGTTGCCGGTGGCGTCGAACACCACATCGAAGAAGTCGCCATCGGTCAGCCGCGCCAGTTCGTCCTTGTCGCCGTCACCGACGGTGACCGTGGCGGCGACCTTCAAATGCTGGCGACAGAACGCCAGGCGATCGGTGCGGGTGTCGAGGACGGTGACCTGGGCCCCGGCGATACCGGCGAAGATGGCCGCGGCCATGCCGATCGGACCGGCGCCCACCACCAGCACGCGCTGGGCCTGGCCCAGGCCCGAGCGGCGCACGGCATGGGCGCCGATGGCGAGAAATTCCACCATGGCCGCCTGGTCGAGGCTGAGGCCCTCGGCCTTGAAGACGAAGCGGTCGGGCAGGCTGAGGTATTCGGTGAGGGCGCCGTCGCGATGCACGCCCAGCACCGCGATCCTGGTGCAGCAGTTGGTCTTGCCCTGGCGGCAGGCGATGCACTGGCCGCAGGACAGGTAGGGCACCACGTAGACGATATCCCCAGCCTGCAGGCGCCCGCTGTCGTCGGTTTCCTCGACGACGCCGGAAATCTCGTGGCCCATCACCCGTGGGTATTCCAGATAGGGCTGGTTGCCTTCGTAGATGTGCAGGTCGGTGCCGCAGACGCCGACCCGGCGGATGCGGATCAGGGTTTCGCCTTCGCCTCGGGCGGGCTTGGGCGTATCGCGCGAGACCAGCAGGCCGGGTTTTTCACAGATGACGGTCAGCATAGGAAGACTCCGCATCGCATCGGGATGCACGTTGGATTCAGGGCGGGGCGCTCGTTGGGAATGGCAGCGAACGTCTGGCGCCACGGAGGCGAGTGGAAAGGGCGGTGCGGCTTCATGCCGGGGCTCCCGCCACGGGGGCGTCGGCGTCCAGCAGGCCGCGCTGCTTGAGGGTGCTCCAGAACTCCGCCGGAATCGGCGTCTGCAGCCAGGCCAGGTTGCTGGCGACCTGCTCGGCGCTGCGTGCGCCGATGACCGCGGAAGCGACCGCCGGATGCGCCAGGGGAAATTGCAGGGCGGCGGCGGCCAGGGGGATCGCGAATGCCTGGCAGACCGCCTGCAGCGCCCGCACCTTGGCCATCACCGCCGGGGGCGCGTCGCCATAGTCGAAGTGCTGGCCACCGGCGAGGATCCCGGAGTTGAAGACCCCGCCGGCGACGATGGCATGACCCTGGGCCCGGCAGCGATCGAGCAGGGGCTTCAGGCTTTGCTGTTCCAGCAGGGTGTAGCGACCGGCCAGCAGGGTGCAGTCCAGCGGGCACTCGTCGAGGCTGTCGACCACCACCTCCCATTCGTTGACGCCCAGGCCGATGGCCTGGATCTGGCCACTGCTGCGCAGCTCTTCCAGGGCGCGGAAACCGCCGCCCCGGGTCAGCGCCTGCCAGTGGAGGTCATGCCGCTCGCCGTGGGTGCGGCGGCCGATGTCGTGCACATAGAGGATGTCGATCCGCGCCAGCCCCAGTCGCTGCAGGCTGTCTTCGTGGGACCTCAGGATGGCGTCGTAGCGGTAGTCGTAGACCGGCTTGAAGGGCAGCGGCCGTTCCCAGCCGTCGCCGTTGGCGCGCTCGCTGCCGTTGGGCGCGAGCAGCCGGCCCACCTTGCTGCTGAGCACGAAGTCAGCCCGTGGCTGTTCGTCGAGAAAGGCGCCAAGGCGATGCTCCGAGCGGCCATAGCCATAGAAGGGCGCCGTGTCGAAATAGCGGATGCCCTGCTGCCAGGCGCCGGCCAGGGTGTCGACGGCCTGCGGCAGCGGCATGTCCCGGTACAGCCCGCCCAGCTGGGAGCAACCGAGCCCGAGCACCGGCAGGGCCAGCGGGCTTTTCGCCAGGGGACGCCGTTCGGAGAGATTCATCGCCAGGCCTCCACTCAATAGAGCACGTTGCGTGCGTCAGGGCTGTCCAGGTTGGCCTTGTCGATGAGCAGGACGCCGGTGTCGATGAACTTGGGCACCTTCTGCTTCTCGATGACCTTGATCACCGTGGCGACCGATTCCAGGCCCATGCGATAGGAACTCTGCACCACGATGGCGTCCAGGGTGCCGTCGCGGACGAAGCCCTGCAGGTCTTCGTTGCCGTCGAAGCCGATGGCCTGCAGCTTGCCGGCCTTGCCGGACTGGGCGATGGCCCGCGCCATGCCGACCGCGGTGGGTTCGTTGGCGCCGTAGATGCCTTTGAGGTCGGGATTGGAGGCCAGCACATCGGTGGTCTGGTTGAGGGCGTTGGCCATCTGCGACTGGGAATAGAAGGGACCCACCACGGTCAGCTGCGAATGCTGCTCCAGGTACTTGCGGAAGCCGCCGACCCGGCCCACTTCCGAACCGGTGCCCGGCACATAGGACATGATGGCGATCTTGCCGGTCTTGCCGACCTTTTCGATCATGCGCTGGGCGGACAGCTCGCCGGCCTTGGTGTTGTCGGTGGAGAGAAAGGACTGGTAGTAGGGCGCGCCGCTTTCCGCCACCGAGGAGTCGATCAGCACCACCGGGATATGGGCTTCCCAGGCCTGCTTGATGGCCGGGACCAGGGCATCGGGGTCGGACGGCGCCAGCACGATGCCCGAGACGCCGCGATTGACCGCGTTGACCACCATATTCACCTCGTCCGCGATCGCCGATTCCGACGCCGGTCCCTGGAAGGTGACCTTGTAGTTGGCGTGCTGCTTGGCCGTTTCCTGCACGCCTTTCTGCACGTTCTGCCAGTAGTTGGAGTTGGCACTCTTGACGATGACGGCGATCTCGCCGTTACCGGCCAGCGCCAGGGACGTCGCGGCGGAGAGGGCGACACCCAGGACCACCTTCTTGAAGTTTTTCATCGGTCGTTCCTTGTTGTTGTTTTCGAGGGTTCACTTCTTGCGGTTGCGGAGCTGGTCGATACAGACGGTCAGCAGGATCACCAGGCCGATGATGATCTGCTGGGTGAAGCTGGAGACGCCGAGCATGTTGAGGCCGTTGCGCAAGACGCCGATGGTGAAGGCGCCGATCAGGGTGCCCGACACGCTGCCGATGCCACCGGAGAGGGAGGTGCCGCCGATCACCGCGCTGGCGATGGCGTCCAGTTCGTACATCACCCCTTCGTTAGGCTGGGCGGTGACCAGGCGCGACATCAGCACCGCGCCGGTCAGGCCGGCCAGCACGCCGGACAGCACATAGGTGAAGAGGGTGACCGCACGCACCTTGACCCCCGAGAGCCGGGCCGCTTCGGCGTTCGAGCCCACGGCATAGATATGGCGGCCCAGCCGGGTGCGGCTGAGCACCAGCCACAGGGCGATGGCCAGCACGATCATGATGATCACCGGGTAGGGGATGCCGGGAAAGATCACGTTGGGAAAGCCGTCGTCGCCGAGGCGTTCGATGCGACCCAGGGTGCCGTTACCGAGCGTGCCGAACGCGGCGCCGAGGCCGGAGATCGGCTGGGCATCGGTCAGTCGCAGCGCCAGGCCACGGGCCACCAGCATCATGCCCAGGGTGGCGATGAAGGGCGGCAGCTTGACCAGGGTCACGAACAGCCCGTTGATGGCGCCGCAGATCCCGCCGACGATCAGGCCGACCAGGATGCCCACCTCGATCGACGCGCCGGCCTTGACCGCCATGGCGTTGGCCACGCCGGCCAGGGCCAGCACCGAGCCCACCGAGAGGTCGATGCCGCCGGTGATGATCACCGCCGTCGCGCCGAGGCCGAGAAAGGCGATGGAGGTGACCTGCAAGGCCACGCTCATGCCGTTGCCCATGGTCAGGAAGGCGCTGCTCATGGAGGAAAACACCGCGATCAGTGCCAGCAGGCTGACCAGGGCGCCAAACTTCTGCAGAAATTCTTTTTGTTTTTCGGTCATTTCTCTGTCTCGCTCGACACGCGTGGGCGAGCTGCCGTCAGTGCGACGTGCAGCCGGAGGCGTAGTGCATGATCTGGTCCTGGGAGGTGGCCCGGGTCTCGACGTCGCCGGTCAGGCGACCTTCGTGAAAGACCAGGATCCGATCGCTCATGCCGAGCAATTCCGGCAGCTCCGAACTGATCAGGACGACGCCGATACCCTGGGTCGCCAGCTGGTCCATCATTTCGTAGATGGCGTACTTGGCGCCGACGTCGATACCCCGGGTGGGCTCGTCGAAGAACATGATCCGGGCGTCGCGGAACAGCCATTTGCCGATGATGATCTTTTGCTGGTTGCCGCCCGAGAGATAGCGGGTGACCTTGTCGATCGAGGGCGTGCGGATGTCCAGCCGCCGCACGTAGTCCTGGGCGACCCGCGCCTCCTCGCCGAAGCGGATGAAGCCCAGCGGCCCGCAGAGGGCGTCCAGATTGGCCAGGGTCAGGTTGTGCGCCAGGGTCATCTTGACCGCCAGGCCGTCCTTCTTGCGGTCTTCGGACAGGTAGGCGATGCCCTCGTCGATGCCGTCGCGCGGACTGCGGATGCTGACCGCGCGGCCGTTGATCTCCACCTCGCCGGCATCCAGCCGATCGGCGCCAAAGATCGCCCGGGCGATCTCGGTGCGCCCGGCGCCCATGAGGCCGGCGAAGCCGAGGATCTCGCCACGGCGCAGCTCGAAGCTGATGTCCTGGAAGACCCCCTTGCGGGTCAGGCCCTGAGCCCGCAGCAGCACCTCGCCGGTGGGGACGGCGGTGCGCGGCGGAAATTTCTCGTCGAGGGAGCGCCCGACCATGCCCGCCACGATGGCGTCGACACTGGTCTCGGCGAAGCGCTGGGTAGACACGTAGCGACCGTCGCGCAGGATGGTCACCCGGTCGACGATGTGGCGCATCTCGTCCAGCCGGTGCGAGATGTAGAGCATGCCGACGCCGCGCGCCTTGAGGTCCTGGATGACCTTGAACAGCGCCTGGGTCTCGCTTTCGGTCAGGGAGGAGGTCGGTTCGTCGAGGATGAGCACCCGGGCGTCCAGCGACAGCGCCTTGGCGATCTCCACCATCTGCTGCTGGGCCACCGACAGCTTGGAGACCGGCGCGCGGGGGCTGATGGCCACGCCCAGGCGCGCCAGGCAGGCTTCGGTGTCCGCCTGCATCTTGCGTCTGTCGATCAGGCCGAAGCGCACCGGCTCGCGGGCCAGAAAGATGTTTTCCGCCACCGTGAGGTGGGGCACCAGATTGAGCTCCTGGTGAATGATGGCGATGCCCACCTGCTCGGCTTCCGATACCGACTTGAACTGCCGCTCTTCGCCCAGGTAGCGGATCCGCCCCTCGTCCGGCGGCTGCTGGCCGCTGACGATCTTCATCAGGGTGGACTTGCCGGCGCCGTTCTCGCCGCAGATGGCGTGGACTTCGCCCGGATAGAGGCTGAGGCTGACATCGTTGAGGGCCACGACGCCGGGAAAGCGCTTGGAGATGTTTTCGAGCGTCAGACAGGGCGCGGGCGCAGCCGGTACGGGGCCGCCACCTTCGCCGCGGGGCGATGGGGTATCCAGCATGGTGCTCTCTCTTGTTGTTGTTCTAGGGTCGCTGCCCTATGTGAGATCCATGGCAGGGAAAGCTACACCCCAGTCCGGATATCTGGCAAGACCAATTGGATTTTTTCGAATTGGTCTTGCCAGACTGCGTTCTGGTTAATGAAAGCCTCATGGCCCCAGGCAGGCGATGGGTGCGGGAGAGAGCACAAAAGCGTAGACCGGCAGGCGCAGCGCCTGGGCCTGGGGTTCAGCTGGATTGGCGGGGAGGAAGGCGCTATGGGTGGCCCGACCCTATTCGGGCCAGGCCACTGATCGAGGTCTTTTAGCGCAGGGGAGCGGGCGTCGCCTGGCGTGCCGGGCGGGCGTCGCGGAAGGTGACCAGAAAGGCCAGCAGCACGCCCAGGGAAAACAGCGCCGGGAACAGCCAGATGCCCTGCCAGTCATGGCCGGCGGCGCTGGCATAGTGATCCGAGACCATCCCGGCCACCCGGAAGCCGACCAGCATGCCCACGCCATAGGTGGCCAGGGTGATCAGGCCCTGGGCTGCGCTCTTGTTCGCTTCGCCGGCCTTGGCGTCGGTGTAGATCTGCCCGGAAACGAAGAAGAAGTCGTAGCAGACGCCATGCAGGGCGATGCCCAGCAGCAGGTAGGCGAGGGCGTCACCCTGGGCGCCCAGGGCGAAGCAACCATAGCGCACCGCCCAGGCCAGCATCCCCACCAGCAGGGTGCGCTTGAGGCCGAAGCGGCGGATGAACAGCGGCAGCAGCAGCATGAAGCCCACCTCCGACACCTGGCCGAGGGTCATCATGCCGGTGGGATTGGCCACCCCCAGTTCGGCGAGAAAGAGGTTGGCATTCTGGTAGTAGAAGGCCAGCGGAATGCAGATCAGCACCGAGGCGGCAAAGAACACCGCGAAGCTGCGGTCCTTGAGCAGGCGCAGGGCGTCCAGGCCGAGCATCGCGCCCAGGCCGCCGCGGGTGGCCGGCAGCGGCGCAGTGCGCGGCAGGCTAAAGCTGTAGAGACCGAGGATGAGGGAAGCCGCGGCGCCGAGCAGGAAGGTGTTGCGCAGGGCCCCGGCGGCGATACCGCTGCGGCTGTCCCAGGCGAAGACGAAGCTGATCGCCAGGCCGGCGGCGATCCAGCCCAGGGTGCCCCAGACCCGGATCCTGGCGAATTGCCGGGCCGGATCGGCCAGGTGGCGGAAGGCCACGGAGTTGGCCAGCGCCAGGGTCGGCATGTAGCAGAGCATGTAGGCCAGCACCAGCGGATAGAAGGTGGTGAAGTCGGCCGCCGCATAGAGCTGGTAGAGCAGCACCGCGCCGGCCAGGTGCAGCAGGCCGAGGATGCGCTCGGCGTTGAAGTAGCGATCGGCGATCAGGCCGATCACGAAGGGCGCCAGGATCGCGCCCCAGGACTGGGTGGCGAAGGCCTGGCCGATCTGGCCGCCATTGGCGCCCAGGGTATTGCCGAGAAAGGTCGCCAGGGTGACGAACCAGCTGCCCCAGATAAAGAACTGCAGGAACATCAGGGTGCTCAGGCGTAGCGAAAGTGCGTTCATCGTCGATTCCTTGTTGTGGGTTATGTGACGAAAAAACGAGGCGGATCCTTACTCCAGGCCGAGCATCCGCCGATTGCGCGCCGGGTCGGCGTCGCTGCCGGCGAAGTCGTCGAAGGCGCGGGTGGCCGGCTGGATCAGATGGCGCTGGATGAAGGGCGCTCCTTCGGCCGCGCCCTGGGCCGCGTCCTTGAGGCAGCACTCCCATTCCAGCACCGCCCAGCCGTCGAAGCCGTACTGGGTGAGCTTGCTGAAGATGGCGCCGAAATCGACCTGGCCATCGCCCAGGGAACGGAAGCGTCCCGGCCGCTCGGCCCAGTCCTGGTAGCCGCCATAGACGCCGCTGCGGGCATCGGGACGGAATTCCGCGTCCTTGACGTGGAACATGCCGATGCGCGCGTGATAGCGGTCGATGAAGCCCAGGTAGTCCAGTTGCTGCAGGACGAAATGGCTGGGGTCATAGAGGATGCGCGCGCGGGGATGGTCGTCCACGGCCGCCAGGAAGCGCTCGAAGGTGGCGCCGTCGTGCAGGTCCTCGCCCGGATGCAATTCGAAGCAGAGGTCGATGCCTTCTTCGCCGTAGACGTCGAGGATCGGTCGCCAGCGCCGGGCCAGTTCGGTGAAGCCCTCGTCCACCAGGCCGGCGGGCCGCTGCGGCCAGGGATAGACGTAGGGCCAGAGCAGGGCACCGGAAAAGCTCGCCACCGCCTTGAGACCGAGGCGGCGACTGGCCTTGGCGGCCAGCTTGAGCTGCTTGACCGCCCAGGCCTGGCGCTCGTCCGGGCGGCCACGGAGCGCCGGTGGGGCGAAGCCGTCGAAGGCCTCGCTGAAGGCCGGATGCACGGCCACCAGTTGCCCTTGCAGGTGGGTGGAGAGTTCGCTGATGGCCACCCCGGCTTCGGCGCACTGCCCGAGCAGTTCGTCGCAATAGTCCTGGCTGGCGGCGGCGCGTTCCAGATTCGGGCACTGGGGGCCCAGCGTCGGCAACTGGATCCCACGGTAGCCGAGGTCCGCGGCCCAGCGCGCCAGGTTGGGCAGGGTGTCGAAAGGCGGCTTGTCGTCGAGGAACTGGGCGAGAAAGATCGCCGGGCCCTTGAGGCCGGGACGAGCGGTGGCGGCCATGATCAGGCTCCTAGGGTCGGTAAGGGGGTCCAGGCGCCCTGGTGCCGATGGCTGGCCAGGGCGGTTTCGATAAAGGCCAGGCCGCGCCAGCCGGTGGTGATGCCGGGCAGGCCCGGCGCGGGATTGGCGGGATCGCGAATGGCCGCGGCCAGCTCGCGATAGAGATTGGCCAGGGCTTCGAGATAGCCCTCCGGGTGTCCGGCGGGCAGGCGCAGGCGCCGCTGGGTGCCGGCACTCAGCCAGGGCAGGCCGAGGCCGGCGCGCAGGGTCTGCGGCGGTTGGTCGAGGCTGCGCAGCAGCAGGCTGTTGGGCGCCTGCTGCTGCCATTCCAGACTGCCGCGCTCTCCGTAGAGGCGGATGCGCAGGCCATTCTCCTCGCCGATGCAGACCTGGCTGGCCAGCAGGCTGCCGCTGGCGCCCACGGCGGTCTCGAACAGCACCATGACATCGTCGTCCAGCCGCCGACCGGGCAGGTGGCTGCGCAGGTGGGCGCTGAGGCGGGTGATGGGCTGGCCGCCGATGAATTCGGCGAGGCTGAAGGCGTGGGTGCCGATGTCGCCCAGGCAGCCGCCCGGGCCGGAGAGGGCCGGATCGTCGCGCCAGGCCGCCTGCCGATTGCCGGTGGCGGCCAGGTCTTGAGCCAGCCAGCCCTGGGGGTATTCCACATGGATCTTGCGCAGCGCTCCCAGCTCGCCGCGGGCGACCCGCTCGCGGGCCTCCCACACCAGGGGATAGCCGAGGTAGGTGTGGGCCAGGGCATAGCGCAGGGGCAGGGCGGCCAGCGTTTCCGCCAGGCTCTCCACCTGGGCCAGGGAGATGCCCGCGGGCTTTTCCGAAAAGACGTGGAAGCCGGCGCTCAGGGCCGCCTGGGCGATGGGCACATGGAGGTCGTTGGGCGTGACGATCACCAGCAACTCGACCCGCTGTTCGGGGGGCAGTCGGGCTTCGCTGGCCAGCAGGGTCTCCCAGGAGGCATAGACCCGTTCGGGCGCCAGATCCAGCTCGCGGCCGGTCGCCTCGTTGTTGGCCGGCTCTCGGCTGAAGGCGCCGCAGACCAGTTCGAGCGCGCCATCCAGGGCCGCGGCGCGCCGATGGGCCGCGCCAATGAAGGCGCCCTGGCCGCCACCGATCATGCCGTAACGGACCTTGCCGCCGGTTTCAGCCTGCATCCTCTTACCCTCGGTTTGTTATTGTGTTGAGTGTAACCGGTTACATCTGCGGGTATTTGGAGCCTGCATCGGGCTTTAGTCAAGCGCCCGGCGGACGTACGGCTTGCCCGCACGCCGGGCTTTGCGCACAGTTGCACCCTTTCCCACGCCAACCGAGGCCGCATGTCCAATATCCGCAGGGTCGCCGAACTGGCCGGGGTATCGGTCGCGACCGTATCGCGCACCCTGAAGAATCCCGAGGTGGTGGCGCCAGCGACCCGCGAACGGGTGCAGGCCGCCGTGACCGCGGCCAACTACCGGCCCAACGGTATGGCGGTGCAGTTTCGCTCGCGCCGCACCGGCAACCTGGTGGTGCTGGTGCCGCTGATCGCCAACAGCTTCTTCGCCCGCGTCATCGCCGGGATCCAGCAGGCGGCCCAGGCGGCGGGGTACCGGGTGCTGCTGTGCGATACCGCGGGCGACGAGGCCCGCGAGCGCGAGTACGCCGAACTGGTCTATGCGCGGCAGGCGGATGGGGTGATCCAGTTGCGCGCCTTCGATCCCTTCGCCGGTGACCCAGACGCACCGCCGGTGGTGAATGCCTGCGAGGTGCTCGCCGAGCATTCCTGGCCCAAGGTGCGGCTGGACAATCGCGCCGCCGCCCGCTGTCTGACCGAACACCTGCTGGCGCTCGGTCACAGGCGCATCGCCCTGATCAAGGGACCGGAACGCAGTCCGCTGACCCTGGAACGCCTGGCGGGTTATCAGGAGGCGCTCAGCCAGGCCGGTGTCCCGCTGGATCCTGACCTGCTGCACCCGGGCGATTTCACCCTGGCCGCCGGCGCCGCCGCGGCGCGGGCGCTGCTGGGGCTTTCGGAGCGGCCGACGGCGCTGTTCTGCTGCAGCGACGAAATGGCGATCGGCGCTCTCCAGACCCTGCGCGGCGCCGGACTGCGGGTGCCCGAGGACCTGTCCCTGGCCGGCTTCGACGACATCGCCTTCGCCGCCTACAGCGATCCCCCGCTGACCACCATCGCCCAGCCCGCGGAGGCCTTTGGCCAGCGCGCGGTCGCCCTGCTGCTGGAGACCCTCGCCGGTTCGCCACCGCCCTGCCGGGAGGTGGTGCTGCCCTTCGAGCTGGTGGTGCGGGGCAGTACCGGCCCCTGCCGCCCTGGCTGAGAGGCCGGTTGCGCGGGGGAGCGATCAGACGCGGGAGGCGCGCACCAGTGCCAGTCGTTCGCGGATATAGCTGTCGTTATCGATCGCCTGGACGTCGAAGGGGATGACGATCGCGCGCCGGTCGGCGCGCGAATACAGGCGCGCGAAGATCGAGCCGTCCGGGCAGGTCGGGCTGACCAGCACGGTCCAGCCGTCCAGTTCACGCGTCAGGCGCTGCATCAGGAATTGCGTGGGCAGGGTGGTGAGTTTGGCGTTCTTCATCGGTCTGGCCTTGGATGCCTGGTGTCGATTTCGACAGGCATTCGGTGTCTCTCCGCCTGCCGATCAGCGCCCGCGATCGATTCGGCGTTGCCCTCCAGTCTCTCCAGGACACGGCACAGCGGCGATGCTCGCGCTCCATTGCGCGGCGGCCCGGTGTCGGGCGAGTGAGTGGAATTCCAGGGCCCATGCCTGTCGTTCAATTTGTTCAGAATGGCCGCGAGGGGGCGGCGAGCGCCTTGGTCAGCAGCAACGGGTCGGCACTCGTTCCGACCCTGCCCGGGTGTCTCCCCGGCCAGGGCAGGTGCGCCGGCAACCCTGTTTGATTGCAGGCCGTGACCACTCTCCGGTAGGACGCCGGGCAGCTCCTTGCCTGGCAATACCGCGGCGGCAGTCAGCTAATGGGCATCGGTCGCCAGTCGCACGGCTACTTCCTCGACCAGTTGAATTGTTTCCGCCGTCAGGGCTTCGAACTGGAAGAGAATCTCCTGCAGTTGCGAGCTGCCCATATCGACATTGCGCAGTTGATCGATTCTCAGGGTGAGAAGCCGGTGAATGTTCAACAGACAGTCACGGTCGGGGTTATCAGGTATGGCGAAGCGGCTGCTCATCGTTGCCTCCGTGAACGTTGACCACCATCCCCCTCGCTATCGTCTAGCACGCTGCTTTGTTTAGGTGGTTCGTCGCCGACGGCTTACCTGGAAACAACGCTTTTCATGCTTGACTCCAGGTGTCTATAGAGCACTCGAAAGCGCTTTGTCGCATTGATGACCTTAACTTCAAAAAACTCGTCAAGAATGCGTGAAAAATTGCTTAAGACGTGTGTTCGAAGATGTTCCAGAGGGCGGCCGGTTCCAGGGAAGTTACCGGTAAGTTGGCATTCAAACCGACGCCCGGGCACTTCGCTTCAAGCCTGACAAACATCCGCTATCCGGGCTTTCAACAAGTTCGCCAGCTCATCGAAGAGGATCTGCACCGAGCGCAGCGACAGATTGTCCGGGCGGGTCAGCAGCCAGATATCGGTGTCGCAGCCAGGCAGCGCCGGACCGAGGCGTTCGACGCCGTCCAGGCTGCTGATCATGAAGTCGGGGAGGGCGGCGACGCCCAGGCCGGCGCCGACCAGGCTGCCGACCGAGGACATGCTGCTGCAGCGATAGCGCGGGGTGAGGCTGGGATAGGCCTGGCGCAGCCAGGTCACCGAGACGTGATCGGCGAGGGAGTCGTCCGGGGCGATCCAGGGCAGCTCGGTGGCCAGCTGGCCGTAGCCGCTGCGATAGCGCTCGTGACCGCAGACGAAATAGGAGCTGCGCCCGAGCCGGCGGCCGATCAGGTGTTCGGGCGGGGCATTGGACAGGCGCAGGGCGATGTCCGCATCCCGTCGACTCAGGCTGGCGAAGGTGTTGGAGGTGGCGACTTCCAGGGCGACCGCGGGATAGCGCGGCATGAGGTCGGCGAGGCCGGGCAGCAGCAGGCTGCGCAGCACGGCATCGGTGCAGGTCAGGCGGACCGTGCCGCTGATGACGTTTTCGCCCTGGGTGAGGGCGATGCGCGCCGCGTCGAGGGCCTGTTCGGCACGCTCGGCCTGCTCGGCGAGGGCCTTGGCGCTCTGGGTGGGGGTGTAGCCACGGCGGGTCTTGTCGAACAGCGCGACCTGCAGATTGGCTTCGAGCTTGCGGATGGCGCGAAAGACGGTGGAGACGTCCACCTGCAGCTGCTCGGCGGCGCGGGCCAGGGTCCTGCCGCGGACCAGGGCAAGGATCAGCTTGAGATCGGCATGACCTATCTGATATTGCATCGGTGCATTCTTCCTTTGCCGATTCGCCGATATGGGTTGCGCTCATGCCAATTTATACTGGCCCGGCCCCCCAAGGGCAATCAGGTGGAAGGGCGGACCTTGCAGACAGGGTCGGCGCCTGCAGCAACCACCGCCCACAGCCACGCTGCCAGACCCGCACGAGCAAGCACAACGAAGCGGGCCAGCGTCAAGGATGCCTCCCATGAATTCGATATCCCCCCGCGTCGTCCAGCTCACCGAAGCCAACGGCTTTCTCAAGGAGCACCCCGAGATCCAGTACGTCGATCTGTTGATCACCGACATGAACGGCGTCATCCGGGGCAAGCGCGTCGAGCGGGCCAGTCTCTCCAAGGTCTATGAGCGCGGCATCAATCTGCCGGCCTCGCTGTTCGCCCTGGACATCAACGGCTCCACGGTGGAAAGCACCGGGCTGGGCCTGCACATCGGCGACGCCGACCGCACCTGCTTTCCCATTCCCGGCACCCTGAGCTACGAACCCTGGCAGAAGCGCCCGACCGCGCAACTGCTGATGACCATGCACGAACAGGACGGCTCGCCGTTCTTCGCCGATCCGCGCGAGGTGCTGCGCCGGGTGGTGAAGAAGTTCGACGACCTGGGGCTGACCATCTGCGCCGCCTTCGAGCTGGAGTTCTATCTGATCGATCAGGAGAACGTGAACGGCCGGCCGCAGCCGCCGCGCTCGCCGATCTCCGGCAAGCGGCCGGTCTCCACCCAGGTCTATCTGATCGACGATCTGGACGAATACGTGGATTGCCTGCAGGACATGCTGGAAGGGGCCAAGGAGCAGGGGCTGCCGGCCGATGCCATCGTCAAGGAATCCGCGCCGGCGCAATTCGAGGTCAACCTGCATCACGTCGAGGACGCCATCAAGGCCTGCGACTACGCGGTGCTGCTCAAGCGGCTGATCAAGAACATCGCCTATGACCATGAGATGGATTCCACCTTCATGGCCAAGCCTTATCCCGGCCAGGCGGGCAACGGCCTGCACGTGCACATCTCGCTGCTGGACAAGCAGACCGGGCAGAACATCTTCGCCACCGACGATCCCGAGCACCATGCGCCGCTGCGCCATGCCATCGCCGGGATCCTCGAAACCCTGCCGGCGTCGATGGCCTTCCTCTGCCCGAACGTCAATTCCTATCGCCGCTTCGGCGCCCAGTTCTATGTGCCCAATGCGCCGAGCTGGGGCCTGGACAACCGTACCGTGGCGGTGCGCGTGCCGACCGGCAGCAGCGAGGCGATCCGCATCGAGCACCGGGTCGCCGGGGCCGACGCCAATCCCTATCTGATGATGGCCTCGATCCTTGCCGGCATTCACCACGGCATGACCCAGCGCCTGGAGCCCTGCGCCCCGGTCAGCGGCAACTCCTACGAGCAGCTCGAACAAAGCCTGCCCAACAACCTGCGCGACGCCCTGCGCCAGCTGGACGACAGCGCGGTGATGAACCAGTACATCAGCCCCGAGTACATCGACATCTTCGTCGCCTGCAAGGAAGCCGAGCTGGAGGAGTTCGAGACCACCATCTCCGACCTCGAATACAACTGGTACCTGCATACCGTCTAGGAGGCGTGATCATGACCGTGCTGACGCAACAGGACTGGGAGCGACGTGCCCAGGCCTTGACCATCGAAGCCCGTGCCTTCATCGACGGCCGCTACCAGGCCGCCCAGGGCGGCGCGACCTTCGAAGACCTGAGTCCGGTAGATGGTCGTCCGCTGGCTCAAGTCGCCAGTTGCATGGCCGAGGATGCCGAGCTGGCCGTGCAGGCTGCGCGGGCGAGCTTCGCGCGAGGCGACTGGGCCCATCGGGCACCGGCGCAGCGCAAGCGGGTGCTGATCGCCTTCGCCGATCTCTTGCTGGCCCATGCCGAGGAGCTGGCCCTGCTGGAAACCCTGGACATGGGCAAGCCGATCAGCGACTCGCTCGCCATCGACGTGCCGGCGGCGGCCAATGCCATCCGCTGGAGCGCCGAGGCCATCGACAAGGTCTACGACGAGGTGGCGCCGACCCCGCGCGACCAGCTCGGCCTGGTGACCCGCGAACCGGTAGGGGTCGTCGCGGCCATCGTGCCCTGGAATTTCCCCCTGATGATGGCCTGCTGGAAACTGGGTCCGGCGCTGGCCACCGGCAACTCGGTGATCCTCAAGCCGTCCGAGAAGTCGCCGCTGACCGCCATCCGCATCGCCGCCCTGGCGCTGGAAGCCGGCATCCCGGCGGGGGTGTTCAACGTGCTGCCCGGCTACGGCCATACCGTGGGCCAGGCGCTGGCGCTGCACCCGGACGTCGATACCCTGGTCTTTACCGGCTCCACCCGCATCGCCAAGCAGCTGCTGGTTTATGCCGGCGAGTCGAACATGAAGCGGGTCTGGCTGGAGGCGGGTGGCAAGAGCCCCAACATCGTCTTCGCCGACGCCCCGGACCTCAGGGCCGCGGCCGAGGCAGCCGCCGCGGCCATCGCCTTCAATCAGGGCGAGGTGTGCATCGCCGGCTCGCGGCTGCTGGTCGAGCGCTCGATCAAGGCGCGTTTTCTGGCCCTGGTGGCGGAGGCGCTGCAGGCGTGGACGCCCGGGCATGCGCTGAATCCCGACACCCGCGTCGGCGCCCTGGTGGACGAGGGCCATCTGCGCACCGTGCTGGCGTTCATCGAGGCCGGCCGCGCCGAGGGTGCGCGACTGGTGAGCGGCGGCGAGCGGGCCCTGAGCGAAACCGGCGGCAGCTACGTCACGCCGACTATCTTCGAAGGCGTGGACAACGCCATGCGCATCGCCCGGGAAGAGATCTTCGGCCCGGTGCTGGCGGTGATCGACTTCGACGGCGAAGCGGAGGCCGTGCGTATCGCCAACGACACCCCCTATGGCCTGGCCGCCGCCGTCTGGACGAGCGATCTCTCCCGCGCCCATCGCGTGGCCCGCGCCTTGCGTGCGGGCAGTGTCTGGGTCAACCAGTATGATGGCGGCGACATGACGGCGCCCTTCGGCGGCTTCAAGCAGTCCGGCAACGGACGCGACAAGTCGCTGCACGCCTTCGACAAATACACCGAACTCAAGGCGACCTGGATCAAGCTCTGAACAGGCGCGGCGGCCCGGGCGTTCGCGCCGGAGCCGCAGGCAGAGGAATCTCACCATGCAACAACACGTCGGCAGTTACTACGCGGCTTCGCGCAACATCCACACCGAATACCCGGTGCTCCAGGGCAGTGTCGACAGCGACGTCTGCGTCATCGGCGCCGGTTACACCGGGCTCTCCACCGCGTTGTTCCTGCTGGAGCACGGCTTCAGCGTGACGGTGCTGGAAGCGGCGCGGGTCGGCTTCGGTGCTTCCGGGCGCAATGGTGGCCAGATCGTCAATAGCTACAGCCGCGACATCGATACCATCGAGCGTCAGCTGCCCCCCAGACAGGCGCAACTGCTGGGCGAGATGGCCTTCGAAGGTAATCGCATCATCCGCGAGCGCGTCGCTCGCTACGATATCCAGTGCGATCTGAAGGACGGTGGCGTCTTCGCCGCCCTGACCGGCAAGCAGCTCGGCCACCTGGAAGCCCAGCAGAAGCTCTGGGAGCGCTACGGCCATACCCAGCTGCAGCTGCTCGACAAGGCCGGCATCGGCAAGGTGGTCGGCACCGATCGCTACCTGGGTGGCCTGCTGGACATGAGCGGCGGCCATATTCACCCGCTCAACCTGGCCCTGGGCGAGGCGGCGGCCGTGGCGTCCCTGGGCGGCAAGATCTACGAGCAGAGCGCGGCCACCCGCATCGACCGCGGCGCCAACCCCGTGGTGCACACCGCTCAGGGCCAGGTGAAGGCGCGCTTCGTGGTGGTCGCCGGCAACGCCTACCTGGGGGGGCTGGTGCCGGAACTGGCTGCCAAGTCCATGCCCTGCGGCACCCAGGTGCTCACCACCGAGCCGCTGTCCGAGGAGCTGGCGCGCAGCCTGTTGCCCCAGGACTACTGCGTGGAGGACTGCAACTACCTGCTCGACTACTTCCGCCTCAGCGCCAATCGCCGGCTGATCTACGGCGGGGGCGTGGTCTATGGCGCGCGGGATCCGGCGGACATCGAGGCGATCATCCGGCCGAAGATGCTGCAGACCTTTCCGCAGCTCAAGGGCGTGAAGATCGATTTCACCTGGACCGGCAACTTCCTGCTGACGCTGTCCCGCCTGCCCCAGGTGGGCCGCCTCGGCGACAACATCTACTACTCCCAGGGCTGCAGCGGTCACGGCGTCACCTACACCCACCTGGCCGGCAAGGTACTGGCCGAGGCCCTGCGCGGCCAGGCCGAGCGCTTCGATGCCTTCGCCGGCCTGCCGCACTATCCCTTCCCGGGCGGGCAGCTCTTGCGCGTGCCCTTCACCGCACTGGGCGCGACCTACTACCAGTTGCGCGATCGCCTCGGTATCTGACCCTGTCCGCCCGCCGCGTACCGGCGGGCACTCTGGAGATAAGCCATGTCCCCTATGCCCCTCATCGGCGTGACGGCGTGCCGGCAGACGCTCGGCAAATACGATTCCCATACCGTCGGCGACAAGTACGTCGAGGCGGCGGGTCATGCCGGCGTGCCGGTGGTGCTGCCGGCGCGCAGCGTGCCGAGCGATCCGCAGGCGCTGCTGGCGCACCTGGACGGCCTGCTGTTCACCGGCTCGCCCTCCAACGTAGAGCCCCATCACTACCAGGGACCGGCAAGTCTCGCCGGCACCCACCACGATGCCGCGCGCGACGCCTACACCCTGCCGCTGCTGCGCCTGGCCATCGACCGCGGCATCCCGGTGTTCTGCATCTGCCGCGGCTTCCAGGAGCTGAACGTGGCCCTGGGCGGCAGCCTGCACCAGCGCGTCCAGGAGCTGCCCGGGCATGCCGATCACCGCGAGCCCCAGAGCGAGTTGCTCGCCGAGCAGTACGCGCCCACGCACCCGGTCACCGTGCCGCCGGGCGGGGTGTTCGAGCGCCTCGGCCTGCCGGCCCGCTTCCAGGTGAATTCGCTGCACAGCCAGGGCATCGCGCGCCTGGCGCCCGGGCTGCGCATCGAGGCCCAGGCGCCGGATGGCCTGGTGGAAGGGGTATCCTTGGACGACGCCCCCGGTTTCGTCGTCGGGGTGCAGTGGCATCCCGAGTGGAATTTCCGCGACAACCCCGAATCCCTGACGCTGCTGGACGCGTTTCGCGACGCCTGCCAGCGCCATGCCGCCGCGCGCTAGGCACCTTGCCGCACACGCCGCACTCTGAATAACAATTCCAACAGCAGGGCAGAGACCTATGACTGAACAGCGCAAGGGCACGCCGGCCGGCGGCTCGGCCACCGCCGGGCCGGCAGCCCTGGCCGATCCGTCCGCCAAGGGCCTGGCCGCCGGCTCCCTCGGGCTGCTCGCCTGCGTGGTGCTGGGCATTTCCACCATCGCCCCCGTCTACACCCTGACCGGCGCCCTGGGCCCCACCGTGCGCGAGGTGGGCGTCTATCTGCCGGCGGTCTTCATCGTCGGCTTCCTGCCGATGCTCCTGGTAGCCCTGGGGTATCGCGAGCTGAACGCGGTCGATCCGGACAGCGGCACCTCCTTTACCTGGTCGACCCGCGCCTTCGGTCCCATGATCGGCTGGATCGGCGGCTGGGGCCTGGTCACGGCCACCACCATCGTGCTGTCCAACCTCGCCGGGGTGGCGGTGGACTTCTTCTACCTGTTCCTCGCCCAGCTCAGCGGCCGGGCGGAGCTGGCGGCGCTGTCGCAGCACCTGCTGGTGAACGTCGTCACCTGCTGCGTCTTCATCGCCATCGCGGTCTGGATCAGCTGTCGTGGCATCGGCATGACCATGAGCGTCCAGTACGGCCTGGTGGCCCTGCAGCTGCTGGTGCTGATCGGCTTTTCCCTGGCGGCCTTCAACGCCGCGCCGGAGGCGGCGCCGGTGGTCTTCCACCCGGAGTGGTTCAACCCCTTCAACGTCGAATCCTTTTCCGCCTTCGCCGCGGGGCTGTCGCTGTCGATCTTCATCTTCTGGGGCTGGGATGTCTGCCTCACGGTGAGCGAGGAATCGGTGGGCAGCCAGAAGGTGCCGGGGCGGGCGGCCACGGTCACGGTGCTCCTGATCCTGCTGCTGTACCTCTTTACCGCCGCGGCGACCCTGCAATTCGCCGGCATCAGCGAAGCCGGCCTGGGCCTGGGCAATCCGGAGATCCAGGAAAACGTCTTCGCCCACCTGGCCGGACCGGTGATGGGGCCGCTGGCGATCCTGATGTCCATCGCGGTGCTGGCCAGTACCGCGGCCTCGCTGCAGTCCACCTTCATCTCGCCGGCGCGCACCCTGCTGGCGATGGGGTACTACGGCGCGGTGTCGCGCCGCTTCGCCCACATCTGCCCGAGATCGCGCACGCCGCGCTATGCCACCATCGCCGCGGGCATCGCCACCGGTGGCTTCTATGTGGTGATGCGCACCCTGAGCGACAACGTCCTGGCGGACACCATCACCGCCCTGGGCATGATGATCTGCTTCTACTACTCGCTGACCGCCTACGCCTGCGTCTGGTACTTCCGCCGCAGCCTGTTCGACAGCCTGCGCCATGCGCTGCTGCGCGGCCTCTGTCCGCTGCTGGGCGCCGTCATCCTCTCGGTGATCTTCTGGCAGACCGCCATCGCCAGCCTCTCGCCGGACTTCGGCAGCGGCTCCCACCTCGGCGGCATCGGCCTGGTGTTCATCATCGCCGTGACGATCCTGGCACTGGGCCTGGTGCTGATGCTGTTCGCCCGCTGGCGCGCGCCGGCGTTCTTCCAGGGCGAGACCCTGGAAGCGCTCCCGCACCGGGGCTGAGGGGGACGCTCAGCGGCCGTGATCGCACGGGGCGGCGTCAGGGTGCTTGCCGGTCTCCGCTGGGCATGGCGGGCGAGGGGTCTGCCAGGGCTATGCGGTCGATGACGTCCTGGTAGGGGACGAGATCGAGAAAGGCCTCGACCCGGGTCGCCCGTGCCCCGTCCATCCTGAAGATCCACACGTAGTCGTTGCGATAGGGCGCGCCATCGCGCGCGGTGGCCGTGCCCATCCAGCGCACCACGACCTGGTCCTCGCGTGCCCAGATGCCCTCGACCCGGGGCACGATGGGCGTGGCCAGGCGCTGCGCGAAGGGTCGCACAGCGCGCTCAAGGAAGTCCTCGCGACCATGGTAGGTGCCCGCTGCCGGACCGCTGCCCCGGATGGTCCAGACCACCGAGGGCGAGAGCAGATCGTCGAACAGACTGCCGCGGCCCGCGCTCCAGTTCGCGAAGGCCCGTTCGACCAGGCGTTGGTTGCGTTCAGCGGTGGATTCGGCGGCTGCGACGCCGCTCCAGGGAACACTCAGGAGGGCGAGCGCCAGCAGCGCGCTGCCGGTCAGACGTTTGGCTGGATTCATGGCGGTAGGCTCGTGCAGGACGGGATGAGGTGGACGGCGGCGCCGGCAAACGGCACCTGCCTAGAACCCACCTTAGGCCGCTGGCGGCGTCCGCATAACCGGCCCGTGGCTGGACACTCCGGTTAGCGCGCCTTGACGCCAGGGGTCACCCTCCGATTCCGGCCGCCCGGTGAAGCCTGGCGGCCAGCGTCCACGCCGTCTCCGCTCAGCCCACCAGCGGCGGCGTCCGCGGCGGTACCTGGCGCTTGGAGCCGGTCGCCTCGTAGGCGGCGGCAAGGCGTAGCAGATTGGCGTCGTCATAGGCGCGACCGGCAAAGGTCAGGCCCACTGGCATGCCGATGTCGGCCATCACACCCATGGGCACGGTCACGGTCGGCACGCCCAGATGACGGATGGCGAGGTTGCCGTTGGCGACCCAGACGCCGTTGCTCCAGGCGATGTCGGCCGAAGCGGGATTGATCTCGGCATCCGCCGGGGCCACGTCGGCCACGGTGGGAAAGAGCACGGCGTCCAGGCCCTGGGCTTCCAGCCAGTCTTCCAGGTCCAGCTTGCGCGTCCGTTCCAGGCCGCGCAGGCCGTCGGGGAGGGTGGTGATCTGCTCCAGGGTCTTGAGCCCCCGCTCGGCCATGCGCACGTATTCGGCCATGCCGGCGGCCAGGTCGCCTTCCCGATTGGGCAGGGTGCCGGGCTCGTGGGGAAAGATCAGCTCGCCGTCGACGTCCACTAGGCGATTGAGCCTGGGATCGTTGTTGTCGCGCAGGAAGGTGTCGAAGCCCCAGGCGGACAGGTCCCAGAGTTCGTCATGGAGAAACTCCCGGGAGACGATGCCGCGGTTGAACACCGTGGGTGCGCCGGGGCGGTCACCTTCGCAATTGGAAACCAGCGGGAAGTCCACCTCGACTACGCTGGCGCCGGCGGCTTCCAGCGCCGCGCGGGCCTGTTCCCAGAGGGCGATCACCGAGTCGCGGGTCTGGATGCGCTGACCGGTGGGGCCGCCGATGCCGGGATGTTCGCTGGTGCCGGCGTCCGGGTCCTGGTTGATAAACATGCGCGGCACGCCCAGGCGCTTGCCGGCCAGGGCGTTAGGGCCAGCGGCCAGCGCGGGATAGGACGCCGGGCGTACCGCCGAGGCCAGCGGCAGCGGCACCCAGGGTTGCAGGCGCCAGAGGTCGCCGGAGGTATCGGGATCGTCGGCCACCACCACGTCGAGCACTTCCAGCAGATCGGCCATGGTGCGGGCATAGGGCACCACCACGTCCATGGTCGGCGTCAGCGGCCAGTTGCCGCGTACCGAGATGACCCCGCGCGAAGGGGTGTAGGCGCACAGGCCGTTGTTGGACGCCGGGCCGCGGCCGCTGGACCAGGTTTCCTCGGCCAGACCGAAGGCGGCGAAGCTGGCCGCGGTGGCGGTGCCGGCGCCATTGGAGGAGCCGGAGGCAAAGGGCGCGGTCAGGTAGCCGGCGTTATAGGGGCTTTCGGCGCGGCCATAGACGCCGCGCTGCATGCCGCCGTTGGCCATGGGCGGCATGTTGGTCTTGCCCAGGCAGATGGCGCCGGCGGCGCGCAGCCGCTCGACGGTGAAGGCGTCGCGCTGGGCGACCAGGTCCTTGAAGGCCGGGCTGCCGGAGGCGGCGGTAAGGCCCTTGACCAGGTAGCTGTCCTTGGCCGTGTAGGGGATGCCGTCCAGCGGCCCGAGGGTCTCGCCGCGGGCGCGCCGGCGATCGGACGCGGCGGCTTCGGCCAGGGCCTCGGGATTGCGCACCACCACGGCATTGAGCGCGGTGGCGCTGGTGGGTGGATCGTAGGCGTCGATGCGGGCCAGGTAGGCCTCGACCAGCGCTACCGCAGTGGTCTGGCCGGTTTCGAGTGCGCGACGCAACTCGGCGATGGAGCGTTCGGTAACTTCGATCATGGTGGGTCGCCGTTGAGGATTCCGCGGTACGGGACAGGCGACAGCCTGAGATCCCGGGAGAAAAAAGCACGGGCGCAGTGTACACCCGAAGCCCATCGCCTTCTGATTGCGTCCGCGCATGGAAGCCTTGCCGGACCGCCCATGCAGGTTGAGCTGTCGGCCTCTATGCTTGGCGTTAACTCAATCCGTTGGCCACGCCGGGAGGCGATCCCGTGGCCGGAGTCGATCATGCTGCAATGGCTGAGCAACGAGCGCAGGGTGCTGCGCTTTTCCATCGCTGTCACGGTGCTGCTGGCGGCCGTAGGTATCGCCTTCGGGGTGCTGTCCGGTTCCTATGCCATCGTCTTCGACGGCTTCTATTCGCTGACCGACGCCTTCATGAGCGGCGTGGCGCTGCTGGTGGCCATGCTGATCCACCGGCATGCACAGGAACCGGAGGGCGATCGGCGGTTGGCCGAGCGCTTCAACATGGGCTTCTGGCACCTCGAACCCATGGTCCTGGCGCTCAATGGCAGCGTGCTGTGCATCGTGGCCTGTTATGCCCTGGTCAACTCGATCATCAGCCTGATGAGTGGCGGCAAGGCCCTGGCGTTCGGCATGGCGCTGCTCTATGCGCTGGTCGCGGCCCTGAGCTGTTTTGGATTCGCCGCCCTGGTGCACCGGTTGAACCGCGACATCCAGTCGGACTTCCTCAGGCTCGACATCAAGAGCTGGATCATGTCGGGCAGCATCTCGGCCGCCCTGGTGGTGGCCTTCCTGATCGGCGCCCTGGCCCAGGGCACGGCCTATGCCTGGATCACGCCCTACATCGATCCCCTGGTGCTGTCGATCATCTGCGTGCTGATCATCCCCATACCGCTCAGGCTGGTCTGGCAGGCCGTCAGGGAGATCCTCATGGTGACCCCGCCGGAGCTCAAGCAGCAGGTCGACGCGGTGGCCCGCGGGATGGTCGCGCGCTTCGGTTTTCTCGACTATCGCGCCTATGTGGCCAAGGTCGGCCGGGCGCGGCAGATCGAGCTCTACTTCATCGTACCCCTGGGTTGGCCGGCCAAGACCCTGGACGAGTGGGACGCCATCCGTGACCAGATCGGCAAGGCCATCGGCGGCGAGGGGCCGGATCGCTGGCTGACCATCGCCTTCACCACCGATCCGGCCTGGTCGCGCTAGCGCTGCGTTACTGGCTCGCCGTACAGAGGCGTTCGACGTCCGCGGCGAGTTGCTGGAGGATGGCGCGGTCTTCGGCCTGGCCAAGGGTGGCCTCGGCGCGGGCCAGCGCCAGCCGTGAATGGCGCAGGCACTCGCGCCTGATCCGTGCATCGCCCTGAACCGCCAGGCGCGCCAGGGCTTTCTGCAGCCGCATGCCCACTTCCACCAGCGGCGCGGCGTCGCGGCCCACCGGCAGGAAGAAGTCGTCGAACAGATCGTCCAGCGACAGCTCCGGCACCTCGATCCGCGGATAGCGGGGCTCGACCGCTTCCCGCGGCTCGGTGAGCGCTGTCAGCAGCCGTTGCGCGCGACCAAGGATGGCGATGGCGGTGCCCGAGTCGCTGCGCGAAGGCACCAGCGCCCCGGTGGCGATCTCGCCCAGCACCGTCAGGCCGAAGCGCGGATCCTGATCGTGTACCCGGCGGGCATCCAGGGTGAAGGCGGCGCGCAGGCGCTCGTCCTTGTCCGGCGGCAGACCCTCGACCCAGAGCAGCGGCTGGGCCGGATCGAGAAAGGCGCCGGGCAAGGCGGCCAGGCGCAGGCGACCCTGGTCGCCGCAGAGATCCGCCAACAGCGGCATGTCCACCCGCTGCAGATAGCCAGTGCGGTCGGCCATCACCGGGCGACCGCTTGCGGGCTCATCGACGGGCGCCGCCACCCCGCCCAGGTAGGGCTGGTCCAGCCAGCGTTGCAGGCTGTGCCGGGCGGCATCCTCGATGCTGTCGCTAGTGGCATCGAGCTGACCGAGACGCGAGAGGTGGTCGATCCAGCGCAACAGGGTGAAGACGATCAGCAGGATCACCACCAGGGTGACGGCGAAGAGCACCACCCGGCCGTTGTCGCCGTAGAGTCCGGTGCTCAGGGCGATGATGCCGACGAGGCTGAACAGGAAGGAGCCGAGGAAGGTGGCCAGAGCGTTCTGGGTGGTGCTGTCTTCCAGCAGCAGCGGATAGGCCCGCGGCGTCACGCTGCTGGCAGCGGCGTTGTAGGCCGTCACCATGGTGCTGAGGGAGAAGGTGGTCACCGCCAGCATGCTGCTGGCGATGATAGTGAGGATCTTGTCCACGGCGTCTGCGCCGACCTTGGCCGGCAGGGTCGCCGGGATGTGGTCGCGCAGGAGCAGGGCGAGGAGGGCGGTCGCCACCCCGGCGACCGAGAACAGGGTGGCGCGAAACCACAGGCGTCGCTGCAGTCCGCGCAGGACCCAGCCCAGGCGGGCCAGCACCGCGCGTCAGCCCATGGCCGGCGGCACGGGGGTGGCGCTCAGCTGGGCGAGACGCTGATCGGCCTGCTGCTGGAGCTTGTCGCGCATCTGCCGGGCGGCCTCCCGGGCATCGCCGGATTTGAGGCCATTGCGGTCGGCGTCCACGGTGGTGAGCACGGCGCCCAGGGCGCCATGCACCAGGCGGCCGCCGGCCAGGGTGTCACTGCGCAGCGGTTCGACGGTGAGCGGCGTGGCCGTGACGGCCAGGTCCAGGGCCTCCAGGCACAGCTGGGCGGTGGCGATGGGGATCTGCACGGCATTGGCCGCGGCCAGGTTGAGCGCCTGCTGGCGGCGTTCGCCCTCGGCACTGGCGCCGCTGGCCTGGCGATCGGCTTCCAGGTAGTTGGCGAAGGCCTGCACATCGGCATCGGCGCAGGTGCTCAGGGCTTCCTGCAGGCGCTCGCCGACAGTGATCAGGTCGGCGTGGCGGGTCACCGGTTGACGCTGCTGGCTGAGCTTCAGGCCCTTGAGGATCAGGGCCACACCCAGGCAGGCCGCCACGGTAGCCGCCGCGCCACTGCCTGGGGTGGGCAGGGTGGAGCCGGTGCCGTCGCGGAACTGGGCGAGGGTCTGCTGCCAGAGAGTAGAGGTTTCGTTCATGCCGACCGCCTGCAAGCAAAGGGTAAGGGATTCGGTCACGACCGAACGCTGTTTGGATCGTGCGAAACGGCTGAGGTTCGCAAGCTAAGTGCAATAAGCGACAGGCTTTATTTCGATTTACGTCCTACCTCAGCCGACGTTTCGGTCAAGGTGATCCTGCTGCGCTCGCCTGGGTCGTCCACGACACCCGGCTGTTTTCTTGGTGCCTGGCCGCCATCCTGGCCGGTGTCCTGCTCATCGGCACCACCCGCTCGCTGCCCTTCCTCTCCAGTCTCATCGGCAGCTTTATCGCGCGCCCGGGCGCCGGGCCAACGGCCGAAGCCGTGGCCCCGGGCTTTCAGCAAAGGCGCGGGTGGCAGTTTCCGGGAGGCCGGCATCGTCATCGCGCTGGGTTCTCCGCGACCTGGAGGCTCGCCAGTCCGGTTTCGGCCTGTCGCTGCTGCTGATCCTGCTACCGGTGCTGCTGATCAGACGCTGGTTTCCGTCACCGGCCTCGCGGGTACGCTATTGTTGTCGCTCTGGCTCTAGCTGAGAGGTGCCCATGGAGACCGCTCCCACCCTGAACCGCCCGCGCCGCCGCGATCTGTTCCTGGGCTTCTTCGGCCTGGGTATCACGGCCTTCGGCGGGGTGCTGCCGCTGGCGCGGCGCTACCTGGTAGAGAAGCGGCGCTGGCTGTCGGCGGAGGAATTCACCGAGTTGCTCGGCCTCTGCCAGTTCCTGCCGGGCGGCAACATCATCAATCTCTCGGTGGCGGTGGGCATGAGATTCGCCGGCTGGAGCGGCGCCCTGGCCGCTGCCGCCGGACTGCTGGTGGGGCCGACTCTGGTGGTGGTCGGCCTGGGCGTGCTCTATGACCGCTACCACGACGATCCGCTGGTGGGGCGTGCCTTCGCCGGACTCGCCGCCGCGGCAGCCGGGCTGCTGGTGGCCATGGCCGTCAAGCTCGTCCAGCCCCTGCGCGGTCGCTGGCTGGCCCTGGGCATCGCCTGCCTGGCCTTTCTCGCCCTGGCGCTGCTCAAGCTGCCGCTGCTCTGGACCATGCTGGTGCTTACCCCCATCAGCGTGCTGCTCAGCTATCGGCAGGGCCTATGAGCACGACCCTGCTGGCGCTGGCGCTGATCTTCACCCAGCTGTCGCTGCTGGCCTTTGGCGGTGGCAACTCGGTGCTGCCGGAGATGCAGCGCCAGGTGGTGACGGTGCAAGGCTGGATGAGCGCCGCCGACTTCGCCGCCCTGTTCGCCCTGGCCCAGGCCGCGCCCGGTCCCAATCTGATGATCGTGCCGCTGATCGGCTGGCACGTGGCCGGCTGGCCCGGGCTGCTGGTGACCTCCCTGGCCAAGTTCGTGCCGTCTTCGCTGCTGACCCTGGGCGTGCTGCACCTCTGGCAACGCTTCGCCGATCGCCCCTGGCGACGGCATCTGCAGGCCGGGCTGGTGCCAGTCACTGTCGGCCTGGTGGCGGCCAGCGCCTGGTTGGTGGGCAGCAGCGTGGCCACCGCGCCGCTGTGGGTGCTGATCCTGGCAGCAGGCGCCCTGGGCTCGCTGTTCACCCGCTGGCATCCACTGTGGCTGCTGGCCGGCGGGGCCCTGGTCGGGGTGCTGTTCGGACCCTGACCCGCCAGGGATCCCAGGCACTGCCGGACGCGGATGGCGTCGAAGTCCGTACCTCAATCGAGAACACCGCTGTGATCACCCGTCCCCAGAATCCCTCGCTGCGCGAACTGTTGTTCACCGTGCGCGGCTCCATCGTCCAGGCGATCTGGCCCAAGCTACTCTATGTGGTGCTGCTGAGCCTGGCGGTGACCCTTAGCCATGGCGTCTTCCTGCGCTTCGACTTCGGCCTGACCACCACGCCGCTGACGCTCTGGGGTCTGACCCTGGCGATCTTTCTCGGCTTTCGCAACACCACCGCCTACCAGCGCTTCTGGGAGGCGCGCGGTCTGTGGGGCGAATTGCTGATCGCCGGGCGCAACCTGGCGCGCCAGGTCGAGACCCTGCTGCCGGGGCTGACTGCGCCCGAGCGCCGCCACCTGCTGACCCCGCTGCTGGCCTTCGGTTACGCCCTGCGTGACCACCTGCGCCGCGAAGCGCCGTCGGCCGATCTGCAGCGGGTGCTGGCAGGGGAGGACGCTTTGCTCGCGGCACCGCACCGGCCCAGCGCGCTGATCCGCCGGCTGGGCACCTGCCTGGTCGCCCGGGCCCGCGAGGAAGGCTTCGGCGATCCGCTGATCGCCAACCTCGACCAGCAGCTGGACAGGCTGACCGCGGTGCTCAGCGGCTGCGAACGCATCCGTCAGACGCCCATTCCCTATCCCTACATCCTGATGCTGCACCGGGTGGTGCATGTCTATTGCTTCCTGCTGCCGTTCTGCCTGGTGGACAGCCTGGGCTGGTTCACGCCCCTGGCGGTGCTGGTGCTGGCCTACACCTTCTTTGGCCTGGACGCCCTGGGCGATCAGATCGCCGATCCCTTCGGCACCCAGCCCAACCACTTGCCACTGGACGCCCTCAGCCGCGGGCTGGAGATCGCCGTGCTGGACCTGCTGGGCGAGCCTACGCCCGAGCCGATCCGGGCGGAGGCGGGTTTGTTGCGGTAAGGGCAGGGCGGATAGCCCCCTCTCCCCGTGGGAGAGGGTTGGGGTGAGGGCACGCCTCACCGCGGACGCTGGGCACTACAGTGCGCCCACGGTAATAGCCTGACGATCGATCGGGAGCCTACCTGTTCCGCGAGCGCCGAACGCCTGCACGAATAGCTCCCTCTCCCTGTGGGAGAGGGTTGGGGTGAGGGCACGCCTCACCGCGGACACCCAGGGGAAAAGGCTGCGCCGTTTTCCACGCTACGGCTGTCGATAGGGCCCGGCGTCGATTCAATCTTGCGCGTCCTTTGGTACCCGCCGCGGCCGCCTGAGCAACTCCCCCTGGCAATTCGGGCAGCGCCCCTGCAACGGCCCCGCGGCGCAATCCGTGCAAAAGGTGCACTCATAGGAGCAGATCAGCGCCTCTTCGCTCTCCATCGGCAGCGCCTTGGCGCAGTGTTCACACGAGCTACGCATGTCCAGCATGACTGTCTCTCCCTGATCAGGCGCCAAAGCGCGCCGCGTAGTCCTGGGGGCTGACCGCCAGGTGTTTGTGAAAGGTGCGCCGGAGATTTTCCGGATGGCCGAACCCGCACAGGCGCGACACGGTGGCGATGGAGGCCTGGCCGTCCTGCAGGAGCACCCGCGCCGTCTCCAGACGGACCTGCTCGACATAGCGCCCCGGTCCCATGCCCACCTCGCGGCTGAACAGGCGCGACAGGGTGCGCGGCGCCATATGGGCACGTTCGGCCAGGCGCTCAAGACCCAGGTCTTCCCCCAGGTGACCGGGAATCCAGTCGAGCAGGGCGGCCAGTCGCGGCGTCCGCCCCGGATCGGGCGCCAGGCAGGCGCTGAATTGCGCCTGGCCACCGGGGCGGCGCAGGAACATCACCAGTCGGCGCGCCACCGCCAGGGCCAGCGGGCGCCCAAGATCGGCTTCCGCCAGCGCTAGCGCCAGGTCGATGCCGGCGGTGACGCCGGCCGAGGTGAACACATGGGGATCGCCATCGCGTCCCTGGGGATCGTAGGTATGCAGCCGATCGCCCTGCACCGCGATGGCCGGAAAGGTCGCGAGTTCGTCGACATAGGCCCAGTGGGTGGTGGCGCGCCGGCCGTCCAGCAGCCCGGCACTGGCCAGCAGCAGGGCACCGGAACACACCGAGCCGAGTCGTCGGACCCGGGGTTCCAGGTCGCGCAGCCAGGCCAGCAGGCCGGCGTCCTGGCGCAGCGTCTCGATACCCAGGCCGCCGGGGACGAGCAGGGTGTCCACCTCGCTCACGTCGAGGTCGTACCAGCTCTGTTCGGCCTGGATGCCGATTCCGGCGGAGGTACGCACCAACCCTTCGGCGGCGCCCAGCAGGCGCAACTGATAGTGGGCGGGCAGGCCCTGGCGCTCCCGTTCCAGATTGGCCGAAGCGAACACCTGCAGCGGACCGGTGACGTCCAGACTCATGACATCGGGATAGAGCAGGGCGGCGATCAGCGGCATGGGTGGCTCTCCGTAGCGATCTGCCGAGGATGCCCTGGCCGCCAGGCTGGCGACAAGGTCAAACATCCCACGGATCTGGCCACCCCGAGACAGGTTGGATTTGGCGGCACCCGCGCCCGGCCTTATCATCGCCGCCCATGAACTACACTGATCCCAAGCAACTGGCGCCGCTGCTGGAAGCCATCCTGCTCGCCGCCGGCCGGCCCCTGACCCTGGAGCGCCTGGCCGAACTCTTCGACGAGTACGAACGCCCCGAGCCCGCCCACCTGCGCGCCGGCCTCGCGGTGCTTGGCGGCTCCTGCCGCAAGCGCGGCTTCGAACTCAAGGAGGTGGCCTCCGGCTATCGCCTGCAGGTGCGCGAAAAGTACGCGCCCTGGGTCGGGCGCCTCTGGGAAGAGCGCCCACCCCGCTATTCCCGCGCCATGCTGGAGACCCTGGCGCTGATCGCCTATCGCCAGCCCATCACCCGCGGCGAGATCGAGGAGGTGCGCGGGGTGGCGGTCAACAGCCAGATCGTCAAGACGCTGCTGGAGCGCGACTGGATCCGCGTGGTGGGCTATCGCGACGTGCCCGGGCGCCCGGCCATGTTCGCCACTACCAAGGCCTTTCTCGACTATTTCGACCTGCGCAGCCTCGACCAGCTGCCGCCTCTGGCTGAGGTCCGCCAGCTGGAACCCGAACCGGCCTCGGTGCTGGAAGACCCCGAACTGAGCCTGGCGGCTCTGGGCATCGGCGATGCGGAAGCAGCGGAGGAGGGCACCCTGGTGCTTCCCGAACGCACCAGCTTCCGCACCCTGCTTACCGAACTGGACGCCATGGAAACCGGCCTCAAGACCGATTTCGACGACCTGCGCCAGGCGGTGGACGAGGAAGACGAGGGTTGAGTCGGGCGTGTTGGGCTTCGCTGCGCTCAACCCAACCTACACGTTGAACCGCCCCTTTCCCGCCGAAAGCAGACCCCCCGCTCGAATAACCCCCTCTCCCTCGGGGAGAGGGCCGGGGTGAGGGCACGCTTGACGATGAAGCCTCAGGCGGAAAAGGCTGCGCCGTTTTCCACGCTACGGTGCTTTCCTGGCCGCGGAAGACCAACCGCTCGCTCGAACAGCCCCCTCTCCCTCGGGGAGAGGGCCTGGGTGAGGGCACGCTTCACGATGAAGCCCCAGGCGGAACAGGCTCCGATGCGTATCGCGGCCATGCCGGTGCGCCGTAGCGACCGCTCCTACAGAAGATTCAGCTCCTGTAGGAGCGGCCCATGGCCGTAATAAAGACAGTGGCTCTTATCCTCGGAACTCCCCCACAGGAGCGGCCGCATCCGTGGACCAACCTTGCCGCAACCGAAAACGAAAAAAGCGCCCGAAGGCGCTTTTTCTGCACGACCTACAGACCTCAGGCCGGCGCGTTGACCAGCGCCTTGCAAGTATCGAGCATACGGTTGGAGAAGCCCCACTCGTTGTCGTACCAGGCCATGATCTTCACCAGTTTACCGCTCACCTTGGTGTGGTTGGCGTCGAAGATCGACGACAGGCGGTTGTGGTTGAAGTCGATGGAGACCAGCGGCTTGTCGTTGTAGCCCAGTACCGGCGAGGCTTCGGCCGCGGCCTTCATGAAGGCGTTGATGGTCTTGGCGTCGGTTTCCTTGGCGGTCAGGATGGTCAGATCGACCAGTGACACGTTGATGGTCGGCACCCGCACGGCCATGCCGCTAAACTTGCCTTGCAGCTCCGGCAGTACCAGGCCCACGGCCTCGGCGGCACCGGTCTTGGTCGGGATCATCGACTGGGTGGCCGAACGCGCCCGGAAGGGGTCGGAGTGATAGACGTCCGACAGGTTCTGGTCATTGGTGTAGGCATGGATGGTGGTCATCAGACCGTTCTCGATGCCCAGTTCGCGCTGCAGCACCTGGGCGACGGGCGCCAGGCAGTTGGTGGTGCAGGAGGCGTTGGAGATGATCTGGTGCGACTGGCGAAGGATGTTGTCGTTGACGCCATAGACGATGGTGGCGTCCACGTCCTTGCCCGGGGCCGAGATGATCACCTTGGAGGCGCCGGCTTCCAGGTGGGCAGCGGCCTTGTCGCGGTTGGTGAAGAGACCGGTGCACTCGAACACCACGTCGACCTTCATCTCTTTCCACGGCAGCTCGGCCGGATTGCGGATGGCCGTCACGGCGATACGATCGCCATTGACCACCAGCTTGTCGCCCTCGACGGACACCTCGGCAGGGAAGCGGTCATGAACGCTGTCATACTGTAGGAGATGCGCATTGATGGCGGCGTCGCCCAGGTCGTTGATCGCGACGACCTCCAGGTCCTGGCGATAGCCCTCGGTATACAGCGCCCGCAGCACGTTGCGGCCGATGCGTCCAAAACCATTGATGGCAATACGAATACTCATGGAGAGAAACCTCGCGATAGCTGGGTTTTGTTGTAAAAAACATTACACATGACGCGTGCTAAGCGGAATAATAGCGCCAATTTGGCTGTGAATGTTTTAAATAACAACAAATTTAGCCCGGTGGAGAATCGAAACCATGCATCCTCGCGTCCTCGAAGTCACACAGCGGTTGGTGGAACGCAGTCGTCCGACCCGTGAGCGTTACCTCGCCATGATCCGGGCCGCCGCCAGCGACGGTCCGCAGCGCGGCAAACTGCAATGCGCCAATTTCGCCCATGGCGTCGCCGGGTGTGGATCCTCGACGGATAAGCAGCGCCTCCGTTTGATGGACCAGGCCAACGTCGCCATCGTTTCCAGCTACAACGACATGTTGTCGGCTCATCAGCCCTATGAGCACTATCCGGAGATCATCAAGCAGGCCCTGCGCGAGATCGGCTCCGTCGGTCAGTTCGCCGGTGGCGTACCGGCCATGTGCGATGGCGTGACCCAGGGCGAGGCCGGCATGGAGCTGAGCCTGGCGAGTCGCGAAGTCATCGCCATGTCCACCGCCGTGGCCCTGTCGCACAACATGTTCGACGCCGCGCTGCTGCTCGGCATCTGCGACAAGATCATTCCCGGCCTGATGATCGGCGCGCTGCGCTTCGGCCATCTGCCGATGATCTTCGTCCCGGGCGGCCCCATGCCGTCGGGCATCTCCAACAAGGAGAAGGCGCGCGTGCGCCAGGCCTTCGCCGAGGGCAAGGCGACCCGCGAAGAGCTGCTGGAATCGGAGATGAAGTCCTACCACAGCCCCGGCACCTGCACCTTCTATGGCACCGCCAACACCAACCAGGTGGTGATGGAGGTCATGGGCCTGCACCTGCCGGGTTCTTCCTTCGTCAATCCCTACACCCCGCTGCGCGACGAACTCACCCGCGAGGCGGCGCGCCAGGTGACTCGCATCACCCACCAGGGCGGCAACTTCATGCCGCTGGGCGAGATCGTCGACGAGAAGTCCATCGTCAACTCGGTGGTGGCCCTGAGCGCCACCGGCGGCTCGACCAACCACACCCTGCACATCCCGGCCATCGCCCAGGCCGCCGGCATCCAGCTGACCTGGGACGACATGGCCGAAATCTCCGCGGTGACCCCGACCCTGGCCCAGGTCTATCCCAACGGCAAGGCCGACGTGAACCACTTCCACGCCGCCGGTGGCGTCAACTTCATGGTGCACACCCTGCTCGAGGCCGGGCTGCTGCACGAAGACGTCAACACCATCATGGGCCGTGGCCTGTCACGCTACCTGCAGGAACCCTTCCTGGTGGACGGCAAGCTGGAATGGCGCACCGGTCGGGCCGAGAGCCTGGACGAGGACATCCTGCGTCCGGCCAGCCGGCCATTCAACGAAGAGGGCGGTCTGCGCGTCATGCAGGGCAACCTCGGTCGTGGCGTGATGAAGGTGTCGGCCGTGGCGCCCAAGCACCAGGTGGTGGAAGCCCCGGCACGGGTCTTTCATGACCAGAGCGAACTGGCGGCCGCCTTCAAGGCCGGCGAGCTGGAGCGCGATTTCGTCGCGGTGGTCCGTTTCCAGGGACCCAAGGCCCTGGGCATGCCCGAGTTGCACAAGCTCACCCCCTACCTGGGCGTGCTGCAGGATCGTGGCTTCAAGGTGGCACTGGTCACCGATGGCCGCATGTCCGGTGCCTCGGGCAAGGTTCCGGCGGCGATTCACGTCTGCCCGGAAGCCATCGATGGCGGTCCGCTGGCCAAGGTCTGTGATGGCGATCTCATCCGCGTCGATGGGCGTACCGGAGAGCTGAAGATTCTGGTCCCGGCGGACGAATGGATGGCCCGCCAGGCGGTCGAAGCGCCCCAGGGCACCGGGGTAGGCTGTGGTCGTGAGTTGTTCGCCTTCATGCGCGGCGCCATGAGCACGGCCGAATCGGGTGCCAGTGCATTTACTTCCAGCCTGGAGGCGCTGAAATGAGTTTGGCTTTGGTTGGCGACATCGGGGGCACCAATGCCCGCTTCGCCCTGTGGCGCGACGGTCGCCTGGAGGCCATCGAGGTCTTCGCCTGTGCGGATTACGCCTGCCCGGAAGACGCCGTGCGCAAGTACCTGGCGCAGACCGGCGTGGCGCTGGACGACATCACCGCCGTGTGCCTCGCCTGTGCGGGGCCGGTGGGCGAGGGTGACTTCCGCTTCACCAACAATCACTGGGTGATCAAGCGCGAGCAGTTCTGCCGCGAGCTGGGCCTGACCCATCTGCTGCTGATCAACGACTTCACCTCCATGGCCTGGGCGATCGCCCGCCTGGACCCGGCGGACTCCGTCCAGGTGCGCGACGGCATCGCCTTGCCGACCCGCCCGCGCCTGGTGATCGGGCCGGGCACCGGCCTGGGTCTCGCCAGCCTGGTACCCAGTGGCAAGGATCGCTGGATCGTGCTGCCCAGCGAGGGCGGTCACGTCGACCTGCCGATCAACACCCAGCGCGAATTCGATATCTGGAAGATCCTCAAGCGTCAGTTCGGCAACCACGTCTCCGCCGAGCGCGTGGTGTCCGGCAGCGGCCTGGTCAACCTCTATCACGCGAGTTGCGAGCTGGACGGCCGGACCGCTGCCCTGCACAGCGCGGCGGACATCTGCGAGCTGGCGCTCAAGGGTGATCCCTATGCCGACGCCGTGCTAGAGCAGTTCTTCATCTGGCTGGCGCGGGTCGCCGGCAACGCGGCCCTGACCCTGGGCGCCCTGGGTGGCGTCTACATCGCCGGCGGCATCCTGCCGCGCTTCGTCGAGCGCTTCCAGAGCGGGGCCTTCGCCCATGCCTTCGCCGACAAGGGCAAGACCAGCAGCGCCTACCTCAAGGACATCCCGGCCTGGCTGGTGACCGCCGAGTACCCGGGGCTGTTCGGTGCCGGCGTCGCCCTGGATCAGACCATCGCCGAAGCACGGCAGGCCTGATCCACCCCCGGGGGCGGGCGACTACTCAAGGTCGCCCGACCCCGGTATGCTGCCGGCACTACCGGTAGCTGGCCTCCGGCCAAGACAACAAGAGCGAACATCGCCATGTCCACCCTGGGCAAATCCCTCCTGGTCGTCGACGACGACGGGGAAATCCGTGAGCTTCTCGACGCCTATCTCACCCGTGCCGGCTATCGGGTACGCGCCGTCGGCGATGGCCGCGAACTGCGCCGGGCGCTGGGCGACTTTGTCCCCGATCTGCTGATCCTCGACGTCATGCTCCCCGGCGAAGACGGCTTCGCCCTCTGCCGCTGGATGCGCGAGCAATCCAGTTGCCGCCAGGTCCCCATCATCATGCTCACCGCCAGTTCCGACGAGGCGGATCGGGTCATCGGCCTGGAACTGGGCGCCGACGACTACCTGGGCAAGCCCTTCAGTCCGCGCGAATTGCTGGCGCGCATCAAGGCGCTGCTGCGCCGGGCCGGCTTCGGCGAGACGCGCCCGGCGGCCACCGGTCTGCTGACCTTCGACGACTGGCGCCTGGATCCGGTCAGCCACCGGCTGTTCCATCGCGATGGCGAGGAGGTCATCCTCTCCGGCGCCGATTTCACCCTGCTCAAACTGTTTCTCGACCATCCCCAGCAGATCCTTGATCGCGACACCATCGCCAATGCCACCCGCGGCCGCGAGGTGCTGCCGCTGGAGCGCATCGTCGACATGGCGGTGAGTCGCCTGCGCCAGCGTCTGAGGGACACCGGCAAGTCGCCGCGGCTGATCCGCACCGTGCGCGGTTCCGGCTACCTGCTCGCCGCCGAGGTCAGCGGACTGGTCGCCGATGCGGTGTAGCGGTCTGCTCGCGCGGCTGGTGCCGCGTTCCCTGTTGGCGCGGATGCTGCTCCTGACCCTGCTGGCGGTGCTGCTGGCCCAGGGCGCCTCGGCGCTGTTCTGGTCCGCCTCCCTGCGCAGCGACCGCAACCAGGGCCTGCAGACGGCGGCCCGCAGCCTGGGCTATTCCATCGCCGCCAGCGTGCGCTACTTCAGCCTGCTGCCGCCGGCCTATCGGCCGCTGGTACTCGAACAGTTGCGCAACATGGGCGGCACGCGCTTCTTCGTCTCGCTCAACGAAAAGCCGCTGACCATGCAGGCGCTGCCGGATACGCCGGGTCGCCGGGCGGTGCTCCAGGGGGTCGAGGCGGTGCTGCGCGAACGCTTGGGCGCGGCCATGCCCATGTACGTGGAATTCATCGGTCCGCAGCAGCTGCGGCTGTTCAACGGCGCGGTGGCGCTCGACGAATTGCCGCGCTCCTGGGCGCACTATGCCCTGAGTCTGGAACCGCTGGAGCCGCCGGTGCTGGTGACCCAGATCCGCATCGGCGAAGGGGAGTGGGTCTATCTCGCCACCCTGATGCCGGCGCCTTACTACAGCCTGGACGAGTCCTGGCTGCCGCTGCAGCAGCTGCTGTTCATGGTCTTCAGCAGCGCCTTCCTGCTGCTGTTCATCGGCCTGCTGATCCGCTGGCAGAGTCGCCCGCTCAAGCGGCTCTCGCGCGCTGCGCGCGAGCTGTCGCTGGAGGTCCATACGCCGCCGGTACGCGAGGAGGGCGCCCAGGAGATCCGCGAGGTCACCCGCGCCTTCAACGCCATGCGTGAACGCATCGCCCGTTATCTGGACGAGCGCGCCCAGCTGTTCAGCGCCATCTCCCACGACCTGCGCACGCCCATCACCCGGCTGCGCCTGCGCGCCGAACTGGTGGACGACGAGGTGATGCAGGCCAAGCTGGTGCGCGATCTCGACGAGCTGGACCTGCTGGTCAAGGGCGCCCTGCAGTGCGTCAAGGACACCGACATCCACGAGAATCTGGAGCCGGTCGACCTGCAGGCGCTGCTGCTGCAGCTGGTGGAGCCCTTCACCCAGGAACAGCCTCCGCGGGTGCGCCTCACCGGGGAAGCCCGGGGCACCCTGCTGGGCAAGCCGCTGGCGCTCAAGCGCTGCATCGGCAACCTGCTGGACAATGCCCTCAAGTATGGCTATCGCGCCCACCTACAGGTGGAAGACGACGGCCAGGCCTTCGTCCTGCATGTCGACGACGAAGGCCCGGGGGTGCCGGAGCAGGAGCTGGAGCAGGTGTTCCAGCCCCATGTCCGCCTGGCCACCGACCGTCAGGGTTACGGCCTGGGCCTGGGCATCGCCCGCAACCTGGCCCATGCCCATGGTGGCGAGGTGGAGCTGCGCAACCGGCGCGAGGGCGGTTTGCGGGTTACCCTGACCCTACCGCGCAGCTAGGTCAGAGCAGCTGATAAAACTACTGCGCGTCCGCCAGGCAGGCGCGTGCAGTGCTCGGAATCCTCATGTACCGCTTGTACACTGCGGTTCCTGCGCGCCGCGCGCGCCCGCCTGCCAACCGCTCGCTACGTTTTCTCACCGCTCTGACTTCTGCGCTATGTCACCAGCCCGTGACAAATCTCCTTCCCTTCGTTACCCACGGCCGCAGTCGTCTGACTAGACTCGGCCCAGCTCTAATAAAAAAACAACAAGGAACGACCCCCTCATGAATGCGTTGAATCGTCTCGCTCTCGCCGTTTCCCTTTCCTGCGCCGCGCTCGCCGCCCCCCTGACCGCCCATGCCGGTGAGGTCGAGGTGCTGCACTGGTGGACCTCCGGTGGCGAGGCTCGCGCCGTCGATGTGCTCAAGCAACTGATGCAGAAGCAGGGCGATACCTGGAAGGACTTCGCCGTGGCCGGTGGCGCCGGCGAGGCCGCCATGACCGTGCTCAAAACCCGCGCCGTTTCCGGCAACCCGCCGTCCGCCGCCCAGCTCAAGGGCCCGGACATCCAGGAATGGGCCGGCATGGGCTTCCTCGCCAACATCAGCGACATCGCCAAGCAGGGCAACTGGGACACCATCCTGCCCAAGCGCGTGGCCCAGACCATGCAGCACGATGGCGAATACGTCGCGGTACCGGCCGGCATCCACCGCATCAACTGGCTGTGGATCAACCCCGCCGTCTTCAAGAAGGCCGGCGCCAAGGTCCCCACCACCCTGGACGAATTCTTCGAAGCCGCCGACAAGCTCAAGGCCGCCGGCGTCGTGCCCCTGGCCCATGGCGGCCAGAACTGGCAGGACGGCACCATCTTCGAATCCCTGGTCATGGCCATCATGGGCCCGGAAGGCTACGACAAGGTCTTCGTGCAGACCGATGCCGACACCATCCGCAGCGACAAGATGGTCGAGGTGTTCAAGACCTTCAAGCGCATCAAGGGCTATGTCGATCCCAACGCCGCCGGCCGCGACTGGAACCTGGCCACCGCCATGGTCATCGAGGGCAAGGCGGGCATGCAGATCATGGGTGACTGGGCCAAGGCCGAATTCACCGCTGCCGGCAAGAAGCCGGGCGTCGACTACGAATGCGTGGTGATGCCGGGTACCCAGGGCGACTTCATCTACAACATCGATTCCCTGGCCATGTTCAAGATCAAGAACAAGGACAACCAGAAGGCCCAGGACGACCTGGTGCGCACCGTCATCGACAAGCCCTTCCAGGAGGTGTTCAACCTCAACAAGGGCTCCATCCCGGTACGCAACGACATCGACCTGGCCAAGTTCGACAGCTGCGCCCAGCAGTCCGCCAAGGACTTCCAGACGGCCAACGCCGAGGGCAAGGCCGAGCCGAGCATGGCGCACAGCATGGCCAACACCAGCTATGTGCAGGGCGCGATCTTCGACGTGGTGACCAACTTCTTCAACGACGCCAACGCCGATCCGAAGAAGGCCACCGAGCAACTGGTCGCCGCCATTCAGGCCGCGAAGTAAGGCCAATCGCGGCCATGGCGGTCCGCCGCTGCGGCCGCTCCTACAGCTAAAAATCGACCTGTAGGAGCGGCCCATGGCCGCGATCACCCAGGCACCCAAAGCCCAAATAATACCACCCCTTGGGAGCGCCCCATGGCTCTTACCGAAACCCTTCCCGTCGCGACCGTCAGTCGACGCCCGGACCGGCTGCAGCGCCTGCTGCCCAAGCTGGTTCTGGCGCCCACGGCCATCGCCATGGTCGTCTGCCTCTATGGCTACATGCTGTGGACGGCGGTGATTTCCTTTACCAATTCGCGCTTCCTGCCCAGCTACAATTTCGCCGGCTTCGCCCAGTACGCGCGCCTGCTGGAAAACGATCGCTGGCTGGTGGCCTGCAAGAACCTGGCGATCTTCGGGAGCCTGTTCATCCTGCTGAGCCTGGCCATCGGCGTCTTCTTCGCCATCCTGCTGGACCAGCGCATCCGCCGCGAAGGCTTCATCCGCACCATCTATCTGTACCCCATGGCGCTGTCGATGATCGTTACCGGTACCGCCTGGAAGTGGCTGCTCAACCCCGGCATGGGGCTGGACAAGCTCTTGCGCGACTGGGGCTGGGAAGGCTTTCGCTTCGACTGGCTGGTGGATCCCGACCGGGTCATCTACTGCCTGCTGATCGCCGCCCTCTGGCAGGCCTCGGGCTTCGTCATGGCCATGTTCCTCGCCGGCCTGCGCGGCGTGGATTCCTCCATCCTCAGAGCCGCCCAGGTCGATGGGGCAGGGCTGCCGACCATCTACCTGCGCATCGTCCTGCCCAGCCTGCGGCCGGTGTTCTTCAGCGCGGTGATGATCCTCGCCCACATCGCCATCAAGAGCTTCGACCTGGTCATGGCCATGACCGCGGGCGGCCCCGGCTACGCCTCGGACCTGCCGGCGGTGTTCATGTACCAGCACACCTTCACCCGCGGCCAGATGGGCCTGGGTTCGGCCAGTGCGGTGCTGATGCTCGGCGCGGTGCTGGCGGTGCTGGTGCCCTACCTCTACTCGGAATTGCGGAGCAAGCGAAATGGCTAAGGCTCTGAACGTCAATCGCGTGGCCATCCACGCCACTCTGATCATCGCCTGCGCGGTCTATCTGGTGCCGCTGCTGGTGATGCTGCTGACCAGCTTCAAGACCCCGGACGACGTCCGCACCGGCAACCTGCTGAGCCTGCCCCTGGATTGGACGATCATCGGCTGGCTCAAGGCCTGGGACGTGGTGCACAGCTACTTCTGGAACTCCTTCATGATCACCGTCCCGGCGGTGCTCATCTCCACCTTCATCGGCGCGCTCAACGGCTACGCCCTGTCGAAGTGGCAGTTCCGTGGCTCGAATCTGCTGTTCAGCCTGCTGCTGTTCGGCTGCTTCATTCCCTTCCAGGTGATCCTGCTGCCGATGTCCTTCACCCTCGGCCAGCTGGGCCTGGCCAACACTACCGCCGGCCTGGTGCTGGTGCACGTGATCTACGGCCTGGCCTTCACCACGCTGTTCTTCCGCAACTACTACGTGGGCATTCCCGATGCCCTGATCAAGGCGGCGCGGCTGGACGGGGCGGGCTTCTTCACCATCTTCTTCAAGATCCTGCTGCCGCTGTCCACGCCCATCGTGATGGTCAGCCTGATCTGGCAGTTCACCCAGGTGTGGAACGACTTCCTGTTCGGCGTGGTGTTCGCCAGCGGCTCGTCGCAGCCCATCACCGTCGCCCTTAACAACCTGGTCAACACCAGCACCGGCGCCAAGGAATACAACGTCGACATGGCCGCCGCCATGATCGCCGCGCTGCCGACGCTGCTGGTCTACATCTTCGCGGGTAAGTATTTCGTCCGGGGCCTGACCTCGGGCGTGGTCAAAGGATAAGGAAGGCCACCATGGCAGCTCTCGAACTCAAAAGCGTACGCAAGACCTACGGCAACGCCGCCCAGGAAGCCCTCAAGGGCATCGACATCCGCATCGACGCCGGACAGTTCCTCATCCTGGTGGGGCCCTCCGGCTGCGGCAAATCCACCCTGATGAACGCCATCGCCGGCCTCGAAGACATCAGCAGCGGCGCCATCTGCCTGGACGGCGAAGACGTCACCCAGGTCGAGCCCAAGGACAGGGACATCGCCATGGTGTTCCAGTCCTACGCCCTCTACCCGACCATGACCGTGCGCGAGAACATCGCCTTCGGCCTGAAGATCCGCAAGACGCCCAAGGAGCAGATCGACGCCGAGGTGGCGCGGGTCAGCAAGCTGCTGCAGATCGAGCACCTGCTGGACCGCAAGCCGGCGCAACTCTCCGGTGGCCAGCAGCAGCGGGTGGCCATGGGCCGCGCCCTGGCCCGGCGGCCCAAGCTCTATCTGTTCGACGAGCCGCTGTCCAACCTCGACGCCAAGTTGCGGGTGGAGATGCGCACCGAGATCAAGCTGATGCACCAGCGCCTGCAGACCACCACCGTCTACGTCACCCACGACCAGATCGAAGCCATGACCCTCGGCGATCGCGTCGCGGTGATGAAGGACGGCGAGGTGCAGCAATTCGGCACCCCCGAGGAGATCTACAACGATCCGGCCAATCTCTTCGTCGCCAGCTTCATCGGCTCGCCACCGATGAACTTCGTGCCGGTGCGCCTGGAAGCGCGCGAGGGCAGGGTGGTCGCCCGCGTCACCGGCGATACCGGCGACAGCCAGGTGGACCTGCCCGATCTGGACCCGGCGCTCGCGGGGCGAGAGGCTATCCTTGGGGTGCGCCCGGAGCAGATCCAGTCGGCGCATCCGGCGGACAACGCCGTGCCAGGCATCCTGACGCGGATCCAGGTGGTCGAGCCGACCGGGCCCGATACCCTGCTGTATGCCGAGTGGAACGGCACCAAGGTCTGCTGCCGGGTGGCCCCGGGTGAAGCGCCGCGGGCCGGCGACCAGGTGCTGTGGCGGATCGATTCGCGACGGGCGGTGCTGTTCGATCCTGCGAGCGGTCGCCGACTTTCTTGAACGGAGCTCATGGCTGAAACGTTACAGCAATGGTAAGGTCCGCCCGCCGCCGCGCCTGACGTCGGGTCGCGGCCCTACCAGAGGCCAGGGGACGCACCTCCGGCCGCCGTGACAGACAGGAGAACAACAATGGCACTACCCCGCGTCGTGGTCTTTGGCGAAGCCCTCACCGACATCGTCCAGGGTAATCCTGGCGAATGGCGGGGTTATCCGGGCGGTGCCCCCTGGAACGTGGCGCGTGGCCTGGCCCGGCTGGGCGTGGAAAGCGCGTTCGGCGGCGCCATCAGCCAGGACGGCCTGGGTGACGAGATCGCCTGGCAGTCGGAAACCGCCGGTCTCGATACCCGCTTCCTGCAGCGCGTCGCCGCCGATCCGCTGGTGGCCATCGTGCCGTCGAGTCGTCCGCCGCGCTATTTCTTCGCCGGCGAAGCCGATCTCCAGTTCGACCCGGCGCTGCTGCCCGAAGGCTGGCTGGAGGCCGCCGAGGTCTGCCATTTCAGCTGCATCAGCCTGGCCCGCTATCCGCTGGCCGACACCCTGCTGGACCTGGCCCGCCAGGCCAAGGCCGCCGGCAAGCGCCTGAGCTACGACCCCAACTGGCGCAACCTGATGGACGATCGCTATCGCCAGCAGACCTTTCCCGAGCTGGTGCGCCTGGCCGACGACATCAAGCTGTCCGACGAAGACATCCGCCAGATCTATCCGGGCCTGGACGAGCGCGCCGCGCTGGACGAATTGCGCGCCCTCAATCCCCACGCCCGCATCCTCTTCACCCGCGGCGAACACGGCCTGGTGCTCTATACGCCGGACGGCGAGTGGCAGCAGGCCGCCATCGCCGTGGACGTGGCCGACACCGTGGGTGCCGGCGACGCCTGCATGGCCGGCTGGCTGGCCTCCGGCCTGCTGGGCCTGACCGATCTGCAGCAGCGCCTGAGATTCGCCGCGGCCAGTGCCTCGGTGTCCTGCCGCCATGCCGGCGCCTATGCGCCGACCCGCGCCGACGTCGAAGCCCTGCTGCAGGTGAGCCCCCACTAGACCGCGTTCCCACAACAACAATAGCCGCCAAGGAAACCCGATGGACTTCCCCGATTTTCGTCGTCGCGACACCCTGCTGGAGCACGTCCGCCACACCCTGGCGTTCTACCATCCCCGCTGTGTCGATCCGCAAGGCGGCTTCTATCACTTCTTCAAGGACGACGGCACGGTCTACGACAGCCGGACCCGCCACCTGGTCTCCAGCACCCGCTTCGTCTTCGATTTCGCCATGGCCTACCGGCACTATGGCGATCCGGCCTTTCTGGACGCGACCCGCCACGGCCTGAGATACCTGCGCGAGCGGCATCGCCAGGCCAATGGCGGCTACGCCTGGCTGCTCGATGGCGAAACCGTGGTGGATGGCACCAATCACTGCTACGGCCTGGCCTTCGTGGTGCTGGCCTATGCCCATGGCCTGCAGGCCGGCATCGAGGAAGCCCGCGGCTGGCTGAGCGAAGCCTGGGAATCCCTGGAGACCCATTTCTGGCGCGAAGCCGATGGCCTCTATGTCGACGAGATCAGCGCCGACTGGCAGACCGTGGCGCCGTATCGCGGCCAGAACGCCAACATGCACGCCTGCGAAGCCCTCCTGGCCGCCTTCGAAGCCAGCGGCGAGGTGCGCTACCTGGACCGCGCCGAGACCCTGGCGCGCAACATGACGCAGCGCCAGGCCGCGCTGACCCTGGGGCAGGGCGGGGTGGCCGACGAGGCCCCCGGCGGCCTGGTCTGGGAGCACTACCACAGCGACTGGTCCATCGACTGGGACTACAACCGCGACGATCCGGCCAATCTGTTCCGGCCCTGGGGTTTCCAGCCGGGGCACCAGATCGAATGGGCCAAGCTGCTGCTGATCCTCGAACGCCATCGGCCCCAGCCCTGGCTGCTGCCGCGCGCCAGGGCGCTGTTCGACATCTCCTGGCGCCTGAGCTGGGATGGCGAGCACGGCGGTCTCTACTACGGCTTCGCCCCGGATGGCTCGCCCTGCGATCCGGACAAGTATTTCTGGGTGCAGGCCGAGGCCCTGGCCGCCGCGGCGCTGCTCGCGGAGCGTAGTGGCGAGGCCCGCTACTGGGAACACTATGAGGCGCTCTGGCGCTACAGCTGGACGCATTTCATCGATCACGAGCACGGCGCGTGGTGGCGCCTGCTCGACCGTCGGAACCACAAGTACTCCGACGACAAGAGTCCGGCCGGCAAGGTCGACTACCACACCATGGGTGCCTGTTACGAAGTCCTCAACGTCCTGCCGTAAGTATTAGAGACGCGGGTTTCGGGCCCTGGGTGTCATCACTTCAATAAAAAGGGATCTCAGTAATGAACAAGCAAAACCACAAGAATCGTCCGGGGCGCGCACTGCCCCTGGTGTCGCTGCTGGCCCTGGCGGTCGCCGCGGGTGCCCAGGCGGCGCCCCAGGCCAATCCGGGCGGCAACTTCAGTGGCGTCAACAACACCGAGGCCGCCTTCGAGCCGCTGGGCAACACCATGACCGGTGACTGGGGTGGCGTGCGCAAGGACCTGCGCGACAAGGGCTGGGACATCAAGCTCGAATACGTCGGCGAGGGCGCGACCAACCTGCGTGGCGGCTACGACGACGACCGCACCGGGCGCTGGAGCTCCCAGTACATGTTCGGCCTCTGGGGCGACATGAACAAGATCGCCGGCTGGGAGAACTCGGTGTTCAAGCTGGCCATCACCTCCCGTGACGGCCGCAACCTGACCGACGACCGCATCACCGATCCGCGCGTCGGCGGCTACTCCTCGGTGCAGGAAGTCTATGGCCGTGGCCAGACCTGGCGTCTGACCCAGCTGTGGCTGTCCAAGGGCTTCTTCGATGGCCGCCTGGACATCAAGGCCGGTCGCTTCGGCGAAGGCGAGGACTTCAACTCCTTCGAGTGCGACTTCCAGAACCTGGCGTTCTGCGGCTCCCAGGTCGGTAACTGGGAAGGTGTCTGGTACAACTGGCCGGTCAGCCAGTGGGCCCTGCGCGTCAAGTACAGCCTGACCCCCGAGCTGTTCGTCCAGGTCGGCGCCTACGAGCAGAATCCGTCGCTGCTGGAAACCGGCAACGGCTTCAAGCTCAACGGCAGCGGTACTAAGGGTGCGGTCCTGCCGGTGGAAATGGTCTGGTCGCCCAAGGTCAACGGCCTGCCGGGCGAATACCGCGTCGGCTACTACTACAGCACCGCCGATGCCAACGACGTCTACGAAGACGTCAACGGCAACTCCGCCGCCCTCACCGGGCTGGATTACAAGGAGCACTCCAGCAAGCACGGCTACTGGGTCGTGGCGCGTCAGCAGATCACCGCGCACAACGATGACCCGAGTCGCGGCCTGTCGGTCTTCGCCAACTTCACCGCCCATGCCAAGGACGTCAACAAGGTCAGCAACTACGTCCAGGCCGGCCTGGTGTACAAGGGTCCCTTCGACGGTCGTCCCAAGGATGACATCGGCTTCGGCGTCGCGCGCATCAGCACCAACAGCGACTTCCGCGACAACCAGCGCGCCCTCAACCAGGCCGCCGGTGCCACCGACTACGACGATCCGGCCTACACGCCCCTGCAGCACAACGAGTACGACGCCGAGCTTTACTACGGCGTGCACGTGACCAACTGGCTGACCGTGCGCCCCAACATCCAGTACATCAAGAGCCCGGGTGGCGTGCGTGAAGTCGACAATGCCGTGGTCGGCGGCCTGAAGGTTCAAGCGGTTTTCTAAATCGCCCCCATAGCCCGCCATCCTGCCGGATGGCGCTGGACAGGGCCCTGCAGTGGTTATACTGCAGGGCCTTTTTCATTTCCGAGGTTGCCGTGGGTAAGGTCGAAAGTCCCTGCATCAGCCAGTGCAAGATCAAGGACGAAGTCTGCCAGGGATGTGGCCGCAAACGCTCAGAGATCAAGGGGTGGAAGGAGTTGAAGGACAAGGAGCGCAAGGAAGTCATCGACAAGTCCAGGAAGCGCCTGAAGAAGCTCAAGAAGGGCTGATGCGTTTCTGACGGCGCCGTAGGTTGGTCTGAGCGCCGCGAAGCTCGACAATGCCGGGCCGCGTGCCTTATGCGAGTGCCGGCTGATCGCGGCCATGGGCCGCTCCTACAGCACAGGCCAAATTATAGGAGCGGCCGCATCGGCGGACCGCCATGGCCGCGATAAAGACATCTAGCCCAGGTCGAGCCCGCGCTGTTGGAGCTGAACCCCTACTCGGACAGCCCCCTCTCCCTTGGGGAGAGGGTTGGGGGTGAGGGCGCCCCTCGCCATCAACCCCCCTTGCGGAAAAGGCTGTGCCGTCTCCACGCTACGTATCTATGCGTACGGAGCCTGCCTGTAGGAGCGGCCCATGGCCGCGCTCTCACGCACGGCTAATCCCCAATCACGGCTCAACCCACCTCATCCAGCAATCCCATGAACGCCTGCGCCGCGTTCGAATGGGTGCGCTCGGTATGCAGGATGTACCCCAGCCGGCGTTCCAGCTGTATCCCCGGCAGCGGCAGGCGGCGCACCTGGTCGTCCAGCAGGGTGCGCGGCAGCACGCTCCAGGCCAGGCCAATGGACACCAGCATCTTGATGGTCTCCAGGTAATTGGTGCTCATGGCGATATTGGGCGTCAGGCCCTGGGCATCGAACAGCCCATGCACGATCAGCCGGGTAAAGGTGTTGCCACCGGGAAATACCGCCGGATGCCGCGCCACGTCGGCCAGAGTGACCTCTGCCTGGTTCGCCAGCGGATGTTCGGGCGCCGCGACGAAATCCAGGGGATCGCTCCACACCGGCACCGCCTTGATCGGCGCCGCGGTCTGGGGTGCCAGGGTGATGATCGCCAACTCCACCCGCCCATGCAGGATCTCGTCGTAGGCCGCTTCCGAATCGAGAAAGCGGATATCCAGGGCGACGTCGGGATAGTCCCGGGTGAAGCGCCTGAGGATCGGCGGCAGTCGGTGCAGGCCGATGTGGTGACTGGTCGCCAGCGTCAGCCGCCCGCCAATGGCACCATTGAGATTGGTCAGGGCGCGCCGGGTGTCATCGATCACGCCTAGAATCTGATAGGCGCGGGGGAGCAGGGCGCGTCCCGCCTCGGTCAGGCTGACCTCGCGGCCGATGCGATCGAACAGCCGCAGCCCCAGCTGCGACTCCAGGGCGGCGATGCGCTTGCTCACCGCCGGCTGGGTCAGGTGCAGCCGCTCGCCCGCATCGGAAAAGCCGCCGGTTTCGGCCACCGCGACGAAGGCATTCAGATTGGCGAGGTCCAAGACATCGGATTCCTGTTGGTTATGCGCTTCATGAAAAAGATGAATTTGTTTCATGCGAGCCTAGCGCGGTATCTTTGACCCCACAAGCACCAAGGGCATGCAAAGGCCCGTGCCGTTCCACGCCTGATGAGGAATCGATCCATGGCTGGCAAGACGCTCTACGACAAACTCTGGGATATGCACCTGGTCAAGCAGCGCGATGACGGTTCTGCGCTGCTCTACATCGACCGCCACATCATCCACGAAGTGACCTCGCCCCAGGCTTTCGAAGGCCTGCGTCTGGCCGGCCGCAAGCCCTGGCGTCTGGACGCCAACCTGGCGACCCCCGATCACAACGTGCCGACCACCCCCGATCGCAAGGAAGGCCTCGATTCCATCAAGGACGAGATCTCGCGCATCCAGGTCCGCACCCTGGACGAGAATTGCGACGACTTCGGCGTCACCCAGTTCAAGATGAACGACGTCCGCCAGGGCATCGTCCACGTGATCGGCCCGGAGCAGGGCGCCGTGCTGCCCGGCATGACCGTGGTCTGCGGTGACTCCCACACCTCCACCAACGGCGCCTTCGGTGCCCTGGCCCATGGCATCGGCACCTCCGAGGTCGAGCACGTGCTCGCCACCCAGTGCCTGGTGGCCAAGAAGATGAAAAACATGTTGGTGAAGGTGGAGGGTGAATTGCCCTTCGGCGTCACCGCCAAGGACATCGTGCTCGCCGTCATCGGCAAGATCGGCACCGCCGGCGGAAACGGCCATGCCATCGAATTCGCCGGCAGCGCCATCCGCGCCCTGTCTATGGAAGGCCGCATGACCATCTGCAACATGTCCATCGAGGCCGGTGCCCGGGTCGGCATGGTCGCGGTGGACCAGACCACCATCGACTACGTCGAGGGCCGTCCCTTCGCGCCCACCGGCGCCGTCTGGGAGGCCGCCGTCGCCCAGTGGCGCGGCCTGGTGTCCGATGCCGATGCCCACTTCGACACCGTGGTCGAACTCGACGCCGCCCAGCTCAAGCCGCAGGTCAGCTGGGGCACCTCGCCGGAGATGGTCCTGGCCGTCGACCAGCAGGTACCGGACCCGGCTCGCGAAGCCGATCCGGTCAAGCGCGGTTCCATCGAGCGCGCCCTGAAGTACATGGGTCTCAAGGCCAACCAGCCGATCACCGACATCGTGCTGGACCGCGTCTTCATCGGCTCCTGCACCAACTCCCGTATCGAGGACCTGCGCGCCGCCGCCGCCGTGGCCAAGGGCCGCAAGGTCGCCGCCACCCTCAAGCAGGCGCTGGTGGTGCCGGGCTCCGGCCTGGTCAAGGCCCAGGCCGAGCGTGAAGGCCTGGACAAGGTGTTCATCGAAGCCGGTTTCGAATGGCGCGAGCCGGGCTGCTCCATGTGCCTGGCGATGAACGCCGACCGCCTGGAGAGTGGCGAGCACTGCGCCTCCACCTCCAACCGCAACTTCGAAGGCCGTCAGGGCGCCGGTGGCCGTACCCACCTGGTGAGCCCGGCGATGGCCGCCGCCGCCGCCATCGCCGGTCGTTTCGTCGACGTCCGCGACTTCGCCAACGCCTGAGGAGCCTGACCATGCAAGCCTATACCCAGCACACCGGTTTGGTCGCACCCCTGGATCGCGCCAACGTCGACACCGACCAGATCATTCCCAAGCAATTCTTGAAGTCGATCAAGCGCACCGGCTTCGGCCCCAACCTGTTCGACGAGTGGCGCTACCTGGACGTCGGCCAGCCCGGCCAGGACCACAGCAAGCGTCCGCTGAATCCCGAGTTCGTGCTCAACCAGCCGCGCTACCAGGGCGCCAGCATCCTCCTGGCCCGCGAGAACTTCGGCTGCGGTTCCAGCCGCGAGCACGCCCCCTGGGCGCTGGATGGCTACGGCTTCCGCTCGGTGATCGCGCCGAGCTTCGCCGACATCTTCTTCAACAACAGCTTCAAGAATGGCCTGTTGCCGATCATCCTCAGCGATGCCGACGTCGACGAGCTGTTCCGCCAGGTCGAAGCCAGCGAGGGCTACCAGCTGGTGGTCGATCTCGAGAGCCAGACCGTGCGCCGTCCCGATGGCGTGGCGCTGTCCTTCGAGATCGATGCCTTCCGCAAGCACTGCCTGCTCAATGGCCTAGACGACATCGGCCTGACCCTGCAGGATGCCGACGCCATCGCGAGTTTCGAAGACCGCTATCGCCAGAGCAGTCCCTGGATGTTCCCCAGCGCCTGAACCCAGTCGCCGGCCCGCGCGGTCGGCGCTCTTTCCGGAGGCTCCATGAGCGGTGACCACGAGCAACACGTACAGCAGCAATTCGGCGCCACCGCCGAGGCCTATCTGACCAGTGCCGTCCATGCCCAGGGCGCCGAGCTCCTCGAACTGCGCGACGCCGTGGCCCAGCGCGAAGGCGCCAAGGTGCTGGATCTCGGCTGCGGTGGCGGTCACGTCAGCTACAACGTGGCGCCGGTGGCCGGGCAGGTGGTCGCCCTGGACCTGGCCGAGGAAATGCTCTCGGTGGTCAAGCGCAGCGCGGCCGAGCAGGGCCTGGACAACATCAGCGTCCAGCCCGGCATGGCCGAGCACCTGCCGTTTGGCGACGCCAGCTTCGACTTTGTCTTCAGCCGCTATTCGGCGCACCACTGGCGCGACATCGGCGCCGCCCTGCGCGAAGTGCGCCGGGTGCTGCGCCATGGCGGCGAGATGGCCATCATCGACGTGATCTCTCCGGCCAACCCGCGGCTGGATACCTACCTGCAGACGGTGGAGATCCTGCGCGACATCAGCCATGTGCGTGACTACTCCTTCGCCGAATGGCACCGCCTGCTGGACATGGCGCGCCTGGGGGTGACCCGTTGCCGCCGCCAGCGTCTGCGCCTGGATTTCGCCAGCTGGACTGAGCGGATGCGCACCCCCGAGCCGCAATGCCAGGCCATCCGCAGCCTGCAGAGCAAGATCGGCCAGGAAGTGCGCCAGTATTTCGAAATCGACCGCGACGGCTCCTTCACCGTCGACGTCATGGTTCTCTGGGCCCAGCCCATCTGATTTGGAACAGGAAAAGACAATGAGCAAGCAGATCCTCATCCTGCCGGGCGACGGCATCGGTCCGGAAATCATGGCCGAGGCGGTCAAGGTGCTGGAAGCGGTCAACCGCGACCATGACCTCGGCTTCGAACTGGTCCATGACGACCTGGGCGGCGCCGCCATCGACCGTTACGGAGTGCCCCTGGCCGATGAGACCCTCGAGCGTGCCCGCGCCGCCGACGCCGTGCTGCTGGGCGCCGTGGGTGGTCCCAAGTGGGACAAGCTCGAGCGCGACATCCGTCCCGAGCGCGGCCTGCTGAAGATCCGTTCCGCCCTGGGCCTGTTCGGCAACCTGCGTCCGGCCATCCTCTATCCGCAACTGGCCGAGGCCTCGACCCTCAAGCCGGAAGTGGTCTCCGGCCTGGACATCCTCATCGTCCGCGAGCTGACCGGTGGCATCTACTTCGGCTCGCCGCGCGAGACCCGGGTGCTGGAGAACGGCGAGCGCCTGGCTTTCGATACCCTGCCGTACAGCGAAGGCGAGATCCGCCGCATCGCCCGGGTCGGCTTCGACATGGCCCGTCTGCGTGGCAAGAAGCTGTGCTCGGTGGACAAGGCCAACGTCCTCGAATCCAGCCGCCTGTGGCGCGAAGTGGTGGAGGAGGTGGCCAAGGACTATCCGGACGTGGAACTCAGCCACATGTACGTCGACAACGCCGCCATGCAGCTGGTCCGCGCGCCCAAGCAGTTCGACGTCATCGTCACCGACAACATGTTCGGCGACATCCTCTCCGACGAGGCCTCGATGCTGACCGGTTCCATCGGCATGCTGCCCTCGGCGTCCCTGGATGCCAACAACAAGGGCATGTACGAACCCTGCCACGGCTCGGCGCCCGACATCGCCGGCCAGGGCGTTGCCAACCCGCTGGCCACCATCCTCTCGGTGGCCATGATGCTCAGATACACCTTTGGCGCCGCCGCGGCGGCCGAGGCCATCGAGGCGGCGGTGGGCCAGGTGCTGGACCAGGGCCTGCGGACCGGCGACATCTGGTCGAAAGGCAAGCAGCGGGTCGGTACCCGCGAGATGGGCGAAGCAGTAGTGGCGGCGCTCGTAAGACGTTAGGCTCTGCCTGAAAGGTGCCTGCGCTCGGCCAAGCAGCGTTGAAAACCAGCTCGGAATGCTCATTTACGCGGTGTAAACTGCGCTTCCTCGCTGATTTTCGCCTTGCCTGACCGTCGCTCGGCGACTTTTCATGCAGGCCAATCTGATCGGCCGCCAGGGGAGGCGGCCGTCCTCAAGACAACAAAGGTGCAGTAGCGATGAAACGTGTAGGTCTGATCGGTTGGCGTGGCATGGTGGGCTCCGTGCTCATGCAGCGCATGCTCGAAGAGCGGGATTTCGACTTGATCGAGCCCGTGTTCTTCACCACCTCCAACGTCGGCGGCGAAGGCCCGGCCATTGGCAAGGGCGTGGCGCCGCTCAAGGATGCCTACAGCATCGACGAGCTCAAGACCCTCGACGTCATCCTCACCTGCCAGGGCGGCGACTACACCAGCGAGGTGTTCCCCAAGCTGCGCCAGGCCGGATGGAAAGGCTACTGGATCGACGCGGCCTCCAGCCTGCGCATGCAGGATGACGCCGTCATCGTGCTGGACCCGGTCAACCGCCGCGTCATCGACCAGGCCCTGGCCGATGGCCGCAAGGACTTCATCGGCGGCAACTGCACCGTCAGCCTGATGCTGATGGCCCTGGGCGGCCTGTTCGAAGCCGGTCTGGTGGACTGGATGAGCGCCATGACCTACCAGGCCGCCTCCGGCGCCGGTGCGCAGAACATGCGCGAGCTGATCCGTCAGATGGGCGCGACCCACGCCGCCGTCGCCGACAGCCTGGCCGATCCGGCCAGCGCCATCCTCGACATCGATCGCCAGGTCGCCGAGACCCTGCGCAGCGACGCCTTCCCCACCGAGCAGTTCGGCGTTCCCCTGGCCGGCAGCCTGATCCCCTGGATCGACAAGGAACTGCCCAACGGGCAGAGCCGCGAGGAATGGAAGGCCCAGGCCGAGACCAACAAGATCCTCGGTCGCTTCAAGAACCCCATTCCGGTGGATGGCATCTGCGTGCGCATCGGCTCCATGCGCTGCCACAGCCAGGCGCTGACCATCAAGCTCAACAAGGACGTGCCGCTGTCCGACATCCACGGCCTGATCAGCCAGCACAACCCCTGGGTCAAGCTGGTGCCGAACAACCGTGACGTCAGCATGCGCGACCTGACCCCGGCTGCCGTCACCGGCACCCTGAGCGTGCCGGTCGGCCGCCTGCGCAAGCTGAACATGGGCTCCCAGTACCTGGGCGCCTTCACCGTGGGCGACCAGCTGCTGTGGGGCGCCGCGGAGCCGCTGCGGCGCATGCTGCGGATCCTGCTGGAACAGTAGGGCGACGGCTAAACGTTTGCCTAGGAAGGAGGGCCGCCAGTAAAGTGCGGCCCTCTTTCGTTGCGGACGTCCCATCATGACTGCCAGAGATATCGCCCTCGTCGGCGCCACCAGCGCCTACGGCGAAGCCATTCGTGAACTCCTCGACGAGCGCGACGTGCCCCTCGGGCGGCTGCACCTGCTCGCCAGCGGTGAGTCGGCGGGGCAGAATCTGCCCTTCCGAGGCAGCAACCTGCGCGTCACCGGGCTCGAAGGCTTCGATTTCGCCCAGGTCGGCATCGCCATCCTCGCCGTGCCCGCCGCCGTGGTGGAAAGCCTGAGGCCGCAACTGGCCGCCGCCGGTTGCGCGGTGCTCGATCTCAGCGGCGCCTCCGCCGCGCTGTCCGTACTGCCGCGCATCAATGGCGAACGCCTGGACGGCCTCGCGGCGAACGCCTGGCTCGGCGTGCCCCTGGCGGCTGCCCAGGCCGCCGCCAGCGTGGCCGCCGTGCTGGCCCGCCTGAATGCGCTCACCGATGCGTCCCTGACCGCCTGCCTGGCGGCCTCCGGCGCCGGCCGTGGCGGGGTCGAGGAATTGGCGCGGCAGGCCACCGAATTGCTCAATGGTCGCCCGGTGGAAGCCCGGCTGTTCGAAGGCCAGCTGGCCTTCAATCTGCTCGGTCGCACCGGTGCACCGGCCGCGGATGGCTATACTGCCCAGGAACATCGCCTGCTGGACGAATGTCAGCAGGTGCTGGGAGCGACCTTGCCGGTGCTGGATGTCACGGCCCTGCAGGCCCCGGTCTTCTTTGGCGACAGCCTGGCGTTGAGTCTGAGAGGCAAGGAGCTATGGCAGCTGGAGCAGGTGCTCGAGGCCCTGGGTGACGAGCCGGGTCTGGCGCTCGACGAAGACGTCGATTGTCCGTCGGCGGTCGGCGATGCCCTGGGGCGGGAAGAGGTGCTGGTGGGGCGGGTACGGCGGCATCCGCGGGATGCGCGTCGGCTGGAATGCTGGCTGGTGGCGGACAATGTCAGATTGTCGGCACTGACGGCCGTTCAGCTGGCCGAATTGTTGCTTAAACAGTCGGCCTAAAAGATACTTCGTGAAATGCTTCGCCCTTTTGGCTTGAGTAAAAGGGCAGTGGACGTGGCACGCAGCGATGGACACAGGCGCCCGCACGGTGGCGCGATCGACAGCTTCTAAAAAGGGACGGTCATGGTTCGAGTTCAGAAACTGGTGCGGGCAATTGCAGCGGCGAGCGCCTTGATGTCTGGCGCGGCCCAGGCGCTCAGCCTGGGGGAGATCCATCTCAACTCCGCCCTCAATCAGCCCTTCGATGCCACCATCGATCTGTCGGACCTGCGTGACCTCGGCACCGCCGACTTGCGCCCCAATCTGGCGTCCGTCGAAGAGTTCGGCAAGGCCGGCGTCGACCGTGCCTTCTTTCTCAACGACCTCAAGTTCACCCCGGAGGTGCGCAACGGGCGCACCGTCATCCGCGTGACCTCGGCGCGCCCGGTGCGCGAGCCCTATCTCAACTTCCTGCTGGAAGTGAACTGGCCCAGCGGCCGCATCCTGCGCGAGTACACCGTGCTGCTGGATCCGCCGCTCTATACCCCACAGGCCGCCGCCGCGCCTTTCGCACCCCAGGTCCCGGCCACGCCGCGTGCGCGCACCAACCCGCCGAGCGCAGCGCGTCCGGCCACGCCGCCGGCCGCGCCAGCACCGAGCGCGACCCAGACGCCCGGCACCTACACCACCGAGCCGCGCGACACCCTCTGGGAAGTGGCGGCGCGCAATCGCCCGGCCTCCAGCGTCAGCGTCGACCAGACCATGCTGGCGATCCAGGATCTGAATCCCGACGCCTTCATCGATCGCAACATCAATCTGATGAAGAGCGGACAGGTGCTGCGCCTGCCCGATCAGGCCCAGGCCGGTACGCGACCCCAGCGCGAGGCGGTCGCCGAGATCGCTCGCCAGACCCGTGCCTGGAAGCAGGGCGGTACCGGCGCGCCAGCCGGCACGCCGCGCCGTCAGGTGGATGCCTCTGCCCAGCCGAGCGGCAACGAGGCGCCGGCCGCTGCCGCCCCCAGGGACAATCTCAAGCTGCTCTCCGGTCAGCCGGCCGGGCGCGCGGGCGAGTCCGCCGGTGGCAAGGGCGGTGACCAGTCCCTCGCCGATCGCCTGGCGGTGACCCAGGAAAGCCTGGACACCACCCGCCGAGAGAACGAAGAGCTCAAGAGCCGCCTGGGCGATCTGCAGTCGCAACTCGACAAGCTGCAGAAGATCATGCAGCTCAAGGATGCCCAGCTGGCGCGGATGCAGGCCAACATGGCCAATCCGCAGGCTGCGGGCCAGCCGGCCCAGCCGCCGGCGACCCCGGAAGCCGCGGCGCCGGTCGCGCCCGCGCCGACCGAGAACACCGCCACGTCGGCACCCCAGGAACCGGCGGCAGCGACCCCGGCCACGCCGGTCGAGGCCACCCCTGCGCCCGCCACCACGCCGCCCGCCAGCGAGGCGGGTACCGGCTCGGCGCCGCCCGCGGCCAGCGAGCCCAAGGTCATTCCGGTCACGCCGAGCACCCCGGCCACCGAGCCGACCGAGGCCACCAACAGTTTCCTCGACGAGATCCTCAGCAATCCGCTGTGGCTGGGCATCATCGGCGGCAGCGCGTTACTGGCGCTGCTGGTGCTGCTGATGATCAACTCGCGCCGCAATGCCGTGAAGGAGGCCGAGCGTGAGCGCGACGCCGAAGCCGCGCGCAGCGATACGGTGTTCGACGCCGATCCCGAACTCGGTGATCACCACGCGCTCGCCGGCCTGGAATTGAACCAGGGTACCCAGGACGCCGCACGAGACGCCGATGCCCAGGACGATGCCCTCGGTCAGGCCGACATCTACATGGCCTATGGTCGCTTCAGCCAGGCGGCCGAGGTGCTCAAGAAGGCCAGCGACCAGGAGCCCCATCGCGCCGATCTGCGCCTCAAGCTCATGGAAGTCTATGCCGAGATGGGCGACAAGGACGGCTTCCAGCGCGAAGAGCGTGAACTCAAGGAGATCGGCGGCGCCCAGCCGGCGGTCGAGCACCTGAAATCGCGCTATCCGGCCATGGCCACCGTCGCGGTAGCCTCCGCTGCGGTCGGCGCGGCTGCCCTGGCCGCCGCCCACGAACTGAGCGAGGAGCAATCCCGCAACCAGGGCTTCTCGGCCACCGAGGACAGCCAGGACTTCGATCTGTCCCTGGATGACTTCGGCAGCGAGGATACCCAGGGTCATCAGCCTGCCGGTCCGGCCGAGGAGCCGCTGTTCGGCGAGGCCTTCGCCGATGCCCAGGCCAAGGCGGCCGACCCGCGCGACGATTTCGACTTCGATCTCAATTTCGATGCCGAACCCGCGGCCACCCCGGCGGCGACTCCCGCCGCCAAGGACGACGACTTCGCTCTGGACTTCAGCGAATTCGAACGGCAGGGCGACCTGGCGCACGAAGAACCCCTGGCGGATTCCAGTGCCGGCTCGGCCTTCGACGAGCCGCTGGCGCCGCCGGCGACCTCGACAGCCGACGCCGAATTGCCCGCGAGTTTCGATCTGTCCGACTTCGACGACGAGCAGCCGGCGCCCAAGCGCGAAAGCGACGAGGAATTCGCCGCCCGCCTGCAGGAGGCCTCCCGCCAGTTCGATGCGGAGACCACCAGCGGCACCACCGGGGGCGACGGTCTGGACGACTTCGACTTCCTGTCCGGCGAAGACGAGACCGCCACCAAGCTGGACTTGGCGCGTGCCTACATCGACATGGGCGATCCGGAAGGTGCCCGGGACATCCTCGACGAGGTGCTGGCCGAGGGCAACGCCGGGCAACAGCAGGAAGCGCGCGAGATCATCGCCCAGCTCAGCTAGGGCTGGCCGGACTTGGCAGAGAAGGGGAGGCGCTATAAGCTGCCTCCCCTTTTTTTCGCCTGGCCGTCGCCTTGGATTTTCTAGACCCCACCATCATCGTCCCGCCGCAGCGCATCGCGCTCGGCGTCGAGTACAAGGGCGCCCGCTATCGCGGCTGGCAGCGCCAGCAGCCGGGCGTGCGCTCCGTTCAGGAGACCCTGGAAGACGCCCTGTCCGAGGTCGCCGCGGCGCCCATCGCGCTGCATTGCGCCGGGCGTACCGACTGTGGCGTGCACGCCACCGGCCAGGTGGTGCATTTCGAATCCCCGGTCGCGCGGCCACTCAAGGCCTGGGTGATGGGCACCAACGCCAATCTGCCGTCCGACATCAGCGTCACCTGGGTCAAGCCGGTCAGCAACGAATTCCATGCCCGTTTCAGCGCCATGGCGCGGCGTTACCGCTATGTGATCTACAACGATCCGATCCGGCCTGCGCACCTGGCGGAAGAGGTCACCTGGAATCACCGACCACTGCGCATCGAGCCCATGCGCGAGGCAGCCCAGGTGCTGCTCGGTACCCATGATTTCACCTCCTTCCGGGCCAAGGCCTGCCAGGCCAAGTCGGCGATCAAGACCATCCATCACCTGCGCCTCTGGCAGAGCGGGCGGCTGATCGTCCTGGACATCCGCGCCAATGCCTTCCTGCATCACATGGTGCGCAACATCGCCGGGGTGCTGATGGCGGTGGGCTGTGGCGAGCGACCGGTGGAGTGGGTCGCCGAGGTCCTGGCGGCGCGGGAGCGGCGCCTGGGTGGCGTCACCGCCCATCCCTACGGCCTCTACCTGGTAGACGCCGAGTATCCCGAGAGCACGCCCGTGCCCAAGCGGCCGCTGGGTCCGCTGTTCCTGGGGCATATCCCCGAGCTGGATGACCCCCAAGGCTGACGCTGCGCGGGTGGTCTGCTAACATCCATCGATTTGGAACGAGGTCATTCCAGTTTGGCTAACGTTCGAGTGAAGATCTGCGGGGTCACCCGGGTGGAGGATGCGCTGGCCGCCGCGGCCGCTGGCGCCGATGCCATCGGCCTGGTGTTCTATGAGCGCAGCCCGCGGGCGGTGAGCGCTGCCCAGGCGCGCCAGATCGTCGCGGCGCTGCCGCCCTTCGTCACCAGTGTCGGGCTCTTTGTCGATGCCTCGCCCTGCGAGATCGAGGAGACGCTGGACGCCGTGCCCCTGGACCTCCTGCAATTCCACGGCGACGAGACCCCGGCGCAGTGCGCCCGTTATCGCCGTCCCTATATCAAGGCCCTGCGCATGCGCGAGGACATCGACCTCGCCGCCACTGCCCGGGACTATGCCGGCGCCCGCGGGCTGCTGCTCGATACCTACGTCGCCGGCGTACCCGGAGGGACCGGTCAGGCCTTCGACTGGACGCGGGTACCCCGGGATCTGCCGCTGCCGCTGATCGTGGCCGGTGGACTGGATGCTGGTAACGTCGCCACCGCTATCGCTGCGTCCCGCGCCTATGGCGTGGACGTGAGCGGCGGCGTAGAGCAGGCCAAGGGCATCAAGGATGCCGCCGAGATCGCGCGTTTCGTGGCGGCCGTGCGGGGTGCGCCGGTCGCCTGATGTGACCCTCGTCGGGTGGTTGCCGTCCACACCTGCGACATATTCAAGCAGATCCGCCCTGGCGGGCCTGCCGTCCGACTCCCAGGGAGTCGGCATGAGACAACAGCGTAGCGGCCCGGGCAACAGCGGGCGCTGCCGAACCTATTACAGATGCTCAAGGAAGGCGCGGCCGCGGTCGCGCTGGGAGCCCATGCAAGTGGAGAGAGATGCATGAGCAATTGGCTGGTCGACAAACTGATTCCTTCCATCATGCGGTCCGAGGTGAAGCGCAGTTCGGTGCCGGAAGGTCTTTGGCACAAGTGTCCGGCCTGCGAAGCGGTCCTCTACCGTCCGGAGCTGGAAAAGAATCTGGACGTGTGCCTGAAGTGCGGTCACCACATGCGCATCAACGCGCGGCGCCGCCTGGACATCTTCCTCGACGCCGAGGGTCGTGAAGAGCTGGGCACCGAGCTGGAGCCGGTGGACCGCCTGAAATTCCGCGACAGCAAGAAATACAAGGACCGTTTCACCGCGGCGCAAAAGGAAACCGGCGAAAAAGACGCCCTGATCTCCATGCGCGGCACCCTCAAGGGCATGCCGGTAGCGGTCTGCGCCTTCGAATTCTCCTTCATGGGCGGCTCCATGGGCGCCGTGGTCGGCGAGCGCTTCGTGCGCGCGGCCAACGTGGCCCTGGAAGAGCGTTGCCCGCTGATCTGCTTTTCCGCCTCGGGCGGTGCGCGGATGCAGGAAGCCCTGATCTCGCTGATGCAGATGGCCAAGACCTCCGCGGTGCTGGCCCGTCTGCGCGAAGAGGGCATCCCCTTCATCTCGGTGCTGACCGACCCGGTCTATGGTGGCGTCTCCGCCAGTCTGGCGATGCTGGGCGACGTCATCGTCGCCGAGCCCAAGGCGCTGATCGGCTTTGCCGGTCCGCGCGTGATCGAGCAGACCGTGCGCGAAAAGCTGCCGGAAGGCTTCCAGCGCAGCGAATTCCTGCTGGAGCACGGCGCCGTCGACATCATCGTCTCGCGCAAGGAATTGCGTGATCGCCTGGCGCGTCTGCTGGCGACCTTCCAGCACCAGCCGGTACCGGCGGCCTGATGGCTTCGCGCAGCCTCGCGCAGTGGCTGGCCTATCTCGAGCAGCTGCATCCGTCGGCGATCGACATGGGCCTGGACCGGGTGCGCGAGGTCGCGCAGCGGCTGGGGTTGACCCGGCCGGCCCCGCGGGTGGTGACCGTGACCGGCACCAACGGCAAGGGCTCCACCTGCGCCTTTCTCGCCAGCCTGCTGCGCGCCAGCGGACAGCGGGTCGGCGTCTATGCCTCGCCGCATCTGGTGCGCTACAACGAGCGCGTCGATGTGGACGGCACCCTGGCCAGCGATGGCGATCTGTGCACCGCCTTCGCCGCGGTGGAAGCCGCCCGGGGCGAGATCAGCCTGACCTATTTCGAAGTGGGTACCCTGGCGGCCTTCTGGCTGTTCGAGCGTGCCCGGCTGGACGTCGCCGTCCTTGAGGTCGGTCTGGGCGGGCGTCTGGACGCGGTCAATCTGATCGGCGCCGATCTGGCGCTGGTCACCAGCATCGGCCTGGATCATGCCGAATGGCTGGGTGACACCCGCGAAAGCGTGGCCGTGGAAAAGGCCGGTATCTTCCGCGCCGGCAAGCCGGCGCTCTGTGGTGATCTGGAGCCGCCCGCGCCGCTGATCCAAACCGCCGAGCGCCTGGGTGCTCCCTTGCTGCTGCGCGGCGAAGCCTTCGATCTGCAGATCGAGAGCGCCGGCTGGTTCTGGCGTGGGCGCGATGCCCAGGGCAACGCCCTGGCGCTGCCCGGTCTGCCATTGCTCGACCTGCCCATGGAAAATGCCGCCCTGGCCTTGCAGGCCTACGCCTTGCTCGACCAGCCCTGGCTGCCGGAGCAGATCGCCGCGGCCCTGCAGGCGACGCGCATGACCGGACGACTCGATCGCCGCCAGGTCGAGTGGGCAGGGGAGACCCGTAGCGTCCTGCTGGACGTGGCCCATAATCCCCATGCCGCCGAGTACCTGGCCCGGCGCCTGGCCATGAAGCCGATCGCCGGCGTGCGTCGCGCGGTGTTCGGCGTCCTGGCCGACAAGGACCTGGACGGCATCCTGGCGCCCCTGGAGGGCCTGTTCGCCAGCTGGGCTGTCGCGACCCTGCCGACCCCGCGCAGTCGCGACGGTGCCGAGGTGGCCGCACTGCTGGCCGCACGCGGTGTCCAGGCCGAGGCCCATGCCTCCCTGCTGGCCGCCTTCGAGGCGCAACTGGTCGCCAGTGCGGCCGACGACCAGGTGGTCGTGTTCGGCTCCTTCTACAGCGTCGCCGAGGTGCTCGCGCAGCTCTCTTCCCCATCCGAATCCGCGGAGGCATAACCCATGCTCAAGCAAAGAGTCATCGGAGCGCTGGTGCTGCTGGCGCTGATCATCATCTTCGTGCCCATGCTCTTCAATCGCCAGGACGACGCCCGCAAGGTGGCGGTCGAGGCGCCGCCCCAGCCGGCCGCACCCACGGTGCCCGCGACCGAGGTGCAGCCGGTACAGACGCCCGAGGCGCCGCCCGTGGTGGTGGTGCCGGACGAGCCGGCCAAGCCGCTCGGCAAGCCGCAGACCCCCATTGCCGGTACCGCCGGCCAGGCGCCGACGCAGAATGCGCCGGTAAGTCCCGCGCCTGCCCAATCCCAGCCTGCCGCGCCGGTCGCCAAGGCGCCCGCCACCCCTGCACCCGTCGCAAGCGCGCCGGCAGCACCCTCAGCTACACCGGCGCCGGCGGCCAAGCCGGACTCGCGGCTGGGCGCGGCCAATCTGCCCAACAGCTGGTCGGTCCAGCTCGCCAGCCTGTCGTCCCGGCCCAGCGCCGACGCCCTGCAGGCCAAGCTGCGCAGCCAGGGCTACAACGCCTATGTGCGCACCGCCGACGGCATGAATCGCGTCTTCGTCGGGCCGGTGATAGAGCGCAGCGAGGCGGATCGGCTGCGCGACCAGCTCAACAAGCAGAATGGCGTCAAGGGTTTCGTCGTGCGCTTTCAGCCGGAGCGCGGTTAACCCGGTCACAAGGCTCTGCTAGAATGCAGGGCCTTTTTGTAAGTGGACCTTGCCGTGGGCTTCACCTGGGTGGACTGGGCGATCGTCGCCGTTGTCATCGTTTCCAGCCTGATCAGTCTCAGGCGCGGCTTCGTCAAGGAAGCGTTGTCACTGGCCACCTGGATCGTTGCCGGGGGCGTGGCCTGGGTCTTCGGTGGGGCACTGTCCACCTATCTGGTCGACTATATTCAGGTGCCGTCCGGGCGAGTGATCGCCGCCTGTGTCATTCTTTTCGTGCTGACGCTGCTGGTGGGTGCCCTGGTTAGCTTCTTGCTTGGCGAACTGATCCGCGTCACCGGATTGTCGGGCACCGATCGCTTTCTCGGCATGGCCTTTGGCGCCGCCCGCGGTGCCTTGCTGATCACCGTGGCCGTGGGGCTGTTGAGCCTGGGGCCGGTCCAGCAGGATGGCTGGTGGCAGCAGTCGGTGCTGGTTCCACATTTTCTGCTGGTGGCCGATTGGTCGAAGAATCTGCTGTTGGGCTTTGCCGGCCAGTGGCTGGGCGCGACGCCCATGCCCAGTCTGCAACTGCTGCCGCAGCTGGGGCCCAAGGCTCCTTGAACGCTTTTCCAGGCCTCGCCTTGCGGGGTCATCCTGCGATGGTCCGCCGTCGCATCACTTGAAACAGTGGGGTCGCGTCACATGTGTGGCATCGTAGGTATCGTGGGCAAGACGAACGTCAACCAGTCTTTGTACGACGCGCTCACCGTCCTTCAACATCGCGGTCAGGATGCCGCCGGTATCGTCACCAGCCTGGACGGTAAACTCTTCCTGCGCAAAGACAACGGCCTGGTCCGCGACGTCTTCCAGCAGCGGCACATGCAGCACCTGGTCGGCCATATGGGCATCGCCCACGTGCGCTATCCCACCGCCGGCAGCTCCAGCTCCGCCGAGGCGCAGCCGTTCTACGTCAACTCGCCCTATGGCATCACCCTGGCGCACAACGGCAACCTGACCAACGTCGAGCAGCTGTCCCGCGAGATCTACGAATCCGATCTGCGCCACGTCAACACCACCTCCGATTCCGAGGTGCTGCTCAATGTCTTCGCCCACGAGCTGGCGGTGCGCAACAAGCTGCAGCCGACCGAGGACGACGTCTTCGCCGCGGTCTCCGAGGTCCATGAGCGCTGCCGTGGCGGCTATGCCGTGGTGGCCATGGTCACCGGCTACGGCATCGTCGGCTTCCGCGATCCCAACGCCATCCGTCCCATCGTCTTCGGCCAGCGTCACACCGAATACGGCGTGGAATACATGATCGCCTCCGAGAGCGTCGCCCTCGACGTGCTCGGCTTCACCCTGATCCGCGATCTGGAGCCGGGCGAGGCGGTGTACATCACCGAAGACGGTCGTCTCTACACCCGCCAGTGCGCGCAGAATCCGCAATACGCGCCCTGCATCTTCGAGCACGTCTACCTGGCGCGTCCGGATTCCATCATCGATGGCATCTCGGTGTACAAGGCACGCCTGCGCATGGGCGAGAAGCTCGCCGAGAAGATCCAGCGCGAGCGCCCCGAGCACGACATCGACGTGGTCATCCCGATTCCGGACACCAGCCGCACCGCGGCGCTGGAGCTGGCCAACCACCTGGGCGTCAAGTTCCGCGAGGGCTTCGTCAAGAACCGTTACATCGGCCGGACCTTCATCATGCCCGGCCAGGCCGCGCGCAAGAAGTCGGTGCGCCAGAAGCTCAACGCCATCGAACTTGAGTTCCGCGGCAAGAACGTGATGCTGGTGGACGATTCCATCGTCCGCGGCACCACCTGCAAGCAGATCATCCAGATGGCCCGCGAAGCCGGCGCCAAGAAGGTCTATTTCTGCTCGGCGGCCCCGGCGGTGCGCTTCCCCAACGTCTACGGCATCGACATGCCCAGCGTGCACGAGCTGATCGCCCACGGCCGCACCACCGAGGAAGTCGGCGAGCTGATCGGCGCCGACTGGCTGATCTATCAGGATCTGCAGGACCTGCAGGAAGCCGTGCGCACCCGCAAGGCACCCAAGGTCGAGCAGTTCGACTGCGCGGTGTTCGATGGCGAGTACATCACCGGCGACGTCGATGCCGCCTATCTGAATCGGATCGAGCAGGCGCGCAACGACGCGGCCAAGGTCAAGCACAAGGCGGTCAGCGCCATCATCGATCTCTACAACGACTAAGGAGCTGCACATGAGCCAAGACTGGGATGCCGGACGCCTGGACAGTGATCTCGAGGGCGCGGCCTTCGAGACCTTGGCGGTGCGGGCAGGGCAGCAGCGCTCGCCGGAAGGCGAGCATGGCGAAGCCCTGTTCCTGACCAGCAGCTACGTGTTCCGCACCGCCGCGGATGCCGCGGCGCGCTTCGCCGGCGAGGTGCCGGGCAACGTCTATTCGCGCTACACCAACCCCACCGTCCGTACCTTCGAGACCCGCATCGCGGCCCTGGAAGGCGCGGAGCAGGCGGTGGCCACCGCCTCGGGCATGTCGGCCATCCTGGCCATGGTCATGAGCCTGTGCAGCGCCGGCGACCACGTGCTGGTCTCGCGCAGCGTGTTCGGCTCGACCATCAGCCTGTTCGAGAAGTACTTCAAGCGCTTCGGCATCGAGGTGGACTATCCGCCGCTGGCCGAGCTGGACGCCTGGCAGGCCGCCTGCAAGCCCAACACCCGGCTGTTCTTCGTCGAGTCGCCGTCCAACCCCCTGGCCGAGCTGGTGGACATCGCCGCCCTGGCCGAGATCGCCCATGCCCAGGGCGCGCTGCTGGCGGTCGACAACTGCTTCTGCACCCCGGCGCTGCAGAAACCGCTGGCGCTGGGTGCCGACATCGTCATCCATTCGGCGACCAAGTACATCGACGGTCAGGGTCGTGGCATGGGCGGCGTGGTCGCCGGTCATGCCGAGCAGATGAAGGAGGTGGTGGGTTTCCTGCGTACCGCCGGTCCGACCCTGAGTCCCTTCAACGCCTGGCTGTTCCTCAAGGGTCTGGAGACGCTGAAGATCCGCATGCAGGCGCACAGCCAGACCGCGCTGGAGCTGGCGCGCTGGCTGGAAGGCCAGCCCGGCGTCGAGCGGGTCCATTACGCCGGCCTGGAAAGCCATCCGCAGCATGAACTGGCGTGCCGCCAGCAGTCGGCCTTTGGCGCCGTGGTGAGCTTCGAGGTGGCCGGTGGGCGCGACGCCGCCTGGCGCTTCATCGACGCCACCCGGATGATCTCCATCACCACCAACCTGGGCGATACCAAGACCACCATCGCCCACCCGGCGACGACCTCGCACGGGCGGCTGTCGCCGGCCGAGCGCGCCAATGCCGGGATCAGCGACAGCCTGATCCGCATCGCCGTGGGTCTCGAAGACCTGGGCGATCTGCGCCAGGACCTGGCCCGCGGACTGGCGGCGCTATGAGTCTGACGTTCGCACCGGTAGAGCTGCGCGTCGCCCTGGTCACCGGCGCGGCGCGTGGGATCGGGCTGGGTATCGCCGCCTGGCTGGTAGCCGAAGGCTGGCGGGTGGTGGTGGCCGACATCGAGCAGGAGCGCGGCGCCAAGGTGGCCGCCGCTCTGGGTGAGCGCGCCTGGTTCGTGGCCCTGGACGTGGCCGACGAGGCGCAGGTGGAAGCCGCCGTGGCCCAGGTGATCGGCCAGTTCGGTCGGCTGGACGCCCTGGTCAACAACGCCGGTCTCGCCACCGCTCAGGGTCAGCCGCTGGAAAGCCTGGCGCTGGCCGAATGGCGCAAGGTGCTCGGGGTGAATCTGGACGGCCCCATGCTGCTGGCCAAGCATTGCGCGCCCTATCTGCGCGAGCAGCAGGGCGCCATCGTCAACATCGCCTCGACCCGGGCACAGCAGTCCGAGCCCCACAGCGAGGCCTATGCCGCGAGCAAGGGCGGATTGCTGGCCCTGACCCATGCCCTGGCCATCAGCCTGGGCCCGGAAGTGCGGGTGAATGCCCTCTGCCCGGGCTGGATCGACGCGCGCGATGCCCATGTCCGTGAGGCCGAACCGCTGTCCGCCGCCGACCACGAGCAGCATCCGGTCGGACGGGTAGGGACAGTGGAAGACGTGGCGGCCTGCGTGGCCTGGCTGCTCGGCGGCAACGCCGGTTTCATCACCGGCGAGGCCATCACCCTGGACGGCGGCATGACCCGCAAGATGATCTACCTGGAATAGCGCCCGTAGAAAATAAAATTGGAAAAATCCTTGACGGATCAAGGGGCTACGAGGAGAATGCGCGTCACCCGAAGGGGATGGCTGATTAGCTCAGCTGGGAGAGCACCTGCATCACACGCAGGGGGTCGGCGGTTCGATCCCGTCATCAGCCACCAAACTCTTCGGGAAGTGTTCCGCAAGGTGCACGCAATGCGCGGCGGTAGTTCAGTCGGTTAGAATACCGGCCTGTCACGCCGGGGGTCGCGGGTTCGAGTCCCGTCCGCCGCGCCATACGAGTCGTTCCGGGTCCTCTGAACTGCCCGAACGACGCAAGAGAAGCTGCCCCAGGGCAGCTTTTTTTGTGCCTGGAGAAAAGGCTGGCCGATCCTTCGCGGACTGGCGCCGCTCTGGGGGCCAGCGCCGGCCCCGTTCAGATCACGAATTCCGCCACCACCTGGCGGAGACCGGCCGCCAGGCGCGATACTTCGTTGCTGGCGCTGGAGGTCTGGCTGGCGCCCGCGGCGGTCTGGTCGGAGAGGTCCTTGATGCTGATCAGCCCCCGGTCGATGTCCTTGGCCACCAGGGCCTGCTCTTCGGCGGCCGTGGCGATCAGCGCCGTGCGCTCGTCGATGCCGTTCATGGCCCCGGCGATGGCCAGCAGGGCACCATTGGCTTCCCGGGCAACCGCCAGGGATTGCTCGGCGGTCTGGCTGCTCTGCTGCATGGCCTTCACCGCGTCCGTCGAATCGTGCTGGATGGTGCCGATCATGGCTTCGATCTCCCGCGTCGACTGCTGGGTGCGGTGGGCGAGGGCGCGGACCTCATCCGCGACCACGGCGAAGCCGCGACCCTGATCGCCGGCGCGCGCCGCTTCGATGGCGGCATTGAGCGCCAGCAGATTGGTCTGCTCGGCGATGGCGCGAATGACGTCGACCACGTTGCTGATGGCCTGGGCGCGCCCCGACAGCGTCTGGATCTGGCCGCTGCTCTGATCGACCTGGCTGGCAAGTCGTTCGATGGCGGTCAGGGTCGCGGCCACGTGCTGCAGACCGGCCCGGGTGAGGGCGCTGCCTCGTTGCGAGGCGCCGGCGCTTTCCTCCGCATGGCGGGCCACCTCGTCCACCGCGGCGCTCATTTCCGTCACCGCGGTGGCCACCTGGCCGATCTCGTCGTTTTGCCTGAGCAGGCCGCGATTGCCAGCGTCGATCACCGCGGTCATCTCCTCGGCGGCGGCGGCCAGCTGACTGGAGCTGTCCGCCAGATGGGCCACGGTGTCCCGCAGATTGGCCTGCATGCCGGCCAGGGCGGTCAGCAGGCCGGCGGCCTCGTCGCGACCCGTGACCTGAATGTCTTCGGCAAGATCCTTGTTGGCGATCCGCTGGGCGATGCGCAGGGCTTCGCCGATGGGCAGGGTGATGCTGCGCGTCAGCAGGAAGGCCAGGGCGATGGTGGCCAGCAGGGTGGCGAGGATCAGTCCCACGACCCAGGCCAGGCCGTGGTCGTAGATCCGTCCCGCTTCGATGCCCGAGGCGACGGCGCCCCGGTCATTCAGCGCGGCCAGGTTTTCGATCTGCGTCTGCAACTGGTCGGCGGCCGCGCGCATGCCACCGTTGGCCAGGGCCTCGGCACCGGGCAGATCCCCCATCCGGTAAAGGGTCTCGAAGCTGTCCAGCAGGCCCAGATAAGCCGTGGCCCCGTCCTGTACCGCCTGGTACAGCCGCTGCTCCGCATCGCTGGACACCAGGGGTGCATAGTCCTTTACCCCGGTGGCGAAGCGGCTGCGCAGATCGACCAGGGCCGTGGCCATTTCCGGCTGGCGCGCGGGGTCCCGGGTGCCCAGGGCTCTCAGGCTTTCGAGGCGCAACCTGAGCAGCGCCGCGGTCATCTGGCCGGCCTGGCGAACGCTGGGCATCCAGTCCGTTTCCACCTCGATTTCCGACTGCCTAAGTTGCCGCATCTGGATCAGGGCGATAGCCCCGAGCGCGATGACGATTGCTACGATAACCGAGAAGGCCAAGGCCGACCGGCGACCCACCTTGAGTGTGCGCATCATCATGACAGTCACCGTGAGGGTAGCCCCGGCGGGACACCGGGTTGGAGTTGTGATGTGCATCACACGCTATAGGGGGTGGCTTAGCGGCGGCTTAAGGCCGAGCCGGCCATAGGACCATTGGTCTGACTATGGCTGGACGCCCGAATCAGTGCCCTCGTGGGAGCGACGATCCCGGCTGGCGCTAGCCGGCCGGGGCACCCATCTGCGCCGAGATGCGCGCCGTGGTGGCGAGCATCTGCTCGACGTACTCGGCCTTGAGGTCTTCGCGAAAGCGGAAGCAGGGAAAGGACACGCTCAGGCCGGCGATGACCTGGCCGAAGCGATCGCGGATCGGCGCCGCCAGGCATCTCATGTTGGCCTCGAATTCCTCGTGGTCTTCGGCGAAGCCCAGCTCACGAACCCGCGCCAGTTCCGCGAGGTAGGCGGCCAGGCTGTCGAGGGTGTTGGGCGTGCGACGGACAAAGGTTTCCTGGGCGAGGATCTGCCGCACCTCGGCTTCAGGGCGCCAGGCCATCAACACCTTGCCGATCCCGGTGCAATACAGCGGGGCCCGCCGACCGATACGCGAATACATGCGCAGGGTGTAGCGTGAATCGAGCTTGTGCACATAGACGATGGCGCCCTCGTCGAAGATGCCGAGGTGGACGGTCTCGCCGGTGAGGTCGTTGAGCAGGCGCATGCCCGGTTCGGCTTCGCGGACCAGCTCCAGCTGGGGCAGGGCGCGGGCGCCCAGTTCGAACAGCTTGACGCTGAGGCGGTAGCGGTCCTCGGCGTCCTGGACCACATAGCCCAGCGCCTTGAGCGTCTGCAGGAAGCGGTGGACGGTGCTCTTCGACAGGTCCAGTTGCTGCGCCAGCTCCGAGACGCCGCAGTCGTCCTCGCGCTCGCCGAGGGCTTCGAGCACCGCCAGGGTGCGCCCGACGGCGCTGACCATGTCATTGCCGAGTTGCTGATTCTTTTCCATGGGACCGCCGGTCGCCTGGTTGCCGGAACACTGTTCCATTCTGATTGACGGATGCGGGAAAGGCCAGCAACACTGTTAGCCAGCGAATGGAACAACGTTCCAAAGCATTTCGCGCGTAAGGGTCTTCTCTCACCGCTGGCGGTCGCCGGCGGTGCGAACAAAAACAACAACGGAACCCGCGACGATGAAATCCATGACCAAGGCCCCGGGCGCAGTGGCGCCTGCCGCTCATACTCCCCGCTGGCTGCCCCGCGCCCATCCGGTGTCCTGGCAGATGCTGGGCATCACCACCCTGGCGATGCTGATGATTTCGGTGGATCGCCAGCTGTTGCCGACCGTGCTGCCGGCGATCATGCAGGAATTCGGACTGGACGCCGCCCAGGGTGGCTGGCTCAGTTCGCTGAGTTTCGTCGGCACTCTGGTCGGCGCCCTGGTGGTGGGGGTGCTGGCCGACAGCGTCGGTACCGGCCACCGCCGTGCCTGGAGCTGGGTGGGAGCCTGCGCCCTGACCATAGGCTCGGCCTTCGCCACCGTGTACGCGCGCTCGCTGGGCGCCCTGCAGGTGCTGAGATTCACCATGGGCCTGGGCACCGGCGCCATGGAGCCGGTCAACATCGCCGTGGCCAGCGAATTCTGGCAAAAGGAAAATCGCGGCTTCGCCCTGGGCGTCCACCATACCGGCATGCCCCTGGGGCAATTCGTCGGCCCGGTCCTGATGGGGCTGATCCTGGCCAATGGCGACTGGCGCGCCACCTTTCTCTGGATTCCCCTGATCGGTCTGCCGATCATCCTGCTGCAGCTCTACCTCGGCCGCCGCCGCAACGAGGAACAGGTCTATGCCTGGATCCGCGAGCAACGGCTGACCGTGCCGGTCGACACCGCCGCGCCGGTCTCGCGCAATCCGCTGAGCAACCTGCGCCAGGCCTTCGCCGAGCGCAACGTGCGCCTCTGCCTGGTGATGAACTTCCTGTTTCTCTGGACCGAGATGGGCGTGGCCACCTTTCTGACCTACCAGCTCACCAGCCAGCTGGGGCTGAGCCTGGCCGAGGCCGCGGTGATCTCCGGCGCCTCGGGGCTGGTGGGCTGGGCGGGGCAGATCTTCTGGGGGACGCTGAGCGATCACCGCGGCCGCAAGTTCGCCCTGGGCATCCTGACCGTCGGCTTCTCGATCTGCGTGGCCCTGTGCATGTTCATCGACAGCCGCGCCATGGCCTGGACCCTGCTGCTGGCCTGGGGCCTGTTCCGCAACTCGCCCTATGTGGTGCTCTATTCGCTGGCGGTGGATTCCTCGCCCCGCGCGGCCGGCAGCGGCCTGGGTCTGCTGATTGGCGTGGGCCTGGGCCTGGCGGGCTTTCTGGTGGGGCCGGTGGCCGGCTACGTGATCGAGCATTTCGGCTGGCACTGGAGCTACGCCATGCTCGCCCTGAGCTGCCTGCTGGTGCTGATACCGCTGCGCTTCGTGGAGGAGACCCAGCATGGCGCCACCTGAATGCCTGTTCGATCATGGCGATGAACTGGGCGAAGGCCCGGTCTGGGATACCCGACAGCAGCGCCTGCTGTGGGTGGATATCCTGGCCGGTCGCCTGTTGCGCGCGGCGCCGCAGCCGGCGGCTCCGGTCGAGGTGCTGGAGTTCGGCCGACCGCTGGGCTGCGCCGTGCCCCATGTCGACGGCTCCACCTGGCTGGCCCTGAGCGACGGCGTCTGGCGCCTGGCCGCCGGCGCCGCCCAGCCGACGCCCATTGCGCAGCCGCCCCGGGCGGTCCATGGGCCTCAGCACCGTTTCAATGACGGCAAGTGCGATGCGCTCGGCCGCTTCTGGCTGGGCACCACGCTGCTCGACGAGGCGCCCGGCGGTGGCCGGCTGTATTGCCTGGACCTGGACGGCCAACTGCATCAGGTGCTCGACGGCATCACCGTGTCCAACGGCCTGGGCTGGAGCCCGGACAACCGGACCTTCTACTACATAGATTCGCCCACCCGCCGGGTGCAGGCCTTCGACTTCGATCTCGCCAGTGGCCAGCTCGGTCGCGGACGCACCCTCATCGACTTCGGCGAGCAGCCCGGCGTGCCCGATGGCCTGGCCGTGGACAGCGAGGGCGCGCTGTGGATCGCCCACTGGGACGGCTATCGCCTGAGTCGCTGGAGCGCCGAGGGCGTATTGCTCGCCTGGGTGGAGCTGCCGGTGGCGCGGGTCACCTCCTGCGCCTTCTATGGCGCGCGCCTGGAGCAGTTGCTGATCACCACCGCCCGGGTGGGTCTCGATGATTCCGCCCGCCAGGCGCAACCCCTGGCCGGGCGCAGCTTTCGCCTCGATCCCGGCGTGACCGGCCTGGCAGTGTCCGCCTGCCGCGTCCGGGTTCCGGACCATCCTCAGGAGTCTGCATGACGCTACCCCTCGTTTCGTCCCCCCTGACCCGCATCGGCCTCATCGGCGAATGCATGGTCGAGTTGCGCAGTCAGGAAGATGGCCAGCTGGGCCAGGCCTTTGGCGGCGATACCCTGAATGCGGCGGTCTATCTGCGGCGGCTGCTCGGCGACGACCCGGTGCAGGTGGATTACCTTACCGCGGTGGGCGACGACAGCCTGAGCCAGGCCATGCGCGCACGCTGGCGGGAGGAGGGGGTGAGTGACGCGCGGGTGCGGGTATTGCCCGGGCGTCTGCCGGGACTCTATCTGATCCAGACCGATGCCGACGGCGAGCGGCGCTTTCTCTACTGGCGCGGCGAGGCGGCGGCGCGGGAGTGTTTCGACGGCGCCGAGGCCCAGCCGCTGCTGGCGGCCCTGGCCGAGTATCAGTTGCTCTATCTCAGCGGCATCAGCCTGGCGGTGCTGACCGATACCGGTCGCGAGCGGCTGCTGGAAGCCCTGCGCCAGGCGCGCGCTGCCGGCACCCGCATCGTCTTCGACAACAACTACCGGCCGCGGCTATGGCCGAATCTGCAGGCGGCGCGCACGGCCTATCACCGGTTGCTGCAGCTCGCCGACCTGGCGCTGGTGACCTGGGAGGACGACGCCGCGCTGTTCGGCTTCGCCGACGAGGCGGCGCTGCTTGCCCAGTACGCCGAGTGGGGCGTGGCCGAGGTGGCGCTCAAGCGCGGCGCGCGCAGCTGCCTGCTGCAGCATCGCCAGGGGCGCCAGGAGGTGGCCGGCGAAGCCGTGGCCCGAGTGGTGGACACCACCGCCGCCGGGGATTCCTTCAGCGCCGCCTACCTGGCCTGCCGCCTCCAGGGCGGGGCGCCCGAGGTGGCCGCCGCCTGGGGGCATCGCCTCGCCGCCACGGTCATCCAGCATCCCGGTGCACTCATCCCGCGCGCCGCCATGCCGGCGCTGCCGCCCCTGATTCCCGCGCTCACTGCCCAGGCCTGAAGCCATGAAGATCACCGAAGCCCGCGTCATCGTCACCTGTCCCGGTCGCAACCTGGTCACCCTCAAGATCGTCACCGACGAAGGCCTCTATGGCCTCGGCGACGCCACCCTCAACGGCCGCGAACTGGCGGTGGTGGCCTACCTGGAAGAGCACGTGCTGCCGGCGCTGATCGGTCGCGACGCCCATCGCATCGAAGACATCTGGCAGTACCTCTATCGCGGCGCCTACTGGCGGCGCGGACCGGTCACCATGACCGCCATCGCCGCGGTGGACGTGGCGCTCTGGGATCTCAAGGCCAAAGCCGCCGGTATGCCGCTGTACCAGCTGCTCGGCGGCAAGAGTCGCGAGCGGGTGATGGTCTATGGCCACGCCACCGGCAAGGACATCGAGAGCTGCCTGGACGAGGTGGCCCGCCATGTGGAGCAGGGCTATCGCGCGGTGCGGGTGCAGTGCGGGGTGCCGGGCATTCCCACCACCTATGGCGTGGCCAAGCGCGAAGGTGAGCGCTACGAGCCGGCCGACAGCGACTTGCCGGCCGAGCACGTCTGGGACACCGCCAAGTACCTCAATCACGTGCCCAAGCTGTTCGCCGCGGTGCGCGAGCGTTTCGGCGACGACCTGCACCTGCTGCACGACGTGCACCACCGGCTGACGCCCATCGAGGCGGGACGGCTGGGCAAGCGGGTCGAGGAATACAACCTGTTCTGGCTGGAGGACTGCACCCCGGCGGAAAACCAGGAGGCCTTCCGCCTGATCCGCCAGCACACCACCACGCCGCTGGCGGTGGGCGAGGTGTTCAATTCCATCCACGACTGCCGCGAGCTGATCCAGGAGCAGCTGATCGACTATATCCGCGCCACCCTGGTGCATGCCGGCGGCATCACCCACATGAGGCGCATCGCCGATCTGGCGGCGCTCTACCAGGTGCGTACCGGCTTCCACGGCGCCACCGACCTGTCGCCGGTGTGCATGGGCGCGGCGCTGCACTTCGACACCTGGGTGCCCAACTTCGGCATCCAGGAGCACATGCCCCACGAGGCGCGCATCGAGGAGGTCTTTCCCCATGCCTATCGCTTCGCGGACGGCCATTTCACCCCGGGCGAGGCGCCCGGCCACGGCGTGGACATCGATGAAGACCTCGCCGCCCGTTATCCCTACCAACGCGCCAGCCTGCCGGTGAACCGGCTGGTGGACGGCACCCTGTGGCACTGGTGAAGGAGGAGTCCAGGATGAAAGCCTTTCAGGTCAGAGCGCCCCACGAATTCAGCATCGAAGAGGTCGCGGTGCCCACGCTGGCGCCCGGCGAGGTCCGCGTCGGGGTGGCCTATGCCGGCATCTGCGGCTCGGACATGCACATCATCCACGGGCAGAACGCCTTCGTGCGCTTTCCCCGCGTCACCGGCCACGAATTCGCCGGCGTGGTGCGCGAGGTGGGCGAGGGCGTGAGCGGCCTGGCGGTGGGCGATCCGGTCTGCGTCGATCCGGTGATCGCCTGCAGCAGCTGCTATCCCTGCCGCATCGGTCGGCCCAATGTCTGCAGTCGCCTGCAGGTGCTGGGAGTGCACCGCGATGGCGGCTTCAGCGAAGAGGTCTGCGTGCCCGCGGCCAATGCCCATCGCCTGCCGCCCGGTCTGCCACTGGCCCAGGCCGCGCTGGTCGAGCCCTACAGCATCGCCCTCAATGTGCTGGAGCGGATGCAGTTCCTGCCCGGCGATGCCCTGCTGATCTACGGCGCCGGCGTGATCGGCCTGACCCTGGTGCAGATGGCCAGGGCGCTGGGCATCGCCGACATCACGGTGACCGATGTGCTGGACGATCGCCTGGCCACCGCCCGGACCCTGGGCGCGACCCGCACCCTCAATGGCCGCGAGACCAGCGTCGAGGCGGCCATGCGCGAAGCCACCGGCGGCGAGGGCGTGCCGCTGATCGTCGACGCCGCCTGCCATCCGGCCTTGCTGCCGGAGATCGTCCGGCTGGCGTCGCCGGCCGGGCGCATCGGCCTGCTGGGCTTCAGCGCCACGCCCAGCGAGCTGGTGCAGCTGGAGATCATCAAGAAGGAATTGACGCTGGTGGGTTCGCGGCTCAACAACGGCCGCTTTCCGCGGGTCATCGAGCTGCTGGCGGCGGGCCGGCTGGATGCCGCGGCTTTGATCAGCCACCAGGTGGCCAGCCAGGAGATGCCGGGCGCCATCGAGCTGATCGAAAGGCACCCCGAGCAGACCCGCAAGGTGCTGGTGCAATGGGGTGGCAGTGCCTGACAACACGGGCTCCCCAAGGGGCGCCGCTGCGATGCCTTACCGAATAACGACAATGAGCGGGAGGTAACAAATGGCTGGACAAGGTCGTGGACTGGTACTCGTCATGCTGTTCCTGGCGGGGGTCGTCAACTATCTGGATCGCTCGGCGCTGTCGGTGGCGGCGCCGCTGATCCAGAAGGACTTCGCGCTCAGCGCCGGCGAGATGGGGCTGCTGTTCAGCGCCTTCTTCGTCGGCTACGCGGCGTTCAACTTCATCGGTGGCTGGGCCGCCGACCGCTATGGCGCCAAGACCACGCTGCTGCTGGCCATGGTGCTCTGGTCGGCGTTCAGCGGCCTGACGGTGCTGGCCTCGGGCTTTGCCGCGCTGATCGTGATCCGGGTGCTGTTCGGCATGGCCGAGGGGCCCCTGAGCGTCTCCACCAGCAAGATGGTCAACAACTGGTACGCGCCGCACAACCGCGGCCGCACCCTGGGCCTGTCGATGTCGGGCACCCCCCTGGGCGGCGCCATCTCCGGCCCCATCGTCGGGGTGATTGCGGTGACCTACGGCTGGAAGGTGTCCTTTGTCGTCATCATGCTGATCGGCTTCGTCTGGGCGGTGGTCTGGTACCTCTGGATCAAGGACAAGCCCAGTGGCCAGCTGGCCGCCGACATCGCCGCCGAGGAGCGCGCCGTGGCCGTGGTGGACACCGAGGTCAGGCCGCTCAAGTACTACCTGCGCCAGCCCACGGTGCTGTTCACCGCCCTGGCGTTCTTCGCCTACAACTACACCCTGTTCTTTTTCCTCACCTGGTTCCCCAGCTACCTGATCCAGGCCTATGGCCTCAACGTGAAGGACATGAGCATCGCCACGGTGATCCCCTGGGTGCTGGGCTTCATCGGTCTGGCGGTGGGTGGCTATCTGTCTGACTGGGTGTTCCGCAAGACCGGCCGGCTGATGTTCTCGCGCAAGGTGGTGCTGGTGACCTGCCTGCTGGCCTGCGCCCTGTGCATCGCCGTGGCCGGCCTGGTCAGCACCCTCTATGCCGCGGTGGCCCTGGTGGCGCTCTCGGTGTTCTTCCTCTATCTGACCGGCGCCATCTACTGGGCCATCATCCAGGACACGGTACCGGCGGCGCGGGTGGGCGGGGTGAGCGGTTTCATGCACTTCCTGGCCAACACCTCGGGCATCATCGGCCCGGCGGTGACCGGCTACCTGGTGCAATTCACCGGGGCCTTCACCAGCGCCTTCCTGCTGGCTGGCGCCCTGACCGTGATCGGTTCGCTGTGCGTGGCGCGCTTCGTCAAGCCGCTGGCCGAGCGGCCGGCCGATGCGCCCGCGGTGCTGGCCACCGGAGGCGCCCGATGAGCGATTTTGAACGCATACCCTCGCGCTATCCGGCGCCGGCCATCGGCATCGTCCACCTGGGCCTGGGCGCCTTCCATCGCGCCCACCAGGCGGTCTACCTGGAGCGCAATCTGGCCCGCCATGGCGGCGGCGCCTGGGGCCTCTGCAGCGCTAACCTCAGATCGGGGCGGGCGCTGGTGGAGACCCTCAGCGCCCAGGAGGGTCGCTATCACGTGGCCGAATACCGCAACCGGCGCGAAGGGGTGCTGCGCGAGATCGGCGTCCTGCGCGAGGTGCTCTACGCTGGCGACGGCGGGGCCGGGCGCGAGGCCCTGCTGGCCCGGCTGGCCGATCCCGGGGTGCGCATCGTCACTCTGACGGTGACGGAAAAGGGCTATTGCCTGAGTCCGGCCAGCGGCGCGCTGCGCCGCGACGATCCCGGCATCGTCCACGACCTGGCCGAGCCGCGGGCGCCGCGTACCGCGCCGGGGCTGCTGGTGGAAGGCCTGCGCCGGCGTCGCGCGGCCGGCATCGCGCCCTTTACCGTGCTCTGCTGCGACAACATGCCGGACAACGGCCAGCGGACCCGCCAGGCGGTGGTGTCCCTGGCCGAGGCCCAGGACGCCGGGCTGGCGGCCTGGATCGCCACCACCGTGGCCTTTCCCTGCAGCATGGTGGATCGCATTGTCCCGGCCATGGACGAAGCCGCCTTCGCGCGGTTGCGCGATCTGGGTTGCGATGACCCGGCCGCCGTGGTCGGCGAGGCCTTCAGCCAGTGGGTGGTCGAGGATCGCTTTCCGCAAGGGCGCCCGGACTGGGAACGGGAAGGGGTGCAGATGGTGGCGGACGTCCGCCCCTTCGAGACCATGAAGCTGCGCCTGCTCAATGGCAGCCATTCGCTGCTGGCCTATGTCGGCAGCCTGGCCGGTCACGGCACCGTGGCCGAGGCCATGGCCGATGAACGCCTGGCGGCCCTGGTGCACCGCTATATGAGTCGCGAGGCGGCGCCGACCCTGGACATGCCGGAAGGCGTGGATCTGCCGGGCTATGCCCAGGCGCTGGTCGCTCGCTTCCGCAACGATGCCCTGCAGCACCGCCTGCGGCAGATCGCCATGGACGGCTCGCAGAAGCTGCCGCAACGCTGGCTGCTGGGCGCCCGGCAGCTGCTGGAGCAGGGCGGTGATCCGGCCTGCACCGCCCTCGGCGTGGCGGCCTGGATCCACTATGGTGAAGGCGAGGGCGCGGCGCTGGACGATCCCCTGCGCGCCACCCTGGCCGCCTTGCCTACGGGCGCGGCGCGGGTGGACGCCGTGCTGGCGCTGGCCGAGGTCTTTCCCCCCGACCTGGCCGCGCACCCCGTCTTTCGCGCCGCGGTGCAACGGGCCCACGCGCGCATCGCCGCGGCGGGTATCGAAGCGGCCATCGCCGATCTGACCGAGCAAGGAGTCTGACATGGAACACACCTGGCGCTGGTTCGGCCCGCGCGATCCCATCTCTCTCGCCGACATCCGCCAGACCGGGGCCACCGGCATCGTCACGGCGCTGCACGAGATCGCCAATGGCGAGGTCTGGCCGGTGGCCGCCATCGCCGAGCGCAAGGCGCTGATCGAAGCGGCGGGGCTGTCCTGGTCGGTGGTGGAGAGCATCCCGGTCCACGAAGACATCAAGCGCGGCCTGCCGGGTCGCGAGCGCTACCTGGAGAACTACTGCCAGAGTCTGCGCAACCTCGCCCAGTGCGGCATCGACGTGGTCTGCTACAACTTCATGCCGGTGCTCGACTGGACCCGCACCCAGCTGGCCCATCGGTTGCCCGACGGCGGCTGGGCGCTGAGATTCGATCAGGACGCCTTCGCTGCCTTCGATCTCTGCATCCTGCAGCGTGACGGCGCCGAGGCCGAGTACACCGCCGCGGAGATCGAACGGGCGCGCCGCCATCACGCCGGGCTCGACGACGCCGGTCGCGACGAACTGGTGCGCACCCTCATCGCCGGTCTGCCGGGCGCCGAGGAGGGCTATACGGTGGCCGACCTGCGCGCCCTGCTGGCCACCTATGCCGGTATCGACGCCGCGCGACTGCGCGAGCACCTGGCGGTCTTTCTCCAGGCCGTGGTGCCGGTGGCGGAAGAAGTGGGCATCCGCCTGGGGGTGCATCCGGACGATCCGCCGCGACCGCTGCTGGGTCTGCCCCGGGTGGTCTCCACCGCCGCCGATGCCCAGTGGCTGCTGGATGCTGTGCCGAGCCCGGCCAACGGCCTCACCTTCTGCACCGGCTCCTATGGCGTGCGCGCCGACAACGACCTGGTGGCCATGGCCCGCCAGTTCGCGCCGCGCATCCATTTCGTCCACCTGCGGGCGACCCGGCGCGAGGCGGATCCGCGCAGCTTCCACGAGGCCCATCATCTGGATGGCGACGTCGACATGGTCGGGGTGATCCGCGAACTGGTGCGCGAGGAGCATCGCCGCGCACGCGACGGCGGAGCGCGCCTGCCCATGAGGCCGGACCATGGTCATCAGCTGCTGGATGACCAGGGGCGGCGGACCAATCCGGGCTATTCGCTGATCGGCCGGCTCAAGGGCCTGGCGGAATTGCGCGGTGTGGAACAGGCCGTGCGGCAACTGGAAGAGGAGCGGGGCTGATGTGGATCGGCAGCTATCAGGCACCCCTCAGGCGTGGTCCAGACCAAATTCGAAGGCTGACATGGAGACCCCTATGGAATTGATCACCCGCAGCGGCGCCGCGGCCGCTGCCCGCGCCACCCTGCGTCTGCACCCGCTAGACGATGTGCTCATCGCCCGCCAGGCGCTGGTGCCCGGCCTGGAATTGCCGGAGGAGGGCGTGCAGGTCCGCGAACCGGTGCCCGCTGGGCACAAGGTCGCCGTGCGCGCCATCGCCGCAGGTGCGCCGGTACGCCGCTATGGCCAGATCATCGGCTTCGCCCGCGCGGCCATCGCCGCCGGCAGCCATGTGCACGTGCACAACCTGGCCATGGGCGACTTCACCCGCGAACACGCCTTCGGCATCGAGGCGCGTGGCGCCCCGGCGCCCATCGAGCGCAGCTTTCTCGGCATCGTCCGCCCGGATGGCAGGGTGGCGACCCGCAACTACATCGGCATCCTCACCTCGGTGAATTGCTCGGCCACGGTGGCCCGGGCGGTGGCCGACCATTTCCGCCGCGACGTCCGTCCCGCGGCGCTGGAGCCCTATCCCAACGTCGACGGCGTGGTCGCCCTGACCCATGGCGTCGGCTGCGGCATCGACACCCAGGGCGAGGGCATGGCGGTGCTGCGCCGCACCCTGGGCGGCTATGCGGCCCACCCCAACTTCGCCGCCGTGCTGTTCATCGGCCTCGGCTGCGAAGCCAACCAGATCCCCTCACTGCTGGCCGACCAGGGCCTCGCCGAGCATGCGGGACTGCAGACCCTCAATATCCAGGACAGCGGCGGCACCACCGCCACCGTGGCCCGTGGCATCGCCGCGGTCGAGGCGTTGCTGCCCGCGGCCAATGCGGTGCAGCGCGAACCGGTCAGTGCGCGGCATCTGATCCTCGGCCTGCAATGCGGCGGCTCGGACGGCTACTCCGGCATCAGCGCCAATCCGGCCCTGGGCCGGGCGGTGGACCTGCTGGTGGCCGCCGGGGGCACTGCCATCCTCTCGGAGACGCCGGAGATCTATGGCGCCGAACACCTGCTCACCCGGCGCGCTGCCAGCCCGGCGGTGGGCGAGCGCCTGGTGGAACGCATCCGCTGGTGGGAGGACTACTGCGCCCGCTTCGGCGCCAGCCTGGACAACAACCCCTCGGCGGGCAACAAGGCCGGCGGCCTGACCACCATCCTGGAAAAATCCCTGGGCGCGGTGATCAAGGCCGGCTCCACCGATCTGATGGCGGTCTATGGCTACGCCGAGCCGGTGCGCACCCCGGGCCTGGTGTTCATGGACACCCCCGGCTACGACCCGGTCTCGGCCACCGGCCAGGTGGCGGGCGGTGCCAACCTGATCGCCTTCACCACCGGCCGGGGTTCGGCCTATGGCTGCGCACCGACGCCGTCGCTGAAGATCGCCACCAACACCCGGCTGTGGGAGAGCCAGCGCGACGACATGGACGTGGACTGCGGGGGCCTGGTGGACGGCAGCACCACCCTGGAAGAGCGGGGCGCCTTCATCTTCGAGCGCCTGCTGGCGCTGGCTTCGGGGGAGCGCAGCCGCAGCGAGTTGCACGGCTACGGGCAGAACGAATTCGTCCCCTGGCAACTGGGCGCCACCACCTGAGTCGTCACCTCTGACGGCTATGCAGCAACCCATAGAGCACCGGGATCAGTCCCAGGGTCACCAGGGTGCCCAAGGCCAGGCCGCCGATCATGCTGATGGCCATGCCCGTCCACAGGGGGCCGGCAAAGAGCATCAGCGGGATGAGACCGAGGATGCAGGTCAGCTTGGTCATGATGATCGGCCGCAGGCGCTCGCCGGCGGCGTCGAGCAGCGCCGGGACCAGGGGCTTGCCGGCCTGGCGTTCGGCTTCGATGCGTTCGAGCAGCAAGACCGCGTTGTTGACGATGATGCCGGCCAGGGACAGCAGGCCGAAGGTGGCCATGAAGCCGAAGGGGTGGCCGCTCAGCCAGAGCGCCAGGGCCACGCCGATAAGGATGAAGGGAATGCTGGCGACGATGATCAGCACCTTGCGCCAGGAATCGAATTGCCAGAGGAACAGCAGCAGCATGGCCACGGCGGCCAGCGGCAGATAGCGCAGCAGGGCGTCGTTGGCGGCGGCGGAATCCTCGCTCTCGCCGCCCAGTTCCAGGCGATAGCCGGGCGGCACCTGCAGGGTGGGCAACTGGGGCGCGAGGGTGGCGACCAGGGTGGCGGCGGTCATGCCGGGATTGCGCGCGCTGACCGTGAGGGTGCGCTGCAGATTGCGCCTGACCTTGACCCCGGCCTCGCTGGCCAGCTCGATCCGGGCTACCGCCGCCAGCGGCAGCGGCGCGCCGCCGCCCTGGGGATAGACCAGCAGGCTGCCGGGATCGCCGTCTGGGGCAAGGCTGCGTGCGGCGATCTCGACCGGATACTGGCCATCGCGCAACTGGGCGCCACTCAGGCCATCGCCGGCCAGTTGCAGCGCCTGGGCCAGGTCGCGCCGGTCGAGTCCGGCGGCGCGGGCCCGGGCCGGGTCGACCTCGACCTGGTAGCGCAGCAGGCGCGGACCCCAGTCGTCCTGGATGTCGCGGGTCCCGGGGACGGCGGCGAGCAGGTCGGCGAGGTCGGCGCCCAGCTGACGCAGGACCGCCTCGTCCGGACCGCTCAGGCGATAGACCGCCACGCCGCTCTCGGTGGTACCCAGGGAAAAGCGCTTGGGCTGGGCGCGCACCTCGGGATAGGCGCGCGTCAGCTGCTCGCCGACCCGCGCCATGACCTGGGCGAGATCGGCCTCCGGGCGGGTGGTCACGGTAAAATAGGCGACATTGGGACCGGGCAGCGGCGGATTGAGCCCCAGCACGATGCGCGGTCCGCCCTCGGCGACGTAGCCGATGCTCTCGACGACATCGGCATCCGCGCCCAGCCAGCGGCTGAAGCCCTGCATGAGTTCCAAAGTGCGCTGAGCGGAGGTCCCTGGTTCCAGCTGGACGGGGATCTGGAACTGGTTGCGATCCGAGGGCGGCAGGAAGTCGTAGGGTAGGCTGAGCACCTTGAGGGTGGCCAGAGCCAGCAGCCCGAGCATGGCCAGCAGATAGGCCAGCCGGTGCCGCAGCAGGGCTTCCAGCAGGCGGCGATAGCCCCGGTGCAGGGCGCTGTCGGTGCTGGCGCCGGTATGGGTGGGATCCGGCACCAGGCGCAGGCAGAGCAGGGGCGTCACGGTCAGGCTGAGCGCCCAGGAGCCCAGCAGGGTCAGCGCCAGCACCACGGCCAGGGACCTCAGGTATTCATTGGTGCTGGTCTGGCCGAGAAAGAACGGCGAGAAGGCCAGGATGATCACCAGCGAAGAGGTCAGCAGCGGGATGGCCAGGGTCCGGCCGGCGGCCTCGCAGGCGGCGCGGCGGTCCTCGCCGGCGCGCAGGCGCCGTTCGATGTCCTCGGCGATGACGATGCCGTTGTCCACCAGCAGCCCCAGCGCCAGGATCAGCGCGGCGATGGATACCGTCTGCAATTCGATGCCCAGGGCGCGCATGACCAGCAGGGTCGCCAGCACCGTGAGCGGCACGATGGCGCCGACGATCAGCCCCAGGCGCCAACCCAGGAACAGCATGACCACGGCCATGACGATCACCATGGTCTCCATCAGCACGTGCTGCATGCGCGCCATGGCGTGATGGACCACCTCGGCCTGGAAGGTCACCCGGTGCAGCGCGAAGCCGGCGGGCAGGCTGGCCTCCAGGGCCTTGAGTCGATCGTGCAGCGCGGCGCCGAAGGCTTCCACGTTGCGTCCCGGGGTCATGGCGATGCCCAGCACCAGGGCGCGTTCGCCGCGATAGAAGGCGGCGCTGCGCAGCGGCTGTTCGGGTTCGACCCGCACCCGGGCCAGCTCGGCCAGGGGCACGGCGCGGCCGTCGGCCAGCCGGATCGGCACGGCGCGCAGCGCGGCGGGATCGGCCAGTTCGCCGCCGATGGCCAGGCTCAGCGCTCGGTCGCCCTGACGGAGGCTGCCGCCGCTGACCAGTTCGTTGCGCGTCCGCAGCTGCGCCAGCAGGGCCTGGGGCGAAAGACCGGTCCGCGCCAGGGCGTTGGCGTCCAGGTCGAGGGTGACGCGGTCTTCCTGCAGGCCATAGAGGGCGATGCGATCCACCCCGGGCAGGTCATAGAGCGCCCGGCGCAGCCGTTCGGCTTCACTGCGCAGTTCGCTCGGGCTGAAGCCGGGCGCGGTCACGGCGATGGAGGCCACCGCCACCCGCCCGAAGTCGTCGTCCACCACCGGCCCCTGGGTGCCTTCGGGCAGCGCTTGCGCCACCTCGGCGACCTTGTTGCGCACCCGTTGCCAGAGCGCCGGCAGGTCCTTGATCTCGTCCCGCGCGGTGAGCTGGACGATGGCCTGGCCGGGTCTCAGGGTGGTCACCAGGGTCTTGAGTTCGGGCAATTCGCGCAGTCGGTCTTCCAGCGGCTTGGCCAGCAGCTCTTCCACCCGGTCGCTGGGCAGGCCGGGCAGGGCGACGCTGACCAGGGCGTCGCGCACCGTGACGCTGGGTTCCTCCTGGGAGGGAAAGCCGAGAAAGGCATAGAGTCCACCCAGTAACAGGGCCATGGCGACAAAGAGCACCAGGCGACCCCGGCGCAGGGCGAAAGCGGTCAGCGACATGGCCTACTCCCCCGTGAGCACGGTGCTGGGCCTATAGGGCAGCACATGCTCGCCCGCGCGCAGGAAGGCGGCGCCGGCCACCACGATCTGCTCGCCCTCGGCAAGCCCGCTGGCGATCAGCGCCTGGCCCTGCTGCAGGGCCGCCACCGTGACCGGGCGCGGCTTCACCTGCTGGGTCTCCGGCTGGTAGACAAAGACCTGACCCGCGCTGCCGCTCTGACCGGGCAGCAGCGCGCCCAGGGGCACCGCCAGCTGCGCCTGGACTGGCAGCGGCAGGCGCACCTCCAGCAGGCTGCCGCTGGGCAGGGCCGGCGCCTGCTGGTCGAGGGCGAAGACCGCTTCCTGCAGCAGACCCTGCTCGGCACGTGGCGAAAGACCGACCAGCCGGAGTGCCAGGGGCGCGCCGTCGCGGGTTGCATAGGCCTGGGCCTGGGCGCCCGCCACCAGCCCCTGGGCCAGGGCGGCCGGCACCTGCACCACCACCTGGCGCTCGCCGTCGGCCTGCAGCCCGAACAAGGTCTCGCCCGCACCCACCAGCCGCAGCGGCTCCGGCGCGCGCAGGACGATCTGGCCGGCGAAGGGCGCCACCAGTCGGGTCTGGGCCAGGTCGCGGCGTGCCAGGGCCAGTTCCGCCTCGGCGCCTCCTTGCTGGGCCTGGGCCGCACCCAGGGCGGCGTCGGCGGCTTCCCGCTCGGCCTTGGCCAGGTTGCCCTCGGCGAACAGCTGCCGGGCACGCCGCTGCCCGGCGCGGCGCTGGTCCAGCTCCACCCGGGCAGCCTGCACCCGGGCGCTGGCCTGGGCCAGGCGCAGACGCGCCGGTTCGGCATCCTGCTCGGCGAGCAGTTGCCCGGCCGCCACCCGGTCGCCCACGTCCACCGCCACCCGCAGCACCCGCCCGCCATTCTCGAAGGCCAGCGCCGCGCTGCGCGGCTGGCGCACCAGGCCGGGCAGCAGCGGCGCCTGGGCCGCAAGCCGGGCGACCGGCGCGAGCTTGACGGTGCGCAGGGGCACCGGACCGGGACGTTCATCCGGTGAACAGCCGCCCAGCAGGGGCAGCAGCAGGAAGAGGGCGAAGGCGGAGGTCAGGCGCGGGCCGGGCATGGCGGGCTCCAGGATCAGAAGCTGTAGGTCAGGGCGACTTGGGCAGTGGTGGCGGTGGCGCGCTGCCGCAGCGGGCTGTCGCGTGCCTGGTCGCCGTAGTAGGTGGTGGTCAGGGTCGCCACCGAACTCCAGTGCGGATCGAAGGCGTGCAACCAGTTCAGCGCGGCGGAATAGGCATAGATCCCCCGGTCCAGCCGCGCCGGGGCGAAGCCGCTGGCGGCGCTCTGGGCGGCGGTGACGCCGAAATAGGTCTGGTTGAAGCGGCGGTCGCCGGCGTGGGCGTCGAGATCCAGCGCCAGGGTGTCCTGATCGGTGTGTAGACCGATGGCTTCCACCCCCAGGCGATAGCGATTGCCGCGCTGGGCCCCGGCCAGTCGCCATTCGCCCTCGGCGTTGAGGCTGAGCCAGGGCGCCAGGGCCTGGCTCAGATTGAGGTCCAGCACCGTGGCGCCGTCGACCTCGCCCATACCCTTCAAGCGGTCGGCGCCTGGCCGCGAGGCGTTGTCGCGGTCATCGCGGCCGAAGTCGTAGTTGAGGGCGCCGCTGAGGGTCAGTCCCTGGGCCGACTGCCATTGCAGCCCGAGGCCGCGACTGGTGTCGGCAAAGAAGGGCCCACGCTGCACCACTACCAGCGGCAGCAACTGCGGCCGGTAGGCAGCCGAACCCCTGTAGCGACTGACCGCGCCGGCCACCAGGCCGAGGCTGACGTCGGTGTGGTCGCCCCAGGGCGAGGCGTCGGCCGCCTGGCCGGCCAGGGGCGTCAGGCAGAGCAGCAGCGGCAGCAGGGTGGTGCGGGTCATGGCGAGTCCTCTCAGGGGGCGGAAGGGTGGTCGAGGCCGTGCAGGGCGCGGTACAGGCGCAGGCGATTGAGGCGCAGGGCCTGCTCGGTCTGGCGCAGCGCCTCGCTGGCGCGCAACCCGTCGAGACCGGCCTGCAGACTGGCGCCGGGATCGCCGGCCCCGGCCTGCCACTGGCGCGCCAGACGCTGGCGGCGCGCCTGGCTCAACTGCAGCTGGGCGTCCAGGGTCTGCCGCTGCACGAGCAGCAGGCGGCGCTCTTCCAGGCCGTCGGCCAGTTCGCGAAAGGCGTCCTGCAGGGTGCGTTCGTAGGCGGCCAGGGCCAGGTCGCGAGCGGTCCTGGCGGCGTCCAGGTTGGCCTGGTTGCGCCCGCCGTCGAACAGCGGCAGGGACAGCGACGGTGTCAGCAGGCGCAGCCCCTGGCCGGCGCTGAACAGGTCCTGCAATTGCGGACTGGCCAGGCCCACCGCGGTGCTCAGGCGGATGCTCGGGAAAAAGGCGGCGCGGGCCGCGCCGATACTGGCGTTGGCCGCCTGCAGGCGCTCCTCGGCGGCGCGCACGTCGAGCCGCTCCAGCAGGCGGCTGGAGGGCAGGTCGGCCAGCTCGCCCGGCAGCTCCGGCGGTGGACCGGCCGGGGCAGGCGCAGCGCTGGGCGAGGGCGCCAGCCGGTAGCCGGTGACCCAGGCCAGCGCCCCATAGGCCTGGCTGCGCTGGCTCAGGCGCTGCTGCTTCTGCTGGCGCGCCTCGAGAGCGGCCTGGGTCAGGGGCTCCAGCGCGGCCGGGGCCAGGTCGCCGGCGGCGATGCGCGCCTGGGTGCGCTGCACCAGCTCGTCGCTGAGCGCCGCCATGGCCTGGGCGCCGGCGACCTGGGCATCGCTCTCGCGGGCCACGAGGAAGAGGCGCGCCACCTCGGCCACCAGGGCGCCGCGCGCGGCCTGCTGGCCGAGGTCGCTGGCCAGCAGCTGGTGGCGAGCCTCTTCGTCCAGGCTGGCCACCCGCCCGAAGAAGTCCAGTTCGAAGGCGTCCACGCCGAGGCTGGCGGTGGCCAGGTCCTGCTGGTAGCGCTCGTCCAGCGCCTGGTCGGCGAAGCGCTGGCGTGGCCGCTGCACCGCCAGGCCCAGGGTGGGCCAGCGTTCGGCCTGGCGCGCGCCCAGTTGCGCCCGTGCCTGCTCGACCCTGAGCTGGGTTATCCGGTAGTCTCGATTGCCCGCCAGCGCCTGGCCCACCAGCGCTGGCAGCAGGGCTTCAGCGCTGACCGCGGCCAGCAGCTGGCGCTCGTCAGGGCTGAGATCGACGGCCGCCGCGGGCGTGGCGTCCTGCCGCTGCCACAGCCCCTGGTGCGCTGGCACCGGCAGCGCGGGTCGCGGGTAGTCGGGAATCAGCGAGCAACCGCTGAGGCCCAGCAGGCTGATCAGCAGCAACTGGCAGGTGGCGGAAGCGGCGAGTGAAGGCATGGCAGGCAGACCCGGTGCAAGGCATGGGTCGCAGCCTAGGGACGCCGAATCAAGATTCCTTCGGCGAATTGTCGAGATTCGATCAAGAGAGCGGACGTGGGCGACAAACTCATACTCATCGTCGAAGACGACGCCGACAGCGCCAGCGTGCTGGAGGCCTATCTGCTGCGCGACGGCTTCGCGGTCATCCTTGCCGAAGACGGCCGCCATGGGCTGGACCTGTTCCAGCGCGAGCGACCCGATCTGGTGCTGCTCGACATGATGCTGCCGCGCCTCGGTGGCACCGAGGTGCTGGCGCAGATCCGCCGCGCCGGGGACACCCCGGTGATCATGGTGACCGCCATCGGCGACGAGCCGGAAAAGCTCGGCGCCCTGCGCTATGGCGCCGACGACTATGTGGTCAAGCCCTACAACCCCAAGGAGGTGGTGGCGCGGGTGCACGCGGTGCTGCGTCGCTGCCACCAGGCGCCGCGCGATGATCGCTGGCTGCGCCATGGCGCCCTGACGGTGGATCTGGAGCGTTTCAGCGCCACCGTCGAGGCGCGCGCCCTGGAGCTGACGCCCACCGAATTCGGCTTGCTCGCCACCCTGATGCGCACCCCGCACAAGGCCTTTACCCGCGAGGAATTGCTGGAGCGCTGCCTGCCGGAGAGCGAAGCCCTGGCGCGGGTGGTGGACACCCACCTGCACAACCTCAGGCGCAAGCTGGAGGCGGCGGGTCTTCCCGGCGTGCCGGTGACGGTGCGCGCCATCGGCTATCGCTTTTCATGAAGCGCCAGGCCCCGCTGGGGCGCTGGGTCGGTTGGCGCATGAGCCTGCTGGCCCTGGGCGCGGTGCTGCTGATCGCCGCCGGCATGTACCTCTGGTTTCTCTTTGGCGACTGGTGGGTGCTGCGCCAGGTGCCCCAGGCGGCCCGCGCGGAGATCCTCCAGCTGCGCGCCGATCCGCAGGAAAACGAGGCGCGGCTCTGGGCGCTGTTCAGTCACTACTATCCGGTGCGCTATTTCCTGCCCGGCATCGCCAGCCGCGACTGGTGGGTGCTGGCGGGGCTACTGCTGGCGGCCGTGCCGCTGATCCTGCTGGCCGGCTTTCGGCTATCACGCCCGCTGTCGAGCCAGTTCTCCGCCATCGCCGCGGCGGCGCGGCGGGTGGCCTCCGGTGATCTGGAGACCCGCCTGGAGGTGGCCGAGACGGCGCCGGCGGAATTGCGCCGCCTGGCGCTGGACTTCAACAGCCTCACCGCGCGGCTGCAGCAATATGAGCGCGACGTGCGGGATTCCAGCGCCATCCTCGCCCATGAGCTGCGCACCCCGCTCAACGCCGCCTCGGTGCGGGTGCAGGGCATCCTCGACGAGGTCTTTCCCGCCGATGCCCGCCAGTTGCAGATGGTCAAGCGCCAGCTCGATCTGCTCAACACCCTGGTGGGCGATCTGCACACCCTGTCGCTGGCCGAGGCCGGCCAACTGGCGCTGGATCAGCGGCCCTTCGCCCTGGCGGCATTGGTGGAAGAGCGACTGGCCTGGTTCGCGCCCCAGCTGCAGGCCGAGGCCATCCAGCTGCGCCTGGAACTGGATCCCCGCCAACGGCTGTACGCCGACCGCGATCGCATCGGCCAGCTGCTCAACATCCTGCTGGAAAATTTCCTGCGCTATGGCGCGAGCGGCGGCGAACTGGAGATCGTCCAGCTGGCCCTGGCCGAAAGCCTGGTGCTGGAATTCCGGGATCGCGGCCTGGGCATCGCCGAAGCCGATCGCGAGCGAGTGTTTCACCGCTTCTGGCGTGCCGACAGCTCCCGCGCGCGACACCTGGGCGGCAGCGGCCTGGGGCTGTCCATCGCCCGCGCCATCTGCGCGGCGCATCAGGGCCGCATCGTCGCCCTGGGGCGCGAGGGTGGGGGCACGGTCATGCGCATCGAGTTGCCGGGACGGCTGTCCTAGCGGGGCGGGCGTCTGGAATGACTGCCCCTGTCAGGACGACAGGGGCACTATGGCTCAGGGCGTGCTGGCACGTCCGTGGTCGGCCTGCAGGGTCTTGAGCATGGCCGCGGCCGCCAGGGCATGCGCCTTGCGGGTGGGATGCCATTCGTCCCAGTAGTAGTAGGCGTCCGGGTTCGCGCAGGCGGGCTTGGCTTCCGGGTAGGTCGGTTGACAGGGCGTATCCAATTGTTCCAGGCCGGCGTGGTCCGCGGCCACACGGATCCCGTCGCTGAAGCCCTGGTGATCAAAGTAGTGGATGTCGACCTGGAAGCGCTTGGCCAGGTCGTCGAGCATGCCAGGCATCGCCCGCGCCAGCGCCTGCTGGAATTCGGCCGCATGGGCCTCCTGCCGGGCCTGAACCACGGCGGGTACATGGACCAGATCCACGGAGCCGACCACCATGAAGTGTTTCGCCCCGGCGGCCGCGAGACGTTCCACAGCCTGACGAATGTTCGTCAGGCTGGTTTGACTCAGCTGATCGAGGGCTTCCGTATGGGCGAAGTCGGCCCATTCGAAAAAGTCATTGGCCGAGATGAAGATGAAGTAGAGGGCGTTCGGATCGGCCTTGTGCGCCTTGGCGGCTGCCAGATGGTCGGTGACCTGCCCCAGCGCACTGGTATCCCGCGCCGCGCTCATCCAGCCGTAGTAGTTGCCGTTGCCACTCTTGGCACCGCCTACTGCGTAATCGGTCAGTGGGGTCTTCAAGGCCTCGGCAAGCGATTCGACGGCCGTGGGACCGTTGCTCCAACGGCCTTGCCAATACAGCGGACCTGGCAGTTCCTGGGCGTCCTTGATCTTTCGTGCGACCAACGAGCGGGTCAGGGCCTCACTGGCGCCATTGTCCGAGTAGCTGTCACCAAAGGCATAAAGGTGATCGTAGCGGGGTGCTCCCAGAGCGCTTGCCATGCTCCCCACCAGCAGCAGTGCAGCGAAACCAGTACGCCAAATCATGGGGCGACTCCACGTCGAAGGTTGGAGAAGGTAGCCCTTGCACCCTATCAGCCGGCGCCCGGTCAGCCATGACCGCTACGACGCGCCTGTGCCTCTGAGCGTCGAGTCTGTTCCCTTTGCGACACGCGGCGGGCCGCGAAGGGCCGTATCCGCATCCCCGACTTTGATGGAGCGGTCAGGCGTGTGCATCCGGAAACCGGGAAGCAGGCGTCGCAGGTGTCAGCGGCCAACAAACTGAGGATGGCTGGTCGCCGATGGATTGCTTGGTGGCGCTAAGCCGAGTGACTGCCGGTTGGCCAGGCAGCAGGCAGTACGCGGCCTGGACTGGACATCCAGTGCTACCCACTGCTGAAAAGAGCGACCGGGATGGCCTGCCCGGCGCAGCCGGCAGGTCAGACCATCCCAGCCGTGCTGGAGCTTAGGAAGGCTGGGCGGCTTCGCCATCCACGGCGGCCGCACCTTCAACCGGCGCGGCGGATTCCGCCTTGGCCTTGGCCTGCTCACGACGGGCCTGGGCGCGCTGGCGGCGTGCCTGCTGCTTGGCATAGACCGCCTGGGAGGCGGTCACGGTGCCAGCCGGCTGGCCATCCAGATCCAGGCGCGGAGCGTTTTCGGTCATGGCCGCCCAGTAGCGGGTGCCACGGCACCAGGTGGCGATCGACTGCTTGAGCTGATCACCGGTGATGCCCAGGCGCTCCAGGTGCTGCTCGGCGTCCTTCAGGATGCCTTCCTTGAGCGGCACCTTGGGTGCCGGATTGACCGGGAAGGCCAGCGGGAAGTGCTTTTGCAGACGGCGGATGCCTTCGACCACCGGATCCTGCTCGCGGGGCTTCTGCTCGCGGGGCTTGGCTTTCGGTGAAGGTCTCCGCGCCGGCCGCTCGTTGCTCTCGGTCTTTACCTGCGCTTTTTCGGCCCGCAGGCGGTCGCGTAGTTCAGCTAGTTGCTCAAAGCCCATCGTTCAGCTCACCGCTCCAAATAGAATTCACGTGCAAGGGTAACCCATGCCGGGCTTGGACCGCGCCGATTGCAGATCGGCACGCCCAAGGCTGGCGGCCCGTCATTCTAAAGGCTGGTTTGCCGCTCGTGCATCCTTGGCGGCGTCATTCCCGGCGGATGGTGTGCCCTGCTGGGCGTTTTCCAGGTCCGGTACGAAAGTCGCCGAGCGAAGGTGAGGCGAGTTGGAACGACCAGGGGAGTAACAGCCCAAGCCCGTTCGAAGGGTGAACGCTCACTAATCAAAAAGCAGAGGAAGCGCAGTGTACGTGCGGTAAAGGAGCATTTCGACCGGGCTGGCGATCCAGGGGGTTTTCAACGAAGCATCGCCGATGCGCAGGCACTTCTCGTACTGGACCTAGCCGCCGCCGGTCAGGCGCGACACCCACTGCGCCAGCCGCAGCTTGAACGGCGAATAGGGCGGCAGCAGCAGACGAACGGCCAGCAGCGGACCGGCGGCGAGCACGCTGCGCTCGTGGGAAAAGGTGCGAAAGCCGGCCTGGCCATGGGCGCTGCCGCTGCCGGAGTGATTGATGCCGCCAAAGGGCAGGTGCAACTGGGTGTACTGCTGCATGCACAGATTGAGGCCGACGCTGCCAGAGCTGGTGCGGGCGATGACTCGCTGCTGGATGTCGCGATCGCGACTCCAGAGATAGAGCGCCAGGGGCTTGGGCCCGGCGTCGATGCGCTGCAGTACCTCCTCCAGGTCGTCGTAGGCGATCACCGGCAGGAGCGGGCCGAACAGCTCCTGGCTGTCCAGGGGGCTGTCGATGGCCGAGCAATCCAGCAGGGTCGGTGCGAGATAGCGCCCGGCCGCGTCGTGCGCGCCGCCGTGGATCAGCTGGGCACCGGCGGCCCGGGCCTGTTCCAGCAGACCGATCAGCTGGCTGGCGTGGCGTTGGTGAATCAGCCGGGTGTAGTCCGGACTGGCGGCGGCATCGCTGCCGTAGCGCTGCACCAGCAGGGCGCGACAGCGCTCCTTGAAGGCCGGCAGCAGGCGGCGGGCGACGAAGACATGATCGGGCGCCACGCAGGACTGGCCGGCATTGAGGAATTTGCCCCAGAGCAGCAACTCGGCGGCGGCGTCCAGGTCGGCGCTGGCGTCGATGATCGCCGGCGACTTGCCGCCCAGTTCCAGGGTCACCGAGGCCAGGTGCCGGGCGGCGGCCTGCATCACCAGGCGGCCCACGGCCGTGGAGCCGGTAAAGAAGAAGTGGTCGAAGGGCAGCGCCAGCAGCGCCTGGGCGGTGGAGACGTCGCCTTCGCAAAAGGCCACGGTGTCCGCGGTGAAGGCCTCGGCCAGCAGCTCGCGCAGCACCGCGTTGACCGCCGGGGTGAATTCCGAGGGCTTGAGCATCACGCTGTTGCCGGCCGCCAGCGCCGACACCAGCGGCCCGAGCAGGGTGGAGACTGGATAGTTCCAGGGGCCGATGATCAGGCAGCGGCCGCGCGGCTGGCTGTGGATGTGCGCCGGGCAGCCGAGGGAGGTGAGGGTCGGGCGCACCCGCCGTGGCTTCATCCAGCGGCGCAGGTGGCGGCGCGCGTGCTGGATCTCTTCCAGCACCGGCATGATCTCCGACAGTTCCACCTCCACCTCGGGTTTACCGAAGTCCTGGCGAAAGGCCGCATAGAGCGGCCCACGCCGGGCCACCAGGGCGCCATGCAGGCGCTGCAGCAGGCCCAGGCGCTCGGCGGCGCTGGAACCGCGCAGGGCCAGGGCGCGCGGGCCCTGGGCGGCGAACAGCCGCTGCAAGGTCTCGGGGTCGACCAGGACGGGAGCGGGATCGGGCAGGGAGGCATTCATGGCAGCAGTCCGCAAGGGGGCAGGAAGGATCGATTCGGCGACGACGGCAGTATTCAGCCTGGGCGCTGCCAGCGCCAGCGCGGTACCGGCCGGGGGCCGGGGGCACAGAGGGCGAGCAGGGCCGCCAGCCCCAGGGCCAGCAGGGCGAGCAGGGCGCTGGTGAGGGCGGCGGGTCGGACCGCGGCGCCCTGCAACCAGAGCGAGACCAGCGCCGGGCCGGCGGCGCAGCCGAGCAGTTGCAACGAGGGCACCAGGGTGGCGACGCGGCCACTGGCGTCCAGTCGCAGGGCCAGGCTGATCTGGAAGGGGGTGAGGGTCTGCCAGAGAAAGGTGAAGGTCAGGCACAGCAGCACGAAGGTCAGGTGCGCCCCCGCCGCCAGGCCATAGATCAGCGCGGCCAGGCTGCCCAGCAGCAGGGTCGCCAGGGTCAGGGTGGTGGCGGCCGGCAGCCAGGCCACCAGGACCGCGCCAGCCAGGCCGCCGAGCAGCTGGGCGGCGAAGCTGGCGGCGATCAGGGTCTGGGCCTGGCTGGCGTCCAGTCCGAGGGCTTCGCCATAGGGTTCCAGATAGGCCCAGAGCGCGCCGATGGCGGCCAGCTGGCAACCGACGAAGGCCAGCAGCAGCGCCTGTGGCAGTCGCCAGCTATGGCGGACCGGCGCGCTGCCAGCGACGTCCACTGCTGCCAGGCGGCGTGGCAGGGCGACGGTCAGCGGCAGGGCCAGGGCGGTGACGCCGGCCAGCAGCCGGAAGCCGCCGGCGCTGCCCAGCCGGGGCAGGATCCACAGCGCCAGCAGGGCTGCCAGCAGGCCCTGGCAAAAGGTCTGCAGTGCCATGAACAGGCCGGACAGCCGCTCGGCGGTGGGTTGACGGACGATCAGCGCCACCGCCGCCCAGAGCAGCAGGCCTTCCCCAAGGCCGGCGAGGGCGCGCAGGCCGAGCAGCGGCAGGTCACCGCTGGCCTGAGCGCTGGCCAGGTCGGCGGCGACCGCCAACAGCGTCGCCGGCCAGAGTACCGCCGGCAGCCCCAGGCGCGGGCCCAGGGCCTCACCGGCGATCACGCCCAGGCCTAGAGCGACGATCTCGCCCATGGCCACCAGGCCGAGGCCGTCGAGGCTGGCCCGGCCACTGGTGAACAGCTCGCCGAGCAGCAGCGGCTGCAGGCCGAGGATGAGCAGCACCAGGGAGCCCAGCAGCAGCGCGGCTTGGACCTGGCGGGGCGAAGAAGGCGAGGTGACGTTCATGGGCGCTACCTTCGAAGAGTGGCTAGTAACCGCGGCTTTCCGCCGGCAGCCGGCCCTGGCGGAAGGCCTCGGCGGCGGCGCGCTGGTCGCGCTGGAGTCGGCGGGTGGCGATCAGCACCACCCACCAGGGCAGGCGGGTGAGCACCGCGCCGGTGGCCTGCGCCAGGGTGTAGGCCTTGGCGCATTTCTCGAACAACTCGGCATTGAGCGCGGCGCGGCTGGCGGTGGTCCCCAGGCACAGCGGCTGGCCGCCGAGCAGCTGAACGTTGCCGCGCGCGGCCAGGGCCTCCGCCAGGGCATCGCCCCGGGCCACCGCGGGCGCCATCCGCCCCAGGTGGCGGGCCTGCTCGTCGAACAGCTGCGGCAACTGGCCGCCGAAGTCCGCCACATGCTGCCCGTAGCGCCCCGCGCCCTGGAGGATGGCGCCGACATCCGGTCGCGCCCGGTAGACGAGCGCGTGATCCAGAGCGCCGCCGCTGCGGTGGGTCAGCTCGATCTCGCAGGGGGCGGCATCGCCCAGGGTGCCGTACCAGAGACTCGCCGCCCCCGGTATGCGCACCGACAGGGCCACGGCCGAGCGCTCGCCCTGGCGGGCCAGGCGTTGCTGCAGATCCAGCCATTGCTGGCGCGATTCGGCTTTCATGGGCGGCCTCATACCAGTTGGAAGACCCGGTCGAAACGCTCCAGGGCGTCGTCGATCACGGCGTCGGTGTCGGCCAGGCTGGTGTAGATGCGGCTGCCGGCCAGGGTGATGAGGCCATGGGCGGTATAGGCCGCGCCCATCTCTTCCATCATGTGCTTGCGCGCCTTGGCCTCGTTGCGCACCCGCAGCAGCTTGAGCGGATTGCCGGTGTCGAGCAGCAGCACGCCGGAGGTCTGCAGGTGGACGATGGAGCCCAGGTTGTAGGCGACATAGGGCAGGTTGCGGCGCTGGATGATTTCCTCCAGGCCCTGGCGCAGTCGATCGCCGGCGCGGCCGGCCTGGCCGGCGGCGTCGAGGCGCTGGATCTCCTTGAGGGCGTAGTAGCCGGCCACGCAGCACAGCGGATTGGCCGACAGGGTGCCGCCGACGAAGGCGCGTTTCGACGAGGTGCCGATGCCGCCCACCAGCAACTGCATGACCTCGGCCTTGCCGCCCAGGGCCCCGGCCATGGGATAGCCGCCGGTCAGGCATTTGCCGAGCACGGTGAGGTCCGGCAGCACCTTGAAGTAGCCCTGGGCGCCGCCCATGCCGGCGCGGAACCCGGTCACCACCTCGTCGAAGATCAGCAGGGCGCCGAATTCGTCGCAGAGGGTGCGCACCTCTCGGTTGAAGTGCGGATGCACCGGGCGGGTGCCGCTCTCCGGGCCGAAGGGTTCCACCAGCACCGCCGCGGTGCCGCCGCGCAGGCGATTGAATTGCAACCGCCGGCGCAGGGCCTCGAGGTCGTTGGGCGGGCTTTCCTGGGTGTGGGCGGTGGCGCCGCGGGGAATGCCGAGGGCCTCCATGCGCCCGGTGCCGGGCAGGCGCATGCCGTACACCAGCTGATCGCTCCAGCCGTGATAGGCCCCGCCGATCTTGATGATCCAGCGGCGCCCGGTATAGGCCCGTGCCAGGCGTACCGCGGCCATGGCCGCCTCGGTGCCCGAGCCCAGCAGCCGCACCTGGTCGATGCCGGGTACGCTCTGGCAGACCAGTTCGGCCAGCTTGACCTCGTATTCGTGCAGCAGGCCGGTGACCGGGCCGCACTCGGCGAGGATGCGCTGCACCTGGTCGCGCACGCCGGGATGATTGGAGCCGAGCAGGGTGGGACCGCCGGCCTGGAGAAAGTCGATGTACCTGTTGCCGTCCACGTCGGTGAGGTGGGCGCCCTCCGCCCGGGCGATGGCCAGGGGGAAGGGGTGGTTGAACGCCAGGTTGTGCTGGATGCCCCCGGGAATGAACCGCTTGGCTTCTTCGGCGAGCCGCCGCGAACCCTGGCAGCGCTCGTCGAAATAGCCCATGACCTTGGCCAGCGCCTCGCGGCGCAGCGGGCGCATGGGTTGTTTGACCAGGGCGTCGAAACGGCGATAGAGCGTCTCGGTATCCGGCCAGGCAGAAATCGCCGGCGGCGTGGGTACCAGGAGCGGCGGGGTGGTCAGGGGCTGATTCATGGCGGACCTCAGGACGGGAGGGAGGCGGTGAGGGTGGTCAGCAGGCGCTGGCGCGCCAGGCTGTCGGCGGCGGAGACCCCGGGGCGGCTGGCGATACGGCCGACCAGGTAGTGCTCGCAGAAGGCTTCCAGCTGCTCCAGCACCGCCAGGGTCTGGCGCGCGCTGGCGCCGTAGCAGAGCACCCCGTGGTTGCGCAGCAGATAGGCGGGACTTTCGGCGCTGAGGGCGCGATCCAGGCGCCTGGCCAGCCAGCCGGTGCCGGAGGGGGCATAGCCCACCAGCGGTAGGCGGCGGCCCAGTTCGGGCCAGCGCTCGGGATCGTCGACGGTCAGGGCCTCGCCCAGCAGGGTGCAGGCGCTGGCCAGCGGCTGGTGGGTGTGCAGGCTGCAGCCCGCCGCCGGAAAGCGCCGCAGCACCCGGGCGTGCAATCCGGTTTCCACCGAGGGCGCGCGATCGCCTTCGAGCTGGTGCAGATCGGCCAGGCGCAGGATGCAGACGTCCTCGGGACCCATCTGGTAGTAGTCGAGGGCGGAGGGGGTCACCGCGATGCGCTCCGCGTCCAGGCGCAGGGCCAGGTTGCCGCCGGTGGCGGCGAAGAAGCCGCGGCGTACCAGGTGCAGGCAGAGATCGACCACCTGTTCGCGCGCTTCGAGGGTATCGCTCATGGTCGGGCTCCCTGGTTGGGGTTGAGGCGGCGATAGAGCGGCGCCAGGCGCCGGCGGACTTCGAGAAAGGTGGCGTAGCTGTCGTCGTAGCGCGCCCGCGCCTGGGGGCAGGGCTGGTAGAGCCGCGGCGGTCGCTGCAGCGCCGGCACGTCGCTGAAGGTCAGGGCGCCGATACCGGCGGCGGCGATATAGGCCGAGCCCCGGGCATTGGCCTGGATCGGCGCAACGGGCTGGGCGATCACGTGGCCGGTGACGTCGGCCATGATCTGGCACCAGAGATTGGACTGGGCGCCGCCGCCCACCGCCGTGATCCGCTCCGGTCGGCGGCCGAGGAAGCGGCCGAAGGGTTCCAGCATCCAGCGGGTGTTGAGTGCCACCCCTTCGAGAAAGGCGCGGATGATGTCTTCCCGCGTGTGCTCCAGCGACAGGTTGATCAGGGCCGCGCGCAGGCTGGGATCGTCCACCGGGCTGCGCTCGCCATACAGCCAGGGGGTGTAGAGCAGCCCGCGGGCGCCGGCCGGCACCCGGGCCGCGATGCGGTCGAGCAGGGCATAGAGATCCGGGTGCTGTTCGTCGCTGAGGAGTTCGTCCGGGTGGTAGAGCACCTTGTCGCGCAGGAACGACAGGTTGGCGCCCGCCGCGGTCTGCAGCGCCATGGCCAGGTAGCGGCCCTTGACCGCGCTGGGCACGGCGGCCATGTGGCGCAAGACATCGGACTTCTTGAAGGGCACATGGGCGCCCAGCCAGGAAGAGGTGCCCAGGTAGAGGTGCGGCGCGAAGTCTGCCACCGCCGAGCCCACCGCCACCGCCGAGGTGTCCACCGAGCCGGCCACCACCGGGGTGCTGCGCGGCAGGCCGAGCCGGTCGGCCACCGCGCCGGTCAGGGTGCCGATCACCTCCGCCGAATCCACCAGGTCGGGCAGCTTGTCGCGATCGAAGCCCAGGGTGCGGATCAGCCCGGCGTCGTACTTCACCTGGCGCGAATCGCGGTTGTCGGTGATCCAGGTGGTACAGATGGAATCGGCGGTGGCGCAGCAGCGACCGGTAAGGCGCAGATTCATGAAGTCGAGGACATTGAGAAACTTCACCGTGCGCGCATAGCGCTCCGGCTGGTGGTCCTGCAGATAGGCGATATGGCCGGCGGAATCCTTGCCCGACAGCGAGGGCGCGCCGCCGGTGAGACGAATCCAGCGCCACAGCTTGAACGGCGAATAGCCGGCCACCTTCAGCCGGCCGCCGCCGACCCGCCGCGCCACCGATTCGGCGCCGCGCATGTCCAGCCAGAGCAGCGCCCGGCCCAGGGCCTGGCCATTGGCGTCCACGCACACCGTGCCCTCGGTCTGGGTCGAGCAGCACACCGCCACCACCCGCCGCCGCCGCGCCGGATCCGCCGCCAGCAATTCGCCGGCGCCGCGCAGGAAGGCCTGCCACCAGTCTTCCGGCTCCTGTTCGGCGCTGTGGCCTTCGACGTGCAGGGTGACGCCGTGGAAGGTCCAGGCGACCACCTCGCCGCCAAGGGTGACCAGCGCGCTCTTGCAGCCGGAGGTGCCGAGGTCCACCACCAGCACCAGGCCGTCGAGGGCGGTGGCCTGGACCGGTGCGGGCGGCGTGGCGAAGACGTGAGGTTTCATGGCGCCGGCTCAGAAGGGACGGGCCACGGACAGCACCCAGCGGGCCTCGTCCGTCGCGCGCTGATGGTCGCCGTCTTCGGCGATATAGAGTTCGCGCGCCCGGGTGTGGGGGCTCAGGTAGTCCAGGCCGAAGTCGAAGCCCCAGTGGCGATGCACCAGGCCGACGCCGTAGTCGCTGAAGTTGGCCTCGGAGAAATTGCGGATCTGCTGGTAGCCGGCGTGCAGCTTGAGGCTGGTGCGCGGGGTCAGCTCGTAGCGATAGTCCAGGTCGTAGAGCAGGCTGCCGCGGGAGTTGTGCTCGCCCTTGGCATAGCACTCCAGGCCCTTGGTGGGATCGGGGTTGAATTGCAGTTGGGCGCCGCAGACGCCGGCGGTGTTGGCGCCGCGATAGTTTTCCGAGAGCACGTTGAGGATGCGCCCCTGCAGTGCGCCGTAGCCGATCTCCAGCACGGCGAACTGGCTGTTGTAGTTGGTGCTCCGAAAGCCATCGGGGGCGCCGGTCTCCGGATCGATGCGGCTGGGCGCCTTGAAGTGGGCACCGGGAAAGAATTCCCCGGCCAGACCGACGCCGAAGTGCCAGGCCTCCGGATCGCCGAAGCGGTAGCCGCCGGCCAGCAGGACGTTGGCGCCATCGCCGTCGAGGAACTGCTTCTTGCTCACGCTGCCGATTTCCGCCAGGCCGATCAGGCCGCTTTCATGGGCGAATTCCACGGTGACCTTGGCCCCCGGCCGATTGAGCGAATCCGAGATGCTGCGGTTGCGCACGTCCGAGAGTAGGCGCGGGGTGATGGTCAGGGCATAGCTGGCCAGGTCGTCGTCGGCCTGGACCGCGCTGCCGAGAACGCTCAGGCACAGCAGGGCCGCCGCCTGGGTGCGGTGAAGAATCCGGTTCATGGGGTCGCTCCTTGCGGTGGCTTAGCTGCAGTGCGGGGTGGCGGGGAGGGTGCTCAGGGGGGTGAGCTGTTCGGTCTTGCCGAGCACCTCGGTGCCGACATAGGCGCGGATGTTGAGGTCGTCGCCCTTGCGGCGGACGTAGCCCTTGTACTTCTTGCCATCGCGCGGATCGAACACCCAGCCGTCGCGCCAGGTGCCGCCGTCGTCGCGACTCATCTGGAAGATGCGGGTGCCGCAGGTGTCATGGGCATTGCCGGCGTCCTTGTCCCAGACGATGGTGCCGCACAGGGCACCGGCGTTGTCGGCGCAGGGCATGACCCTGACCGCGGCGCCCTGGTCGGCGGTCAGCCAGAGGCCCTGGACCGGCGCCGCGTCGGCGGCCAGCGCGGGGGCGAGGGGGAGCGCCAACAGGGCGGCGGCGAGCGCGAGGGGTGTTTTCATGGAGGAGACTCCTGCTGATTGTTGTGGTTGTGGCTGGAGGCAGTAAGGCAACGCTGTTGCTGATATGATAGTTATCGCTACACGATAGTTATAACTATCATTTTACTGCCCATCAAGGGTTTTTTCGTCTAGCCGAGAGCTTTTTCATGGTCGCCAAAGAGTCCGCTCCATCCTCCCGCGCCACGCCCAAGGCCCGCCCCAGCCAGCAGCGGGCGGCGGAAACCTATGAACGCATCCTGGCGGCGGCGGCGGAGGTGCTCTGTCAGGTCGGCATCGAGCGGCTGTCGACCAATCTGGTCTGCGACTGCGCCGGGCTGACCCCGCCGGCGCTCTACCGCTACTTTCCCAACAAGTACGCCCTGCTGGAGGAACTGGGTCGGCGTCTGCTGGAAAAGCAGAATGCGCAGATAGACGGGCGGATCAATGCCGAGCTGCTGGCCGGTCCTTTGGAGCGGGTGGAAGACGTCTTGACCGGGCTTTTGCTGGATACCTACCGGGTCACGGCCGAGACCGCCGGTGGCATGTGGATCCTCAAGGCGCTGCGCGCGGTGCCCTCGCTGGAGCACGTGCGCCTCGATTCGCACCGCCGGGTGGCGGCGCAGCAGACCGAGCTGCTGGTGCTGCTGCTACCCGGCGTGCCACCGGCCGCCGTCTCCCACGTCGCGCGGATCGTGGTCGAGCTGATCCACTCCACCGTGGAGCTGCTGTTCGATGAAGAGCTGCCGACGGAAAGCACCTGCCGCACCGTCGCAGCCATGCTCAGCGGTCATCTGGGGCGCCTGCGCGACGGCTGAAGGGGGAAGCGCTCCGGCGCACGGTTGCCGGAGCGTTCAGCGGCTAATGCCCTGGCGGCTGCCCGCGGCCGCCAGGGCTGGTGCGTCAGCCGGCGAGATAGGCGTCGGTGGCTTCCAGGCTCGCATAGGCGAAGGCCAGCGCCGCCATCAGCGCGGCGTGCACCTGGGCCGCCGGCACCCGGACCCCGTTGAATTCCAGATCCAGGGTGGCGCAGGCGTCATGGATCACGGTCACGGCATAGCCCAGATCGGCCGCGGCGCGAACGCCGGCATCGATGCACATATGGCTCATGGCCCCCACCACCACCAGTGACTCGATACCGCGCTGGTCCAGCAGTTGTTTCAGGTTGGTTTCGCGAAAGGCGTTGGGATAGTGCTTCACCACCACCGGCTCGCCGGCTTGGGGCACAACGGCGGCCTGGATCGCGACGCCGTCGCTGCCGGGCACGAAGATCGGCGCCTCGGTGCTCAGCGATTGATGCTGCACATGGATCACCGGGACGCCCTGGTCACGGGCGTGGGCGATGATCCGCGCGGCATTGGCGACGGCGGCTTCGATGCCCGTCAGCGGCAGTTTGCCGGTGGGCAGGTATTCGTTCTGCAGATCGATGACGACGACGGCGTGCTTGCTCATATCCAGCCTCTCGGAAGATGCTTCGGGTTTTGGGTCCGGCCATGATTGGCCAACCGCGCCTGCCGGCGAAGGGGCGTGACCGACAACTTCAGGGGCGCCAGCGACACATGCACGATCAACCACCGATCGAACTCGGCCTGCTGCTCTATCCCGGCGTGCAACAGGCGACGGTGCACGGCCTCACCGATCTGTTCGAGATCGCCGGGCGCCTTACCGGGACCGCGGAGGATGGCGAGCGCCCGCGGCTGCGGGTCAGCCACTGGCGACTGGAGGAGGGCGAGGCGCTGCCCAGGCGGGTCTACGATTCCCTGCCTGGAGCAGATGGCGCGCCCCAGGTGCTGATCCTGCCGCCCAGTCTGGCCGAGCCGATTTCACCCGCCGCCGCCGCGCCCTATCGTGACTGGTTGCGCCAGCAGCATGGCGAGGGCGTGCGCCTGGCCTCGATCTGCGCCGGTGCCTTCCTGCTGGCGGAAACCGGTCTGCTCGACGGCCGCACCGCCACCACCCACTGGCTGCATGTTGAGCGCTTCGCCACCCGTTTCCCCCGCGTGAGTCTGGACGCCGACCAGTTGCTCATCGATGGCGAGGACGTGGTCACCGCCGGTGGTCTCATGGCTTGGACCGATCTCGGTTTGCGCCTGGTCGATCGCTACCTGGGCGCCAAGCGCATGCTCGACACTGCGCGGACCTTGGTCATCGACCCGCCTGGCCGACAGCAGCGCTACTACAGCGCCTTCTCGCCGCGTCTGAACCACGGCGACAGCGCCATCCTCGCCGTGCAGGAATGGCTGCAGGCGACCGGCGCCCAGGACCTCGCTCTGGACACCCTGGCCCAACGCGCCGGACTGGAACCGCGCACCTTTCTGCGCCGCTTTCGCCAGGCCACCGGCATGACCACCACCGCCTACGGCCAGCAACTGCGCGTCGGCCGTGCCCGGGAGTTGCTGCAGGCCAGCCGCCTGCCCCTGGAACGGGTCGCCTGGGAGGTCGGCTACAGCGATCCGGGCGCCTTCCGCAAGGTCTTTACCCGCTTGGTGGGGCTGAGTCCGGGGGATTACCGGCGGCGGTTCGGGGGGGGATCGCCAGGTCGCTGAAGCCCAACTCGGCGCGTCAGTGCCCGGCGGAAAGCCCCCGTCGATCCGCTACACCAGCGGCTCGGCGATCCGCTCCAGCAATTCGGGTCCATCGTTCTTCACGCTGCCCACGGCCTTGCCCACCGGGTACCAGTCGAAGGCGTCCACGGGCGTGCCCTCGACCGCGCCGATCTCGCTGGCGCGTTCCAGGGACAGTTCGGGGTCCAGCCATTCGCGGGCTGCGGCTGGGGGCAGGACCAGCGGGCGGCGGTCGTGGATGTCGACCATGCCGGCGTCGGAGGCAGCCGTGATGATGACGAAGCCGTCATCGTCCTGGGGTGCCTGGTCGGCCGGGCGGAAGTGGCCGATGGCGGCGAAGAACAGCGGCTCGCCGGATTTCAGCCTGATGAAGTAGGGCTGCTTGAGCTTGGGATCGGCGGGATCCTTCTGCCATTCGTACCAGCCATCGGCGATCACCAGAGCACGGCCTCTCTGCCAGAGGCCGCGAAACATCCGGCTGGTAGCCGCCGTCTCGACACGCGCGTTGATCACCGGCGGCCGCTTGGCCTGGCGGGCCCAGGCGGGCTGGTAGCCCCAGCGCACCGGATCCAGGTGCAGGCCATCGGCCTGCTGGTGGAGCAGGTGAACCCGGGTGCCGGGCGCCACGTTGTAGCGACCCAGGGCGCGGGGTTCCAGGCCGGTGCGAACGTCCGAGACGCCGGCGCCCAGGGCGTCCAGGTAGTCGAGGGCATAGCGGTACTGGGCGAAACGGCCACACATGGGATGCTCCTGGGCGAGGGAGACGCAGGTTGAAATGCCCCCGCATCTCTATCTTGGACCACGCCCCACGCCCGAAGTACCTGGCGCTCAGGCCTTGGGCGCCGCCGTCTCGCGTCGGGCCAGCCCTCGGTCATGTAGCACCATACCCACGACCATGGCCGTGACGAAGCCATAGACCTTGGCGATACCTAGCCCCAGGCCTGCTAGTGCGGGCCCGGGGCATAGCCCGGCCAGCCCCCAGCCGAGGCCGAAGAGCGCGGCGCCCAGTATCAGGCGGTGATCAACGGGCGTGGTCGCTGGCAGGTGGAACTGGCGGTCGAGCAGGGGGCGCGCCAGTCGACGCTGCAACTGGACCGCCGGCATGGCCACCAGCAGGGCGCCGCCCAGGACGAACAGCAGGCTGGCGTCCCAGTGGCCGCTGGCGAGATCGAGAAAGCCCAGGACCCGGGCGGGATCGAGCATGCCGGACAGGGCCAGGCCGCTGCCGAAGAGCAGCCCGGCCAGCAGGGTGATGACCAGCCGCCAGGAGCTCATCGCAGCAGCCCCAGCAGGGTGGCCGTGGCCAGGCCACAGGCCAGGAAGACGGCGGTGGCGGCCAGTGAACGGCGTGAGCCTCTGGCCACGCCGAGGATGCCGTGGCCAGAGGTACAGCCCGAGCCGAGGCGTGTGCCGAAACCTACCAACAGCCCGGCCAGCAGCACTGTCGGCCAGGTCGCGTTCACGGTCGGCTGGGGGAGGTCGTGCAGACCGCGCACCAGCAGCGGACCCAGGGCCAGGCCCAGCACGAAGACCAAGGCAGTAGGCACCTGCTGCGCGCCCAGTAGCCGACCGAAGATTCCGCTGATGCCGGCGATCCGGCCATTGACCAGCAACAGCAGGCTGACCGCCACACCCAGCAGCAGGCCGCCCGCCAGGGCAGGGAGATAGACGGTGAAGGTCATGCTGGTGCGTCCTCCGCTTGGCAGAAGATCTGGTAGAGCGCCTGCAGCAGCTGAGCGGCCTTGTCTTCGGTGAGGCGGTAGAAGATCTGCTTGGCCTCGCGCCGCGTGGTGACCAGGCCGGCTTCGCGCAACACGCCGAGTTGCTGGGATAGGGTGGGCTGGTGGATGTCCAGGCGGGCTTCCAGTTCGCCGACCGCGTACTCGCCTTCAGCGAGGGCGCAGGCCAGCAGCAGGCGAACCGGATGGGCCAGGGTCTTGAGCAGGGCGGCCACCTCTCGGGCGCGGACCTGCATGTCCTGGGGAGATAAGGTTGGCGAAGTGGAGATGGTGGTCATGGCTGCACCAGAGGTTTTAATATGTAATTAAATATAATGTATATTGATGGAGGCGCAAGACTTTTCGATGGACAGCGGAGGCGGATACCACACGCATGGCCAATCCCCATGCCCGGGAGCCGGGCGCCTCGTCGTGAACACTGCTGCAGACCACCTAGCGACTACGAATCAGACACAGGACGACAGCCTGCGTATCACCCATGGCCCTTTGTCCGGATAATGGCGGCCACTCTGTCTCCAAACCGGAATGCTGTGCATGGAAATCAAGGTCAATTTTCTCGACAACCTGAGGCTCGAGGCCAAGTTCGACGACTTCTCGGTGATCGCCGATCAGCCCATCCGCTACAAGGGTGACGGCTCGGCCCCCGGGCCCTTCGACTATTTCCTGGCGTCCTCGGCGCTCTGCGCGGCCTATTTCGTCAAGCTCTATTGCCAGACCCGCGACATCCCCACCGACAACATCCGCCTGGCCCAAAGCAACATCGTCGACCCGGAGAATCGCTACAAGCAGACCTTCAAGATCCAGGTGGAGCTGCCCGCCGACCTGTCCGACAAGGACCGCCAGGGCATCCTCAGATCCATCGATCGCTGCACGGTGAAGAAGGCGGTGCAGGCCGGTCCAGACTTCATCATCGAGGCGGTGGAAAGCCTCGACGCCGATGCCCAGGCCCTGCTGCTGCCCAGCGATACCACCCGCCAGACCTACATTCCCGGCAAGGACCGGCCGCTGGAAGAGACCATCGCCAAGCTCTCCGGCATCCTCGCCGAGCTGGGCATGAAGGTGGAGATCGCCTCCTGGCGCAACATCGTGCCCAACGTCTGGTCGCTGCACCTGCGCGATGTCCAGTCGGCGCTGTGCTTCACCAATGGCAAGGGCGCGACCAAGGAAGCGGCCCTGGCCTCGGCGCTGGGCGAATTCATCGAACGCCTCAACTGCAACTTCTTCTACAACGACCAGTACTGGGGCGAGGCCATCGGCAACGCCGCCTTCGTCCATCATCCCGCCGAGCGCTGGTTCCAGCCGGGGCCCAAGGACGCGCTGCCCCGGGAGATCCTCGACCGCTACTGCCGCAAGCTCTACGACCCGGAAGGCGAATTGCGCGCCTCGCACCTGCACGACACCAACTCCGGCAACGTGGCGCGCGGCATCTGCGCGCTGCCCTTCGTGCGCCAGTCCGACGGCGAGGTGGTGTATTTCCCCTCCAATCTGATCGAGAACCTCTACCTCAGCAACGGCATGAGCGCGGGCAACACCCTGGCCGAAGCCCAGGTGCAGTGCCTGTCGGAAATCTTCGAGCGGGCGGTGAAGCGCGAGATCCTCGAAGGAGAGCTGGCGCTGCCGGATGTGCCTGACGAGGTATTGGCCCGCTATCCCGCCATCGTCGAGGGCATCCGCGGCCTGGAAGCCCAGGGCTTTCCGGTGCTGGTCAAGGACGCCTCCCTGGGTGGCGAATTCCCGGTGATGTGCGTGACCCTGATGAATCCGCGCACCGGCGGGGTGTTCGCCTCCTTCGGCGCCCACCCGCGCCTGGAGATCGCCCTGGAGCGCAGCCTCACCGAGTTGCTGCAGGGTCGCAGCTTCGAAGGCCTCAACGACCTGCCGCAGCCGACCTTCGAAAGCCAGGCGCTAATGGAGCCGAACAACTTCGTCGAGCACTTCATCGACTCCAGCGGCCTGGTCTCCTGGCGCTTCTTCAGCGCCAAGGCCGACCACGAGTTCGTCGACTGGGACTTCTCCAGCGAGGGCGAAGACGCCACCGCCCAGGAGGCCGCCACCCTGTTCGGCATCCTCGCCGAGCGGGACCTGGAAGCCTACATGGCGGTGTACGAGGAACTGGGCGCGCCGGCCTGTCGCATCCTGGTGCCGGGCTATTCGGAGATCTATCCGGTCGAGGACCTGATCTGGGACAACACCAACAAGGCCCTGCCGGTGCGCGCGGACATCCTCAATCTGCACCGCCTGGACGATGCGGCCCTGGAATCCCTGCTCGAACGCCTGGACGACACCCAGGTGGACGACTACACCCGCATCGCCACCCTGATCGGCGTCGAATTCGACGAGAACACCGTCTGGGGCCAGTTGACCCTGCTGGAACTCAAGCTGCTCATCCACCTGGCCCTGCAGCAATTCGAAGAGGCCAAGGAAGAGGTCGAGACCTTCCTGCAGTTCAACGACAACACCCTGGAGCGCGGTCTGTTCTACCAGGCGCTCAATGCGGTGCTGGAAGTCGAGCTGGACGACGAACTGGAGCTGGCCGACTTCGAGGTCAACTTCCGGCGCATGTTCGGCAACGAACGGCTGGACGCCGCCCTCGGTTCAGTCTCGGGTGAGGTGCGCTTCCACGGCCTGACGCCCACCAGCCTCAAGCTGGAAGGCATCGACAAGCACCTGCGGCTGATCGACAGCTATCGCAAGCTGCACGCGGCGCGGGCCCGGGCGGCCAGCATCGCGCTCTGAGGTAGCGCCCCGCCCCTAGCGGGGCGGGGCCTTCCCGGCGGTCAGCAGACCGCGATATGGGAATCCGCGCGCGGCTCGGTGCCGCCGCAGAGCACGCCGGTCTGCGGATCGCGGACGATGATCTGGCCGCGACCGAAGTCGGTGGAGTCGTGGGCGATCTCGATCTGGTGACCGCGCCGCGCCAGGCCACTGGCCAGGGCGCGGGAAGCCGCCTGCTCGATGCCGACCTTCATCTCCCCCAGCCATTGCCAGCGCGGCGCATCCAGCGCCGCCTGGGGATTCAGGCCGAAGTCCACCAGATTCATCACCATCTGCACATGGCCCTGGGGCTGCATGTAGCCGCCCATGACGCCGAAGGGCCCGATGGGTACGTCGCCCCGGGTCAGGAAGCCCGGGATGATGGTGTGGAAGGTCTGCTTGCCCGGCGCTAGGGCGTTGGAATGCGCGGCATCCAGGCTGAATTCCGAACCGCGATTCTGCAGGCCGATGCCGCTGTCGGGCAGCACCACGCCGGAGCCGAAGCCGTGGTAGGCGCTCTGGATGAAGGACACCATGTTGCCCTCGCCATCGGCGGTGGCGATGTAGACGGTGCCGCTGGCCTGGGGATCGCCGTGCAGCGGCGGCTGGGCCTGGTCGGTGATCTCGGCGCGACGGCGCTCGGCATAGGCGTCGTCCAGCAGGACGCTGGCGGCGACCCTCATGTGCTCGGGATCGGTGATGTAGTGCAGGCCGTCGGCATAGGCCTTCTTCATGGCCTCCAGCTGGCGGTGCCAGGTGAGCTGGCTGTCGCGCTGGTCGAAGTCATAGCCCTTGAGGATGTTCAGGGTCATGAGGGCGATCAGGCCCTGGCCGCTCGGCGGGATCTCCCACACCTGGTAACCCCGGTAGTCGACCTTGATCGGCTCGACCCAGCGCGGTTGGTAGCCGGCCAGGTCCGCTGCGGTCAGGTGGCCGCCACTGGCGGCGGCATGCGCGGCCAGCCGCTGGGCGAGGGCGCCGCGGTAGAAACTTTCGCACTGGGTCTGGGCCAGTTCCTCCAGGGTGCGCGCCTGGGCCGGATTGCGAAACAGCTGGCCGGCGACGGGGGCTTTACCGTCGATGAGAAAGGTGTCGAACCAGGCGGCAAGCTCAGGCGCCTGGTCCCGGCTGGCCTGGTACTCGGCCTGGGCGATGCGCCACTGGTGGGCGACCACCGGCGAGACCGGAAAGCCATCGCGGGCCAGGGCGATGGCGGGTTCGAACAGGGTGGCGAAGGGCAGCTTGCCGAAGCGCCGCGACAACTCGGCCCAGGCCGCCGGACAGCCCGGCACCGTGACCGGCAGCCAGCCGTGCACCGGCATGCGTTGGTGGCCGGCGGCCTTGACCGTGGCGATGTCGAGGCTGGCCGGGGCATGACCACTGGCATCCAGGCCGTGCAGCCGGTCCTTGACCCAGACCAGGGCGAAGGCGTCGCCGCCGATGGCATTGCCGGTGGGTTCCACCACGGTCAGGGCCGCGGCGGTGGCGATGGCCGCGTCGATGGCGTTGCCGCCCTGGCGCAGCATGGCGATGCCGGCCTCGGCGGCCAGCGGCTGGGAGGTGGCGACCATGCCATTGCGCGCGAAGACGCTCTGGCGTTGCGAGGCATAGGGGTAGTCGTGGGCGGAGAAATTCAGCATGGCAGGCTCTTCGGGGTCATTGTCCGGTCTTGATGCGGGTCCACTCGCGCGTCATCAGCCGCTGAATCTGCGGGGGCAGATCGGCGGAGACGTAGAGGCGCTCGGCGATGGCCTCGCTCGGGTAGATGCCCGGGTTGTCGCGCACCTTGGCATCGAGCAGGGCGGTGGCGTCGCGGTTGGGATTGGCGTAGCCGACATAGTCGCTGACCGGGGCGATCACTTCGGGGCGCAGCAGGTAGTCGATCAGCGCCAGGGCGCCTTGGGGATTCTTGGCGTCCTTGGGAATGGCCAGCATGTCGAACCAGAGGTTGGCGCCTTCCCTGGGGATCACGTAGCGCACGTCGCTGGCCTTGCCCGCTTCCCTTGCGCGGCTCTGGGCCTGCATGACATCGCCCGAATAGCCCATGGCCACGCAGACGTCGCCGTTGGCCAGGTCGGTGATGTACTTGCTGGAGCTGAAATAGGTCACCGATGGCTTGAGCTGCTGCAGCAGCGCGGAGGTCTTGTGGTAGTCCTCGGGATTCTGGCTATTGGGGTCCAGGCCCAGGTAGTGCAAGGTTTGGGCGAAGACCTTTTGCGGCGCATCGAGCAGCGCCACGCCGCAGCCCTTGAGCTTGGCCAAATTCTCCGGCTTGAACAGCAGATCCCAGGAATCCACCGGGGCGGCATCGCCCAGGGCGGCGCGAACCTTGGCCGCGTTGTAGCCGATACCCACGGTGCCCCAGAGGTAGGGCACAGCGTAGCGATTGCCGGGATCGGCCGCTTCCAGGCGCTGCATGAGCCGTGGATTCAAATGCTGCCAGTTGGGCAGCCGGCTGCGATCCAGCGGCTGGTAGGCGCCCGCCTTGATCTGCTTGGTGAGGAACTGGTTGGACGGCACCACCAGGTCATAGCCGGAGTGGCCGGACAGCAGCTTGGCTTCGAGCATCTCGTTGGTGTCGAAAACGTCGTAGCGCACCTGGACGCCGCTGGTCTGGGTGAACTGCTTGAGGGTGTCCGGACCGATGTAGTCCGACCAGTTGTAGAAGCGCACCTCGGACTCGGCGGCCTGGGCCAGGGGCGCCAGGCAGAGGGCGAGGGCGGCCAGCAGGGGGCGAACGGCCATTGGGGTCTCCAATCTAGAGCACGCGACTGAGGAATTCGCGGGTGCGCGGATGGGTGGGATTGCCGAACACCTGGGCGGGCGGGCCTTCCTCGATCAGTTCGCCCTGGTGCAGCACCACCACGCGATCGGCCACCTCGCGGGCGAAGCCCATCTCGTGGGTCACCACCACCATGGTCATGCCGTCCTCGGCCAGTTCCTTCATCACCTGCAGCACCTCGCCGACGGTTTCCGGGTCGAGGGCGCTGGTGGGCTCGTCGAACAGCATGGCCTGGGGCTTCATGGCCAGGGCGCGGGCGATGGCCACGCGCTGCTGCTGGCCGCCGGAGAGTTGCGCCGGATAGTGGTCGGCCTTGTCGGACAGTCGCACCCGGGCGAGCAGGGCGCGGGCCTGCTCCACGGCGGCGGCGCGCGCCACGCCGAGCACCTGGATGGGCGCCTCGATGATGTTTTCCAGCACTGTCATGTGCGGGAACAGATTGAACCTCTGGAACACCATGCCGATGTCGCGGCGGCGACGGGCGATGTTGCGCTCGGAGTCCCTGACCCTCGATCCATCGGGACGCTCGCGAAAGCCCATCAGCTCGCCGTTGACGCGGATGGTGCCGCCCTGGATGTCTTCCAGGTGGTTGAGGCAGCGGATGAAGGTGGTCTTGCCGGAGCCGGAGGCGCCGATCAGCACCACCACCTCGCCACGGCGGACCTCCAGGGACACGCCCTTGAGGATGTCCAGCTCGCCGAAGGCCTTGTGCACCTCCAGCGCCTGGATCACGGGTTCTTGCGTGGTCGTCATGGCTAGCGTCCCCGTAGCTTGAAGCCCTGCAGGCTGAACAGCCGGCCGGTGGCGGTGGGTCGGTGACCGTCGGCCTTGCCGAAGCGCCGCTCCAGCCAGGCCTGGAAGAAGCCCCAGAGGGTGGTCAGGACCAGGAAATAGATGGCCACCACCAGGTACAGCTCGAAGACGCGAAAGGTCGCCGAGGTGATCATCTGGGTACTGAGCAGCAGCTCCTGCACCCCGATGACGCTGACCAGGGTGGTGTTCTTGAGCATCACGTTGAACTCGTTGCCGAGCGGCGGAATGATCACCCGCAGCGCCTGGGGCAGCACGATGCGCCGCATCAGCTTGGCCGGCGTCATGCCCAGGGAGCGCGCCGCCTCGTACTGGCCGCGATCCACCGCACCGATGCCGGCGCGGATGATCTCGGCCATGTAGGCGCCTTCGTTGAGACCCAGGGCGATGATGGCCGCCTGGATGTTGCCCGGGATCACCAGGAAGCCCAGGTCCAGGTCCTCGAAGCGGAAGATGCCGCCGGCCGCCAGGGCGGTGTAGAGGAAGACGATCTGCACCAGCAGCGGCGTGCCGCGCATCAGCCAGACATAGCAGCGCACCGGGTATTGCAGCGCCCGGTAGCGCGACAGTCGTGCCAGCGCCGCCAGGAGGCCGAGCGCGCAGCCCAGCAGCATGGCGCCGACGGCGATGACGCAGGTCAGCCCGAGGCCGTAGAGGTAGACGTCGCTCGGGTGCAGCAGGTACTGCCAGAACACATCCCAGCTGAAGTTCATCGTGACCGTCCCTTAATCGAGCTTGTCGCCTTCCAGGTGCCACTTGGCCATGAGGGTGGCGTAGCTGCCATCGGCCTTCATGTCGGCGAGGATCTGGGTGAGGGCGGTGCTGAGCTGGCTGTCGTCCTTGCGCACGCCGATCCCGGTGAGGATGCGGGCGAAGGCCGGCACGCCGGTCTCGAACTGGCCGGGCGCCACGCCCTGGTAGTAGGCGGCGGTTTCCACCGTGGTGCCGTAGGCGTCGGTCTGGCCCAGGCGCAGGGCCTGGAAGGCGTCGGTGTCGCTGTTGTAGGCCACCAGCTTCATGGGCGCCTTGCCGGCCTTCTTCAATTCCTCGTTGTGGGCGTCGAGCAGGGTGCGGATGGTGGAGCCATTGAGCACCGCCACCTTCTTGCCGGCGAGGTCGTCCAGGGTATGGATGCCGGCCTTGTTGCCGGCCGGCACCACCACCGCCTGGCTGGAGTACATGTAGTTGACGATGTCGATCACCTGGCGGCGCTCGGGCTTGTCGAACAGCTGGTCGATCAGCAGGTCGCACTGGCCGGCCAGCAGCGCCGGGATCAGGCCCGAGAAGGGCACCACGCGCCAGTCGACCTTCTTGTCGCCGAGGCGCTTGGCGATCTCGGCGCCGAGGTCGACGGTGAGGCCCTTGGGCTTCTGGGCTTCGTCGAAGAAGCCGATCGGCGGGGTATCGAGGGCGCCGCAATAGGTGATCTTGGAGGCCTTGGCCAGGCGCTCGGGGATCTGGGGAGCGGCCTGGGTGAAGCCGGCAGCGAGGGTCAGGGCGAGCAGACTGCAGGAAAGCCGGTGGCGGGTCATGGTCTTCTCCGGAAGGACGGGGGTGGGCAGGGCGGATGGCTCAGCGCGGGGGCGCAGGTCGGGTCTGGTCGCCCGATCGTTCGATGAAGGTCAGCAGGTCGGGCACCGTGCCCTCGATGTGCTCGCGCAGCACCCGCTCGGCCTCGGCGGCATCGCCGGCGCGCAGGGCGGCGAGGATGGGCGCGTGCTCGTCGCGGGCCGACTGGGGCCGGTCGGCGTGCAGCCAGAGCTGCATGTGCGGCTCGATCAGGGCATAGAGGCCGTTGATCTGGCGCAGCAGCCGCGGCCGGCCGGCCAGGCTGCACAGGTATTCGTGGAAGGCGCGGTGCTGGGCGACCCAGGCGCCGGGCTCCTGCTCGTCGTCCAGGTCTTCCAGCAGGCGTTCCAGGCGCGTCATCTCGCGGGGACCGACATGGGGCGTGGCCAGGCGGATGGCCAGGCCTTCGAGGGCGCTGCGCATCTCGAACACCTCGCGCATGTCGTCCAGGTCCAGGCCGCTGACCACCGCGCCGCGGTGCGGCCGGAGGATCACCAGGCCTTCGGCGGCGAGGCGTTGGAAGGCGCTGCGCACCGGCATGCGACTCATGCCCAGGGTGGTGGCGATGTCCTCGGCGATCAGCCGCTCGCCATTGCGATAGTGCCCGGCGCAGATGGCCTGCAGCAGATGGCGATAGGCCTCTTCTTCGGCGCTCAGGGCGGTGGGGCGGGACAGGGCGGAGAGCGGCATGGACTGGCTTCCTGGATTTTTGTATCCAATCTGCCAAGGCAAAGCCCATGCCAGGGAGTCCAATGCCCGCCAGCGCTGGGCTGCGGCGCAGAGCGGCCCGGCGCCGGCGTTACCTTTTGCACCAGCCTGGGTCGCAGCAGTGGCCGCTCTGCTACCTCAGGACCCGAAACGGGGCGGTGTCAGTCCAGCAACTGGCCATCGGCGGCGAAGAAGGGGTAGGGCCCCGGATAGTTGCCCAGCGGCAGATGGTGGGTCACCAGGGCCTCGTCCGCCCAGCGATGCAGCAGCAGGCCCGGCGGCTCTAGGCGGAAGCGCGATGGCGCCGCCGCGCGCAGGTCCAGGTCGACCTGGTGCGACACGCCGGGACAGACGCAGGCCAGGGTGCCGCCGAAACGGCGCTGGATCAGCCGGTGCAGATGACCGCAAAGCAGCCGCTCCACCTGGGGATGGCGGCGGATCACGGCTTCCAGCTCGGCGCCGCCGTCCAGGCCGATGCGATCCATATGGCCGATGCCGACCGGGAACGGCGGATGATGCAGGAGCACCAGAGTCGGCTGGTCGGGTGCCCGGCCGAGCTGGTCGTCGAGCCAGGCCAGTTGCGCCGCGTCGAGCCGGCCACCGTGCTCGCCGGGGATATGGGTATCCAGGCCGATCAGCCGCAGCGGGCCGCAGTCCTGCTGCCAGTCCAGGGTGCCCTGGGCCGGCAGATAGGGGTGATCGGCGAAGGCGGCGCGCAGGGCGGCGCGGTCGTCGTGATTGCCGGGGATGACGAAGAAGGGCATGGCAAGTTCAGCCAGGACCTCGCGCAGGGTGGCGTATTCCTCCGGGGTGCCGAAGTCCACCAGGTCGCCGGTGATGACCAGGGCATCCGGGCGCGGTTGCAGGGCGTTGAGGCGGTCCACCGCCAGGCGCAGGGCGCCGAGGGTATCGACCACCCCGTAGGACAGCCGGCCGCCGGCCTTGATGTGCAGGTCGCTGAGCTGGGCCAGCAGGAAGGGCGCGTGCATGGGGTCTCCTAGGAAGCCAGGGTGAAGAGGGCGTCGGGTCGCACGTTCAGGTGCAGCAGGTCGCCCGGTTGCGCCTGCAGGGGCTGGGCGGTGTCGACCAGCAGCGGCTGGCCGGTGCCCACCTCCACCAGCAGCCGCGAATGGGCGCCCTGGAAGAATTGCCCGACCAGGATGCCGGTGAGGTGCGCGGGCGTCGTGCTCGGCTCCAGGTGCTCCGGGCGACAGAACAGGGTGCTGGCTGCGCCGGTCCAGGGCAGCCGCCCGCCAGCCACCGCCACCTCGGCGCCGCTCTGGCCGCGCACCTCGAAGCGGTTGAGCTGGCCGACGAAACCGGCGACGAAGCGACTGGCCGGGCGCTGGTAGATCTGCGTCGGGGTGCCGATCTGGGCGATGCGGCCTTCGCCCATCACCACGATGCGATCGCCTAGGGCCAGGGCTTCCTGCTGGTCGTGGGTGACGTAGACGGCGGTAGTGCCGAGTTCGCGCAGCAGCGCGCCGATGTCGGCCCGCAACTGCTCGCGCAGCTGGGCGTCCAGCGCCGCCAGGGGTTCGTCGAACAGCAGCACCCGGGGGCGCGGCGCCAGGGCCCGGGCCAGGGCCACGCGCTGGCGCTGGCCGCCGGACAGCTGCTGGATGCGCCGCTCGGCCAGGGGCTCCAGGTGCATCATGGCCAGCAGCTCGGCGACCCGGGCATCGCGCTCGGCGCGCGGCAGGCCACGGATCTTCAGGCCGTAGGCGATGTTGCCGGCCACGTCCAGGTTGGGAAACAGGGCGTAGTTCTGGAACACCATGCCGACGTCGCGCCGCTCGATGGGCAGGCCGGTGACGTCGCGGTCGTCGAACAGCACCTGGCCACCGGCATCGGGCTGCTCCAGGCCGGCGATCAGCCGCAGGGTGGTGGTCTTGCCACAGCCGGACGGTCCGAGAAACACCAGGGTCTCGCCCGGGTGGATGTCGAGGTCCAGGGGCTGCAGTACCTGGCGGCCTCCGGCAAAGGTCTTGGCGCAGTGGCGCAGGCGGACGGCGGTACCTTGGGTCATCGCAGGGCTCCACGGGAGAGGCGGGCGCTGAGGGCCTGGAGGGCGACCAGCAGCGGCACGATTAGCAAGAGGAAGATCAGGGTGTAGGCGGAACCCACCTCCAGCCGCGCCGAGGCGTAGCTGTCGGCCAGGCCCACCGGCAGGGTCTTGGTCAGGGGCGTGTGCAGCATCCAGGTGAGGTTGAATTCACCCAGCGACAGGGTGATCACCATGAGGCTGCCGGCGAGGATGCCGGCGCGGGCATTGGGCACCACCACGCCGAAGAAGCGTCGCCAGGGACCGGCGCCGAGACTGGCGGCGGCTTCCTCCAGCAGCGGCAGTTGGCTGCGTCTGAGCACCGCCATCACCGGGCGGATCAGGAAGGGCAGGGTGAACAGCAGGTGACCCACTAGGATGATCGCCGGGCTGCGGCGAAAGCCGCCGAGATGGCCGTAGGTCAGCAGCAGCGCCAGCGCCGAGGCGAAGCCGGGCATGGCCACCGGCAACACCAGCAATTCCTCGAAGGCGCGGGCGAAGCGGTTGTCCAGCCGGACCAGGGCATAGGCCGCCGGGACGCCGAGTACGACTGCGAGCACCGCCGTGCCCAGCGCCAGTTGCAGCGACAGCCAGACGGTGGGCGCATAGGCCTGCCAGACCTGCAGCACCCAGTCGAGGGTGAGGCCGCTGGCGAGGCCCTGGAAGTAGTTGCGGGTGAGGCCGGCCAGTACCGAGAGCAGCACCGGCACCAGCAGGAAGGCCGCCACCAGCAGAGTGAACAGCAGTTGCAGCCAGAAGCGCAGGGGTCGATTCATCGCAGGTCTCCCTGGACGCCGCCGAGGCGCCGCGCCAGCAGCAGGACCAGCCAGGTGACGAGGCCGAGCACCACCGAGAGCGCCGCGGCCACGCCGAAGTTGGCGAAGTTGGTGAAGGTGTCGTAGATGGCGATGGGCGTCACCGCCAGCCGCGTGCCGAGGGTGAAGGCGGTGCCGAAGGCGCCCATGGCGGTGGCGAAGCACAGGGCGCCGCTGGACAGCAGCGCCGGGGTCAGGCCCGGGATCAGCACGTCGCGTACCACGGCGAAGAGGCCGGCGCCCAGGGAGCGGGCGGCTTCTTCCAGGCTGGTGTCTAGGGTCTCGCAGGCCGCCATCACCGTGAGGATCACCCGCGGGATGGAGAAATAGAGATAGCCGAGAAACAGCCCGAACAGCGAATAGGCGAACACCCAGGGCTCGCCGAACAGGCTGCGGCCGAGACCGGCGAACAGGCCCTGACGGCCACCCAGCAGGATGATCAGAAAGCCCACCACCACGCCCGGAAAGGCCAGCGGAAAGGTCAGCAGGGCCACCAGCAGGCTGCGTCCGACAAAGGCATGCCGCGCCAGGAAGCAGCCGGCGATGCCGGCCACCAGCAGGGTGGCCAGGGTGGTGACGGCGGCCAGGGCCACCGTCTGGGCGAGTCCGGACAGATAGCCGGCGCTGGTCAGCACCTGCCAGTAACCGGAGCTGCCGGCGGCGTCCGGGCGGGCGCCGAGCACCAGCAGCTGCGCCAGTGGCAGCAGCCAGAAGGCCAGCAGGAAGGCGCTCGCCGGTGCCAGGGCGACGAGCACCGGCCAGGGCAGCCGACGCGGCACCCGGCAGCGCCCAAGGGAAACGGCGAGGCCCTGCATCTCAGCGCACCTCGGCCTGATAACGCTTGGCGAAGGCTTCCTGGACCGCCGCCATGTGACCGTAGTCGACGGTGCCGGCGCGGGCATAGTCGGCGTCGGGCAGGAAGCGCGCCTTCACCTCGGCCGGCAGCGGCACGTCCCGCACCGGGCGCAGATAGGCCTGGGCCCAGAGCGCCTGGCCCTTGTCCGACAGCACGTAGTCCAGCACCTTCTCGCCATTGGCGCGGTGCGGTGCGCCCTTCACCAGGCTCATGGTGTAGGGCACCGTCAGGCTGCCTTCCTGGGGAATGACGAAGGCCACCGGGGCGTTGTCCTTGTAGCGGGCGCGGTAGGCGTTGAAGTCGTAGTCGACCAGGATCGGGATCTCGCCGGAGAGCAGGCGCGCATAGGCGGTCTGCTTGGGCACGATGGGATCGTTGGCGGCCAGCTTCTTGAAGAAGGCCATGGCCGGGCCGAAGTCGTCGAGGTTGCCGCCCAGGGCCTGGTTGAGCGCCACCGCGGTGACGTAGCCGACAAAGGCGCTGGACGGATCCAGGTAGCCCACCAGGCCGCGGTACTCGGGCTTGAGCAGATCGGCCCAGCGCTGCGGCACCGGCTTGCCGCCCAGGGCCTGGGTGTTGACCATGAAGCCGAGGGTGCCGGAATGGATGGCGGTCCATTCACCCTTGGGGTCCTTGAGGCCGGCCGGGACCTGGTCCCAGTGCTTGGGCTGGTAGGGCTGCAGCACCCCGGCCTTGTCGGCCTGGATGCCAAAGGTCACCCCGTAGTAGACGACGTCGGCTACCGGGGCTTCGCGTTCGGCCACCAGCTGGGCCAGCGACTGGCCGGAATTCTTGTTGTCCTGAGGCACCTGGATACCGGTGTCGGCGGCGATGGCCTTGAGCTGGTCACCCCAGTCCGCCCATTCCAGCGGGCAGTTGTAGCAGATGGCGGTTTCGGCGGCCTGGGCGCTGGCCAGGCCACAGGCCAGGACCACGCCGGCCAGGAGGCGACGCACGGGGAAGAGTGATTTCATCGGTAGGGCTCCTTCAAGGGGCCGGCACTGGTGCCGGGACGGACGAGGCAGGGCAGACACTGCTGGTGGGTGGCACTGCCGGCGATCAGCGCCAGCAATTCGGTGACGAGCACGGCGCCCAGGCTCTGCAAGGGCTGCATGACGCTGCACAGGCTGGGTTCCAGGCGGGCGCCCATGGCGATGCCGTCGAAGCCCACCACCGAAAGGTCGGCGGGCACGGGCACCCCGTGGCGCTGCAGTTCGGCGATGACGCTGATGGCCAGCAGATCGTTGGTGCAGAGCAGGGCGGTCGGGGCGTGGCGCTCCAGCAGCGGCGCCAGCTCCGCCCAGTCGGCGTCGGTGTGGCTGGCCAGTTCCAGGCGCGGCAGCGTCGGCAGGGCGGCGGCGGCCATGGCCTGGCAATAGCCGGCGAACCGGCGCTCGCTGCGATCCGATTGCTGGGCCGGCCCCGAGACCAGGGCGATGCGGCGGTGTCCCAGGCCGAGCAGGTGCTCCGTGGCCATGGCCATGCCCTGGCGGTTGTCCACCGCCACCGCCGCATAGGGGCGCTGGGGTTCGTGATAGGCCAGGATGAAAGGCGTCTGCTCCTGGCTCAGCTCGGCCAGCACCTCGCTGCGGTCGGCATCGGCCACCGTCAGCACCAGGCCGGCGACGCGCTGGCGCAGCAGTTCCTCCACCACCGCCGCCTCGCGCTCGGGCTGGTAGTCGGTGGTGGCGATCACCAGCGAATAGCCCTGGCTGCGCGCGGTGCGCTCCATGGCGTGCAACTGTTCGGCGAACACCGGGTTGAGCAGGCTGGGCACCACCACGCCGATCAGCCGGGTGCTCTGCTGGCGCAGCTGGCGGCCCAGCAGGTTGGGGCGGAAATTGAGACTGCGCGCGGCGTCCAGCACCCGCTGCCGGGTGCTCTCGCGCACCTGTTCGGGGGTGGCGAAGGCGCGGGCCGCGGTGGCCCGGGAGACTCCCGCCTGTTGCGCTACCTGTTTCAGATCGGTCATGCCGGCCTCGTTTGAGATCGATCTCATTGGGGGCAGACAATGCCGACGGCAGATGTCGGGACGATGACAGCGAGATGAAGCTTCTGCTCTGGCGCCGGGGCGCCGGTAGGTCCTCCGGCGCGCAGGGCAGCAGGCGAGGGCGGGGCCGGGGCGGGATATACCTTGGTATAGCCAAACGTCCATCGTTTCGATGGCTGGGACGGGGTGGCGCGCCTAGATTAGCCCGGTGTCCGAATCCTGCGCGGCAGGGCTGGCCACTCTCCCAAGGTCCCCATTCAAAGAGGTACGCCATGAAGACCCTTCCTGGCCTCTACACCCCCGCCGTGGCGCCGCGCTCGCTGCGGCAACGTCCCACCTCCCTGTGGGCCGATGCCCTTTGCCTCGCCCTCGGGCTGATCGCCCTGGCATTGATCTGGCATGGCGTCGCCGAGATGCGCGCGCCCCTGGCCGTGCTCGACGCCGATCCCATGACCCTGGACCTGGCGCGGCTGCCCGAGTACGCCCTGCGTACCACCCTGCGCATGTTCATCGCCCTGGGCGCCTCGCTGCTGTTCACCTTTGTCTTCGCCACCCTGGCGGCCAAGAGTCGCAAGGCGGAGCTGCTGATCCTGCCGGCCATCGACATCCTGCAGTCGGTGCCCATTCTCGGCTTCCTGACCTTTACCGTCAGTTTCTTCCTGGGGCTCTTTCCCGGTCGCCAGCTGGGCGCCGAGTGCGCGGCCATCTTCGCCATCTTCACCAGCCAGGCCTGGAACATGGCGTTCGGCTTCTACCAGTCGCTGCGCACCGTGCCCGAGGACCTGCAGCAGGTGAGTCGCCAGTTCGGCCTGTCGCCCTGGCGGCGGTTCTTTCGTCTCGAGCTGCCGTTCGCCATTCCCGGCCTGGTGTGGAACACCATGATGTCCATGTCCGGCGGCTGGTTCTTCGTGGTGGCCTCGGAAGCCATCACCGTGGGCGACAACACCATCAACCTGCCCGGCATCGGCTCCTGGCTGGCGCTGGCCATAGCCCGGCAGGACATCGCCGCCATCGGCTGGGCGGTGCTGGCCATGGGGCTGGTGATCCTGGTCTACGACCAGCTGTTCTTCCGCCCGGTGGTGGCCTGGGCCGATCGCTTCCGCGTCGAGCAGACCGCCAGCCAGCAGGTGCCGCGCTCCTGGGTCTACGACCTGGTCCGGCGCGCGCGCCTGGGGCGCATGCTGGGCGGCTTCGGCAGCTTCTGCACCCAGCTCGCCACCCCGCGGATCCGCCGCGCCTGGCCGCACTGGCACCTGGCGCCGCAAAGCCGCGCCTGGCTGCAGCGCGGGCTGGACGTGCTCTGGTACGGCGCGCTGCTGGTGGTGCTGCCCTATGGCGTCTATGCGCTGTACCGCTTCATCGCCGCCGACGTCTACTGGGTGGAAGCGGTCGCGGTGCTCGGGCTGGGGCTGTTGACCATGGCCCGGGTGCTGCTGCTGATCGCCGTCGCCAGCCTGATCTGGGTGCCCATCGGCGTCTGGATCGGCCTGCGCCCGGGCTGGTCGCAGCGCCTGCAGGCGGTGGCCCAGTTCCTCGCCGCCTTTCCGGCCAACGTGCTGTTCCCGGTGGCGGTGGTGGGCATCGTCAGCTTCCACCTCGATCCGGACATCTGGCTGTCGCCGCTGATGGTGCTGGGCACCCAGTGGTACATCCTGTTCAACGTCATCGCCGGCGCCAGCGTGCTGCCCAACGATCTGCGCGAAGCGGCCCGGCTGTTCGGTCTCAAGCGCTGGCAGTGGTGGCGGCAGCTGGCCCTGCCGGCGATCTTTCCCTACTACGTCACCGGCGCCCTGACCGCCGCGGGCGGCTCCTGGAACGCCAGCATCGTCGCCGAGGTGGTGAGCTGGGGCAACGAACGCCTGCAGGCCCATGGCCTGGGTGCCTACATCGCGCAGATGACCACCGCCGGCGACTTCCCCCGGGTCGCTCTGGGCATCGTGGTGATGTCGATCTTCGTACTTGGTTTCAACCGGCTGCTCTGGCGGCCCCTGTATGCCTATGCCGAACGGCGCCTACGGCTCGACTAAGAGCCTGTTCAAAGGCTGCTGCGCGTCGGCCGAACTGCGTTGGAAATGGCTTCGGAATGCTCATTTACCGCTCGTAAACTCCGCTTCCTCAGCCATTTCCGCCTTGTCTGTCTCTAGCTCGCTAGCCTTTAAACAGGCTCCAGAGGAGAACCGCCATGAACCTGACCACCCTGAACCAGCGTCCCCTCATCGACGTCCAGAACGTCCGCCAGCTGTACGGCAACGCCGGTGGCCCGGCCCGGGTCGTGCTGGACGAAGTCTCCCTGACCCTGCACGAAAACGAGATCGTCGGCCTGCTGGGGCGCTCCGGCTCCGGCAAGTCGACCCTGCTCAGGTCCATCGCCGGCCTGCTCACCCCCAGTGGCGGCAGCGTCGATTTTCCGCCCAAGGACGACGGCCAGCGCGCCCGGGTCAGCATGGTGTTCCAGAGCTTCGCGCTGTTTCCCTGGCTGACCGTGCTGCAGAACGTCGAGATCGGCCTGGAGGCCCTGCACGTACCGCTGGACGAGCGCCGTCGCCGCGCCCTGGCCGCCATCGACCTGATCGGCCTGGACGGCTTCGAGAGCGCCTATCCCAAGGAACTCTCCGGCGGCATGCGCCAGCGCGTCGGCCTGGCCCGTGCCCTTGTGGTGCACCCGGACGTGCTGCTGATGGACGAACCCTTCTCGGCGCTGGACGTGCTCACCGCCGAGACCCTGCGCACCGACCTGCTCGACCTCTGGGTCGAGGGGCGCATGCCGATCCGCTCGATCCTCATGGTCACCCACAACATCGCTGAGGCGGTGCTGCTCTGCGACCGGGTGCTGATCTTTTCCAGCAATCCCGGGCGCGTCGCCAGCGAGATCCGCATCGACCTGCCGCAGCCGCGCAATCGCCACGATCCGGCCTTTCGCGAATTGGTGGAGGAGATCTATGTGCGCATGACCGGCGAGACCACCCCGGCGCCCCACGACGCAGGGGTGCCTGGCAATGGCCTGGGCATGCGGCTGCCGACGGTATCGACCAACGCCCTGGCCGGCCTGCTGGAGGCGGTCCAGGCCGCACCCTACGACGGTCGCGCCGACCTGCCGGAACTGGCCGGCGGGCTGGGCTATGCGCTGGACGAGCTGTTTCCCCTGGCCGAGGTGCTGCAGCTGCTGCGCCTGGCGGTTCTCGAAGGCGGCGATCTGCGCCTGCTGCCGGCCGGGCGCGCCTACGTCGAGGCGGGGGTGGACGTGCGCAAGCAGTTGTTCGCCCGCCAGTTGCTCAACTTCGTGCCGCTGGTGGCCCATATCCGCCGGGTGCTGGACGATCGCCAGGGCCACACGGCGCCGGCGCGGCGCTTCCGCGACGAGCTGGAGGACTTCATGGACGAAGCCGACGCCGCCCGTACCCTCGGCAGCGCCATCCAGTGGGGGCGCTATGGTGAGCTCTTCGCCTATGATCAAGCCGCCGATATGTTCAGCCTGGAAAATCCAGGTTAAACACTTCCCGCTCTAGGACGTCTACGCGACTACGAAAGAGAAACTGGCCATGGATCGACGACCCTTCGCCACCACCACCCACTGGCTGCGGCTAGGGGGCCTCTGCGCCCTGGCGCTGGGCATCGCCCTGCTGGACACCTTCACCGACCGGGAGATCGCCATCGGCGTCTTCCAGGTGGTGGTGGTGCTCCTGGCGGCCGGCTTCCTGTCGGCGCGCGGGGTCACGATCACCGCGCTGGGCTGCACGCTGCTGGTGCTCTGCAGCTATGTCGCCACCCGCAGCGGCGACCAGGAGGCCGGGCTGGTCAACTGCATCATCAGCCTGCTGGCCATCGTCGCGGTGGCCGCCCTGTCGCTGCGCCTGGAGGCCGCCAAGCGCGCCGCCGATGCGGCCCGGACGCGCCTGGTCCAGGCCGGGCGCCTGAGCCAGCTGGGTGAACTGGCCGCGTCCATCGCCCATGAAGTGAACCAGCCGCTCACCGCCATCGCCGCCAGTGGCAACGCCTGCCAGCGCTGGTTGAGCAATGAGCCGCCGCAGGTGGAGCGTGCCGTGCAGGCGGCGCAACGGGTCATCGACGACGCCCACCGCGCCAGCGCGGTGATCGCCCGGGTGCGCAGCCTGGTGCGCCAGGCGCAGGTGGCCAAGGATTGGCTCAATGTCGCCGATACCGTGGAGAAGGTGCTGGATTTCGTCCGCGCCGAATTGAACCAGCGCCAGGTCGCCGTGGAGGTGCGCCTGCAGGAGGGCCTGCCGCCGCTGCTGGCCGACGAAAGCCAGCTGCAGCAGGTCATCCTCAATCTGCTGCTCAACGCCCTGGATGCCCTCGAAGGGATACCGCCCGAGCACCGGCGGGTGGTCATCCAGGTGGGGCAGGACACCGCCGGCGCCATCCGCCTCGGCGTGGAAGACAGTGGTCGCGGCTTGACGCCCATGGCGCGCGAGCAGATGTTCGAGGCCTTCTACACCACCAAGGAGCAGGGCATGGGCCTGGGCCTCGCGCTGAGTCGCTCCATCGTCGAAGCCCATGGCGGGCGGATCTGGGCCACCTCGCTGCCGGACGGCGGCACCGGGGTCTACTGCAGCCTGCCCAAGGATCCACAACCATGACCTCAGCGAGCATGACCGACCAAACTCAGCCCACTCTGGTCCACCTGGTGGACGACGACGCCTCGGTGCGCGCCGCCGTGGAAGACCTGCTGGCGTCCGTGGGGCTCGATACCCGCAGCTATGTCTCGGCCGCCGACTTTCTCGAGCGGGCCCGGCTGGACGCACCGGGCTGCCTGGTGCTGGACGTGCGCATGCCCGGCATGAACGGCCTGGATCTACAACAGGAGTTGCAGCGGCGTGGCCTGGCGCTGCCGATCATTTTCATCACCGGTCATGGCGACATCCCCATGTCGGTCCGGGCGATGAAGCAGGGTGCCCTGGAATTCCTCACCAAGCCGTTTCGTGACCAGGACCTGCTCGATGCCATCGACCAGGCCCTGCGCAATGCGCAGGAGGCCCATGCCCAGCGCCGCCAGCTGCACGAGTTGCAGACCCGACTCGATACCCTCAACGACGGCGAACGAGCGGTGCTGGCGCGGGTGGTGACCGGGCTGCTCAACAAGCAGATCGCCGTCCAGCTGGGGGTCAGCGAGATCACCGTCAAGGTGCGTCGCGCCGCTCTGATGCGCAAGCTGCAGGCCGGTTCCCTGGCGGAACTGGTCAAGATGGTCGAGCGGCTGGAAGCGTCGCGCGGCTAGGCCTTTCCTGTCGGGCGTACAGCCGCTTGACAGACTCCGTAGCCTGGTTGTCGCGCCAATCACTTGCGCGCTAAAGAAAGGTAATAGTCAGTCGATATGCGCTCTAGAGGATCGCCTTTCGCCGATCCAAGGAGCCCGTCTTGAACCTTCGTCAGCTACGCATCGCCCCCCGCGCCACCCTCTGCTTCGGTGCGGTCACCCTGTTCGTGATGCTGCTGGGGGCCTTCGCCCTGGTCCAGCTCAAGGCCCTGCGCGCCACCGAGCAGGCGATGGAAGCCGAGTGGCTGGCGAGCGTCCAGACCACCGATGACATCCAGATCGCCCTGCTGCACACCCGCCTGGAAAGCATCCGCCTGCTGGCCAGCGAAGACAGCGCCGCCATGGCCCTCGCCACCCGGCAGATCCAGGTGAATCGCGATCTGATGAATGCCCGCACCGCCTATTACCGCGACCACCTGATCTCCACCGCGGAAGAGCGCGCCAATTTCGACCAGGCCGCGCTGCAAATGAAGGGCTACCTGGACGAGCTGGATCGCGTCGTCACCCTGGCCGCCAGCGACCGCGCCGAGGCGCTCAAGCTGGCCAATGGCGAGCAGCGCCAGCGCGCCGAAGGCTACCAGGAGCAACTGACGCGCCTGCGCGAATTCAACAGCGAAGGCGCCCGCCACGCCGGGGAGGCGGCCACTGGCATCTATGACCGCAGCGTCAGCATCGTGGTCGGCATCATGCTGCTGGCGGTGCTGGTGACCCTGCTGCTGGCCTGGCGCCTGACCCGCAGCCTGGCCCAGCCGATCGGCGACTCCCTGGCCGTGGCCAACGCCATCGCCGAGGGCGAGCTGACCGGCAGGATAGATCCCACCGGCAAGGACGAGGCCGCCGGCCTGATGCGCGCCCTGGCGCAGATGCAGGACAACCTCAAGGACACCCTGCATGGCATCTCCCGTTCCTCCGGCCGCCTGAGCGAGACCGCGCGCACCATGCACGCCGTCACCGACCAGGCCAGTCGCGCCCTGGCCAGCCAGAATGCCGAGATCGACCAGGCCGCCACCGCGGTCACCGAGATGAGCGCCGCCGTGGAAGAGGTGGCCCGCAATGCCTCGTCCACCTCCCAGGCCGCGCGGGACTCCAGCGTCGCCGCGGAAAGCGGCAATGCCAAGGTCGGCCAGGCCCTGGACGCCATGCAGCGCCTTACCGAGCAGGTGCAGTCGACCTCGGTGCAGGTGGGCGGTCTGGCCGGGCAGGCGCAGGACATCAGCCAGGTGCTGAACGTGATCGGCGCCATCGCCGAGCAGACCAACCTGCTGGCGCTCAACGCCGCCATCGAGGCCGCCCGCGCCGGCGAGCAGGGCCGCGGGTTCGCCGTGGTCGCCGACGAGGTCCGCGCCCTGGCGCATCGCACCCAGACCTCGACCCGCGAGATCGAGCAGATGATCCAGGCGATCCAGAAGGGCTCCACCGAGGCCCTGGATTCCATGCAGCTCAGCACCACCCAGGCCCAGGCTACCTATGTGATCGCCCAGGAAGCCGGCGCGGCGCTGAGCGACATCCTCCAGGCGGTACGGCTGATCGACGAGCGCAATCTGCAGATCGCCACCGCCTCCGAAGAGCAGGCCCACGTCTCCCGCGAGGTGGACCGCAACCTCATCAGCATCCGCGATCTGTCGGTGCAGACCAGCGATGGCAACCGTGAAACCGTGGGCGCCAGCGAGCAACTGTCGGAACTGGCCGGTGAACTGCAAACGCTGGTGCGCCGCTTCAAACTGGCCTGAAGGGCAGGGCGCGCTGACGGCGGTCGCGCGCCCGCTCTTTTTACATTCGGTTACCTTTGGCCGCCCTTTTTTGCCGGCTCATCGGCGTGAGCCCGCCGGGCGCTTCCCCGAGTAGTGGCTTTTTGGTATCAATAGTTATTGCAATACCTATTTAATTCCGTCCATCGACGCGCTCGCAGAGAAACCATGGCGCTGCCCCAATACAGCCTCAAAGTACCTGTCTCCCAATTGCAGCTGGGGATGTACGTCTGTGAACTGGATCGACCCTGGGAGGGCACACCCTTTCTGTTCCAGGGCTTTCCTATCCAGAACGCGCACGACCTGCGCACCCTGCAGGAGACCTGCGAATTCGTCTGGGTGGATCGCCGCCAGAGCCATACGGTGACACCGCTGTCCGCCAGCCTGTCGGCAGGCGCTCAGGCCAAGACCTATGCCGTCGACTACCGGGATGAGGTCAAGACCACCGAACCGGTGTGGCGCGAAGCCCGCGCCGTGTCGATGCGCATGCTCGACGCCGTCAAGTTCGGCAAGGAACTCGACGTCGGTGAAGTGCGCCGCGCGGTCGGCGAGTGCGTCGAGAGCGTGCTCAAGCACCCTGCGGCCACCCTCTGGCTGGCGCGCATCAAGCAGCGCGACCACTACACCGCCGAGCACTGCCTGCGCGTATCCCTCTATGCCATCGCCCTGGGCAAGGCGCTGGGCCTGCTGCCTCTCGAACTGGAAGAGCTCGGGGTGTGCGGCATGCTGCACGACGTCGGCAAGATCAAGGTGCCCGACGAGATCCTCAACAAGCCAGGCCGCCTGACCGACGAAGAATTTCGCCTCATGCAGGCCCATACCACCTACGGCTATCAGTTGCTGATGGCCAACAGCGAGGTGCCGCCGGCCGCCGTCGACGTCGCCCATACCCACCACGAGCGCATGGATGGCAAGGGCTACCCTCGCCAGCTGCCGGCGCACCGCATCCCCTTCAAAGCCAGGATCATCGCCGTGGTGGATGCCTACGACGCCATCACCAGCGATCGGCCCTACAGCGAAGGCCGTTCCAGCCTGGAAGCCCTGCGCGTGCTGTTCGAAGCCCGGGGCACGCAATTCGACGAAGTCGTCGTCCTGGCCTTCATCCAACTAATCGGCGTCTATCCGCCGGGCGAGATCGTCGAGCTGAGCACCGGCGAGGTGGGCATCATTATCGGCTTCGACGCCGGCAGCAAACTGAAGCCGCGCGTGCTGATCGTGCTGGACGCCAGCAAACAGCCGCGACCGGAGCGGGTGCTCGACCTGGCGCGCAATCCGCTCGATGAGCAGGGCCGCCTGGTCAGCGTCCGCGAGGTGAAACCCTCGGGCGCCTATGGCATCGACATCGACGCCTACCGCGCCAAGGGACTGGTGGTACCGGGCTGAGAGCGAGTCTGGCGCACCGAAGTAGTGCTCGACTCGCTGTCCAGCCTCGGACGGGGCTGGCCGATGCCGGGCGGCTTCCGTCAGGGGGTAGTCGGAGTAGCTACAGCATCCACGAGCACGCCTTTGATCCGGTCGCGGTGCGCGACCCGACCCAGCACTCCAGTCAGCAGCGTGGCCAGGCACAGCATGCAGCCCATGCCCAGCAAGCCGGCGGTAAAGGAGCCGGTTGCGTCCTTTAGCCAGCCTACCGCGTAGGGGCCGACCAAACCACCGAGGCTGCCGGTCGCGTTGATGAAAGCGATGCCACCCGCTGCGGCCTGCTTGCTGAGAAAGGTGGCAGGAATGCTGTAGAAGCAGGTACGTACCGAGCACAGGCCGATCAGCGCAACGGTGAGCCCGATCAGGGCCGGCAGCAGCTCGTTGAACATCACCGAAAACAGGAAGCCTGCCGCGCCGGTACCACAGGTGAGGGCGAGGTGCAGAATGTAGCGGCGTTTGCGCGCCAGGACCTTCGCCCAGATCAGCATGGCGCCGCTGGCGATGATGTAGGGCACAGCGGAAATCCAGCCGATCTGCAGGGTGCTGAGGTGGTGACTCTTGAGGATTTGCGGCAACCAGACACCAATGCCCAGGATGCCGATGATGTAGCTGAAGAGAATGGCGGCCAGCAACCAGACGCGGCCATCCTTGAGTGACTGCCGAAAGCTGTGGGTGCCTTTGGTGGCTTGCTCGGTATCCAGTGCCCGTTGCAGGGTCTGGCGTTCTTCCAGGCTCAGCCAAGAGGCCTCGGACGGCTGATCCGCCAGCAGCTTGAGGCAGAGTAGGCCGAGGAAGCAGGCAGGTAGTCCTTGCAGTACCAGTAGCCACTGCCAACCGGCATAGTCCCAGAGACCATCGAGCTGAAGCATCGCGGCAGACAACGGGCCGCCGAGCACCGACGACAGCGGAATGGCGAAGAGAAACCAGGCCATTACCCGAGTGCGGTACTGCACCGGAAACCACAGTGACAAAAAGAAGATCACGCCGGGGAAAAAACCTGCCTCGGCGATGCCGGCCAGAAGGCGAATTACGGCGTAGCTGGTCGGCCCCTGTGCCAAGGCGGTAGCTGCCGCGCACAGCCCCCAGGTGATCATGATCCGCGCCAGCCAGCGTCGCGCGCCGAACCGGTAGAGTGCCAGGTTGCTGGGGACTTCGAACAGGCAGTAGCCGAGGTAGAAGATCCCGGCGGCGAATCCGAACTGAGCACCGGTGAGCCCCAGATCGTCGTTCATGGTTAGGGAGGCGAAACCGACATTGGTCCGGTCGAGGTAATTGAAAAAGTAGGCGAGGGCCAGCAGCGGTACCAGGCGCAAGGCCGCTTTTCGGCACGCTCGCTGTACGACCGGATCGAGACAGGGTTCTGTGTGAAGGGATGGGGTTGGCATGGGGGCGGCCCTTGTTCTTGTAGGAGTCGCGCCAGCTTAGGACGGCCCTTCGAGCACCCGCCAAAACCTTTTCAACATGGCTCTTCATAGCGTTTCGGCATATGCATGCTCATGCCGAAACGCTATGGAAATCCATCCGGATAAAGCATTTGTTCCACCTGAGGCTTTGCACCACCGTCGGGGATCACGCCCAAGGGCGTGACGTCGAATAACAACAAGGAACAGGTGCAATGATCAAACAGCGTTTTACGACCGGCTGCCTCGCCCTCAGCGCCCTCACTTTGACCCTCGCCACCCTGGCTGCAGAACCCGTGCGTACGTTTCAGAGTGTGAAGGGTGAAGTCAGTATCCAGGTGCTCGACCAAGGCAAGGGCAAGGTCATCGTCATCTTGCCGTCGTTGGGCCGCGGCGCCCACGACTACGATGCGGTTGCCGCACGGCTCGCCGACGATGGTTATCGGGTCCTGCGGCCTGAACCACGAGGCGTCAATGGCAGCAAGGCGCCGATGGCCAATCTGACACTCCATGACTTCGCCGGTGACGTAGCTCAGGTGCTCGACGAGGTGAAGAGTGGGCCGGCAGTGGTGGTGGGGCATGCCTGGGGTAGCCAGCCAGCGCGCGTGCTGGCAGTAGATCGCCCGGATCTGGTCAAGGGCATCGTCTTGGCGGCTGCCTCGATCGGCAAGCTGCCGCCGGATTCCAAGGAAAAACCCTATGGGCGCCTCAAGGAAGCCATCAATGGCTCCGGCAACTATGCCCTGCCTGAGGCGCAGCGGCTGACCTACCTCAAGCAGGCGTTTTTCGCGCCGGGTAATGATCCTCGCTCGTGGCTGACCGGCTGGTATGAGGCTACCCACGACGCCGAAGGTTATGCCCGCGACCACACGCCAGTAGAGAGTTACTGGTCGGCTGGCTCCCAGGTTCCGATCTTGGACCTGCAAGGTGAGCATGACGCCGTGGTCATCCCGAACATCCTAAAAGGCATGTTGGGCGCGCGGGTGGAACACCAGGTTATCGCCGATGCGGGGCATGCCATGGCGCCTGAACAACCTAAGGCCATGGCCGATGCCATCGCGGGTTTTGCTAAGCGGGTGTATGGGCTGTAAGCCAAAGCTGAGCGACTTGGCAGGATGGCCCTGCCAAGTCGTAAGAGAAGAAGCTAGCAGCGGATAAGGCTGCGCCTAGCCTTATTCGCTACAGCACCTCAGGTGCGCGACGGCTCCTTGTAGCAGTCCCTGGCAAAGGCACCAATGGCGTCGGCCATGGCCTTGGGCTGTTCCGGGGCCATGGCGTGGCCAGCGTTCTTCAACACCACCACCTGTACCCGATCGCCCAGCATGCTCTTGAGCACGCCCGAGAAGCGTAACCGTCCGGGCAACACACCTTCCTGATGTCATCGCTTAAGGCGATGGTGTCCACCTAAATTTAAGTGGACACCATTTTTAGCCTTTTTAAGCGGACGCCCATGCCACAAGAACGCCGTTCCTATTCCAAGTCATTTAAGGCCCAGATCATCGCCGAGTGTGCGCAGGCTGACACCTCAATTGCCAATGTCGCCTTGACCCACAACCTCAATGCCAACCTCGTTCATAAATGGATTCGGGTGCATGGGCAGAAAAACCTGGCACTGCAAACTGCCTTTATTCCGGTCAAGGCAGGGCCGTCGATAGCGACGCATCAGGTTCTTCCTGCGGCGATTCGAATCGAAGTGCCTCATTCAAAAGGCGTAGTCGTGGTGAGCTGGCCAGCAGAAAATGCGGCGGCATGCTCTGCTTTTTTACGAGACCTACTGCGATGATTCGCATCGACGCCATCTGGCTCGCCACCGACCACATGGACATGCGCGCCGGAACTGAAACCGCGCTGGCGCGGGTCGTGGCCGTATTCGGTGCGGCGAAGCCGCACTGTGCTTATTTGTTCGCCAACCGCCGCGCCAATCGCATGAAGGTTTTGGTGCATGACGGTGTAGGGATTTGGCTGGCCGCTCGGCGCTTGAATCAAGGGCGGTTCTTTTGGCCGGGCGTGCGGCACGGCTCTGAAGTCGAGTTAGATGCAGAGCAACTTCAAGCCTTAGTGCTCGGTTTACCTTGGCAACGCGTTGGTTCCGGCGGAGCCATCACGTTGCTCTAACTCTTCTGCAATGGCGCGCTTGCAAGCGCAATTAGCCCATCAGTCTATCGCCGCCACTAGCCCTCTCTGGCAAAATCGGCGGCATGACTACACATCCGAATCTCGATCAATTGAACCATGAAGAACTGCGTGCCTTGGCGGCGCAGTTGATCCAGCGCGTCGAGACGATGGACAAGCAAATCACTCATCACAAGTCGGTCAACGAGAAACTGGCCCACGAGATCGCGCTGCTCAAGCGCTTCAAGTTTGCCAAGCGCAGCGAGCAGTTGAGCCCGGATCAAGCCAGCCTGCTCGACGACTTGATCGATACGGATATCGCCGCTATCGAAGCCGAACTTGAGGCGCTGCAACCGGCACCTGTCGAAGCCAAAGTGCGCCTGCAACCCAAGCGCACGTAGCTGCCGCCGCAGTTTCCTCGCACGCTGATCCATCACGAACCGGACAACAGCCACTGCCAGTGCGGCTGCGCCCTCAAGCGCATCGGCGAAGATGTCAGCGAAAAGCTCGACTACACGCCCGGCGTGTTCACCGTCGAGCGCCACATCCGTGGGAAGTGGGCCTGCGAACAGTGCGAAACGTTGATACAGGCACCGGTACCGGCGCACGTCATCGACAAAGGCATCCCGATAGCGGGCCTGCTGGCCCACGTCATGGTGGCTAAGTTCGCCGACCATCTGCCGCTGTATCGCCAAGAGAAAATCTTTGGCCGCGCCGGGCTGCCCATCGCCCGTTCGACCTTGGCACAGTGGGTGGGCAACTGCGGCGTGCAATTACAGCCGCTGGTTGATGCGCTTCGCGAAGCCGTACTGACGCACAGCGTCGTCCACGCCGACGAGACCCCGGTACCAATGCTGACGCCTGGCGCGAAGAAAACTCATCGCGCTTATGTCTGGGCCTATGCCACCAGCCAGTTCTCCGATCTGGCGGCGGTCGTTTATGACTTCAGTCCGAGCCGTGCTGGCGAACATGCCCGAGCCTTCCTTGGCCACTGGAACGGCAAGCTGGTCTGCGACGACTTCGCTGGCTACAAGGCAGGCTTTGAACTGGGCGTCACGGAGATCGGCTGCATGGCCCATGCACGCCGCAAGTTCTTCGACTTGCACGCGACCAACAAAAGCCAGATCGCCGAAAAAGCGCTGCACTACATTGCCGCTTTGTACGAAGTGGAGCGAGAAGTTCGCGAACTGGAACCAGGTGACCGGCAGCGAATACGGCGAGAAAAAGCATCCCCAATCATTGACGTACTTCATGCTTGGATGATCGCCCAGAGGCACCTTGTGCCTGAGGGGTCGGCCATCGCCAAGGCCCTTGATTACAGCCTCAAACGCTGGATAGCGCTAACGCGCTATCTCGATGACAGTGCTGTGCCCATCGATAACAATTGGTGCGAGAATCAGATTCGGCCGTGGGCTCTTGGCCGCTCGAATTGGTTGTTCGCAGGCTCGCTACGCAGTGGTAAACGTGCCGCAGCGATCATGAGTTTGATCCAGTCTGCGCGGCTCAATGGGCATGATCCGTACGCTTACTTGAAGGATGTTCTCACATGCCTGCCGACGCAGCGGGCGAGTGGCATCGGGGAGCTGCTACCGCACAAATGGACGTCCGTTTAGCTATCCAGCCCCTGTTTGGCGGACAGTCACGGAATTAGGCCAGCTCGTTGCGTAATAGCGGTATTGCTGCTTGAGTGGCGACCGTCAAGAGCGCTGGCAACGTCTCCTTACAGAACCAGCCCATAGCTAAATGTTTGTCTGGCTCGACCAGATAGGGATCTCCGTCGTACCTCGACACCTTATAGACAGGCGCTACCCAATGGACTTTTTCATCTGAATCAATTTGATCAACTACACAAAGGAGGGTCAGCCCATGAAGCTGGATCCCCAACTCTTCAGAGATTTCTCTAATGACAGCTTGTTCAACCTCCTCAAGGAAATCCACTTTCCCACCAGGTAAGCCCCAATATCCTGCTTCAGGTTCTTTCGCACGCTGGATTAGAAGAATGCGGCCATTGTGCACGATCGCGGCACCGCATCCCAGCCGAGGCATCTCAGACACTATGTGTTCTCCCGATTTATCCATTTAGCCACTTTAGGCGGATGGTAACTGAGCACTGCGCTTAGCAATTTATCTACATCGCGCGCGACAATGAGCATTTCCCGGTGCTCAATTTTAAGAAAGGCTTCGTTTACGATGTGGTCAAGGAAGGAGGTAAGACCATCGTAGAAGCCATTAATACTAAGCAAGGCACAAGGCTTTGCATGCTGGCCTAGCTGCGCCCACGTCCACACTTCAAAAAGCTCTTCTAATGTGCCTATGCCCCCTGGCAAGGCGATGAAGCCATCAGATAACTCAGCCATCAGGGCTTTGCGATCATGCATTGAGTTGACAATTCTGAGATCGCTCAAGCCAGTGTGCGCCAGCTCCTTCTCGGCTAAAAAACCAGGCAAAACGCCAATCACTTCTCCACCATTTGCTAGCGACGCGTCAGCGACCGCTCCCATCAAACCTACGGAGGCGCCGCCATAAACCAGGCCAATACCTGATTTCGCGAGCATTTGCCCCAAGCGGTTAGCCGCCTCCGAGTACAACGGCGATCGCCCAGGGCTTGAGCCCGAGAAAACACAAAGTCGCATTTGCTCTCCAAATTTCTGATCAGCTAATACTCAAGGTGCTCAGCATATTAAGTCAGCCGGTTATTAGCAAAGAGTAGGCTCATAGAATGACCTTTTCAGCATCCAAGCTGGTACCCAAAAATTGCTGCTAAGTGCATCCATGATGCAGGTCAAGGTGACTTGGCAGAGCGCTTACCGAGAAGCGGCGAGGAGCGACTGCATCGGCTTCGCCCTGCAGATCGAGAATCGGTACCTTGCCAGCGGCGAAATAGTCGTCCACGGGAGTGGTGTTGCGAGCATGGGATTCGGCTTCGTGGGTGGCCTCATGCCAGCCGTTCAGCCAGACACGCGGATCGTTGCCCGGTGCGAAGAAGGCCTTGCGCAGATAAACCAGGCGCTGCTCCTCGGACAGCGAGGGATCGCCGGCGCCGTCGATGGCCTGCCGCATTTCGGCATTGATCGGTTTTTCCGTCGAACCGGGCGGGACCTTGCCAGCTGAAGCCGCTGCCAGGACCACGCCGCGCACCAGATCCGGACGATCCACGGCGAGTTGTCGTGCCGGAAAGTTGCCCCAGGCATGACCAACGACTACCACCGGACCCTGGTGTTCGTGCTCCACCACCGCGGCGACATCGCGCGCGAAGTCATGAATTGACAGATTGTCCATAGGTCCCTGGCTATGGCCTATGCCACGCGGCTCGGGCCGTACGACACGAAAACCCTGCTCGACCAGATAGGCGGCCACCTGATCGTAGTCGCGACCCGAACGGCCGAGAGAGGGCAGCATCACGATCACGGGGCCTTTACCCTGGGCATTGACTTCGATCTGAACGTTGTCGTGCTTTACCAGCGTCTGGGGTCAGAGGCGGCGTTACCGGTGCCGCATAGGCCAGGGCACTGGCCAGTGTCAGCGAGCCTGCCAGCAGCAGGATGGCGGGGATCTTCATGGGTGCGCTCCAGCGATAGGTTCGAGGCCGCTCTCTACCAGCAAGTGCCGAGCGGCGGGACTGCCCAGGAAGGTCACGAATTCGCTGGCGACCTGAGTGTGGGGAGTGTTGCTGGCCACTGCAGCGCAGAAGCGGCTGATCTTCTGCACCTCTTCCGGCAATGGGCCGAGGTAGTCGACACCGGGGGTAACCTTGAGCTCGCTGACCTGCTGCATGCCGATGTCGGCGTCACCGCGGGCCAGCGCGGTACCCACCAGCTCCTTACCCTGGATCTCGATCGTCTTGCCCTTGACCTGCTCGCTGATGCCCAGGCGCTGGAACAGCTCGTTTCGTACGAAGACGCCGCTGGCGCCCTGGGAATAGGCGATTCGCGGCGCCTGCAAGAGCGCCGTACGCAATGCCGCCACCGTGCTCACATCAGGGTGAGCATGGCCTTTGGGCACGCCTACGCCAATACGGGATTCGGCGATCTCGCGACGACTCGCCATGTCGAAAACGCCCGTGGAGCCGAGCAGGGCGAGGGTCTCGTCGGCCATGATGGCCAGGTCCATCGGCTCCTGGTGCTTGATGCGTTCAGGAATGGATTCCGGTGAGGTACCCATCGAAGGGCCCCAGGAGATGATGAGGGTGTTGCCCGTGGCCTTCTCATAGGCCGGCTGCAACTGCGCCATGGCGCCTTTGAGCGCGCCGCTGGCGATGATCTTGAGTTCGGCCGCGTCGACAGCGGGGGCAAGGCTGACCAAGCCGGCCAGGCCGGTGGTTACGAGGAGCGAAGCGGATCTTGTTTTTTTCATGGTGGCTTCCAGGCAGACGCGGCCGCTACAGGCCGCGGGTATTGACGAACAGGGCATACAGCGAGGTGGTAGACGCCATCAGCAGCCGGTTGCGACGGGGGCCACCAAAGCAGAGGTTGGCGCAGCGTTCGGGTAGGTCGATGTGGCCAATGGCGGTGCCGTCCGGAGCAAAGACACGGACACCATCCAGTCCTGGCTCGGCAGCGCCCCAGCCACACCAGAGATTGCCGTCCACGTCCACGCGTAGGCCGTCGGGTAGCCCACTGCCGGCATCGATGAGTTCGCGCCGACCGGTCAGATGGTTCTGGTCATCGACGTCATAGGCCACGATCCGACGCGGACGTGCGCGAGACTCCACCAGGTAGAGGGTGCGGTCATCCGGCGAGAAGGCCAGGCCATTGGGGCCTTCGAGGTCTTCGGCGACGCAGTGCAGCTGGCCGTCCGGATCCAGGCGATACAGATTGGCGGGTAACTCCGCCGTGCCCTGGCGACCCATGTAGTCGCTGACCAGACCGAACGGTGGATCGGTGAACCAGATGCTGTCGTCGCTCTTGACCACGATGTCATTGGGCGAGTTGAGCGGCTTTCCAGCGAAGCTGTCAGCCAGCACCGTCAGGCTGCCGTCGTATTCGGTCCGGGTGATGCGGCGGCCACCATGCTCGCAGGCCAGAAGCCGACCCTGACGATCACGGGTCAGGCCGTTGGCCTGGTGGGCGGGCTGGCGATAGACGCCGAGGGTCTCGGTGGCTTCGTCCCAGCGCAGGATCCGGTCATTGGGCAGATCGGTGAACAGCAGGTAACGGCCATCGCCGAACCAGACCGGACCTTCTGCCCAGCGCAGTCCGGTCGCCAAGCGCTCCACCTTGGCATGGGCGAGGCGGTAATGGGCAAAGCGTGGATCCAGTTCGCGTACGGCCGGATCGGGCACTCGACGACTCGGTTGCCATTCGAAAGCGTCCATAGGCTCTCCTTGGGTGAGCAGGGCGTCTAGCCGTAAAGCCGGCTGGGATTGTCGACCAGTACGGCCTGTTGCAAGGCGCGGCTGTCGCAGACCTGCAGGACAAAATCCAACAGCTGGCGATCATCAGGGACGGGTCCCTTGATGTTTGGGTGCGGCCAATCGCTACCCCAGAGGGCCCGTTCCGGTGCGCATTCGAGGAGTTGCCGAACGCGATCTAAGGCGTGGGGCCAGGGACCGGGTTGGCCTTGCATGGCGCGATCGATGCCGGACAGCTTGATCCAGCGATCAGGGCGCTGCAGCTCCTTGCGCAGCGCGGCGAAAGCTGGCTCATCCAGCGGCTGGGTGAGGTCGGGCCGTGCCATGTGATCGATCACCAGCGGCACCTGCAGGGTGCGCCACTGTTCCAGGAAGGGCAGCAGGGTTGGTAGTTCGCCATGGATGAGCACGTGCCAGCCCAACGGGGCGACGCGTTCGGCCAGACGGCGAAGTTGCTGCGGGTCGCGGGCGCCGGGCAGGTGCCCCATCAGATTGAAGCGGATGCCTCGCAGACCGCCGTCATGCAGTGCCTGCAGCTCCGTATCGCTTGTGTCCTGGTTGATCAGGCCAACGCCGCGATAGTGGCCACCGCTTTGCGCAATGGCGGCGAGGATGGCGCTGTGATCGGTCCCATAGGGCGCTGCCTGGACCAGTACGCCGTGGCTGATGCCCAGGCGTTGATGCAGGGCAAGCAGCTCGCTGAAGGGGGCCGGTGCCGGGGTGTAAGCGGCGTTTGCCGGTAGGGGAAAGCGCGCCCAGGGACCATAGATGTGGGTGTGGCAGTCCCAGGAACCGGTCAGGGCAGGCGAAGAATACATGGTGGCTCCATGGGTCTTGAGGAGAGGGCCGGCGCCCAGCCCCAAGGTGGCTGCGGCGAGGGTTGCCTGCTTCAGGAAGCGACGGCGCGTAGGGGTGACGTAGGCGTCGTCCATCGGGCGCTCCGGGGCAGAAAAGGAGAAATCAGGGCGAGCAGCGCCGCCCTGGATGCGTTAGTCGCAGCGCGCGGTCATGCCGCCATCGACGACGATCTCGGTCCCGGTGACGAAGCGCGCCTCGTCGCTGGCCAGGTACAGCGCAGCGAAGGCGGTATCGCGGCCGTCGCCCATGAAGCCCAGGGGAATGCGCGCCAGGCGCGTGTCGAGCAGCTTGCTGACGTCACCACCAGTACGCTGGCCAGCCAGGCGTGCTTCGACCATGGGCGTGTGCAACTGGCCGGGGACCACGGTGTTCACCCGGATACCCTTGGGTGCGTACTCCACGGCTGTTACCCGCGACAGCTGGATCACCCCGGCCTTGCTGGCGGCATAGGCGACCTGGGCCGAGCCCGTCCAGCGGATACCCGACGTGGAGGCGGTGTTGACGATGGCGCCGCTGCCCTGGGCTTCCATCAGTGGCAGGGCGTGCTTGCAGGTCAGGTAGACGCTCTTGAGATTAAGGGCGATCTGGGCATCGAAGCGCTCCTCGGCCAGGGCGACGGCGCCGCCGGCGGCCGAACCGCCGACGTTGTTGACCAGGATGTCGACCTGGCCATAGGTGGCTTGACAGGCCTGCACCATGGCCGCCACGGCATCGCTGTCAGTCACGTCGCAGGCATGAGGGGTCACCTCGCCACCGGCCTCGCGAATGCGCGCCAGGGTTTCTTCGAGCGCGCCGAGGTCGCGGTCCACGGCAAACACCTTGGCGCCGGCCAGGGCGAACAGGGTAGCCACCGCGCGGCCGTTGCCCCAGCCGGCGGCGACGCAACCGGCACCGGTGACGATGGCGACCTTGCCCTGGAGGCGGTCACTACGGGGAAGTTGGTCGGTCATAAAAGGTTCCTCAGGCAAGGGTGGCGGGCAATTCGGGGGCGACACCGGCGGGTGGCGGAACCTCGAACACCTTGATGGTCATGGAAATCAGCGTGTAGTAGCCGGCGATGCCGACCAGGTCGACCGCCGCGTCGTTGCCCAGCTCGGCAACAAAGGCTTGGTAGAGGGCATCGCTGACCTGACGCTGCTCGTGCAACTCCCGGATGAAGCGGTAAACGAGCTGCTCGTCTTGACGCTGAAAATCGGGTTCTCGGCCAAGCCGGATGGCCTCGATGAGTGCGGGATCCAGCCCGGCCTCAAGGGCGAAGGGTTTGTGTGCGGCCCACTCGTATTCAGCGAGCCAATGGCGGCCCAGCAACAGGATGGCGAGTTCAGAAAGCCGCGGCTCAAGGCAGCTGTCGTAGCGGCAGTAGCGCCCAAGCGCCTGGGCACAGGCTGCCAGTTCGGGGCGGTGCAGCCAGATGGCGAGAGGGCCGCGGACACCCTTACGGGGACCACTGGCGATCCGGTCGTAGATCTCTTGTTGCGCCGCGCTGAGGTGCTGCGGGTCGACGGGGTCGAGACGATGCATGGTGATGTCCTGTCAAGAACGCAGGGTGGAAGAGGAAGAGGTATCGACGGCTTCGGCCTTGGCTTCCGTCCGGGCCTCTCGGATGGCCGCGGCGGAGGGGCGCAGCAGGCTGCGCCCGGGCTGTTTGCCGGTGGCCTGGACGAAGGCATTGCTGTCGAAGCTGCCCTCCCAGCGTGCAATGGCAAACACGGCGACGGTGTTGCCGACGATATTGGTCAAGGCGGTGGCGGTGGCCATGATGCGGTCGATACCGAACAGCAGACCCAGGCCGCTCAGCGGCAGAACATGTACCGACTGCAGGGTAGCGGCCAGCTTGATGAAGGCGCCGCCCGCCACGGTGGTGCCGCCCTTGGAGGTGATGCTCAGGACCGCGAGCAAACCCAGCTGCTGCCAGAGCGAGAAGGGGGTATCAGTGGCCTGGGCGATGAAGCCGACGGCGATAGCCATGTAGATGGCGGTGCCATCCAGGTTGAAGCTGTAACCGGCCGGCAGCACGAAGCCCACCACCACCTCGTTACAGCCACTGCGCTTGAGCTTCTCGATCAGGCGCGGGAAGGCCACCTCGCCGGACGCCGTGCCGAACACCAGCAGGATTTCGTCACGGATCAGACGCAGCACGGCCATGAACGGCAGACCGATCGACCAGCTGATGCTGCCCAGCACACCGAAGACGAAGAACAGGGAGGCCGCGTAGTAGACGGCGATCAGCTTGAGCAGATAAAGCAACGTGTCGCCACCGTAGCTGCCGATGGCGGCGGCCATGGCGCCGAAGGCCCCCAACGGCGCAAGCTTCATGATGAAGCCAAGCATTTTGAACAGGATGGTCTGGGCTTCATCCAGGGCGCGTACCGCGATGGACTCAGGGCCGCAGGTGCGATTGATGGCTATGCCTGCCAGCAGCGAGATGAGCAGCACCTGGATGATGTCACCCTTGGCGAAGGCATCGACGAGGGTATGGGGAATGAGGCTGAGTAGATAGCTCGTTACCGAGATCTCGCCCGCGCTCGATGTTGCCTTGATGGCGGCACTGGATTCAGTGAGGTTGGTGGCGTGCAGGCCGTCGCCGGGCTGCACGAGATTGACCAGCACGAAACCGACCAACATGGCGACGGTGCTGACCACTTCGAAATAGGCCAGCGACTTCACTCCCAGCCGACCTAGCTTGCGCATGTCCTGCACATGGGTGAGGCCGTGGACCAGGGTCACGAAGACAATGGGCGCGAGCATCATCTTGAGGAGTGCGATGAAGGCTTGGCCAAGAGGTTTCATCGCCACGGCCCAGCCTGGGGCGGCGAAGCCAATGATGATGGCAGCGACCAGGGCGATCAGCACCTGCACGTGCAATTTCTTCAACAGAGTCATGGCGTGTCCTAGCCCTGGGGGCGTCGTTGTTCTTGTGATTGGCTTGTAGGGATAGCCAATTCCCCCTACAAGCTATTTGATGCGAGCATAGATAAGTCGCTATGAGCCGACAAAAACCTTATTTTCATCATAAGCTATGCTTTTAAAGCATGGGGTTGCCATGGATATCCGCGAGCTTAGGTCCTTCGTCAAGGTTGCCCAGTGCGGTGGTTTCAGCCGCGCGGCGCGAGAACTTTATGTCGCTCAGCCGGCGCTCAGCCGACAGATCGCCAAGCTTGAAGAACAACTGGGGGTGGAGCTGTTCATCCGCCATGGCAAGGGCGTGGAGCTGACTGCCGCTGGGGCGCGATTGGTGGAGCGGGCCGAAGTGATGCTGCGGTATCTGGAGGAAACCGCCGACCATGTGCGCAGCAGTGCCGAGGAGGAGCGGGGCCACCTGGCAGTAGGCCTGCCGCCCGCGATCGGCTCGCTGGTCGGTCCCCAGCTGATTCAGAAATTTCGCCAGCGCTGGCCCAAGGCATCACTGCATGCCCTGGAGGGTCTGAGTACCTCGCTTCAAGAGTGGCTGCTGCAGGGCCGTATCGAGGTAGCGGTGGTCTACAACCAGCCGCTACTGGAGGCCTTCGAGGTACGGCCACTGTTCAGCGAACGCATGGTGCTGGTAGGGCCGCCAGGCGAAGCCAGTCGCTCGCAGCGGCTGTCCGCGCTAGGCGAGGTGCCACTGATTCTGCCCGGGCTGCCACACAGCAATAGACGTCTGGTTGAGCAGGTGGCGGCGCAAAACACGGTCCGCCTGAACGTAATCCTGGAAGTGGACAGCGTCGGCCTGACCAAGAAGCTGGTCGCCGCGGGGCAGGGCTATTCGATCCTCGCCCACGCCGCCGTGCAGCAGGACATCGACCGCGGCGAGCTGGTCGGTCACGAGATCGAGCGGCCTGGCATTCGCTCGACAGTGGCGCTGGCACGGCTCAAGGAGCGTCGTAGCAGTCGCCTGGCCCTGAGCTGGGAGAAGATCGTGCTTGAGACGCTGGAAGAGCTGGTAACTGTTGGCGCTTGGAAAGAAGCCACTCATTGGCTAGGCCATTGAGAAGATCAGGCCTGTAAGGCTCTGTGCGCTTCTTTGATCGCAGCTGCCAACTCCATCAATACACCTGAGTAGCACTCCTCGATCTCCGCCAGCGATAGCGGCGTGGCCAGGCTGATATTGAGGGCATGACTGCGATAGCCGGGTAGACCCAGGGGCGTCGCAATGGCTACCACTTCAGGTTGCCAGGCGGCCAGGCAGTAACCCTTGCCGTGCACGCTGGCGAGGGCGGTGCGTATCTCCTGTTCCAGTTGTACGCGACGAGCATCGCAGCGGCGCGCGCAAAGGGTGGCGATCAGGGTTTCGCGCTGGGCTTCGCCCAGGCCGGCAAGCGAGGCGCGGCCAAGGGAGGTGATGTCCATCGGCAGGCGCTGGCCGACCAGGACGTTGCGCGGCGTCTTGCGCTGACTCAGGCGGATCGATTCCAGGTAGATCATCTCGTCGCGGTCTGCCGCCGCCAGGCTGACGTTGACCTGGTGTTCCCGCGCCACCTTGATCATCAATGGTGAAGCGGCCTGCAGAAGGCTGCTGCCCTGGTACATGGCATGGGCCAGGCCGAGAAAGGTCGGGGCCAGGCGGTAGGCGCTGCGGCCGCCGTCGTAGTCAAGGAAGCCGGTGCGTACCAGGGTCTGGGTCAGGCGGCTGAGGGTGGACTTGGGCAAGCCGAGGAGATCGCTGAGTTCGCCATTGGTGAGGTATTCGGTTCCCGGGCGAAAGGCACGCAGCACGTCCAGGCCGCGCTCCAGCGAACGATTGGCGGGCGCCTTGCCTTGACCAGGGAGGTCGGCGGCGTTCGGCTCGGCGACAGCGTGTTCCACCTGGTGGAATGCATCCGTTGTCATGACAGGTCTCCTCGCGCAGATTGATTTCAAGCCTGGCGCAGATCCGGGCAGCCAATCAACCCAAGAATAAGAGAGAGAGGCCCCCATGACGACAACCCCCGAATCCTCGACCCACATCGAGCTGTCGGTGACGCAGGGCATCGCCACCCTGACGCTCAACCGTCCCGAGGCGCGCAACGCCATCAGCGACGATATGCGCACCCTGCTGATCGAGCACCTGGAGCGTATCGCCGCCGACAACGAGATCAAGGCGCTGATCCTGACCGGTACCGGCAAGGGCTTTTGCGCCGGTGGCGACATCAAAGGCATGCAGGCGCGCATGAGTGCGCCGGCCGGCGCGGTGGCCTTCAACGGCTGGAAGCGCCAGCAACGGGTTCACCACGCCGTGTCGCTGTTGCACAACCTGCCCAAGCCGACCCTCGCCGCGGTCAACGGTGCGGCGACCGGCCTGGGCTGCGACATGGCGTTGAGCTGCGACTTCATCATCGCCTCGGAGCAGGCATCCTTCGCCATGAGCTACATCGCCCGCGGCCTCATCCCCGATGGTGGCGGACTCTACTTCCTGCCACGGCGGGTCGGCCTGAGCCGGGCGAAGGAGCTGATCTTCAGCGGTCGCACCGTCTCGCCGAGCGAAGCCGAGCGCATCAGCATGATCGACCGGGTAGTACCCCATGACGATCTGCTCCCGGCGGCCCAGGACTGGGCGCTGCAATTGTCGGCCGGTTCGGCCACGGCGCTAGGCCTGAGCAAGTCGATCCTCAACAACACCTTCGAGCTGACCCAGGGCCAGATTTCGGCTATGGGCAGCCAGGCTCAGGGCATCTGCTACACCTCCAGCGAACACCAGGAGTCGGTCGCCGCCTTCCTGGCGCGCAAGAGCAAGGGTGGCCAACGATGAGCGCTCTCGACCGTCTGCTCAGTCCGGCCAGCGTCGCCGTCATCGGCGCCTCGGGCGATGCCCGCAAGACCTCTGGCCGGCCCATTGCTTTCCTACGCAAGCATGGTTTCCAGGGCCGGCTCTATCCGGTCAATCCGCGCTACGAGGACATCGATGGCCTGCGCTGCTATCCCTCCATCGCCGAACTGCCCGAGGTGCCGGACGTGGCGGTCATCCTGCTCGGCGCCGAACGTGCCAACCAGGCGGTGGCCGAACTGGCGGCCTTGGGCTGCGCCGCGGCCATCGTGCTGGCGGGCGGCTATGGCGAAACGGGGGAGAGCGGCATCCGCCGCCAGGCCGAGTTGCAGGCGGCGCGCGGCAGCATGCGGATCCTCGGTCCCAATACCATCGGCCTGGTCAATGTCAGCGAGCGCATCACCCTGTCCGCCAGCGGCGCCCTGGACATGGACGCCCTGCTGCCGGGCAAGGTAGCCCTGGTGTCCCAGAGCGGTGGCATCCTCGGCGCCTTGCTCTCCCGCGGCGTGGCGGCCGGCATCGGCTTTTCCAAACTGATCTCCACCAGCAACGAGGTGGATCTGGACGTCGCCGATTTCGTCGACCATCTGGCCGACGATCCGGCCACTGCAGTGATCGCCCTCTACCTTGAAGGCCTGCGCGACACTGCCAAATTCACCCGCGCCGTGGGTCGCGCCCGTGCTGCCGGTAAACCGGTGGTGGTGTTCAAGGTCGGTCGTTCGGAAGCCGGCGCCAGCGCCGCCGCCTCCCATACCGGCGCCCTGGCCGGCTCGGATGATCTCTATTCGGCCTATTTCCGCCAGCTCGGGGTGATCCGCGCCGAGACCTTCGCCGACCTGCTGGATATTCCCTTCGCGCTGGCCAGCGGCCGAGTCATGCAGGGCACCCGGGTGGCCATCCTCACCTCCACCGGAGGGGCTGGCACCCTGATCGCCGATAACCTCGGCGTCAACGGCTTCCAGACTCCACCGCCAGGCGCGGAGACGGCTGCCCGGTTGCGTGCCCTGGACGTCGGTGACCAGGCGGTGCTCGACCGCAACCCCATCGACCTGACCCTGGCAGGGCTGCAGCCCGAGGTCATGCGCGGCGCCATCAGCATCCTGCTGGACAGTCCCGATTACGATGCGGTGATCAGCGTAGTGGGCTCCTCCGGCGTGGCCCAGCCGCACCTGATGGCCGATGCCATCCGCGACAGCCTGGCCAGTTCGCAGAAGCCGGTGCTGGCCTATATCAGTCCCCATGCGCCGGCAGCGGCGCAGCGCATCAACGGCTCGGGTGGAGTGGCCTTCAGTGCGCCCGAGAGTTGCGCCGGCGCGCTCAAGGCGCTGGCCTTGCAAGGCAGCTTTGCAAGGCAGCAGCAGGGGCAGATTGGTGCAGCCCCGTCGGCCGAGCCGGTGGCTCTGGCGGACCTGCAACCCGGTCCGCTGGACGAGGCGCGCAGCAAGCAATTGTACGAGACCTTCGGCATTCCAGTGACCCGTGAGCGGGTAGTGGCGAACGCGCGCGACGCCGAGGTGGCCGCCCGCGAACTGGGCGGGGAGGTGGTGCTCAAGGTGCTTTCCGCCCGCATCCCGCACAAGAGCGAGGTGGGTGGCGTGGCCCTGCGTCAGCGACCCGCGGACATCGGCGGACGCCTGGAACGGATGCGCGACGAGGTGACCGCCCGGGTCGGCTTCAATCCTGAAGCTTTCTTGGTGCAGGAAATGGTCAGCGGCGGAGAGGAGCTGATCCTTGGCTTCATCCGCGATCCGCAACTGGGTCCGGCCGTGCTGCTGGGTATGGGCGGGGTGACCGCCGAGCTGTTCCAGGACACCACCCTGCGCCTGCTGCCGGTGACCCTGGATGACGCCCGGGCGATGCTGGCCGAGCTGCGCACCTATCCCTTGCTGGATGGCTTTCGCGGCCGTCCCAAGGCCGATGTCGAGGCCGCCGCGCGCTGCATTGTCGCCTTCTCCGACATGGCCCAGCGCCTGGGCGAGCGGCTGCAGGAAGCCGAGATCAATCCGCTGTTGGTCAGGCCGCAAGGACAGGGGGTGGTCGCCCTCGATGGCCTCACCGTTCTGAGCTGAGCAGACGCTGTTCCACAGGGTGGAACAGCGCCATTGCCGCCCCGACTCACCCTTGCATAATCCAAGAACGCTTCATTTCTGACTCATAACAATAAGTAGGTCACTATGAACAGCTTCCAGATCAACCTCCCATGGTGTGCATTCCTACCGTCAGGCGCCGTCGCGTCGTTCATGAGTCCTGAACCCGACGCCACGTCCTCGAACCGGGAGTAACGCCATGTCCGCCGTACTGAAGAACGCCACCCCTCGCGAGCCGATCGGCAGCATCGCCCCGGCGCCCACCGTGATTTCCTTTCGCAACGTCGCCAAGGCGTTTACCGTCAAGGGCGTGGCGAAACAGGCTTCCCACAGCATCAACGTCGACATCCAGCAGGGCCAGGTGGTGACCATCGTCGGTCCCTCCGGCTGCGGCAAGTCGACCATGCTCAACATGGTAGCCGGTCTGTTCGCTCCCACCGAAGGCCAGGTGCTCTACAGCGGCCAGCCGGTCAAGGGCATCAATGGCCGCACCGGCTACATGACCCAGAGCGATCACCTGCTGCCCTGGCGCGACGTGGCCGGCAACATCGCCGTGCCGCTGGAGATTCGCGGCGTGGGCAAAGCCGAGCGCCAGGCGCGCATCCGCGACCTGCTGGCCCTGGTCGGCCTGGAAGGCCACGAGAAGGCCTATCCCAGTCAACTCTCCGGTGGCATGCGCAAGCGCGCCGCCCTGGCCCGGCTGCTGGCCTACGATCCCGAGACCCTGCTGATGGACGAGCCCTTCGCGGCGCTCGACGCCCAGTTGCGCATGCGCATGCAGACCGAGTTGTTCAAGCTCAGTCGGCAGCTGAAGAAGACCGTGCTGTTCGTCACCCACGACCTCGACGAGGCGGTGGCCCTGGGCGATCGCTGCCTGATCTTCTCCGGCCGTCCCGGCACCATCGTGCGCGACGTGACCATCCCCCTGGGTGACGACCGAAACATCCTGCAGCTGCGCAAGGACCCGCGCTACCACCAGCTCTGCGGTGATCTGTGGGAATTCATCACCCCGAGCCAAGACGCCTGAGCGGCCCACCCCTGGAGATTACTGCTATGAACATCTTTCTCGGCCGCGTCGCCATCTTCGCCTTCATCCTGCTGTCCTGGCAGTTCGCCTCGGGACCGCTGGTGGATCCTTTCTTCGTCAGCTCGCCCAGCGAGATCGGCGGCCGTTTCGTCGAGCTGGTCTCCAGCGGGCGGCTGTTCGCCCACGGCTGGATCACCGTCGTCGAGACCCTGGCCGGCTTCTTCTTCGGCGCCTGCGCCGGCATCAGCGTCGGCCTGCTGCTGGGTCGCAACGAGACCCTGGCCAAGCTGCTCGACCCCATCCTCATCTCCATCTACAGCCTGCCCAAGGTGGCGCTGGCGCCGTTGTTCATCATGTGGTTCGGCATCGGCATCGAGATGAAGATCATCCTCACCGCCACCATCGTGTTCTTCCTGGTGTTCCTCAATACCTACAGCGGCGTGCGCGCCGTGGAGCGCGAGCAGCTGGAGATCCTGCGGCTGATGGGTGCCAAGGAGCATCACCTGATCGGCAAGGTGGTGCTGCCCTCGGCCATCCAGTGGGTGTTCACCGGTCTCAAGCTGTCGGTGCCTTATGCGCTGATCGGCGCCATCGTCGGCGAGATCATGGCGGCCAACCGCGGCCTGGGCTACCTGCTGCAGGACGCCGCCGGCCAGCTGGACACCGCCGGAGTGTTCGCCGCGTTGCTGGCGATCATCTTCCTGGCGCTGCTGCTACAGGCCGCGGTACGCAAACTGGAAACCGCGCTGATGCCCTGGAAAAAGGAACAGGACGCCCGCGAACTCTCGATCTGATCGCCCTGTATCCACTCATTACAACAAGAAGAGAGGTCTCAACCATGTTCCTGAAGCGTCTGTTTTCCGCCCTCGGCCTGAGCGCCGCGCTGCTGGCCGCGACCCCTGCCGTGCAGGCCGACGAAGCGGTCAAGGTGGCCATAGGTACCGAAGGCTTCGTGCACATGCCGCTGTTCGTGGCGCTGGATGCCGGGCTGTTCAAGAAGCACGGACTGGACGTCAGTCTGGTCAAGTTCAAGGGCGGCGGCGCCGCGGCCTCCGGCCTGGTCAGTCGCTCGGTGGAGTTCTGCTCCTGCGCCATCCAGAACGCCATCAACGCCAAGGTGAAGGGCGCCGACGTGACCCTGCTGGGGCGCATGGTCGGCCAGTACGCCAGCAACGTGGTGATCCGCCAAGAGGTGGCCGACCGCCTGGGGCTGAACGCCAATTCCACCGTGGAGGAGCGCCTGGCCGCCTTCAAGGGCCTGCGCCTGGCGGTCAGCGGCACCGGCGGCAGCGCCGACTTCCTGGTGCGCTTCCTCGGCCAGGAAGCCAAGCTGCAGTCGGAAAAGGACTTCACCCTGCTGTACCTGAACAACGGCGGCGCCATGCTGGCCGCCTTCGCCCAGGGCCGCATCGATGGCTTCGCGCTGTCGTCGCCGGCGTCGGACAGCGCGGTGATCGAGCAGAAGGGCTTTACCCTGCTGGACATGTCGGAGGGCCAGGTGAAAGCTCTGGACGGCTATCCCTCCATCGCCCTGAGTGCTCGCCGCGAGTGGTCGCAACAGCACCCGGACACGGTCAAGGCCTTCCTCGCTGCGCTGAGCGACGCCACCCAGCTGATCAACCAGCATCCGGATGAAGCGGCCAAGGCGGTACGCACCCGCTTCGAAGGGGTCAACGACGAGGTCTACGCCGCCGCCTGGAAGAACAACCGCAAGTCCTTCCCGGCGACCCCCTATCTCACCGACGAAGAAGTCCAGCGCGCCATCACCTTCCTGGGCCGTATTCAGGACAGCCAGATCCCTGGCACCGCCGCTGACTACCTGACCCAGGTGCGCTGAGCCGCGCTTCCTTCCATCGCCCTGGCACGCCACCGGTAGGGCCAGGGCCCGGTAGAGATCTCCTATGCACAGGTATCATGACAAGCCGATCCTGGCGGCAGGGTTGGGTGTTGCCCTGCTATCGCCCTTCAGCTATGCCGAAGGCTTCCTCGACGACAGCAAAGCCTCGCTGGAGCTGCGCAACTTCTACATGAATCGCGACTTTCGCGACGGCAGTGGCCAGTCAAAGCGGGAGGAGTGGGGGCAGGGCTTCATCCTCAAGTATGAGTCCGGCTTTACCCAGGGCCCCATCGGCTTTGGCCTGGATGCCCTGGGCCTGGTGGGGTTGAAGCTCGATTCGGGCCGCGGTCGGACCGGCACCGGTCTGTTGCCGGTCGACGACGAGGGCCGCGCACCCGACGAATACGCCAAGGCCGGGGCGACCCTCAAGGCGCGACTCTCCAAGAGCGAATTGCGCGTCGGCACCTTGCTGCCACGCTGGCCGACCCTGGTCACCAACAATGGCCGCCTGCTGCCCCAGACCTTCGAGGGCAGCCAGTTCGAATTCAAGGAAATCAAGGGCCTGACCCTGACTGGCGCCAATATCCAGCGCACGGTCTATCGCGACAGCTCCGGCGCCGATGGCCTTTCGCTGAACAACAAGAATCGCCGCTTCAGCGGTTCTCTGGAGGGGGGCGACTTCAACGTCGTCGGCGCACTCTATCGCTTCGGCACCACCACCGATGTGAGCGCCCAGTACGCCGTGCTGGAAGACGTCTATCGCCAGCGCTTTCTCGGCCTGACCGACCGGCGCAAAGGCGACTGGGGCACCTTCCTCACCGAGGTGCGGCTATTCGACAGCGACGACGAGGGCCGCGCCCGCGGAGGGCGGATCGACAACCGCGCCTTCAGCGCCTTGGGTACCTACAAGCGCGCCGGCCATTCCTTTGGCCTGGGCTATCAGAAGATGTCGGGCTCAACGGCCTTTCCCTACATCAATGGCACCGATCCCTATCTGGTCAACTTCGTCCAGGTGGGCGACTTCGCCGAGACCAATGAGCGCTCCTGGCAGGCGCGCTACGACTACGACCTGGGCCAGCTCGGCATTCCTGGCCTGAACTTCATGACGCGCTTCGTGCGTGGCAGCCAGGCAGAACTGCGCGGTGGCCAGTCAGGCGGGGAACGGGAACTGGATGTGGAGCTGCAATACGTGCTGCAGGGTGGCTCGCTAAAGGGCCTCAACCTACGTCTGCGCAGCGCCACCTACCGCTCCGACTTCTCACGCGACGCCAATGACGTCCGCGTCATCGCCAGCTATCCGCTGTCGCTGCTTTGACCTTTCGGGAGACCCTATGACGACCGTAACCCTCCACCGCAGCGACGCCCTGGGCGTCATCACCCTGGACAATCCCCCGGTCAATGCCCTATCTCGCGAGGTACGCGCGGGGCTCCTGGCTCGGCTGCAGGAGGCCCTGGCGGACAACGGGATCCAGGCCCTGGTGATCACCTGTGCCGGGCGGACCTTCATCGCCGGTGCCGACATTCGCGAATTCGACCTGCCGCTGCAGGAGCCCCATCTGCCCGAGGTACTGGCGGCAGTCGAGGCTTCGCCCAAACCAGTAATCGCCGCACTGCACGGCACGGTTCTCGGTGGTGGCCTGGAGCTGGCGTTGGCCTGTCATCACCGCATCGCGTTGACCGGTACCACCTTCGCCTTGCCGGAAGTCAGCCTGGGCCTGATACCGGGTGCGGGCGGCACCCAGCGGCTGCCGCGGCTGGTGGGCGCGCCGCTGGCACTGGATATGATCGTGGGCGGTACCCGCCTGGATGCCGGCGCAGCGCTCGCCGCCGGGCTGATCGATGGACTGGGGCAGGGTGAGCCCTTGGCGCTGGCTCAGGCCTTCTTGTTTGAGCATCCGGGGCTTGCAGTAAGGCCAACCGCCGAACGTCACCTGGCGCCTTTCGATCTTGAGGCGTTCGAGGCCCAGGCCCGTGCGCTGCTGCGCAAGCTACCTGGGCAGGAAGCACCGGTGCAGGCGTTGGAAGCCCTGCGGGGTGCCTGGCAGCTGTCCTTCAGCGAAGCGCTGCAGCGCGAGCGCGAGCTGTTCGTTGCGCTCCGTGAGTCCGCTCAGGCACGCGCCCTGCGCCATGTGTTCTTTGCCGAACGTGCCCTGGCCGGGCGCAATCGGGCCCTGGCCAAGGCAGCGCCACCCGTGGAATTACGGCAGGTGGCGGTCATCGGTGCGGGTCTGATGGGTAGCGGTATTGCCCTTTGCCTCGCCAATGCCGGTATACCGACCGTTCTGATCGATACCCAGCCTCAGGCGCTGGAGCGCGGACGGGCGACGATCGACAGCTATTTTTCCGGCGCCCTGGCCAAGGGGCGGCTCACGGCGGAGCAGGCCGGTGCCCGCGCCGCCCTGATCCGCTGTGAAGCGACCTTGGACGCGGTAGCAGATGCTGATCTGATCATCGAGGCGGTGTTCGAGGATCTGGCGGTCAAGCAGGAGGTCTTTCGCCAGCTCGATCGGCTGGCCAAGCCCGGTGCCATCCTGGCCACCAATACCTCCTATCTCGACATCGATGCCATCGCCGCGGTGACCGGGCGGCCCGAGGCGGTGATCGGCATGCACTTCTTCAGCCCGGCGCAAGTGATGAGGCTGCTGGAGGTGGTCCGCACCCGCACGGTCGCGCCGGCGGTGCTGGCGGCTGCCGTGCAACTGGGCGAGCGCCTGGGCAAGACCACGGTGGCGGTGGGCAACTGCCATGGCTTCGTCGGCAATCGCCTGCTGGCGGTGCGCGAGCGCGAGGCGACCCTGCTGGTGGAGGAGGGCGCTGCCCCGGAACAGGTCGACCGGGTACTGCGTGACTTCGGCTTTCCCATGGGCCCCTTCGAACTGCGTGACCTGGCGGGCATCGACATCGCCTGGCGCAATCGCCAGGGGCGGGGTGAATCCCTCAGCCCTGCCGAGCGGGCCTGTGACCTCATCGAGCAACTGCACGCCGCCGGCCGGCTCGGGCAGAAGTCCGGCGCCGGCTATTACCGGTATGAGCCAGGTCAACGCCAAGGGCAGGCGGATCCGGGGGTAGCGGAATTGCTCGCCGCCCACCGTCAACGCCGGGGCATCGCCCCACGCAGCCACAGTGATACGGAGATCCTCGAACGCTGCCTGTTCGTGATGATCAACGAGGCGGCCTGGCTGCTGGAGGAGGGCATCGTCGAGCAGGCAGTGGACATCGATCTGATCTGGCTGCACGGCTACGGCTTTCCGCGCTATCGCGGCGGCCTACTGTACTACGCCGATGACTGCGGGCTGGCGCGCATCGTCAGCACCCTGGAGGGCTGGTCGGCCGCCATGGCCGAGCGCGGCACCGAGATCTGCCCCAGGCTGCGGCGACTGGCGGACGAGGGGCGCAGATTGCTGGACGCCTGAGTCGCGCCGGCACCCTGAACGACGACACATATCCGAGAGCGCCCGGTTCTTTGACCTTTCCTTCGCAGGCACCTAGGGTCAGGTAGAGCGCATTCGTCTTACGATTTCGCTCGATCGGAATACCAATTCAGGCAATGGGAGTGTCAGATGTCTTTTGCTCGTTCGGCCTTGGCCAACCGCTTTTCCGCTCTAGTGCTCACCGCTGCGACCGCCACCCTCGCGCTGCCCCTGGCTGCCGCGCCGGGGGGCGAGGGTTCCCTGTCCGCCGTCCAGGGCGATGCCCGGGTCGCCAAGGCCCTGGAAGCGCTACGCGCCGACGATGGCCGCACCTTCACGGAACAGAAGCACATCGCCCAGATTCCCGCGCCGCCGTTCAAGGAAAAGGTGCGCGCCGAGTATTACCTCAAGCGCTTCCAGGAGCTGGGTCTCAAGGACGCCAGCATCGCCCCGGAAGGCTATGTGATCGCCACCCGCAAGGGCACTGGCCAGGGTCCGCAGCTGGTGGTGTCGGCGCACCTGGACACGGTGTTTCCCGAGGGCACCGACCTGACCCTCAAGGAAAAGGACGGCAAGACTTACGGCCCCGGGATCGGCGATGACGCCCGGGGCCTGGCGGCGCTGCTGTCGGTGATCGATGCCCTGAACAAGAGCGGCATCGAGACCGTGGGCGATCTGGTCTTCGTCGGCACCGTGGGCGAGGAAGAGCTGGGCAACCTGCGCGGGGTGAAGGCGCTGTTCAAGGATCGCCAGGGCATCGACGGCTTCATCTCGGTGGACGGCATCGACGTGCGCCGCATCGTCAATCGCGGTACCGGCAGCCACAGATACGAGATGACCTTCAAGGGACCGGGTGGCCACAGCTTCGCCGAATTCGGCCGACCCAGCGCCATCCACGCCATGGGTCGCGCCATCGCCAAGATCGCCGAGGTCCGTCCGCCCAAGGAGCCCAAGACCACCTTCACCGTGGGCACGGTGCAGGGCGGCACCTCGGTCAACGCCATCGCCGGCGAGGCGCGCCTGACCCTGGACATGAGATCCAACGAAGAGACCGCGCTGCTGGCCGAAGAGAAGGAGATCCTGGCCCTGGTGCAGGACGCGGTGAAGGAAGAGAACCAGCGCTGGGAGACCGACCAGATCTCGGTGGACATCAAGCTGATCGGCGATCGTCCGGCCGGGGGCACTCCGGAGGATTCGCCCATGGTGCAGACGGCGCAGCGCGCCATCGCGGCGGTCACCGGCGGCGCCAAGGTCACCCTCAGTGGCGGCAGCACCGACTCCAACACCGCCATGTCGCTGGGCATTCCGGCCATGACCATCAGCGGTGGCGGGGAGGGCGGCAGTGCCCACTCGCTGGCGGAATGGTACAAGCCGGTGGACGCCTACCAGGGCCCGCAGAACGTGCTGCTGACCAGCCTGACCCTGGTCGGCGTCAAGGGCGTCAGCGAGCCGGTGCTACAGGCCAAAGGCAAGTAGCCCACGGCCAGCCCTGGCACCCCTCCGCACGGAAGCGGTGCCAGGGCTGGCGGCCTCATTCGCTCGCCGGCTTCAATCTCAGGCAGGCCAGGGAGCTGGCCAGGATCGCCAGGCCGGACAGCGGATACAGCAGGGTCGAAGGCACCAGCGGAATGAGCACTCCGGCCAGCAGCGGGCCGACGCTGGCACCCACGTCGCGCCACATAGCGTTGGAGGCCAGCGCCGGCAGCCGGGCCTGACCGGGATGGCGTGTGGCGACCAGGGTCACCACCAGGGGGATCTGCAGGGCGCGCAGGATCAGCACCCCGCCCGCGCCGAGGATCAGCCAGTGAAAGCCGAAGGCGATCAGCGACAGGGCCGTCAGCGTCGAGCAGACCACCAGCATGGGCGCCGCGCCATAGCGATCCGCCGCTCGGCCGCCGAGCGGGCTGAGCAGCATGTCGGACAGATAGCGCAGCGCCATCAGCAGTCCGGCGACCAGCACCGCATTGCCTCCGAGTACCGCCTGGGAAAAGGCCGACAGGCCAAAGATGAACAGGCCGTCCAGGGTCACCCCTTCGATGAAGGACCAGGTGACGATGCGATCCGGCCAGCGCAGGCGGCGTCCGGGCGCCGGCAATTCGTGCCCGGCGCGGGGCAGGCCGAGGGCCAGCAGCAGGCCGATAAGGCAAAGCCCGCTGCTCAGCAGCAGCACCGCGCGCGGTCCGTACTGCAGGGTCAGCCAGGCGCCTACGGAGAGCGCCAGCATGGGGCCGATGGCGATCAGCGACCGGGAAGTACCGGTGCGCCGGGCGGCACCGGCCGGGTCGGCGGTAGCCAGCACCTGGGTGGACAGGTTGAAGGTGGCGAAGCTCAGGCCCCAGGCCAGACGCAGCCCCAGCAGGGCCCAGAAGCCGGAGAGATGGGCGTTGCCCAGGGCACAGAGGGCGGCCACTGCGGAGGCCACGACAAGACTGCGGCGATCGCCAAAGCGGGCATAGAGTTGCACCACATAGCCATAGCCGACGATGCGGATCACCCGGTTGGCGGCCAGCAGGATGCCGGCCTCGATCAGGCTGATGCCAAAGACCGGGGCGTACATGGGCAGGACGAGATAGAGCAGCACGTCGCTGGGCAGGCAGCAGGCCAGGACGATGGCCGCGCGCCGGGAGGCCTGGTCGACGGACCGGGAGGAGGTCATGCGCAAGAGATTCCTATGGACGAAGTGACGTCCAGCCCGTCGGTCGGCGGCTGGACAACGGATTGCAGTGACGGCCCGGCCCTACAGGCGCCAGGCAGAGGCCGTGGCTGCAATGGGACTGTCATTATCTCTTCTTTTGCAAGAGGTGTCCGCCAGGCGAAACGGCTGAACTAACCCTGGGCGCGCGCAATCCTTTTCAGTGCGTCTCGCGCTGCGCAGTGGCTGCCCGGCCCTGCCACGTCCCGTCATGAAAAGGAGTCGTCAGTGACCGTAGCTGCCCACCATTACCACCCTGTCCGGCCCGGCCCGCTGCACGCGCTGCTGCTGGCCGGCTCCGTCCCGCTGTTCATCGGCGGCCTGCTCAGCGACATCGCCTACTACCAGACGATGCAGATCCAGTGGGCCAACTTCGCCGCCTGGCTGATCGCCGGCGCGCTGTTGCTGTCCGGGCTGGCCCTGCTGTTCGCCCTCGGCAATCTGTTCGGCGCGCGCTTCCGCGGGCGCCGGCCGGCGGCCTATTTCCTCCTGCTGCTGCTGGCCTGGGTGCTGGGGCTGGTCAATGCCTTCGAACACGCCAAGGACGCCTGGGCGGTGATGCCCGCCGGGCTGATCCTCTCGGTGGTGGTCTCGGTGCTGAGCCTGGTGGCGGCCTGGATCGCGCTCTCCAATCTGCGTTCGGAGGTTGTCCGATGAGCACTCCAAGAGCCTTGAGCGTCCTGGGTCTGGCCGTGCTGCTGGCCGCCTGCGGCAACGAGGGTGGCGCCGACACCCAGGCCCGCGGTCCCGATCCCAAGCTGCCCGAACCCCAGCGCGGCCTGCTGCCGAGCATGAAGATCGCCCAGCCGGCGCCCTGGGGTGATCGCGTCCCCACGGTGCCCCAGGGCTACACCATCACCGCCATCGCCACCGATCTGCGCATTCCGCGGCAGATGCTGGTGCTGCCCAATGGCGACATCCTGGTGGCCGAGGGCCGCGGCGGCAATGCGCCCAAGCTCAAGCCCAAGGACGTCATCGCCGGCTACATCAAGGCCCAGGGCAACACCCAGGTGAAGGGCGGCAATCGCCTGACCCTGCTGCGCGACGCCGATGGCGACGGCAAGTACGAACTCAAGACGGTGTTCGCCGAGAATCTCAACGCGCCCTATGGCCTGGCCTTCGCCAACGGCCGGATCTACGTGGCCAACCAGGACGCCCTGGTCAGCTTCCCCTATCAGGACGGCCAGACCCAGGCCAGCGGCGCGCCGGACAAGCTGGTCGAGCTGCCGGCGGCGATCAATCACCACTGGACCAAGTCACTCGTCGCCAGCGCCGATGGTCGCTACCTCTATGTGGGGATCGGCTCCAACAGCAACGTTGGCGAGCGCGGCATGGACGTCGAGGTGGATCGTGCGGTGATCTGGCAGATCGATGCCCAGAGCGGTGCGCACAAGAACTATGCCACCGGGGTGCGCAATCCCACCGCCCTGGCCATACAGCCCGACAGCGGCCAGCTCTGGGCGGTGGCCAACGAGCGCGACGAGATCGGCCCGGACCTGGTGCCGGACTACCTGACCTCCATCCGCGAAGGCGGCTTCTATGGCTGGCCCTACAGCTACTGGGGGCAGAACGTCGACACCCGCGCCCAGCCGCAGGATCCGGCCAAGGTGGCCGCCGCCATCAAGCCCGACTACAGCCTGGGCTCCCACGTTGCCGCCCTGGGGGTGACCTTTTCCACCGCGGCGGTGGGTGGGCAATTCACCGATGGCGTCTTCGTCGGCGAGCATGGCAGCTGGAACCGCGACAAGCCGGTGGGCTACCGCGTGGTCTTCGTGCCCTTCCAGCAGGGCCGTCCGGCCGGCGAGCCCATCGACTTCGCTACCGGGTTCTTTGGCGACGACGGCAAGACCCGCGGCCGCCCGGTCGGGGTGGCAGTGGATCAGCGCGGTGGCGTCCTCATCGCCGACGACCTGGCCAACACCGTCTGGCGGGTGACGCGCACCCAGTGAGTTAACCGGTAGCGGTACGACCGAGGCCGTCGCCCTGAGGGGGACGGCCTTTTTCATGGCGGGTGGCTAGGCGGTCAGCTCGCCTCGGTCTTCCACTGCCCCAGCAGGATGGCGACGAATTTTTCCGCGGCGGGCGATAGCGAGGCACCACGGCGCGAGACCAGGCCCAGGGTCCGGGTCACCTCCGGATCGCTGAGGGGCACGCTGACGAGGGTCGGGTGGTCGGCATCCGGCATCGCCAGGCTGGGCATGGCCGAGACGCCGAGGCCGGCTTCCACCATGCCCAGGGAGGTGGACAGGTGCTGCACCTCATAGAACCACTTGGGGCGAATGCCGCGGGCGGAGAGGGCATGGTCGAGCAGCACCCGGTTGCCGCTGAGGCGCCCCACGCCGATCAGCCGGTGCTCGACCAGCTCGGCCCAGCTGATCGACGGGCGCCCGGCCAGTTCGTGGTCGCGCCGGCAGGCCAGCACGAATTGCTCCTGCACCAGGGGCACGAATTCGATGTCCGGGTGCTGACCGCTGAGCATGTTGATGCCGAAGTCGGCTTCGCCGCGCAGCACGGCCTCCAGGCCGTCGTTGGCGCTGAGGTCCAGCAGGCGGATGCGGATCTTGGGGTATTGCTCGTTGTACTGGCGGATCACCGAGGGCAGGAAGTAGAAGGCCGCGGTGGGGATGCAGGCCAGGGTGACCTGGCCGGTCTGGCGCTCGGCCAGTTCGCGGATGCTGAGGATGGAGTCTTCGAAGTCGTCCAGCAGCCGCCGCGCCTTGGGCAGAAAATCGCGCCCGACGCTGGTGAGGCCGACGCGACGAGTGGTGCGTTCGAGCAGGGGCGTGCCCAGGCCGTCTTCCAGCTTCTTGATGCGCCTGCTCAGGGCCGGCTGCGACAGGTGCAGGGCATCGGCGGCCTCGTGGAAGCTGCCTAGTTCGGCGATTTTCACGAAAGATCGAATGTCTTGCAGCTCGTAGTCCATGAAAAGCCTCTGCCCGAACGTTTCGGTTATTGATTATCCAGGTGGAATAATAGCGACGATATTTGCATTGGATAGATTTATCCGGGACTGCCAATCTTGTTCCCAGAACATCAATAACCGCTATTGATCAACAAGAGTCAGCAGTCATGCAACGTATTCCCTGCGTTCTCATGCGAGGCGGCACCTCCAAGGGCCCCTTCTTCCATGCCAGCGACCTGCCCAGTGATCCCGTCCAGCGCGACGAGATGCTGATCGACCTCATGGGCGCCGGCCACGAGCTGGAAATCGATGGCATCGGTGGCGGCAGCCCCCAGACCAGCAAGGTCGCCATCATCAGTCCGTCCAGCCATCCCGATGCCGACGTGGACTATCTCTTCGTCCAGGTGATGGTCGCCGAGCGCCGCGTCGATACCGCGCCCAACTGCGGCAACATGCTCTGCGCCGTGGGGCCCTTCGCGGTGGAGCAGGGGCTGGTCGCCGCCAGAGACGGCAAGACCCTGGTGCGTATCCGCAACCTCAATACCAACAGCTTCGTCGACTCTCTGGTGCATACGCCCGGCGGCCTGGTGCGCTATGAGGGCGACACCGCCATCGACGGCGTGCCCGGCACCGCCGCGCCGGTGCAGCTGACCTTTCTCGACGCCGTGGGCAGCAAGACCGGCAAGCTCTTCCCCACCGGCCAGGCCACCGACGTCTTCGATGGCGTGCCCGTGACCTGCATCGACATGGCCATGCCGATGATGATCGTCGAGGCCCGCCACCTGGGCGTGACCGGCAGCGAGCGGCCGGCCGAACTGGACGCCAACGCGGCGCTGCTGGCGCGGCTGGAAGACCTGCGTCTGCAGGCGGGTCGGGCCATGGGCCTGGGCGATGTCAGCGGCAAGGTGATCCCCAAGCCGGTACTCATCTCCGCGCCCCAGCACGGCGGCACCCTGCAGGTGCGCTACTTCATGCCGCACAGCTGCCACCGGGCGCTGGCCATCACCGGCTCCATCGGCCTGGCCACCGCCTGCGTCACCCCGGACACGGTGGTGATGGAGCTGCTGGGTGAGTCGGCGCGTGACCTAACCCACGTCCGCCTGGAGCATCCCAGCGGCGGGATCGACGTGGTGCTGTCGCGCGGCGGCGCGGACGGCACTACCATCCAGGCCTCGGTCGTCCGGACCGCGCGCCGACTGTTCGCCGGCCACGTGTACGCGCCCACCGCGCGGAGGCTCGCCGGCTAGCAGACTCCACACCCCACCCAACAGCGCATCCGCACAACTTCAATAAAGGGTGATGCCTCATGAAACTCGCCAAATCGCTATACTTCCAGATCCTCTGCGCCGTGGTCCTCGGGGTGCTGGTCGGTCACTTCTGGGCGCAACAGGCCGTCGCGCTCAAGCCCCTGGGTGACGCCTTCATCAAGCTGATCAAGATGATGATCGCCCCGGTGGTGTTCTGCACCATCGTCACCGGCATCGCCGGCATGACCGACAAGAGCACCCTGGGTCGGCTGATGGGCAAGACCCTGCTGCTGTTCCTGGTGCTCACCGTCATCAGCCTGTTCATCGGCCTCGGCGCGGTCTATCTGTTCCAGCCTGGCGTGGGCATGAACATCGACCCGGCGACCCTGAGCACCGCCAGCATCGCCCAGTACACGGCGTCAGCGGCCAAGCTCAGCGTGGTCGATTTCTTCATGCACATCATCCCGGACACCTTCATGGGGGCGTTCAACAAGGGTGAGGTGCTGCCGGTGCTGTTCATCGCCGTGCTCTGCGGCTTCGCCCTGTCCGCCATGGGCGAGCGCGGCCGGCCGGTGCTGGAGGTGCTGGAGTCGGCCTCGCAGATGGTCTTTCGCATCTTCGGCTACCTGATGCGCTTCGCCCCGGTGGGTGCCTTTGGCGCCCTGGCCTTTACGGTGGGCCAGTACGGCATCACCTCGCTGGGCTCCCTGGCCAAGCTGATCGCCACCCTCTACATCGCCTGCGCCTTCTTCGTCTTCGTGGTGCTCGGCGCGCTGTGCCGCTCGCGCGGCTTCAGCCTGTGGCAGCTGTTGCGCTACTTCCGCGAGGAATTCCTGGTGGTGCTCGGTACCTCGTCCACCGAGCCGGTGCTGCCGCGCATGCTGCAGAAGCTCGAAGGCCTGGGCTGCAAGAAGGGCGTGGTCGGTCTGGTGCTGCCCACCGGCTACTCCTTCAACCTGGACGGCACCGCCATCTACCTGTCGCTGGCCGCGGTCTTTATCGCCCAGGCCTGCAACATCGAGCTCAGCGTTGGCCAGACCCTGACCATGCTGGCGATCATGCTGCTGTCCTCCAAGGGCGCGGCCGGGGTGACCGGCAGCGGCTTCGTCGCCCTGGCCTCGACCCTCACCGTGATCCATGACATCCCCCTGGCCGGACTGGCGCTGCTGATCGGCATCGACCGCTTCATGTCCGAGGCCCGCGCCCTGACCAGCCTGGCCAGCAACGCCGTGGCCACCGTGGTGATCGCGCTGGGCGAGGGCGCCTGCGACCGCGACAGGCTGATGCGCGCCCTGGCCAGCGGCAAGGCCGAACCCGTGGCGCTGCCCGAGGCCGCCGAGTGGACGGCACCGGACGTTCGTCCCCACGCCTGATCGTTCAAACCCCGCTACCGCTGCAATCCCACCTCCGCGCCGTCAGCTGGCCGGAGGCGGGGAGCGGCTGGCCCGCGTCCGGCCAGACCCACAACAAGAACAAGGGATATGCCTATGCTCGCGCTTCTCGGTCTGATCATGGTGGTGACCTTCACCTACCTGATCATGAGCAAACGTCTGTCGCCCATCGTGGCGCTCACCGTAGTGCCCATCGTGTTCGCCCTCATCGGTGGCTTCGCCCCCACCACCGGCAAGATGATGCTCGACGGCCTGAAGATGGTGGCGCCCTCGGCGGCGCTGCTGCTGTTCGCCATCCTCTTCTTCGGCCTTATGATCGATGCCGGGCTGTTCGATCCGCTGATCCGCAAGATCCTCAAGCGCGTCAACGGCGACCCGGTCAAGATCGCCATCGGCACCGCGCTGCTCTCGCTGCTGGTGGCCCTGGACGGCGACGGCACCACCACCTACATGATCACCTGCGCGGCCATGCTGCCGCTGTACAAACGCATCGGCATGAATCCCATGGTGCTGGCGACCGTCTCCATGCTCTCGCTGAGCATCATGAGCGGCATGAGTCCCTGGGGCGGTCCGGCCACCCGCGCCATCGCCGCGCTGGGGCTGGACGCCACCGCCTACTTCATTCCCATGCTGCCCACGGTGATCGGCGGGGGCGCCTGGGTGGTCTTCACCGCCTACCTGCTTGGTCGCCGCGAGCGCGCACGCATCGGCAACGTCGCCCTGGAGAGCGGCGGGGCGGCCGGCGGCAAGTGCTACATCGAAGAGATCCTCGGTGATTCGCCGACCAAGCGGCCGCGCCTGGCCTACGTCAACCTGGTGCTGGTGATCGCGGTGATGACCGCCCTGGTCATGGGCGTGATGCACGCCGCCATCCTGTTCATGATTGGCTTCGTGCTGGCGCTGATGATCAACTATCCGCAGCTGGAGCTGCAGAAGGAGCGCATCCTGGCGCATTCCGGCAACGCCATGACCGTGGTGCTGCTGGTGTTCGCCGCAGGCATCTTCGCCGGCATCTTTTCCGGCACCAAGATGGTCGACGCCCTGGCCCAGACCCTGGTCGACTGGATTCCGCCGGCCTGGGGTCACTGGTTCCCGCTGGTGGTGGCCATCACCAGCATGCCGCTGACCTTCGTGCTGTCCAACGACGCCTACTACTTCGGCGTGGTGCCCATCCTGGCCAACGCCGCCGCGGCCTACGGCATCGATCCGGTGGAGATCGCCCGCGCCTCGGTGCTGGGCCAGCCCGTGCACCTGATGAGTCCGCTGGTGGCCTCGACGCTGCTGCTGGTGGGCATGGTCGACCGCGACATCGGTGACTTCCAGAAGGCCACCGTCAAATGGGCGGTGCTGACCTCCCTGGTCATCACCGCCATCGCCCTGCTCACCGGCGCCATCTCCTTCTTCGTCTGATCCTCCTGGCGGGCGGGCATGGTCGTGCCCGCCCGCTGCAGCCCCACTCCAAAAACAACAAGAGACTCCCTCATGTCCCAACTCCTCAAGAGTGGCGCCGGTTGCGCCGCCCTGTGCGCCTGTATGCCTTTCGCCGACGCCGCCGGTTTCCTGGAAGACAGCAAGCTCAAGCTGCAACTGCGTAACGTCTACTTCAACGAGAACTTCCGCGATGAACAGGGGTTGAGCGCTCGCGCTGCCGCCACGGCCAAGAGCGAGCGCACCGAATGGGCCCAGGGTTTCCTGCTGGATTACCGCTCGGGCTTCACCCAGGGCACCGTCGGTTTCGGCCTGGATGCCCTCGGCCTGCTCGGGCTGCGCCTGGATTCGGGGCGCGGGCGCAGCGGCACCGGCTTGCTGCCGGTGCACAGCGACGGGCGGGCCGCGGCGGAGGCCAGTTCCTTCGGCGCCACCGCCAGGGCCCGGCTGGGCAAGACGGTGGTCAAGCACGGCACCCTGCTGCCCAAGACCCCGGTGCTGGTCTACAACGATGCCCGCCTGCTGCCCCAGACCTACCAGGGCACCCAGGTCACCAGCGACGACATCCAGGGCCTGACGCTGACCCTGACCCACCTCGATCGCTTCAAGCTGCGCGATTCCACCGACAGCAACGGCCTCTTTCCCGACGGCTACAGCGGCAGCCAGTCCGGCAATTTCAGCTACGGTGGTGCCGAGTACCAGGTGAGCAAGAGCCTGAGGCTCAGTTACTTCCATGGTGAGCTGAACAACTTCTATCGCCAGGATTTCGCCGGTATCCAGCATGACTTGCCGCTAGCCGGCGGGGTGCTGACGGGCGACCTGCGCTACTTCAGGAGTCGCGACGCCGGCGCGGCGTATTCGGGAAAGATCGACAACGACATGCTCAGTGGCCAGCTGACCTATGCCCACAGCGGCCATACGATCGGCGCGGGGTTGCAAAGGCTCAGTGGTGATGCCGGTCTGCCGTACATCAGCGGCGCCACCGTCTATTCCTTCAGCAACGTCGGCATCGGCAAATTCATCGAGGAAGACGAGCAGAGCTGGCTGGTCAGCTACGCCTATGATTTCAAGGCGGTAGGGCTGCCCGGCCTGACCTTCATGACGCGCTACATCAGCGGCGACAACGGCCGCTCCGGCACGGAAGGATTGCACGAGTGGGAGCGCGACGTGGAGCTGGCCTACGTGGTGCCCAAGGGCGCGTTCAAGGGCTTCGGCGCCAAGCTGCGCAACTACGTCTATCGCTCGGATTTCGCACGGGGCCGCGACAGCAACCGCCTATACCTGACCTACGACCTGGCGCTCTGGTAGCTCACGGGGAGGGAAGGAGTCGCCGCTCGGGCGACTCCAAAGGGCTCACCGCGCCGGAATGGGCTTGAGACCGCTGTCTTCGATGGCTTTGGCGGCGTCCTTCGAGGCCAGGTACTGCAGCAGGGCGCGGGCGGCATCCGGGTGCGTGCTCTTGGCGACCACGGCGCCGGAATAGAGGGTCATCTTCTGCGCCTGGTCGGGGATCAGGCCGACGATGTCGATGCCCTGCACCGGCCTCAACTCGCTCAGTTGCTGGAAGCCCAGCTGCGCCTCGCCGCGGGCGACGACTTCGCCCACCGGCTCGGCGGGGATCATGCGCGCCTTGCCCTTGAAGGCATCGCTCAGCTGCATGCGCGGGAAGAGGATGTGCGCCAGGTAGACGCCGCTGGCGCTGTCGGAATAGGCCACCGACTGGGCGCTTTCCAGGCTCTGCTTGAAGGCCTCCATGGTGGAGATGTCCGGCTTGGGCGCGCCCTTGCGCACCGCCATGGCGATGAAGGACTGCCCCAGGTCGACGCGGCTGTCCTTGACCGCCTGGCCGTTGGCGACCAGCTTGTCCAGCGCCGAACCCACCATCAGCACCACGTCGGCCGGCTCGTTGCGGGCCAGGCGCTGGGGGATGGCCTGGGGCGTGTCGCCCATGGACGGCGCGGCGGCGATGTCCAGTTTCACGCCGGTGGCCTTTTCGTAGGCGGGGGCGACTTCGCGGATGGCGCCCATGATGCCGCCCGAACTCAGCACCGTGAGGGTGGTGACGGGTTGCGCGGCCAGCAGCGGCGTGGAGGCCAGCAGCAGGGCGCCAAGGGCGAGGGTGGGCAGACGTCGAAACATGGTGAAGACTCCAGGGTGAAAAGACCGACGATAGACCGCGAGCGAGACGGAAGCGCGTTAGTCCGAATGAAGAAAAATTTAATTTACCGGCCTGGCCGTTTTCCCTAGGGTGTCCGGTCCGCCAGACCGGGCGCCAGATCCAGAGGCCATCATGACCCAGGCTTTGGTCATCGAAGACGACGAGGTGACCGCCCACGCCATCGCCAGCGAATTGCAGGCGCAAGACTATCAGGTACGTTGGGAAAGCACCGGCCGCGAGGGCCTGGCCGCGGCCATCGCCGGCGGCCACGACATCATCACCCTCGACCGCATGCTGCCGGATTTCGATGGCCTGACCATCGTCAGCACCCTGCGTGGCCTCGGCATCGCCACCCCGGTGCTGATGCTCAGCGCCCTGTCCGATGTCGACGAGCGCGTGCGCGGCCTGAGATGCGGCGGTGACGACTACCTGACCAAGCCCTTTTCCCTGGTGGAGATGATGGCCCGCCTGGAGGCGCTGCTCAGGCGGCCGGGCGCGCAGTCCGCCAGTCACCAGTTGCGGGTGGGCGAACTGACCCTGGACCTGATCGAGAACACCCTGACCCGCGCCGGCGAGGCCATCGCCCTGCTGCCCACCGAATTCAAGATCCTCACCTACCTGATGCGCAACGCCGGGCAACTGGTGACCCGCACCATGCTCTTCGAGCAGGTCTGGGGCTATCACTTCGATCCAGGCACCAACATCATCGACGTGCACATGGGCCGGCTCAGACGCAAGATCGAGCGGGCGGGGCGGCCGCTGGTGCATACCGTTCGCGGAGCCGGCTATGTCCTCGTCGTCCCGGACTAGGCGCTGGCGCTCCGGCAGCAGCCGCCTGCTGGCGCTCTATGCGCTGCTCTTCGTGGCCTGGGGCGCGGTCTTCACCGGGGTGCTCTACTGGCAGATCTCCGGCTACCTGGGCGCCGTGGCGGAGCGCACCCTGCTGCAGCGGGCGCACTACTACGGCAAGGTGGCCGACGCCGATCTGCTGGGCGAGCTGCAGGCCAGCGAGGTCTATTCAATGCCCGGCATCGACGCCTACGGCCTGTTCGAGGCCGATGGCCGCCTTGTGGCCGGCAATCTGGTCAAGCTCTTGCGCAACCTGCCGGACGACGGTCGAGTGCACTACCTGCAGCGTGGCCTCAGGACCACCGACGCCCTGGACGAGACCCGCAGCAGCCAAGCCTTTCTGCAGCGCCGCGCCGACGGCCGCATCCTGGTGCTGGCCCGCGATGGCGGCTCCATCTCGGCGGTGGGCGGCATCATCGGCCAGGCGCTGTTCTGGGGCCTGTCGCTGACCCTGATCCCCGGGCTGGTTGGCTGGCACCTGCTGCGGCGGCGACCGCTGCGGCGCGTCGAACGCCTGCAACGCAGCCTGGAGCGGATCGTCGCCGGTCACCTGGAGGAACGCCTGCCGCTGTCGCCGCGCCATGACGAGCTGGACATGCTGGCCGATGCGGTCAATACCACCCTGGCGCAGCTGGAGCGCTCGATGCACGAGGTGAAGGGCGTCTGCGACGGCATCGCCCATGACCTGCGCACCCCGCTGACGCGGCTGCGGGCGCGCCTGCACCAGCTGCAGCAACTGCCGCTGGCCGAACCCCAAGCCGAGAGCCTCGGCGAGGCGCTGGCCGAGACCGAGGCCATCATGTCGCGCTTCCAGGGCCTGCTGCGCATCTCCGAGCTGGAAGACACCCGGCGGCGCATGGCCTTCGCGCCCCTGGACCTGGCCGCGCTGCTGCGCCAGGCCCATGACTTCTATGAACCCCTCGCCCAGGAAAAGGCCCAGACCCTGAGTCTGGAACTGGGCGAGGGGTTGCCGGAGGTGCAGGGCGACGCCGAGTTGCTGTTCGAGGCGCTGGTCAATCTGCTCGACAACGCCCTCAAGTTCGCTCCCGAGGGGGGCCAGGTGCGGCTGGTGGCGCGTGGCGTCGGCCCGGCGGTGCGCATCGAGGTGATCGACGACGGTCCCGGTATTCCCGAGGCCGAGCGCGAGAGTGTGCTGCGGCGGCTCTATCGCGGCGATGCCAGTCGCCAGCAACCGGGCTATGGCCTGGGCCTGTCGCTGGTGGCGGCCATCGTGCGGTTGCATGGTTTCAGCCTGAGCATCGAGGCGGCTGAACCAGTGGGCGCGCGGGTGATCATCACCAGCGCTGGCTGAGACGCGCCTTCCTAAATTTTTCTTCATTTTGCTTCATTTGAGACCGGGGCAGGGCTCTCCCAGGATGGCGGGCCCCTCCTGCCACACCGGATCTGCCGCTCGTGAAACACCCCTTGCTCTGCCTAGGCCTCGCCGCCCTGGGTCTCGCCTGGCTCGGCCAGGTCGAGGCCGCGCCCGCCGCTGCGCCCGCCGCCACTGTGCTGATTCCTTCGCCGCCCCAGCTCTCGGCCAAGGCCTGGGTGCTGATGGATGCCACCACCGGTCAGGTGATCGCCGAAGAGGATTCCCACGAACACCTGCCGCCGGCCAGCCTGACCAAGCTGATGACCGTCTATGTGGCGACCCGCGACATCCAGGCCGGCCAGCTCAAGGCCGACGACCCGGTCACCGTCAGCGAGCACGCCTGGCGCACCGAGGGCTCGCGGATGTTTCTCGATCCGCGCAGCCAGGTGTCGGTGCACGATCTCCTGCAGGGCATCGTCATCGACTCGGGCAACGATGCCAGCGTGGCCCTGGCCGAGCACATCGCCGGCAGCAACGAGAGCTTCGCCAGTCTGATGAACGCCACCGCGCAGCGCCTCGGCCTGCACGACAGCCACTTCATGAATCCCACCGGGCTGCCCGACCCCGAGCACTTTTCCTCGCCCTACGACATGGCGCTGCTGGCCCGCGCCATCATCCAGGACGAGTCGGCCTACTATGAGCTCTATGCCAAGAAGTACTTCACCTGGAACGGCATCCGCCAACCCAATCGCAATCTGCTGCTGTGGCGCGATCACACCGTGGACGGCCTCAAGACCGGGCATACCGAGGCCGCCGGCTACTGCATGGTCACCTCGGCGCTGCGCGACGGGCGCCGGCTGATCACCGCGGTGTTCGGTTCCAACTCGATCAACAACCGCGCGGCGGACACCCAGAAGCTGCTGACCTATGGCTATCGCTTCTTCGACAACCTGAGCCTCGACAAGGCCGGCGTCGCCCTGGGCACCCCGGCGATCTGGGAGGGCGAGCAGGCGACCCTGCCGGTGGGCGTGACCGAGGACGTGGTGCTGACCCGCCCCAAGGGCCAGCAACCGCCCGAGCGCCGACTGGTACTGAACGAGCCGCTGGTGGCGCCCATCGCCCAGGGCGCGGTGGTCGGCCGCCTGGAGCTGGTGGAGGGCGACCGCGTCCTGCAGACCCGCCCGCTGGTGGCCCTGGAGGCGGCGGCGCAGGGCGGCTGGTGGTCGCGCTGGCCCGAACATCTCTACCGGCTGGTGCTGCACTGGTTCGGCCGGATCTGACCCGCGCGGGCGGCTTCAGGCCGCCTGCTGCAGATGCTCGCGCAGAAAGGCGTTCGTCCTTTCCAGGGTCCAGCGCACGCCTGGCAGCACCCCGAGCATCTCGATGAAGCCATGGATCATGCCCGGCAACTCGTGGTACTCCACGGCGTTGCCGGCGCCGATCAGCGCCTGGGCGTAGAGGCGGGCGTCATCGCGCAGGGCGTCGCATTCGGCGCCAAAGATCAGCGCCGGCGGCAGGTTGGCGTGGGAGGGGGCATAGAGGGGCGAGACGCGCGGATCGCGGGTATCCACGCCCTGCAGATACATCCCGGAGAAGTAATCCATCATCGGCCGGGTCAGCGGCGGGACCTCGGCGTTCTCGATCCGCGAGGGGTGATCCCAGGCGTCGGGCGTGTTGTCGACGCCAGGGTAGATCAGCACCTGGGCCTTGAGCCGGAGCGGTCCTTCGCGCAGGTGCAGGGCAGCCATGGCCGCCAGACCACCGCCGGCGCTGTCGCCGGCCACGGCGACGCGGTCGAGATCGAGATTCAGGGCGCTGCCGGCCTGGGCCAGCCAGTGCAGGGCGGCCAGCACATCGTCGGGGCTCGCTGGTGCCGGATGCTCGGGGGCGAGGGCATAGTGCACCGCCAGCACCGCGAAGCCGGTGCCCAGGGCGATCTGGCGGCAGAGCGAATCATGGCTGTCCAGGTCGCCGATCACCCAGCCACCGCCGTGCAGATAGACCACCAGCGGGCGCGGTTGATCGTCTTCCGCATAGGGGCGGTAGAGGCGCAGCGGGATGGGGCCGAGCGGACCGGGAGCGCTGAGTTCGTCCACCCGCGTCACCGGCGCCGGCGGCAGGCCAAGGGCGCGATTCAGCTGCACATAGGCGGCGCGCGCCTGCTCCGGAGTGAGGCTGTCCAGCGGCGGCTGCGGGTGGGCGGCCAGCTGCGCCAGCAGGCCGGCAACCTCGGGAGTGAGGCGCGCGAAGACGTCGGGCATGGGGCTTCTCCTGTGGTCCCGGGCGCCAGGATGGACGCCGGGTCGCCGCCAGCCTCGCCGTAGGCTTGCGGCGGGTCTATCGATCAGATGAACGATGGCGGCGGGCGTTGGACCTCGGCTAGCCCGCGGCCGTTGCGCGGACGCGCCCGTGACTGAGGGCGGCCTATCCTGCATCTGAACGATAGGCGCGCCGCTGCGGTACGGTAGACTCGGACCCAAGCCAGGCCCCGTCAGGGGGCCGGCATCCTACCCAGACAATCAAAACAATGGGGGTAGCATGGATCAGTCAGCCGTCGTTTCCTGCAGTGTGCCCAGCGACGTGGTCGCACGCTTCAGCCAGGTCGTCCTGGCGCTGCAAGCCCGCCTGCGGGGAGGGGCCATCACCGAATTCCATGCCCAGGCCCTGGCGCAGCTGCAGCGCCTGGTCGCCTTCGACAAGGCCTGGTGGGGCAACTCCGCCTGGCGCGACGGCGTCCCCGTGGCGCACAGCACCTTTCTGCTGGGGCTGCCCGGCCGCTATACCCGTGAATGGGATGCCCTCAAGGCCGACGACCGCACCCTCGGCGACCTGCATCGGGTGCAGGGCCGCTGCCAGGTGTTCGACTGCCGGGACGTGACGGCCTCGCCGAGCCTGGCCGCCCTAGGGCAGCGGTATGGCCTGGCCCACGGCCTGCGCATCGTGCTCACCGACGACCAGACCCGCCTGGGGGTGCACCTCACGCTGTTCCGCGACGATCCCGCCACCCCCTTCACCGCCCTGGAATGCCAACTGGTGGAATGGCTGATGCCGCACCTGCTGCATGCCGAGCGCGAGAGTTGCCTGCGCACCCTGGCGACCCTGAGAGACAGCCAGGGCAGCTTCGACGAACTGGCCCTGGCGGTGTGCGATCGCTATGGCGTGCTGCTGTCCATGGAGCCCGGCTTCGCCGCCCTCCTGGCGGGGGAGTGGGAGGGCTGGCAGGGCAATCGGCTGCCGCCCGCCTGCGATCCCCAGGGCACCTACCAGGGCCGTACCCTGCAGCTCGATGCCCAGCCGCTGGGCGATCTGCTGCTGCTCAAGGCGCGTCGGCGCAGTTCGGCGGAACGCCTCAGTGCCCGCGAACTGGAAGTGGCCCAGTGCTTCGCCCTCGGCCAGACCTACAAGGAAGTCGCCCGCAACCTGGGCATGGCGCCGGCCACGGTCCGCCATCACCTGAGGCGCATCTACGAGAAGCTCGGCGTCAACCGCAAGGCGCAGATCGCGCAACAGGTCGCCGCCGCGCCGGACTGATCTCCCCCTGATCCCCACGCCAAGACCGGGCGCCTCGCGCACCCGGTGAGGCCTCGCTCGCCCGCTCGAATGCCCTGAGGAATCCCGCCATGCCGTCTCTGCCCGGAATGCTGACCCGCGCCGCCGTCCTGTCACTCGCGGCCCTGGCCGCCACCAACCACGCCACCGAGAAGGGCATGCCGACCACCGCCGCCGGGGTGCAGGACTTCGGCGCCGGCTTCATGCCGCCGTCGACCCCGGTCGGTACGATCGGCATGCGCTTCAGCGATTACCAGGCCCGGGTGATCAAGGACAGCCATGGCCGGGACGACGGCAACGATTTCAACATCAACGTCCTGGCCATCGGCCTGGCCTACCTGCGCATGACCGATCAGCAGCTGTTCGGCGCGCGCTACGGCTTCGGCGCGGTCTCGGTGTTCTTTCGCATGGACGCCGACCTCGGTATCAACGCTGGCGGGCAGCGGGTGTTCAGCGACAGCGCCGAGCTGTTCCGCCCGGCCGACCTGCAGCTGATTCCGCTGATCCTCGCCTGGGAGCCGGCGCCCGGTGTGGGCATCAACACCCAGCTGTCGATCCAGGCGCCCACCGGCGACTACGACAAGAATCGCCTGGTCAGTCCCGGGACCAACCACTGGACGGTCTCGCCGATCTTCAATGCCAGCTACATCAGCCCCAGCGGACTGGAGCTGTCGTCCAGCTTCCAGGTCGACATCAATGCGCGCAACTCGGCCACCGACTACCGCAGCGGGGTGGAGTATCGCCACGAATTCGCCGTGGGCCAGCACGTCGGTCCCTGGACGGCGGGACTGGGCGGCTACTACTACCGCCAGCTCAGCGACGACGACGCCCCCGGTCTGACCCGTGGCAACCGCGCCCGGACCCTGGCCCTGGGTCCTGCGCTCAGCTACTTCGACCCTGCCTCGGGGCTGCCGGCCATCTGGCTGCACGCCTACAAGGAGTTCGAGACGCGCAACCGGGCGGAAGGCTATACGGTGGCGCTGAAAATCGGCGCCAGCTTCTAGCGGGCTAGCCGCCCATCATCTCGCGCACCCGCGCCGCCAGGGTGTCCACGGCGAAGGGCTTGGTCAGGATCTCCATGCCGGGATCCAGGTGGCCGTTGCCGATGGCGGCGTTCTCGGCATAGCCGGTGATGAACAGCGTCCGCAGCCCCGGGCGTGACTGGCGACCCGCATCGGCCATCTGCCGGCCGTTCATGCCCCCGGGCAGGCCGACGTCGGTGATCAGCAGATCCAGGTGCACATCGGACTGCAGGATCTTCAGGCCGGTGAGGCTGTCGGCGGCTTCGATCACCGCGTAGCCGAGGTCTTCGAGGATATCCACCACCAGCATCCGCACCGTCGGCTCGTCGTCGACGATGAGCACCGTCTCGCCCTGGGCGCTGCCGGCCATGTCCAAGCGCGTGGCCAGGTCTTCATCGGCCGGTGCCGCGCCCAGGTAACGCGGCAGGTAGATGCACAGGGTGGTGCCCTGGCCGACTTCGGAGTAGAGCCGCACCTGGCCGCCCGACTGGCGGGCGAAGCCATAGATCATCGACAGGCCAAGGCCAGTGCCCTGGCCGATGGGCTTGGTGGTGAAGAAGGGCTCGAACACCCGGGCCGCCACCTCCGGCGGGATGCCCACCCCGGTATCCGTCACGCACAGCGACAGGTACTGGCCTTCCAACAGGTCCTGGGCGCGGGCGGTCTCGCGGTCCATCCAGCGATTGGCGGTCTCGATGGTGATGCGGCCGCCGTCGGGCATGGCGTCGCGGGCATTGATGCAGAGATTGAGCAGGGAGTTTTCCAGCTGGCTGGGGTCGACCAGCGCCGGCCAGAGCCCCGTGGCGCCCACAGTCTCGACCTGGATGCCCGGGCCGACGGTGCGCTGGATGAGTTCGGTGAGGCCATCGATCAGCTGGTTGACGTCCACCGGTCGTGGCGCCAGGGTCTGACGCCGGGAAAAGGCCAGCAGCCGGTGGGTGAGGGCGGCGGCGCGCTTGGCCGCGCCCTGGGCGGCCACCAGGTAGCGATCGAGTTCGCGCAGCCGACCCTGGGCGATGCGCGTCTCCATCAGTTCCAGCGCGCCGGAGATACCGGCCAGCAGGTTGTTGAAGTCGTGGGCGAGGCCGCCGGTGAGCTGGCCGACGGCTTCCATCTTCTGCGCCTGGCGCAGCTTTTCCTCGGCCTGCATCAACTCGGCCGAGCGTTCGGCCACGCGCACCTCCAGGGTGTCGTTGAGGGTGCGCAGGGCGGCCAGGGCCTTGTCGCGCTCGGCCTCGATGGCGCGGCGCTCCTCGACGTCGATGAGCACGCCGGGAAAGCGCAGCGGCGTGCCGTCGGCGGCATGGTCGACCCGGCCGTTGGCCTCGATCCAGTAGTAGTGGCCGTCGGCCCGACGCACCCGGTACTGATGGGCGAAGGAGCCGGCCTGGGCGATCACCACCGCGATGGCCCGGGCGAGGCCCTCCTTGTCATCGGGATGGACGTTGGTGACCACCTGCGCCAGGCTCAGGCCCTCGCGGCCTAACTGCGGATCGAGACCGAAGACCGTGGCGAAGGCTTCGTCCACGGTGAATCTGTCGGTCGGCAGATCCCAGTGCCAGGTGCCGATGATGGCGCCGGCGGAAAGCGCCAGCTGCACCCGCTCGATGTTCTCCCGCGCCAGGGCCTCGCTGATGCGCAGCCGTTCCTCGGCGTTGCGCCGCTCGGTCACGTCGCTGAAGAGGATGGCGATCTGGCGCTCGTCCGGGTCGCCGACCCGCACGGCGCGCACGTCGAACCAGCGTTCGAAGGTGTTGGCGTAGTTCTCGAAGGTGGCCGGTTCGCCGGTCTTGGCCACATGGCCATAGGTGTCGAACCAGAACTGCTCCAGATTGGGGGCGAACTCGGTCACCCACTTGCCGCGCAGATTGACCCCGGCCTGGCGTTCGAAGGCCGGATTGGCCTCCAGGAAGCGGTAGTCGATGGGCTTGTCGTCGGCATCGAACTTGACCTGGACGATGGCGAAGGCCGAGCCGATGGTCTCGATGATGGCGCGAAAGCGCTCTTCGCTCTTGCGCAGGGCAGTTTCGGCCGTCTGCAGCTGGCTCATGTCCAGCAGGGCGCCGATCATCCGCAGCGGGCGGCCATAGCTGTCGCGGATCACCCGGCCGCGGTCGAACACCAGCGCATAGGAGCCGTCGGCCCGCTGGAAGCGGTATTCGTCGGTCCAGACCAGGCCGTCGCCGTCGATCACCGCGTGGATGGAGGTGCGGATGCGCAGGCGGTCGTCCGGATGGATCTGCTCCAGCCACCAGTCGGCGGTGGAGTCCTCCTGCCGCAGGACGTGGCCATAGGCGGTGTGCAGGGCCTCATTCCAGAGCACCTGGCCGGTGCTGAAATCCCAGTCCCAGATGGCATCGTTGGTGGCTTCGGCGACCAGCCGATAGCGCTCCTGGGTTTCCTTGAGCGCCAGGCCGGCCATATGTTCGACGGTGCGGTCGCGCAGGATCTTGACGAAGCCCAGCGGCTGGTCGTCGTCATCGGTCAGCGCCAGCATCTCGCCGGAGGCCCAGAAGCGCTGGCCGTCCTGGCGCAGATGCCAGCGTTCGTCGAGGGCGCTGCCGTCGCGCAACACCTTGGCCATCTCGTATTCGGCGCGGTAGTTGGCGCGGTCCTCGGGGGTGAAGAAGCGCGAGGCGTCCTGGCCGATCATGTCCGCGGCGGTCCAGCCCATCACCTGTTCGGCGCCCGGATTCCAGTCGGTAATGCGGCCCTCGCGGTCGCTGACCACGATGGCGACCTGGGTGGTGCTTTCCAGCACCGCGCGATTGCGCGCCTTGCCCAGGCAGGTGGCGTCCTCGTCCGGCAGGGTCTCCTGCAGGGCGGCACGCAGGCGCAGCACCTCGGCTTCGAGTTCGGCACGCGTCAGCGTGGCCAGGGGTCCCTCACTCATCTTGCTGGGCATCCTCGGGGGAAGAGATCTTCAGGGTCGTTCGACCGCAAAAAGTCGCAGAGTTTGGCAAGGGCCCGCAGGGGCGAAAAGGCCCTGCCGCTGATCGGCAAACCCGACGGATCGATGGCTTGCCGGTAGCCGGGCGAAACCGCTGCATGCCAGCGAAACGCTGCGCGCGCGCGGGCTCCCGGGCTAGACGAGGGCAAGCGCAGCGGTGGCTGACCGGCAGTTGGGGCTCAGGATCGCGCCACGCCCGCGCGCCTGCCCGTCCGGTCCGGGGGACGAACGGTCAGGGGCTGGAACCCGGTCGGCGCGCGGGCTCTCTACGGTTGCACGCGACGGGTTCGGCAAGGGCCCGCGTCCGTTTCTTCGACCGCTCCAGGAGCACCACGCCATGGCCACGGAATTTTCCCCCGCACCCACCACGCTCAAACGTGCCATCACCCTGCCCATGCTGCTGTTCTTCATTCTCGGCGACGTGCTGGGCGCGGGCGTCTATGCCCTGGCGGGGACCATCGCCGGGCGGGTCGGAGGCGCCATCTGGGCGCCGCTGCTGATCGCCTTGCTGTTCGCCCTGCTGACCGCCGCTTCCTATGCCGAGCTGGTCACCAAGTACCCCAGGGCAGGCGGCGCGGCGGTCTTTGCCGAACGTGCCTTCGGCCGACCCTGGCTGTCCTTTCTGGTGGGTTTCTCGATGCTGGCCGCCGGCGTCACCAGCGCTGCGGGGCTGGCGGTGGCCTTCGCCGGTGGCTATCTACAGGCGCTGGTGCCCTGGCCGGCCGGCTGGGTCTGCCTGGCCTTCCTGGTGCTCATCGGCCTGCTCAACGCCCGGGGCATCAGGGAATCGCTGTCGGTCAACCTGGTGATGACCCTGGTCGAATTGTCGGGCCTGGTGATCGTCATCGTGGCGGCGGCCTGGTTCGTCGCCCAGGGGCAGGGCGAGCCGGCGCGGCTGCTGGAGGTGGATGCGCCCTCGGCCACGGTGGCCATTCTCAGCGCCTCGCTGCTGGCCTTCTATTCCTTCGTCGGCTTCGAAACCTCGGCCAATCTGGCCGAAGAGGTGCGTGACGTCAGCCGCGTCTATCCGCGGGCGCTGTTTGGCGCCCTGGTCATCGCCGGCATCGTCTACATGCTGGTGGGGGCGGGCGCCGCCCTGGTGCTGCCGGTGGCGCAGCTCAAGGCCTCGGGCGCGCCGCTGATGGACGTCCTCGGTGCCTCGGGGCTGGGCGTACCGACCCGGCTGTTCGCCGTCATCGCCCTGATCGCGGTGGCCAATGGCGCGCTGCTGACCCTGATCATGGCCAGCCGGCTGGCCTACGGCATGGCCCGCCAGGGGCTGCTGCCGGCGGTACTCGGGCGGGTGCTGCCGCGGCGGCAGACCCCGGGGGTCGCCATCCTCGTCACCACCGCGGTGGCCATCGCCCTGACCTGTACCAGCGCCCTGGATGTGCTGGCCGAGACCGTGGTGCTCTTGCTCCTGGTGGTGTTCATCAGCACCAACCTGGCGGTGCTGGTGCTCAAGCGCGACCGGGTCGAACACGCGCATTTCCGCGTGCACTGGCTCTTTCCGGTGCTGGCCCTGGGTTCCTGCGCGCTGCTGCTGGCCCAGCAGGGTGCGGCGACCTGGTGGCGCGCCGGCCTGATGCTGCTGGTCGGCGTGGCGCTCTATGGGCTGACGCGATTGGCCGGTACGCGCCGGGTCACCGCCTAGGCGCCCACCAGTGCGTAGAGGGTCTGCATGTCGGCCGGCTTGGTCAGGTGATGATCGAAGCCCGCCGCCATGGCCTCGGCCTTGTCCTGGGCCTGGCCCCAGCCGGTCATGGCGATCAGCGTGACGGCCTGCCCGGCCGGGGTCTCGCGGATCGCCCGGGCCAGTTGGTGACCGGTCAGCCCCGGCATGCCGATGTCGGAGATGACGATGTCGGGGCCATAGCTGTGGAACAGTGTCAGCGCCGCCTGGCCGTCGTAGACGACCCGCACCTCGTGGCCATCCAGCTCCAGCAATTCGGCGATGGTGTCGGCGATGTCGGGGTTGTCGTCCGCCACCAGGATCCGCCGGGTGGCCGGCCGCGCCGGCGCCGCTGCGACGGGTTCCGGGGCGGCCGCCGGGGGCGCCACGGTCAGCGGCAGGCTCACGGTGAAGCGGCTGCCCTGACCCAGGCCGGCGCTGGTCGCGGTGATGTCGCCACCCTGCAACCGCGCCAGTTCGCGGGAGAGGGCCAGGCCGATCCCCAGGCCAGGCGAGCGTTCCGCCAGGCGTGGATCGATCTGGCCGAACATCTGGAACAGGTCGGTCAGGCGTTCGGGCGCGATGCCGATACCGTTGTCGGCGATCTCCACCCGCACCTCGTCGTCGGCCGCCCACACGGAGAGGGTGATGCGCCCACCCGCCGGCGTGTAACGGGCGGCGTTGCCCAGCAGGTTGATGAATATCTGCTCCAGACGCAGCGTATCGGCGTACAGCCAGAGCGGCGCCTCGGGCAACTGCAGCGTGAAGCTCTGGCCCTTGTCCTGCATCGGCGCCTGGGCCGCGTCGGCCGCCGCCTGGAGCACCGTCTGCAGGGTGACGAAGGCGTTGTGCAGGGTGATGCGCCCAAAGGTGATGCGCGAGATGTCCAGCAGGTCGTTGAGCAGGGCGCCCATGCGCTCCACCTGCCGCTCGATGGTCTGGCAACTGCGCTGCTGCTGTTCGGGCGAGACCTGGGGCGCGGCGATCAGCGCCGCCGCATGGCGGATGGGCGCCAGGGGATTGCGCAATTCATGGGCCAGCACGGCGAGGAATTCGTCCTTTTGCCGGTCGTTGTCGCGCAGTTGCTGTTCCTGGCGCTTGCGCTCGCTGATGTCGAGAAACCAGACCGCCACGTTGCCGTCGAAGGGCGTGGCGCTGATCTGCAGCCAGCGCCTGGCGCCACTGGCGTCGGCGCCCTGCACTTCGACGGACCAGGCCTCGTCGGCCTGGTGCTCACCACAGGCCTGCAGGATGCGCGGACCGGCCCAGGGCAGGCTGGGAGGCTCGCCGCTGCCGTCGTGGCCCAGGGTGGCGGCGCCGATGGGGTTGAGATAGTCCCAGACGAAGCCGCCTTCGGCCTTGGGCACGGCGATGCCAAAGGACACCTGCGAGCTTTCCAGCGCCACCCGCAGACGGCGTTGCGAGCGTAGTGCGGCCTCCTGGATCCGGGCGCGATCGATCACCAGCACCGCCTTGGAGGCGCACAGATCGGCCAGGCGCTGCTGGCGCGGCGTGGGTTCCCCGGCCTCCGGCAGGTGCACGGTGAGGGCGCCGAGGGTGCCGTGCAGGGTGCTGCGCAAGGGCACCGCATGCAGAGCGGCGAAGCCCAGGCGGTGGCCGAGCCTGGCCAGGGCGGCGAACTCGGGAGCGGTCGCCAGCTCCGGTACCACCACGCGGGTACCGCTGCGCAGGGCGGCGGCACAGGCGCTGTCCTCGGTCCGCAGGGCGGCCAGCTGCGCCTGCTCCTCGGCCGCGAAGCCGGGCGCGAAATACAGCTGCGCCGGCTTGCCGTCTTCCAGCAGCGAGACGCAGCCCTTGGCGGTCTGATGAAAGCGGCAGAGCACCTCGACGATCTCCTCCAGCTGTTGCGACAGCGAGGGCAATTGCAGCAGGCGATGATTGAGCCGCTGCAGGACCTCCAGATCGGCGACCTGCAGCTGCAACTGTTCCTGACTCAGCTGCAGGCCCCGCAGGTAGTCGTCACGCTCCTCTTCCAGCAGCCGGCGGGCGTCGGCGGCGGCCTGCAAGGCTTCGCCGACTTGGCGGATCTCCAGGACGTCACTGTCCGGCAGCACGGGTGGCTGGCGCTGGCCCAGGGCCTGGGCGGCGGCCTGCAGCGCCTGTACCGGCTGGCTGATCCGCCGCGACAGCAGCAGGGCCACCGCCCAGGCGAAGACCACCGACAGCACCAGGCCACCGCCATAGAGGGCGAAGGAGCGATTGGCGGCCGCGGTTACCTCCTCGGTAGGGATAGCCGTGGTCACCGCCCACCCCGACTCGGGCAGGCGGACGAAGGCGGTGTAGACATCCTGGCCTTCACGGGTTTGGGCGAGACCGACGCCCTCGTCGCCGGGCTGTGCCAGCAGCCTGGCCAGGCCCGGTGTGGCGCCCTGGCCGAGGGTCTCGTCGTGCAGGCTGGTCCGGGCGATGCGCAGGCCGTGGCGATCGAACACCGAGCCAACCCAGTTTTTGGGCAGGCTCCGGGTCATGCGGGCAACGCGGATGCTCTCAGGGGTCATCACGGCGGTCAGCACGAAGTCCAGCTGGCCGCGGCGCTGCACCGGCACCCGCACCGGAAAGGCCAGCTGGCCGGAGGGCCCCTTGCCCAGCTGGCCAATGACCGGGCGGCGCTGGGCGACGACCTCGGCGAAGCTTTCCGGCTCGGCCAGCGGCCCCGCGGGCTGCCGGTTGTGCGTCGAGATGCGGCGGACCACCTGGCCATCCGGCGTGGCGAGCAGTACCGTGCGCCACCCCGGCACCAGCGGCAGGACCCGCTCGACCAGGGTGGCGAAGCCTTCCAGGTCGCCCGCCGCCAGCAGGGGCGACTCCGCCAGGGCCTGGAGGATGGTCACTGAGCGGTGCAATTCGCTCTCGATGGTGGTGGCGGCCTGGCGGCTGGATTCCAGCGCCCGCTGTTCGGCTTCGTGCTGCTGGTGATGGACGAGCAGCCACAGCCCCAGGCCGGCGACCAGTGCCAGGGGCACGATCCCGGCGAAGGCGATGGCCAGCAGACGGTTGCGCAGGGGGACCAGGTGCGCCGGGCGGGGCTTGGTGGACGGCATAGGGATTTCGATGGTGGAAAAGGCTCAGTCTAGCCTGAGTTCGAGTGGCTCTTTGCCAGGACCATGATCAGGTCGTCGCCTCGGCGTATGGCGCTGGAGGCCGCGTCAGCTTTAGCCTGAGCCTTAGGGTGGCACGCCACTGATCGCCGATGGGTGGCTATTCAGCCAGAGGTGTTCAGCGCCGACCAAAGGGGTGAATACGCCTTTTCTGCCCGGAGTCATTCCATGCGTACCCTGAAACTGTCGGCCCGCTCGGCCGTGTGTTTTGCCGCCGTCACCCTGTTGCTGCTGGTGCTGGCGGTTACCTCGGCCGTGGGCCTCAACGCCTTGTACAAAGCCGAACAGGATGTCGAGACCAACTGGATGGCCAGCATCGCCCAGACGGCTAAGATGGATAGCCTGGTGCTGAGACTGCGCCTGGAGACGTTGCGCATGGTGGCCTCGGAAGAGGAGCAGATGAAGCAGACCTCCGCGGCGACCATCGCCCAGGCCCGCGGCCAACTGCAAAAGGAGGCGGCGGCGTACCAGGCGCTTGTCGCTTCGCCTGAAGAGCAGCGCCTGGCCGATGCCGTGTCCGCCGGTATCAAGGCGTACGATGCGCGCCTCGACGAGATCGTGGCTATCGCCCGGACCCGTCCGGCCAGCGAGGGAACCGCCTACATCAATGCCAACATCCGTCCCCTCACCAACGACCTGCAAGAGAGGATCGTCGCCCTGGCCACGTTCAACGAGCGTGGCGCCAAGCAGGCAGGTGAGCTGGCCAGCCAGACCTACAGCCGTAACCTTTGGCTGCTCGGGGTGATCTCCGCCGTGGCCGTGCTGCTCACCGTGGTGCTGGCCGTGCTCTACACCCGCAGCGTCCTGCAGCCGCTGCGCCAGGTGCTGGCCATCAACCGTCGTATCGCCGACGGCGATCTGCGGGTGTCGGCCGTGGCAGAGGGTCGCGATGAGATGGCCGACCTGATGCGCGCCACGGTGCAGATGCAGCAGACGCTGCGCGACACCGTCAGCCACATCGGCGAAGCCTCGACCCAGCTGGCGTCCGCTGCCGAAGAGATGAATGCCGTGACCGAGGAAGCCAGCCGTGGCCTGCAGCGCCAGAACAGTGAGGTGGAGCAGGCTGCCGCGGCCGTTAACGAGATGACCGCCGCCGTGGAGGAGGTGGCGCGTAACGCCGCCTCCGCCTCGACCTCGGCGCAGCAATCCGAGCGCTCGACCGGCCTGGGCACGGCTCGCGTCACCGAGACCGTCAATGCCATCCATTCGCTGACCGACACCGTGTCCCACACCAGCGAGCAGATCGTCGCTCTGGCCGGACAGGCGCAAGGCATCGCCACCGTGGTCGATGTGATCCGCGGCATCGCCGAGCAGACCAATCTGCTGGCGCTGAACGCCGCCATCGAAGCCGCCCGGGCCGGTGAACAGGGTCGTGGCTTCGCCGTGGTCGCCGACGAGGTGCGGGCCCTGGCCCACCGAACCCAGGAATCCACCCGCGAGATCGAGCAGATGATCGGCGGCATCCAGAGCGGTTCGGAAGGCGCCGTCCAGGCCATGCAACGCAGCCGCGACGAGGCCACCGCCACCCTGAAGATCGCCCACGAAGCCGGCGCCGCCCTGGCGGAGATCGCCCGCTCCATCACCGAGATCAACGAGCGCAATTTCCTCATCGCCACGGCGTCCGAAGAGCAGGCCCAGGTCGCCCGGTCGGTGGACCAGAATCTGGTCAGCATCCGCGACCTGTCGATCCAGACCTCGGCCGGGGCCCACCAGACCGCCGCCGCGGCCCATGAGGTCTCGCGCCTGGCGGTGGACATGAATCGCCTGGTCGGTCGCTTCTCGGTCTGATCCAGCTGAACGCCTGGAAAGGCCCTGCCGAGAGCCCCTCGGCAGGGCCTTTTCGTTGCCTGCCCACCGGCAGGCAGGCATGGCAGGACCCACGGCCGGGAACCGGTCCGGGGTGCCGAGGGGTCTGCAGCGAAAGATCCCAGGAGAGACGGCCATGTACCTCGTCCAGTTGCTGCTACCCCTGAACGACAACGACGGCCAGCGCCTGCCCGGGGCGCTGTTCCGGGAGGTCCGTGAGGAACTGGTGGCGCGCTTCGGCGGGCTGACCGCCTTCAGCCGGGCGCCGGTGGAGGGCCTTTGCCAAGGCGAGGCGGAGCGCGTCGAGGATGACGAGTTGCTGGTCTACGAGGTCATGACCGAGGCCCTGGACAGGGCCTGGTGGGCGGACTATCGGCGCCGGCTGGAAACGGCCTTTCGCCAGCGCGAAATCCTGATCCGCGCCCAGCCGACCGAACGGCTCTAGGCCTCGGCCAGCACCACCCGCGCCCGGCCGGCGCGCTTGGCCTGGTACAGGGCGCCGTCGGCGCGGCGGATCAGTTCATGGACATTCAGGCGGCCATCGGTGCAATGGGCGATGCCGATGGAGGAGGTGGTCTCGAGGCTGATGCCCTGCAGCTGCCAGGGTTGCTGCAGGGCGCTGCACAGGCGCTCGGCCAGGACCAGGGCCGCCGCGGCGGAGGTCTCGCGCAGGAAGACGATGAATTCGTCGCCGCCGATCCGGCCGAGCAGATCCCCGGCCCGCAGGCAGGCGCTGACCCGAGCGACGAAGGCCACCAGCAGCAGATCGCCGAATTCGTGGCCGAATTCGTCGTTGATCGCCTTGAAGCGGTCGAGATCCAGATAGAACAGGGCGCAGGGCAGGTGGCCGGCAGCGCCAGCCCGGTAGTGGGCGATCTGATCGAGGATGCTGCGGCGGTTGGCGATGCCGGTCAGGGCATCCAGGTAGGCCAGCGAGCGGAAGCGCCTTTCGCTTTCCTGCAGGGCGGTCTCGGCCAGTTTGCGCTCGGTGACGTTGCGGCTGACGATGGTCAGCAGCCGCCGTCCATCCCGGGCATCGAAGTGCGGGGTCTTGACCACTTCCCAGGTATTGATGCGGCCGTCCGGGCCCATGAAGGACTTTTCGATCTGGGTGGGCGCGCCGTTCTGCCAGGCCTGTTCGTCGGTCTCGATGTTGTAGCGAAAGGCCTCGGCATGGGCCGGAAACCGCTCGATCAACTCGACATCGGTGATGCCCACGTAGTCGAAGCCGACCATGGCATAGGCTTCGAGCACGATGCGATTGACGAACAGCCAGCGCCCCTGGCCGTCCTTGGCGACGATGAATTCCTGGATCGAATCGAGGAGGGTGCGCAGATCGACGTCGGAATCGGCGGGGGACATGGGCAGGGCCTGGCGGTCGTATGGATTTCCAGGCTATCGGCCTGCCAGGGTGGGAAATGAGGTCTCTCGTCAGTTCACCCGTCGCTTGGCTTGCCGAGCGGCAACGGGCGCAGCGGCGCGGATCGGCCGCCGACGAATGGCAGCGGCCGCAGGCCTGCGCCTTTGACGGCCACAAGCGAGGCGGCGCAGTCCTGGCGTGGGCTTGGCCAGGAACCAAGGCCTTACCCATGGGCCGAACGAGGTATTCATCAGCTGCCAGATGTGCCCCTCATGCAGACCACGACAAGAGCCGTTACCGGCCAGCGCACCGCCTCGAACCCGGTCACTCTCGAACCCGCCAAGGCGCTTTACCAGGCGTTGCTGGTAGACCACCCGGGTGTCCAGGCGCAGGAGCGGGCCCGTCTCTTTCTCGACGACCAGCTGCAGGCGGTAGCCGGTATGAGCGCCGACCTGCCGGAAGACTCCGACGGCCTGGAGGCCTGGGTGCTGGAGAACAACGCCCGGGTCGGCGCCCAGTACCGCGACTACCTGGCCGCGCGCAAGGCCGGGGCGCCGCGCCGCTATTTCGGCAGCAAGGCCCATGCACTCTATTTCCTGCGCGGCGTGGCGCCGACCAAACTGGTGGATGGCGCCTGGCTCTATGGCACCCTGGCCCACTGGGACGACCTGCGCTATCGCGCCGCCATCCAGATCTACCTCGAAGAACTGGGCGACGGCCAACCGGACAAGAATCACGTGGTGCTCTATCGCAAGCTGCTGGCCAGCCACGGCTGCGAGGACTTCGCCGAGCTGAGCGACGACCACTATGTGCAGGGCGCCATCCAGCTGGCCCTGGCCCATAACGCCGATCACTACCTGCCCGAGGTGCTGGGTTTCAACCTGGGCTACGAGCAGTTGCCGCTGCACCTGTTGATCACCTCCTACGAGCTCAACGAACTGGGCATCGACCCCTATTACTTCACCCTGCACGTGACCGTCGACAATGCCGGCACCGGCCATGCGCGCAAGGCCCTGCAGGCGGTGCACGACGCCATGCCCGCCGACGGCCGCGCGGCCTTCTACCAGCGCGTGGTCCAGGGCTATCTGCTCAATGAATTGGGCGCCAGCACCACCTCGGTGATCGCCGGCTTCGACCTCGAGCAGGCGGTGATCGAGGTGCTGGCGGAAAAGAGCAGCGTCGGCCGCTATGTGCATTCCGACTACTGCCGCATCGGCGGACGCAGCGTCAGCGACTGGCTATACGATCTGGCGCAGATTCCCGACTTCCTCGCGGTGATGCAGGAGCAGGGCTGGATCAAGCGCCATGAGGATCCCACCAACAGCCGCTTCTGGCGGCTGATCCAGGGCGAACGCGCGGAGATGTTCGGCGTCTTCACCGCCTACGAGCAGCAACTGATCCACGACTGGATCGCCGGCGACTTCGTGCACAACGGCGCCCGCAAGCAGGCCACCGGCGAGCGGGTGGCCGTGCTGCCGCGCCGCGAGGTGAGCTTTCGCGCCCGCCAGCGCCAGCAGGAACGCCTGTGCCCGGCGCTGGAAGCGGAGCAGGGCGGGGCGGCCAATGCGAGCAGGGCCCAGGCCAGCGATTTCGACAGCGAGGAGGCCGCACTGGAGCAACGGCTAGCGAGCCAACCCAGTCGCGCCGCCGCCATGGCGCTGCTGGTCGAACAGCTGTCGCCGGCGCGCCATCACAGCCGCGCCGGCCTATTGGCGACGCGGCTGTTCGTCTCGCTGTTGGGCTGACGCCCAGGCCAGGACCCCCGAGGGTCCTTTTTTCATCTTGATTGCCACCTAAGGACCTGCCCGTGACGGCCATGGAACATCCCGAACACCCCGCGACGACCCCGGACCCGACCAAGGCATTGGAGCTGCTGGTCGAGACGCTGCGTGCCGCCGACTATCACTTCATCACCCCGACCCCGGCCTCTCACGCCCGGGTCAATGCCCGACCTGGCAATGCCTGGGCGCGGGATCTGCAAGGCGTCTTCGGCTGGAGCCGGCCGTTTTCCCGCGAGGTGCTGCCGGAGCCCCTCATCGACGCCCTGGCCGCGGCCGAGCTGCTGACCCCGGTGCCCGGCGGCTGGCGCAGCCGGGTGCGAGTATCCAGCCTGGGCCACCAGCTGTTCGTGCATTCCGCCTATCCCACCGAAGAAGCCGACGCGGTGTTCTTCGGCCCCGATACCTATCGCTATGCCAATGCCCTGGAAGCCCAGTTGTGCTTCGAGACCGGCACCATCCGCCGTGCGGTGGACATCGGCAGTGGCGCCGGTCCCGGTGCCATCCTGGTCGCCCTGGCGCGGCCCGATGCGGAGGTGCTGGCGGTGGACATCAATCAGCGCGCCCTGGCGCTGACCCGGGTCAATGCCGCGTTGGCCGGGGCCGACAATCTGCAGGCGTGCTACAGCAACCTGCTCAAGGACGTGGACGGTGACTTCGACTTCATCCTGTCCAACCCGCCCTATCTGGTCGACCCGGGCGAGCGCGCCTATCGCCATGGCGGCGGCCTGCTGGGCGCCGGCCTGTCGCTGGCCATTCTCGACACGGCCCTGGAGCGCCTGGCTCCGGGCGGCACCCTGCTGCTCTACACCGGCGTCGCCATGGTCGAGGGGCGCGATCCTTTCCTGGAGGAAGTCCGCACCCGCCTGACCGGCCAGGACGTGGCCTGGCGCTATCGCGAACTGGACCCGGATGTCTTCGGTGAAGAACTGGAGAGCGGCGTCTATGCCCATACCGATCGCATCGCCGCCGTGGTCCTTACGGTGACCCGACCGCACTGAGGGCGTACGCCAGCGGCTACACTGGCGGGCACGTCTTTACTGCCCACCCGTGTCCCGGAGTCCGCCATGCAACTGCTGCTGAACCAGACCTCGCCCTATGCCCGCGCCGCGCGCGTCACCGCCCTCGAAGCCGGCTTCGGCGCGCGACTGACGCTGGTGTGGAGCGATCCCTGGAACGACGATTCGACCCTGCTGGCGGCCAATCCGGCCAACAAGGTCCCGGTGCTGATCACCGACGAGGGCATTGCCCTCAGTGAGACCCTGCTGATCTGTGTCCACCTGCACCAGTTGGGTGAGGGCAGTCCGCTCGCGGCCGAGCGCCTGCAACTGGCCGGCCTGGGCCAGGGCCTGATCGACGCCGCCTTCGGCACGGTGATCGCCCGCAAGCTTGGCGGTGCGGCTCAGGATGACTCGGTGCTGGGCGCGCGCCGGCTGGCGGCCATCGACCGGCTGCTGGCGCGCTTGGCGGAGACGTCCACGCTGGAGGCACAGGACCTGGATTTCAGCCACTACCTGGTGGCCGTCGGCCTGGACTACCTGAGCTTTCGCCTGCCGGAGATCGACTGGTCCGGGCACCGGCGGTTGGTGGCCTTCTACCAGCGGCTCACCGCACGTCCGAGCTTTGGCGCGACGACCTTCCAATAATGCAGGAAGAATTTGTAATGGCCGTATGATAAATGACTAATAGAATGACTATTTGATTTTATGGTTTGCTGTCTGTAGCTATGCAGTGAAGGACTGCTGGTCTTAAAGTTTCTGTTCGCGCTCTGGTGTGTGGCAGGTGCTATTGCTTGCTTTAATCGGCAATAGCATTTGCCACTTTTGTGTCATGCTTTGCTGGGGGTGGCTCTATTATGGAAGGCCGAAGACGTCCAAATTGGCGGGGTTGTAAAGAACTAACGGGCGCTTCATTGCAAGCTGTGATGGAATTATTTCGCGGGCGAATATGCTTTTAAGTTGTGTGAAGTCGAACATTAGGCGAGGATCATGCGTCTGGTGAAATGCCTCAGTTATTGATTTCGCTAATTCAGGGCTTTTAAGGTTGGAAATCCACTCTGGATCCAAAGCTTTAAATAGCTTGCTACCGGAGCAGTAGGCTCTAGAGTAAGAGGCGCCAGGATAGCCAAATTCTATATGTACGGCGTCCGAAACCCAGGATCGGAATGCTTGATCGACCATGTGCCCATTTAGTGAGCGACAGTCCGGTATACCGCATAGGACGATTAAGGCAGAAAAAGAAAAAGCAATATCTTCGTTTGTGTAAGGAAGATTCCGCATGCCATTCCATGCATCGCATATAGATGACTTAAATAGCGAATGATCGACGTTCTTCGGTATCTCAGTAAAATTCCAGTCGATCGCTTGGTGCCTAAGTGCTGGCTGGGAGTTTAATGCACTTTTGATTGAGTGGATTATCTGGTCCGCAGCACTCGGCGCTGCAGGTCCACTACGTAGAGGTAGAGTGATTTGGCGGCCTACGGTCGAATGAAAATCCTCGATTGGATTTGTATGCCATTCTTTTAATATCTGGTTGTCCCAAAGTTTAGAGGTCTTTGGAGGTAGTTTAAATGAGTTGCTTTCATGGGTCTCTGCTTTCTCAATCTGAAAGTAATGAAAAAGGTTTTTTCCTCCTTTGGTCATATTGCGTATCGCTGCCTCGCCCTCGAAGAGTCGCTCGTTGAAAAAATACATGTCGAGTAGCTGCTCTAACGGACTCTTGTGATTTGGGTATATCTGTTCGCGCGGCGGGAACGCGGGCATGCCAGTCCAAGGAAAAACGATCCTGTCCATATCATAAAGGCGATACCATGGATGATTCGCGAACAAAAAGTGGCCGTGCTGAGATTGCAACCTCCAAAGGTTGTTTACTTTGATTGTTAACGGTTCGGCCTTAAATGGTTCGCCTTCACTTGGAAAAGGTATGGATTTATAGAATGCTTCTAGGTCTTCGGTATTAAGACAGTAGATAACCGATTTTCCAAACTCTTCAGGTGGAGTTTGAGTGTCAGATGCAAAGAATCCAGCAATGGAGGGCTCGGTAGTAAAATCAATATATGCGGTAGGGAACCCGTAATGCTGAAGTACAGCGAACAATGAATCGACATGTTGTTCTTGTGCCAAATAGGCGAGAGGAGGCTGGCCTTCTACCCACTTTAAAAATCGGCTTAGTTTGGCGTCAAGGTGCTGCTTTGCATCAATACTCGAGCCAAGTTTTCGCTCAAGTGAAGAACATGGCTCCCAGTCTCGAAGCTGTCCTCGGAACCAGTTGTAACGACCTTCTTTTTTTAAGCGTTCAGCGAGTGAAACTGCTTCTTCAACGTTTGTTGCTTCAAATTTTTCCATACTTTATTTCATTTGTATTTTTAATTTAGAGGCTGATGTCGTTCTTTTGAAGATTTTGCACGGTCTTTATTTCAGTATTGCTGATGTGATGTGTTATCTTCGGTTTTCATTGCTTTGCAGGTAATAGGGTTTGGTTTTAAGGCGAATTGGGGTCGAAGTGATGTTTGGGTGTTGCTTTGTACGGCTATGCTGGATCTCATTTTCATTAATAATTTGGTACTGCGTTTTTAAGAAAGAAAGTTGTGGTGTAATTCATGTTGTTGGTGTGAAAAGAATAGCATTTTAATACTTGGTATATAGTCTCTGTGTCGGTACTGAAGGGAATTCTTTAGCCGCTATCACGTGAGTGGCTACTGGTTTTGACGTTATTTTATTAGGTGAAAGAGGTGCGGCCACTAATGGTTGGTGTATAGTCAGTGTTATTTGCGAAAGTTGGGTTTGCTTGGAAGCCTTAGAAGTGGAATGGCTATTCGGTTCGCCAGATAGCCCAGTCATCAGCTTACCAGATAGAAATCCATTTTCTCCAGCCCGCTGAGGTACATCGAAAGGTAACGGTCAATGTCTGAGGGCGCATTGGATTTTTGCTTTAAATTGAGAGCGTAAGCCAGTTGAATTATTTAGGTAACGGCCTTGCAAGGAACTCATCGCAATGACCGATTTTATTTAGACGGCTTCGGTAAGGTAGCGAAAAGCCCCACGTGGCGGCCCCCGCCGACCGCGTGGGCAAGCCCTACAGCTCGATCAGGATCTTCAACTGGGTCCCGGCCTTGTCCAGCAAGGCTTCGAAGCCCTGTTTCACCACGTCGTCCAGGGCGATATGGCGGGTCACCACCTTTTCCGCCGGCAGCTGGCCACTGGCGATCAGGGCCGCCACCTGGGGCCACATCAGCGTCGAGTAGCACCAGGAGCCGCGCAGGTCGACGTCCTTGTAGGTCAGGGTGAAGCCGTCCAGTGCCGGCGGCTTGCCCTGCATCCCCACCTGCACCACCACGCCCTGGCGGCGGACCGCCTCCAGGCACAGCCCCAGCGGTGCCTCGGCGCCGACGCATTCGAAGGCCACATCTACTCCCACTCCACCGGCGGTGTGGGCGCGCACCTCGCGCGGCACATCGGTGCTGCCGGGATTGAGGGTGATGAGGCCGTCCACCAGGCGCCGGGCCATCTCCAGGCGATTGTCGTTGAGATCCACCAGAAAGATCCGGGTGGCCCCGGCGGCGCGCGCGGCCATGACCTGCAACTGGCCGATGGGCCCGGCGCCGGCCACCAGCACGCTGTCGCCGGGTTTCACCCCGCCCCGGTGGGTGGCGTAGACGGTTACCGCCGTGGGTTCGATCAAGGCCGCGTGCGCGGTGCTGAGGTCGTCCGGCATGGGGATGGCGTTGTAGTCCTCCACCAGGGAGTACTCGGCCATGCCGCCCCAGGGATGGGACAGGCCGATGATCGCCAGCTGTTCGCTGAGCTGGTACTGGCCGCGGCGGCCATAGTAGTCGTCCCGCGGTGAAACCATGGGCTGGATGGAGACCCGGTCACCGGGCTTCACCGCGGTCACCTGGCTGCCCACGGCCTCCACCACGCCGGAATACTCATGGCCGAGGATCTGTGGCACTTGGCCGCCGGTGTAGCTGTGCGGCGCGGTGGGAATGAAGATGGGGCCGCCCAGGTATTCGTGCAGGTCGGTGCCGCAGATGCCACAGAACTGGTTCCTGACCAGCACCTGGGTGGGGCCCGGCGCGCCGGGTGGCGGGACGTCTTCCACCCGGATGTCGCGGGCGGCATGGAAACGGGCTGCTTTCATGATGGGACTCCTCTAGCGTTCGCAGCGGGGTAGGAAGGCCTGGATCAGGGCATTGACCCGGTCGGCGGCTTCCATCTGCACCATGTGGCCCTGGCCCTCCAGGACCTCGACCTGGACGGCCGCGGGCAGGCCATCGGCATGCTGGACCGGAATGATGGCGTCGGCCTTGCCCCAGATCAGCAGCGCGGGCATCTCGCCGCCCAGTACCTGGCGCAACACCTGGGCCTGCTGGCCGTTGGGGAAGAGGTTGCCTGCCAGCTGGTGCAGCGCCTGGTCCACGCCTTCCAGGCGCTTGTACTTGAGCAGGTCTTCCAGCAGCGGCCGCGTTACCAGTCCCGGATCGCTGAACAGTAGACTGACCGGGCCCTTGAGTTGGTTGCGGCTGGTAGCGGCGACGAAGCCTTGCAGATAGTCACCGTTGATCTCCGCACCCAGTCCGGCACTGCCGATCAGCACCAGGCCGGCGATCCGCTGGGGCGCCACCTGCGCCAGCTGCAGGGCCACGGCGCCGCCCATGGAATGGCCGACCAGCACGGCGCGGGGGATGTCCAGGTGATCGAGCAGCGCCAGCACCGCGGCGCCCAGCTCGGCGAGGTCGCCCGTGGCCAGCGTCTTGCCGGACTGGCCATGGCCGGGCAGGTCCAGGGCGATCACCCGGCGCTCGGCGGCCAGCGCCTCGTGGTTGAACAGCCAGTTGTCCAGATCGCCAGAGAAGCCGTGGATCAGCACCACGGGCAGGCCACCTTCACCGCGCTCCAGGTAGCGCAGCGGCCGGCCGTCGAGTTCGATGCGCTGGGCCTGGGGACCGGCCTCGGCGGCGTCTTCGGCACCGGGCACGAAGTCTTCCTGGAAGCGGGTGACTACGGCGTCGATCTCTTCGTCGCTGGCCTCGCCTTCCACCACGATGGCCAGCAGGGCGCCCACCGCCAGGGTCTCGTCCTCGCGGGCCAGGCAACGGCGCAGGGTGCCGGAGAAGGGCGCCTCGACGCTGCTACTGATCTTGTCGGTCTCGACGTCGAGCACCTCGTCGCCCTTGGCGATGGGGTCGCCTTCGGCCTTGAGCCAGGCGTTGACCCGGCCCTCGGTCATGGACAGCCCCCACTTGGGCATGGTCAGGGTATGGATCTGGCTCATGCGGCCTGCCTCCCTTGGGTGATCTTGACCACGGCGCGCTCGATCTTGGCCGCGTCGGGGATGTAGAGGTCTTCCAGGGCATCGGAGAAGGGCACCGGGGTGTGCGGCGCGGTCACCAGCTGCACCGGGGCGCGCAGGTCGTCGAAGGCCTGTTCGGCGAGCAGGGCGGCGATGTCGGTGGCCACCGAACAGCGCGGATTGGCTTCGTCGATGACCACCGCGCGACCGGTCTTTTCCACGCTTTCCAGGATGCTGTCGCTATCCAGCGGGCTGGTGGTGCGCAGGTCGAGCACCTCGCAGGAGATGCCCTGGCGCGCCAGGTTGGCGGCGGCCTCCATGGCCAGGTGCACCATGCGGCCATAGGTGATGAGGCTGACGTCGTCGCCCTCGCGCAGGAAGCTGGCCTCGCCGAAGGGGATGGCGTAGGACTCCTCCGGCACCTCGCCCTGCATGCCGTAGAGCAGCTTGTGCTCGCAGAAGATCACCGGGTCGTTGTCGCGGATGGCCTGGATCAGCAGCCCCTTGGCGTCGTAGGGGGTGGCCGGGCAGACCACCTTGAGCCCGGGGATGTGGGTCCACCAGGACGTCAGCATCTGCGAATGCTGGGCCGCGGCCCGCAGGCCCGCGCCGACCATGGTGCGCAGGACCAGGGGAGTGACCGCCTTGCCGCCGAACATGTAGCGGAATTTGGCCGCCTGGTTGAGGATCTGGTCCAGGCAGCAGCCGGCGAAGTCGACGAACATCAGTTCGCACACCGGCCGGGTGCCGCGGGCGGCAGCGCCCACCGCCGCGCCGACGTAGCCGATCTCCGACAGCGGGGTGTCCAGCACCCGCCCGGGAAACTTGTGGTAGAGGCCCTTGGTGACTCCGAGCACGCCGCCCCAGGCGTCCTGTTCGCCGGGCGCGCCGGCGCCGCCGGCGTTGTCCTCGCCCATGAGGAAGACGGTGGGATCGCGGCGCATTTCCTGTTCCAGGGCTTCGTTGATGGCTTGCTGGTAGCTGATCTTTCTGGCCATGGTGGCGCTCCTTGTTGTTTTCCGATCAGGCGTAGGTGACGTAGACGTCGGTGAGCAGGTCTTCCGGGCCGGGCTTGGGATCGGCCTTGGCCTTGCGCACGGCGTCCTCGATGAGCTGTTCCACCTCCTGGTCGATGCTGTCGAGCAGGGCGGGTTGCAACTGGCCGGAGCGCGTCACCCGCTCGCGGAACTGCATCAGGCAGTCGCGCTGCTCGCGGGCCTGCTTGACCTCGTTGGGATCGCGATAGGTCTGGGCGTCGCCCTCGAAGTGGCCGAAGTAGCGGGTGAACTTCACCTCGATCAGCGAGGGGCCTTCGCCGGCCCGGGCGCGGGCCACGGCGGCCGCGGCGGCTTCGTGGACGGCGAAGAAGTCGAAGCCGTCCACCGTCACCCCGGGCATGCCGAAGCCGGCGGCGCGGTCGGCGATGTGGTCGCAGGCCACCGACCAGTTGGAGGCGGTGGCCTCGGCGTAGCCGTTGTTCTCGGCGACGAAGATGCAGGGGAGATTCCACACCGAGGCCAGGTTCATGGCCTCGAACACCGCGCCCTCGTTGGAGCCGCCGTCGCCGAAGAAGGCCACGGCCACGGCGTCGCTGCCCTTTAGCTTGGCCGCCAGGGCGGCACCGGCGGCCAGGGGTGCCCCGGCGCCGACGATGCCATTGGCGCCGAGCATGCCTTTTTCCAGGTCGGCGATGTGCATGGAGCCGCCCTTGCCCTGGCAGACCCCGGTCTTCTTGCCGTAGATCTCGGCCATCATGCCGTAGACGTCCACGCCCTTGGCGATGCAGTGGCCGTGGCCGCGGTGGGTGGAGGCGATGCTGTCCTCGTGGCCCAGGTGAGCCATGACGCCGGCGGCCGAGGCTTCCTCACCGGCATAGAGGTGGACGAAGCCAGGAATCTCACCGGTGGCGAATTCGACGTGCAGCCGCTCCTCGAAGGCGCGGATGGTGCGCATCACCCGGTAGGCATGGCTCAGATTTTCGACGCTGGGGTTCTCGCTCATCTTATTGTTCTCCAGGATTGCCAAGGGCCGACGCGGGCCGGCGGCGGACCAGCAGGCGCTGCTGCGCCGCCAGCTCCAGCACCCGCTCCACGTCGATGCTCAGGGGGCCGTCGAGGTCCAGCGTCACCTGGGGACGCGCCTCGGGACCGAATTCGATTTCCCGCTCGCCATCCAGCGCCAGGGTGCCGGCAGCCAGCGCCAGGCTGCGTGGCTCGCCCGGCAAGAGCAGGCCGCTGGCGGCGATGCCGGCCTGAGCCAGCACGCCGGGGGCGAGGGGGACGGTCAGTTGCGCCGGTGCGTCCGGCTCCAGCCGCATCCAGCCGCCATGGGGGGCGCTGCGCGCGACCGGATGCCAGAGGCCGCACAGCGCCGATAGGCCGATGGCCCAGGGCTCGGCGAAGGTGGTGAAGACCTCGGCCAGGTCCTCCACCTGGGTCACTGCCCGGGCGCCGAGATAGGCCTGGCGACAGACCGCTACGTCCACTAGCGCCCAATCGCAGATGCCGCGCTCGGGCACCTCGACGCGCAGCCGCTTGTTACGCCGTAGCGCCAGGGCCGGATCGACCCGGCCGCTGGCCACCAGGCCGCCGGCCAGCCCGGCGCTGGTGGCCTCGCGCAATTCCGGAAAGGCATTGTTGGTGCCGGTGGACAGGGTCAGGAGCGGCAGGTCACCCACCTCGGCGGCCACCGCCTTGTGGGTGCCGTCGCCGCCGAGCACGGCGATCACCGCCGCGCCCTGGGCCAGCAACAGCCGTGCGGCGCGACGGGTGTCGTCCACCGTCTGGGTCAGCGGCAGGTCTAGAAAGGTGAGTTCCGGCCAGCGCTGCTCGCGGGCCTGGCGACTGCCACTGGCCTTGAGCACGGCGGCGGCGATGCCGGTCATGTCCGGCGGCAAGAGCACCCGCTCCACCCCGGTGGCACCAAAGGCCGCCAGCAGGCGCATCACCACCCCGGCCTTGTCGGTGCTGGAGGTGAGGGCGGCATTGCCGGTCAGGCGCCGCAGGTCGCGCCCCGAGGCGGGGTTGGGCAGGATGCCGACGGTTATGGGCATGGCTGACCTCCGCGGCCTGGGTCATCGGTCAGGGCAGCCGTGCGGCGATGCCGGGGTGCGCTCATGGGTCTGGCCCTCTTGTCGTTGTCTTGGGAGCGTCGCAGAGCCCTGAGCAAGGCGGGTGCCAGGTTGCTGCAGTTTCGCTACAGGCCAGGCTGGGTGCGGCTTTGCGGGGGATGGCCAGGTCCGGCGGGAGGGCCGTGCCGCGCCGGGGCGTCTCAGGGTTGCGACGGCGGGGCGAGACGCTGAGACGATACGTCTCAGGGCGCGGCGGACTTGAAGGCCGGGGCCGGGGGGCGCTAAATGAAGGGCAGAACAATGACCGGCCTTCCATGCCATGACCGGAATTCAGGGAGAGACGCCCATGTTGTCTACCCAGGCCCGCTATCACGCCCGCGCCATCGACCAGGCCCTGCGTGCGCCCTTGCGCTCGGCCAGTCCGCCCGGGCGCATCCTCGATTCCTGGCGTCGTTCCTTCGAGCAGTATCAGCTCGACCCGGGCAGCCTGCGCGGTCCGCGCATCCTCTCGCGCTACGAATTGCGCCAGCACCAGCAGGCGGCGGAAGACTTTCTGCGCGTGGCCGACGGCGAACTGGGCGCCCTGCATGCGCGGGTCGAGGCGGCCGACTACTGCGTGCTGCTGGCCGACGCCCAGGGCCATACCCTGGACTACCGGGTCAGCGATCGGCTGGACGACGAATGCCGCCGCGCCGGGCTCTACCTGGGCACCTGTTGGTCCGAGCAGGAGGAGGGCACCTGCGGGGTGGCCGCGGTGCTCACCGACCGGGCGCCGGTCACGGTGCACAAGGCCGATCATTTCCGCGTGGCCTTTACCGGCCTTACCTGCACCGCTGCGCCGGTGTTCGCGCCGAGCGGCGAGTTGCTCGGGGTGCTGGACGTCTCGGCGCCGCGCTCGCCGGACGACCGCCGCAGCCAGCTGCTGATCCAGCAATTCACCCGCGACAGCGCCCAGCGCATCGAGAATGCCTACTTCATGCACAGCGCCCGGGGCGACTGGGTGCTCTGCGGCCATGCGCAGGCCAGCTATCTCGACACCCAGCCGGAATTGCTGCTGGCCTGGGATCAGAGCGGACGCCTGACCGGGCTGAATCGCCCGGCCCGGCAACTCTGCCTCGCTCAGCTGGGCTATCTGCCGCAGCGTCTGGACGAGCTGTTCGGTCGCGATGCCCCGGCGCGGTTGCAGGAGGACCATGGCGAACCCCTGCGTTTGGGCGAAGCACATTTCCACGCCCGGGTACGGGCGCCGCGGCAGCGTCTTGGGGTGGTGATCCCGCTGGTCCGCGAGCTGCGTGCGGCGGACCCCGAGGAGGAGCCGCGGATCAGTCAGGCCCTCGCGACCGCCCTGCGGCTCTATCGCCATGGCCTGCCGATCCTGGTGACCGGCGAGACCGGCACCGGCAAGGAGGTCTTCGCCCGCGGCCTGCACCAGGGCGGTGATCGCAGCGGGCGGCCCTTCGTCGCCCTCAATTGCGCGGCGCTGCCGGAAAGCCTGATCGAGAGCGAATTGTTCGGCCATGCCGCGGGGGCCTTTACCGGCGCCCAGCGCCAGGGTCGCGATGGGCTGATCGTGGCGGCCGATGGCGGCACCCTGTTTCTCGACGAGATCGGCGACATGCCCCTGGCGCTGCAGACCCGGCTGCTGCGGGTGCTGGCCGAGGGAGAGGTGCTGCCAGTGGGCAGCGCCCAGGCGCGGCGGGTCGATGTGCGGCTGGTCTGCGCTACCCACCGCGACCTCCAGGCGCAGGTCGCCGCCGGGCTGTTTCGCGAAGACCTGCTCTATCGCCTCAATGGCGCCGTGTTCCAGCTGCCGCCGCTACGCACGCGTGCCGACCGGCTGGCGCTGGCGCGGCGGCTGCTCGACGAGGAATGCGGCGAGCGTCCCGCGCCGGAGCTGGCGCCCCAGGTGCAGGAAGCCATCCTGGCCCATGACTGGCCGGGCAACGTACGCGAATTGCGCAATGCGCTGCGCTACGCCTGCGCCCTGTGCGACGGCGCGCTCATCAGCCTCGATCACCTACCGGCCAGTCTGCGGCCCGGCGGCGCGCCGGCCATCGAGCCGCCACCCGAGGTCGACAGTCCCGAGCGACGGGCGATCCTGGCGGCCCTGGTGCGGCACCGCTGGAAGGCCATCCCGACCGCCCGGGCGCTGGGGATGTCCCGGGCCACCCTCTATCGCCGGCTCAAGTTGCACGGCATCGCCATGCCCCATCGCCAGTCCGAGGACTGAGGCGTTCCGCCGAACGGTCATGGTCAGCGTGGGCTGCCCTGGCACGGTAGTTACCGCAGACAACCGAAACGGCCGGCGCCGGCAGGCCCGGCCCCGGTCGTCTCGCTGCGGGACGTCAGCGCGGTCCTACTGGAGTCACACCTCAGACACAGACCCTGAGGAAGCCCCCTGATGCGTACCCTACCGCTGTTGCTTGCCCTGCCTGCCGCCCTGGCTCTGCTGAATCGCACCTCGTCCCGCCGTTCGCCGCGGATCGATCGCCAGCAGCTGAACGGCCGGACCATCGTTGTCACCGGCGCCTCAAGTGGCGTCGGCCGCGGCGTGGCCCTGGCGCTGGCTCGGCACGGTGCTAACCTGGTGCTGGCGGCGCGGCGGACCGAGGCGCTGGAAGCCCTGGCGGTGGAGGTCCAGGCCTTAGGCGTGGCCGCCCTGGCAGTGCCCACTGACGTGGCCGACGTGGCGCAGATGACCGCCCTGGCCGAGCAGGCCGAGCAGCGCTTCGGCCGCATCGACGGCTGGATCAACAATGCCGGCGTGGTCGCGGTCGGGCGTTTCGAAGAGGTGCCCCTGGAAGACCACCTGCGCCTGCTGGATACCAATGTGAAGGGTGTGGTGATAGGTACCCACCTGGCCCTGCAGCGTTTCCGCCGCCAGGGCTACGGCCGGCTGGTCAACGTGGCCTCGGTGGACGGCGAGATTCCCCACGCCTACCAGGCGTCCTATTCGGCATCCAAGGCCGCGGTGCTCAGTCTCGGCCGGGTGCTGCAGCAGGAATTGCGCCGTGGCCGCCAGCCGAACATCCAGTTGTCGACGGTGCTGCCCTGGGCGCTGGATACGCCAATCTGGGGCCATGCCGCCACCTATACCGGACACCGCGCCGACCTGCCCACCAAGGATTCGCCGGACAAGGCGGTGCAGGCCATCGTCGGCGCGCTGCTGCAGCCGCAAAAGGAGATCACCGTGGGCTACAAGGCCAAGCTGGCCTACTGGGGGCATCGCCTGGCGCCGGAACTTAACGAGCGCTTCACCGCTGCCGCGGTCCAGCGCGCCGAGATCGACTGGAATCCGGCCAAGGCCGCCACCTCGGGCAATCTGCAGCAGCCCGATCAGGCGGGACGGACGATCCGGGGTTCGAATTTCTAAGGCATGGACGTCCCAGCTAGTGCCAAGACGCGCTATCTGCCCCGGTACGCACTTCGGGACCGGTGATGGTCAGCGAGGGTAGCGCGCCAGGGTATAGGGCGGTCTGGAGTGTCTGGGCCAGGATGGCCCGGGTGCAGAGCAGGGCGGTCGGAGCAGCGCCTTGCAGGCGGATGGCGAGCTCGGGCCAGCACAGGATGGCTGCCGGATCGAGCTCCAGGCAGGGCAGCAGGGGCAACCCCTCCGCCAGCATGATCTGACTGTGAGCCTGCAAGTCGGCGATTGGCGGCTCCCCGGCGGTGACCAGCAGGATTCGCCGATGCCCGAGCACGATCAGCCGCTGGGTGGCCAGCGCGATGCACTGGCCGTGCGCCTCGGCGGAGCGGCAGTGGTCAAGGTCGTTAGCCAGCGCCAGCCTTTGCGATGGCGTGGCGAAAGGATCGAGCGGACGGATGGCGGGACGAGTATCCATGGATGTGCCTCTGCCACGGCGTGGTGGTCAAGAGGTCCAGCGTGCCGGTAGTGGATGGCAGCTTCGTGACAGCCTCGCATCCGTTGACGCCCCCGTGCCCAAGTGAACGGAGGGCATTTCCCGTCGGCGGACAGGTCCCGAGTAGAGGCCTTGCGTTCTCCACCGAGGCGGCTAGCCTGAACAGGGTGACGTTCCTCCGGGAGCCCTGCTGATGGACAGGTTGCATGAACGCTTGGCCCAACTCGATCCGCCCGTGCGCCACGAGCTGGAGCGGCGTAGCGACGGCTTGCTGATCACCCTCATCGAGGCCGATCACAATGTGCGGGTGTCGCGCCTGCTGAAAGCGGACGACATGCGTGAGGTGGAACAGGTCAATCTGATCCTGCTGCACGCCATCAACGAACTCAGACGCAAGGGTGCCCAGGTGCCCCTCGACAAGGATACCGTTCTGCTGACGCGGCTGCCCTGCGCGGGGGTCGGTACTCCGGGTTGAGCGGCGTTTCTAGTCCTCCAGCTCCAGATCCAGCAGCGCCGCACCCAGGCCCTTGCCGTGGGCGTCCAGCGCCAGCGAACGGGTGACGCCGCCGCGCAGGGCGCCCGGCAGCACGAAATTCAGCGCGCCCAGGGCCGGCAATTCGTAGCGGCGCACCGGCGCGGCGGCGGTCGGGCGGCTGTCGGCGAACCAGTCGGCGACCCGTTCCGCGGTAAGCGCCTGGCGCAGGCGCTCGAAGTCTTCGCGGCGATAGGCGATCACCGCCATGTTAGAAATGTCCCCCTTGTCGCCGGTACGGACGTGGGCGATCTCGCGCAGTTTCATGGCAGCGTCTCCAGCTCCAGGGTAGAAGTGACGGCCGTACGCGGCCACAGCAGCGAGGCCACGGCGATGACCTCACGGACCGCCTTGGTGGCGCCGCCACCGCCAGCCGGGCCATTGGTGTACAGGGTTTCCACCTCGTTGCCGATCTGCACCGCCGCCGCCCGGCTGGCGCAGCGGCCGACGACGCGCAGCCGCACCTCCCAGGGTTCGCCGCTGGCCCGGGCCGCTAAGGTGGCGCCGTGCAGGGCGTCGCAGCCGATCAGTTCGCAGCGCAGCTCTTCCACCGGTACGCCACAGAGTCGCAGACGCTCGCGCACCACCTCAGCGGCCAGCCTGGCTCGGCCCACGGCGCCCGGGCCGGCGTAGGAGATCTGGCCTTCGCCATGCCAGCCGTCGCGATAACCCACCGAGACCTTGAGCTGCTCGGGGCGCGGCTTGCCCCGGGCCCCGCTGACCGCGACCCGGTCGGGCGCGGACTGCTCCAGGGCGACGCCGGAAAAGTCGGCGGTGACGTCCGGGGTCAGGTAGGCCGCCGGGTCGTGGACCTCGTAAAGCAGTTGTTCGGTGCAGGTCGCCGGGGTCACGCAACCGCCGGAGCCGGCGACCTTGGTAAGGGTCGCCTGGCCGTCGGCGTCGACCTCGGCCAGGGGAAAGCCCAGGCGCGCGAGGTCGGGGACGTCCTTGTAGCCGGGATCGGCGAAGTAGCCGCCGGTGACCTGGCCGGCGCATTCCAGCAGATGGCCGACCAGGGTGCCGCGTCCGCGACGCTCCCAGTCATCTACCGCCCAGCCGAATTCATGCACCAGCGGCGCCAGGAACAGCGAGGGATCGGCCACTCGCCCGGTGACGATGACATCGGCGTCCGCCTGCAGGGCCTGGACGATGCCTTCCACCCCCAGGTAGGCGTTGGCCGAGATCAGGCGGTCACCCAGTTCGGCCAGGGTCTGGCCGTTGTCCAGCCGGGCGTCGGCGGGCAACTGGGCCAGCACGTCGTCGCCGGCCACGGCAGCGATCTTTAGCCCGCCTATGCCCAGCTCCCGCGCCAGGGCCGCGACCTTGCGCGCCGCGGCGGCGGGATGGGCGGCGCCCATGTTGGTGACGACCCGCAGGCGCGGTCGCCCGGCCTGGCGCAACAGCGGCAGGATGCGGCGCATCCGTGCCTCCAGCAGCGGATCGAAACCCGCCTCGGGATCGGCCAGCCGCGCCTGTTGCGCCAGGGCGATGGTGCGTTCGGCCAGGCATTCGAAGACCAGGTAGTCGAGCCGGCCGTGCTCGGCCAGCTCCACGGCGGGTTCGATGCGATCGCCGGAGTAGCCGGCGCCGCAGCCGATGCGAAGAAGACGGCTCATCTAGAAGACTCCCAGGAGCAGGGCGGTCAGGGTCATCAGCACCGAGGCCGCGAACAGGAAGGGGATGGTGAAGCGCTGGTGATCGGCCAGGTCCAGTTTGCACAGGCCCACCAGCAAAAAGGTCGCCGGGGTCAGGGGGCTGACCGGGAAACCGGTGGTGTGCACCCCGAGCAGCGAGGCCTGGGCCACCTGCACCGGATCGACCCCCAGGTTGCGGCCGACCTCGGCGATCACCGGCATGACGCCGAAGTAGAAGGAATCCGGGTCGAACAGCAGGCTCAGCGGCATGGACAGAAAGCCCACCACCGCCGGGATCAGCTGGCCATGCCCGGCCGGGATACCGGCCACCGCCACCTGGGCCATGGCCTTGAGCATGCCGCTGCCCTGCATGATGCCGGTGAAGACGCCGGCGGCGAACAGGATGCTGGCCATGGTCAGGGCGGTCTTGGCGTGGGCGTCGATGCGCGCCTTCTGGGCGTCCACCGAGGGGTAGTTCAGGCACAGCGCGGCCACGGTGCCAAGCATGAACATCACCACCGGATCGACCCAGCCGGCGATCATCACGCCCATCACCACCAGGGTCAGCAGCAGGTTGATCCAGAAGCGCTCTGGGCGACGCAGGGCGCGCTCGGCCTCGCTGAGCACCCGCTCCGGCGCGGCGCCGGCGCCACCGCCGGCCAGCCAGGGCGCCTGGCCGGCCAGGGTCAGGCGCTTCTCTTCGCGCCGCCCAAGCCACCAGGCACTGGCGAAGACGAAGGCCAGGCCGACCAGCTGCACCGGGATCAGCGGCTGGAAGAGGTCGGCCACCGGCACGTGGAGGGCAGCGGAGGAGCGCAGCACCGGCCCGGTCCAGGGCAGGAAGTTGACCCCGGCGGCCATGGCCGCCACGCAGGCGAGGATGCGCCGGTCCAGCCCCAGGCGGGTATAGAGCGGCAGCATGGCGGGAATGGTCACCAGGAAGGTCACCGCGCCGGAGCCGTCCAGGTGCACCAGCAGGGCGAGCAGGGCGCTGCCGCAGACGATGCGCGTCGGCCGGGTGCCGACGGTGCGCAGGATGCGGTCGATGATGGGATCGAGCATCCCGGCGTCGGTCATGATGCCGAAGAACAGGATGGCGAAGACGAACATGCCGATCACCGGGGCGACACCCTTGATGCCGGCGATGATGAAGGCGCTGGTGCCCAGGCCGAAGCCACCGATCAGGGCCGCGGCGATGGGGATGACGATCAGGGCGACCAGGGGCGAGACGCGTTTGCTCATGACCGCGACGAGCAACGCGAGAATGGTGACGACACCGAGCAGGGCGAGCATGGCGGACTCCTTGGACCGTGGCGCGGCGGGCGGGCGCACGGGAGGTTTTGTTGTTGTGGGTCCAGTATTCGAAGACGTCCGAGGTCCTGTAAATTGGAATCTTCCGAAGCAGCGTTCAGAAAAACAAAATGAAGAATCTGCTCCAGCACGTGCAGGCCTTTCTCGCCGTGGCCCGTCAGGGCTCTTTCGCCCGCGCCGCGGAGGAATTGCACCTGTCACCCCCGGCGCTCACCGTACAGATCCAGCAACTCGAAGCCTGGCTGGAGGTGCAGTTGCTGGAGCGCACCCCGCGGCGGGTCCAGCTGACCACCGCCGGGGAAGAGCTGCGCGGCCCCCTGGAGCGCATCCTGGTGGACCTGGGCGATGTCCAGACTCACGCCCGGGACCTGGCCGGTCTGCGCCGCGGGCGGATCACCCTGGCGGCCTTGCCGTCGTTTTTCATGGGGCCCTTTCCCGAATTGCTGAAGACCTTCCAGGCGCGTCATCCGGCCATCGAGGTTCGCCTGCAGGACGTGGTGGCCGGGCGGGTCGAGGCGCTGGTCAGGGAAGGGCAGGTGGACCTGGGCATCGGCGTTCGCCCGCGGGCCGTGGGCCTGGACTTCCAGCCGCTCTACGTCGATCACCTGCAGCTGTTCGTCCCCCGCGACCATCCCTGGGCGAGCCGTGCCGAGATCACCCTGGCCGAACTCGACGCCGTGCCCCTGCTGCTCACGGGTCGTGACAGCAGCGTGCGCGAGTGCCTGGACTTCGCCTTCGCCGCCGCCGGCCTGCGCCTGGTGGCAGCCCTGGAGGCCAACTACATGAGCACCCTGCTGGCGCTGGTGGCGGCCGGGCAGGGCCTGGCCCTGCTGCCGGAATCGGCGGGCGGCGAAGCCCCGGTGGTGGCCCTGCCGGTCCGCGGCGAGAGCCTGGCCCGGCCGCTGGGCATCCTCACGCCCACCGGCCGCAGCCTCACCCCGGCGGCCCAGGCCTTCGTCGCCTTGCTCCAGGAGCGGCTACAGGCCGGCTAGTACTCGAAGGGCTGCCCCAGCTCCTGTTGCAGCCAGTCGAGAAAGCGCCGCACCCGGGCGTAGCGCGAGTGCGCCCGGGGAAACACCAGGTGGTGAGCGGCCACCGGCAGGTCGTCATCCTGGGGCAGTACCCGTACCAGATCCCCCCGGGCCAGATAGTCCGCCGCCAGCACCGTGCTCTCCAGGGCGAAGCCCAGCCCGTGGCGGGCGGCTTCCAGGGTCATGTAGGAGCGATCGAAACTCAGGGTGTAGGGGCGTTCCGGCAGCGCCAGGCCCTGCTGGGCGAACCAGTTGGGCCACTTCATCAGGGTGGCCTCGGACAGGATCAGCTCGCTGTGCAGCAGATCCGCTGGCGAGTGGACCGGGCGTTTTTCCAGCAACTGCGGCGCGGCCAGGACCGCCAGGCGTTCGCGCTGCAGGGTGCGGATCTCCAGGTTCGGCCAGCTGGGCAGGCCGTGGCGGATGTCGATGTCGACCTTGTCGCGGCTGAAATGCAGGGATTCGTAGGAGCAGGAGAGGTTGATCTGCAGGTCGGGATGACTCTGGCGGAACTGTTCCAGCCGTGGCATCAGCCAGAGCAGGCCGAAGCTCGGTGCCGAATGCAGGCGCAGGCATTCCAGGCCGGCATCGCTGGCCGCGCGATCCGTGGCCATGGCCAGCCGGTGCAGCACCTCGCTGACCTCTTCCAGGTATTGCTCCCCGGCCGGGGTCAGGGTCATGCCGCGCGCACCGCGGACGAAGAGGGCGCGTCCCACCAGGGCCTCCAGCTTGGCCAGCTGATGGCTGACCGCCGAGGGCGTCAGCGCCAGCTGCTCGGCGGCGCGGGCGACGTTGGCGAAGCGGGCGGTCTGCTCGAAGGCTTGAAGGGCTTTCAGGGGTGGCAGGGAAAGCGTCTTGCCGGAATCCATGGGGCGCGGCTCCTGTGGCCAGTTCGAGGCTGATTGTCGAGAGACCTGGCCCGGCTGCCAAGCCACAGGCATGAATTTTATTCAGCACGGTCTGACGCAGGCTGCGTTGCTGGAGCCCTGGGGCAGGGGCACTCTGGCCCTCAGCGACAGCCCTCCACAACAACAAGAAGGATAGCGTCATGCCCCTGCATTCCCTGCTGCTGCAAGACAAGATCGCCCTCGTAACCGGCGCCGCCTCCGCCCGCGGCATCGGTCGAGCCACGGCCCAGGCCTTCGCCGCCCAGGGCGCGCGGGTCATCATCCTCGACCTCGATGCCAGCGCGGCGCGGGATGCCGCCGCCAGCCTCGGCGAGGGCCACCTGGGCCTGGCGGCCAACGTGGCCGACGAAGCCCAGGTCAGGGCCGCGGTCGACCAGGCACTCGCCCAGTACGGTCGCCTCGACGTGCTGGTCAACAATGCCGGCATCACCCAGCCGGTGAAGACCCTGGAGATCGGCCGCGCCGACTACGACCGTATCCTCGACGTCAACCTGCGCGGCACCTTGCTGATGTCCCAGGCGGTGATCCCGGCCATGCGCGAGCAGGGCGGTGGCAGCATCGTCTGCCTGTCCTCGGTGTCCGCCCAGCGCGGCGGCGGCATCTTCGGCGGTCCCCACTACAGCGCCGCCAAGGCCGGGGTGCTGGGCCTGACCAGGGCCATGGCGCGGGAATTCGGGCCGGACGGCATCCGCGTGAATGCCCTGACCCCCGGTCTGATCCAGACCGATATCACCGGCGGGCTGATGCACGACGAGCGCCGCCAGTCGATCATCGACGGCATCCCCCTGGGTCGTCTCGGCGAGCCCAGGGACGTGGCCAATGCCGCGCTGTTCCTGGCCAGCGATCTCTCCGGCTACCTGACCGGCGTCACCCTGGACGTCAACGGCGGCATGCTGATTCACTGATCGCCCCCTCGTTTTCAACGCTCTGCATCGACAAGGGCGCCGCGCCTGCGGCGTCCATAACAACAAGAGATCAGACCATGACTACGCTCACCCTGGCAGCGGCCACCTCGGCGCGCGCCAATGCCTATCGCAAGACCGCCTGGCGGCTGATGCCCTTCCTGATGCTGTGCTACTTCTGCGCCTATCTGGACCGGGTCAACGTCGGCTTCGCCAAGCTGCAGATGATGAACGACCTGGCGCTGAGCGAAGCCGTCTACGGCCTCGGCGCCGGCATGTTCTTCCTCGGCTACTTCCTCTGCGAGGTGCCCAGCAACATCATCCTGCACAAGGTCGGCGCCCGCCGCTGGATCGCCCGCATCATGATCACCTGGGGCATCCTTTCCGGGATGTTCGCCTTCGTCGAGACGGCCTGGCAGTTCTATCTGCTGCGCTTCCTGCTCGGCGTCGCCGAGGCCGGCCTGGCGCCGGGCCTGCTGCTCTATCTCACCTATTGGTTTCCTTCCTACCGCCGCGCCCGCATGACGGTGCTCTGGTTCGTCGCCATTCCGCTGTCGGGCATGATCGGCGGGCCGCTGTCCGGCTGGATCATGAATCAGTTCGCCGGCGTCCACGGCTGGGCCGGCTGGCAGTGGATGTTCGTCATCGAAGCCATTCCCACGGTGGTGGTGGGGCTGATGGTGCTCGGCTATCTCAAGGACGGCGTGCACCAGGCGACCTGGCTCGACGACGAGGAAAAGGCGCTGATCCAGAAGGAACTGGCCGAGGACAACCAGCACAAGACCGAGCACGCCAGCGTGCGCGACTTCATCCGTGATCGCCGGCTGTGGCTGCTGGCCGGCATCTACTTCTGCGTGGTCATGGGCCAGTACGCCATCACCTTCTGGCTGCCGACCCTGGTGCGCAATTCGGGGGTCGCCGATCCGCTGCACATCGGCCTGCTCACCAGCCTGCCCTACATGTGCGCTATCGTCGCCATGCTGCTCGCCGGACGCAGCGGCGACCGGCACCGCGAGCGTCGCTGGCACCTGGTGATTCCCATGCTGCTGGGCGCCTGCGGCCTCAGCCTCGCCGCGGTCTTCGGCCACAACGTCACCCTGTCGATCCTCAGCCTGTGCCTGGCCGCGGCCGGCATCCTTTCCGCGTCCTCGCTGTTCTGGATGCTGCCCACCACCTTGCTGGGCGGAGTCACCGCCGCCGCCGGCATCGCCGCGGTGAACAGCTTCGCCAACCTGGCCGGCTTCTGTTCGCCCTATCTGATCGGCTGGATCACCACCAGCACCGGCTCCAGCGCCATCGGCATGTTCCTCATCACCGGGGTGCTGGTGATCGGCGCCACGCTGGTCCTGCGCATTCCCGCCGCCCTGGTCAATCGCTAATCGAGGTACAGATCATGACCGCTTCTTCGCCACAGCTCGCAACGCTCTCCCTGGCCGAGCGCGCCCACAACATCCGCCGCCATGCCCTGCGCATGGGTCAGATCCAGGGGCAGGGTTATGTCGGCCAGGCCCTAGGTGTCGCCGACGTCCTGGCGGTCGCCTATTTCCATGCCCTGAGCTACCAGCCCCAGGAGCCCGAGTGGGAAGGGCGCGACCGCTTCTACCTGTCCATCGGCCACTACGCCATCGCCCTCTATGCCGCGCTGATCGAGGCCGGGATCGTGCCGCAGGAAGAGCTGGAGACCTATGGCTGCGACGACAGCCGCCTGCCCATGTCGGGCATGGCCGCCTACACCCCCGGCATGGAGATCACCGGCGGTTCCCTCGGCCAGGGCCTGGGCATCGCCGTGGGCGCCTGCCTCGGCCTCAAGCGCAAGCAGTCGAAATCCTTCGTCTACAACCTGCTCTCCGATGGCGAACTCAACGAAGGCGCCACCTGGGAAGCGGCCATGTCGGCTTCCCACTGGCAACTGGACAATCTCATCGCCCTGGTGGACGTGAACAACCAGCAGGCCGACGGCCACTGCCGCGAGATCCTCGCCTTCGAGCCCCTGGCCGAGCGCTGGCAGGCCTTCGGCTGGTTCGTCCAGCGCGTCGATGGCAACGACCGCGCGGCGCTGGTCGCCGCCTTCGACCGGGTTCGCCAGCACCCGGGCGCGCAGCCCCGGATCATTCTCTGCGATACCCGCATGGGCAAGGGCGTGCCCTTCCTGGAAACCCGCGACAAGACTCACTTCATCCGCGTCGAGGCGCACGAATGGGCCCTGGCCCTCGACGCCCTGGATGCCGGGAGGGACTTCTGATGACTACCACCGCCACCAAGCCACGCCTGACCACCTCGGCGATGATCGCTAGCATCGCCGCCGAGGGCCAGCCGACCCGACCGGCTCCCTTCGGCCACGCCCTGGCGGCCCTGGCCGAGCAGCGCCAGGACATCGTCGGCCTCACCGCGGACCTCGCCAAGTACACCGACCTGCACATCTTCGCCAAGGCCCATCCCGAGCGCTTCTACCAGATGGGCATGGCCGAGCAGTTGCTGATGAGCGCCGCCGCCGGCATGGCGCGCGAAGGCTGCGTACCCTTCTCCACCACCTATGCGGTGTTCGCCTCGCGACGCGCCTACGACTTCATCTGCATGGCCATCGCCGAGGAGAATCTCAACGTCAAGATCGTCTGCGGCCTGCCCGGGCTGACCACCGGCTACGGCCCCAGCCACCAGGCCACCGACGACCTGGCGATCTTTCGCGCCATGCCCAACCTCATGGTGATCGACCCCTGCGACGCCCTGGAGATCGAGCAGGCGGTGCCGGCCATCGCCGCCCACCAGGGGCCGGTCTACATGCGCCTGCTGCGCGGCAACGTACCCCTGGTGCTGGATCGCTACGACTACCGCTTCCAGCTCGGCAAGGCCCAGGTGGTGCGCCCCGGGCGCGACGTGCTGGTGGTGTCCACCGGCCTGATGACCATGCGCGCCCTGGAAGCCGCCGAGGCCCTGGCCGCGGATGGCGTGGACGTCTCGGTGCTGCACGTACCGACCATCAAGCCACTGGACGAAGCGACCCTCCTGGCGGAAGCCCGCAAGCCGGGGCGGCTGGTGGTGGCGGCGGAAAATCATTCGCTGATCGGCGGCCTGGGGGAGGCGGTGGCGACCACCCTGCTGCGCAACGGGGTGACGCCCACCTTCCGCCAGATCGCCTTGCCCGACGCCTTCCTCGACGCCGGGGCGCTGCCGACCCTGCACGACCGCTACGGCATCTCCACCACGGCGGTCTGCCAGCAGATCAAGGGTTGGTTGTAGGGCCGAAAGAGGGCGCCTGGTTCCCTCGGGATTGCACCGAGGGAGCCAGGCGCCGCCAGGGCGATTCGAAGACTCGACGCCGCCCGCCCATCCGGGCAAGGTGGGCAGCTGTCTCCTACCGCCCGCTGGCCGCCATGTCCGATACCGATGACCTCACCCTGCGCAAGCTGGAGATCTTTCTGGCCTTCATGCGCAGTCGCAACCTGGCGCGGGCCGCCGCCGAGCTGGGAACCAGCCATGTCAGCGTGCACCGCGCCATCCACTCGCTGGAGAACGCCCTGCGCTGTCCGCTGTTCAAGCACGAGGGGCGTACCCTGACGCCGCTGGACGGCGCCTTCGTGCTGGAGGCGCGGGCCGAGCGACTGATGCAGGACCTGGCGGAGACGGTGCGGCTGACCCGGCAGGCGGCGGGCTTCTCGGCCGATCGCTTTCGCCTGGGTGCGCTCTATTCGCTGACGGTCAAGACCGTGCCCCAGCTGATCATGGGCCTCAAGCTCAGGCGCAGCGAACTCAACATCGACCTGGTGCTGGGCTCCAACGCCGATCTCGCCGAGCAACTGCACGACTTCAAGCTGGACGCCATGCTGGTGGCCCTGGACGACGCCGTGGTGGATGCCGATTGCGAGAGCGTCGAGCTGTTCAGCGACGATATCTTCCTGGCCGCGCCCAGCGACTCGCCCTTCGCCGACCAGGCCGAGGTGGACCTGCGCGATCTCGCCGGGGTGCCCTTCGTGACCCTGACCCAGGGCTTCGCCACCTTTCGCGACGGCCGCCAGGTGTTCGCCCAGGCCGGCTTCGAGCCGGAGGTCATCATGCAGGTCAACGACATCTTCTCGCTGATGAGCATGGTCAGCTCCGGGGTGGGCTACGCGCTGCTGCCGGGGCGGGTCGAGGCGGTCTACCAGAACCGCCTCAAGCTGCTGCCCCTGGCGCCGCGCTACCGGCTGCAGCAGCGCATCGGCGCGGTCTTTCTGCGCAGCCGCGAGCGCGATCCCAATCTGCTGGCCTTCGTTGCCGAGTGCCGGATGTACGCACGCGGCTAGTTCTCAACCACCGACGACGGCGCGGGTCGCCAGAAACAACAGCGATGGGCCGAGCAGGCAGCCCAGGGCGGTGTAAAAGGCTGCCGTCAGGCAACCATAGGGCACCAGGCGCGGATCGGTGGCGGCGAGGCCCCCGGCCACACCGCTGGAGGTACCCATCAGGCCGCCAAAGATCACCGCGGTGCGCGGATTGTTCAGGCCGATGTAGGGCGCCAGGAAGGGCGTGGCGATCATCACCACGATGGACTTGACCAGGCCAGCGGCGATGGACAGCGCCATGACATCCGAGCTGGCGCCGATGGCCGCACCGGTGACCGGGCCGACGATATAGGTCACTGCGCCCGCACCTATGGTGGTCAGACTGACCGCGTCGGTGTAGCCGAACGCCAGGGCGATGGCGACCCCGGCGATAAAGGAAGAGAAGACCCCCATCAGCAGGGCGATGACGCCGGCGATACCCGCCTCGCGCAACTCGCGCATGTTGACGCCAAAGGCCGTGGCGGCAATGGCGAAGTCGCGCAGCATGGCGCCGCCGAGCAGGCCCAGGCCACCCAGCAGCGGCAGGTCCACCAGGCCCTTCTGGCCGCCACTGACGACCCCGCCGACATAGGCGAGCAGCAGGCCGAGAAAGATGGCGATGGCCGAGCCGTGCAGGCGCCCGCGGGTGAGCGTGTCGGAGAGCCAGTAGGAGACCCACATGATGACGCCGATGATGGCGAAGGAGGCGATCAAACCGTAGGACTGGGTGGTCTTGCTCAGGGCTTCGATCAGCATGGTGGTCACCGGGCGGTCTGGCTAAGGGGAGCGGGGGTGGCGGGGGTCGGCTTCTTGCGGCCCAGGCGGTCGAGCACCGGCACCAGCGCAAAGGCGATACCCACTGCCGTCAGGCCGGCGAGGATGGCCATGGGGCCGCTGTGCAGGGCGCCCACCACGTTCTGCTGCGCCGCCATGGCGACCACGATGGGGATGTAGATGGCACTCCAGAATTCCACGCCCTGTTCGGTCTTGGGCTTGAGGCCGGTGCCTCGATTGCTGATCCAGCTGCTGAAAAAGATCAGCAGCAACATGGCGATGCCGACCCCGCCGACGTTGGCGGGCACGCCGATGAGCCGGCCCAGGACTTCGCCGACGAAGATGCCGGCCAGGGTGCAGAGGGAGAGTAAAGCGACACCGTAGATGATCATTGTTGTTGTCCTCGGTTGTGCTTGGGGTGGGGGTGAAGCCTGGCACCGCTCTCGCTTTTTACCCCCTATCCCTAGGGGAGAGGGCTGGGGTGAGGGCAGCCGCCGTAGTCGGGATGCTCAATCCAGTCGTGCCGCCTCCTCGCGCCGCAGCGCGTCCAGGGTATCGGGGTGGGTATCCTGCCAGGCCAGCACGCCGCTGGCGGGCAATACGCGCCTGGCCAGCTGGGTGAGCACGCTGCCCGGCGCCAGCTCGATGGCCAGGCGTACGCCGCGCTCGCGCGCGGCTTCCAGGGTGGCGTGCCATTCGATGGGCCGCGCCATGTTGAAGGCCAGGTCGTCGCGCAGCTGCTCGGCGCGCACCAGCCGCCGGGCCGAGGTGCCGCTCAGATAGGCCAGGCGCGGCGCGCGCAGCTCGACGCCGGCGAAGGCCTGCTCCAGGGTCGCGGCGGCCTCCGCCAGCAGCGGGCAATGGGAGGGCACGCTCATGGCCAGGCGTTTGGCCGCCGCCGCGCCCTCGGTGCGCGCCGCCTCGGCCAGCACGGCCAGGCCGGCGTCGCTCCCCGCCACCACGTATTGCTGCTCGGCATTGGCATTGGCCAGGTACAGCGGCGCGTCAGGACGCTGGTGATCAGAGACCAGCTTCTCGACCGCGCCGCGCCCCAGGCCAAGGATCGCCAGCATGCCGTAGCCGGACGGATAGGCTGCCTGCATCAATTCACCGCGGCGGGCCACCAGGCGCAGGGCATCGGCGAAGTCCAGGGCCTCGGCCACTACCGCGGCGGCATAGGCGCCGATGGACAACCCGGCCACCAGTTGCGGCGCCGGTCCGCGATTCAAGAGCAGGCGCGCCGTGGCGACGCCGGCGATCAGCAAGCAGAGCTGCACGGCGCGGGTGTGTTCCAGGGCCTGGGCGGAGTCCAGGTCGAGGGGATCGGTGTCCAGCACCTCAGCGGCTTCCTCCAGCGTCCGCCGGATCTCGGCGTCCTCGGGCAGGGTATGCAACATCCCTGGGCGCTGCGCACCCTGGCCGGGAAACTGGAAGAGGGTACTCATGCGGCGCGCGCCTCCGGCCAGGGATCGCCTACCAGCCGGGGACCGGCAGCGGTCTTGAGCAGCACGTGTGGGGCGCTCCCGGCCCAGTCGGCCAGGGCCACGCCGCCGAGCGGGGTTTCCAGCAGGATGTCCAGACGACACAGCGCTTGCCCTTGCAGGGACACCAGCAAGGCCCGCGCCTGGTCGCGCGGCAGCGGAGCGGCGCAGCGGATCAGCAAATCCAGATCGCTCCCGGCATGCAGCGCCGGCCAGCCGGAGGCCAATTCATAACCCGCGGCGCCGGTGGGCCCCCAGGGCAGCCCCAGGTCGTCCAGCCGGGTTTGCAGGCGGGCAAAGGTGTCGAGGGGGGGTAGATCCCGGCAACCGTTTGTGATCCGCAGCTCTTCGGGAGACCGCCGCTGCAATACGGCAGCAGGCTGCAGCCAAGCCGCTAGCCGCTCGGCGCGGATGGTGCCACGTAGGCCGACGGGGATGCGGCCGGCCTCGGGTGCGGTTCGGCGCACCACCACGGGCAGGCCAGTCTGAGCGATCTGGTGGGCCCAGAGTGGAGCGTGCAAGGGCAAGGCGTCCGGGGGCAGGCCCCAGAGGAGGTCGTGGGGGCGGTGTTGGGCTTCGCTGCGCTCAACCCAACCTACGAAAGTGTCCCGTAGGTTGGGTTGAGCGCCAGCGAAGCCCAACGGGCCCATCCGCTCGCTCATCACGCCTTCCAAACTGCCCGCAGGCGTTCGCGCACCTCGCGAGAGGCCGCGCGATTGGCGCCATCCAGCCGCAGCCTGAGATCGGTGGCTCCGCTGGCCAGCACATCCGCCTGGGCGTCGGCCAGGGCCTGGCGCACCTGCTGCACATCTTCGGCCGAGGGCTGGCCGGGCTGGGCCACTTCCAGCTGGCGCCAGAGCAGGCCCAGGGAGGCATAGCTGTCCAGGTCATAGGCCATGGGTGGAATGTCGGCCGCCAGGCGTTCCAGGTCCTCGACGCTACGCAGGGTGACCCGCGCCGCCGAGGCCTTGCCCATGGCATGCACCTGCACCTGGGGATCGCGCAGGGCCAGCAGCCGATTGGCCTGGTAGCCATGGGCGAGAAAGCCGCCGGACATGGCCTTGCCCACCAGCAGCCCCAGCACCGGGTGCCCGGCCAGACGCGCCTCGGCATAAGCCCCGGCGGCCCCGGCCAGGGCCTGGTGGATGCCATAGGCTTCCTCGCGGCGCCCATAGGCCTGGCTGGGCACGTCCACCAGGGCGATCAGGGTGCGTTTCATCTCAGCGCCACCATCCTCGGCGATGGCCTGTTGGATGGCCCGGGCCAGGCCCCAGCCCTCCAGCAGGCCCACCTCGCCCTGACGGGCGCGGGGAAAGGGATTTTCGGCATCCGCTACCACCGCCAGCCAGCGCGCGGGGCGTCCGGCCAGTTCGAAGTCGGCGACGCGCAGGGAGGCGGGCAGGCCGGTGACGGCCTCGCCCTGACCGGCCAAGGCCTGGAACCAGGTCAGGCCGCGTTGCGAAGGCTGGGTGCTCATGGCTGGTCTCCGGCATAGAGGTGGCGAACCGCGGCGGCGTCCGCTTGGGGACGGGTGTCGAGATCGGCAAGACGCGTCAGATAGTGTTCGGCCTGCTGGCTGCGCAAGGCGCCGGCAACGCCCCGGGTGAAGCCCTGGCGGATGGCGGCGGTCACGGCGGCGCTGTCGTCAGCGACGAAGACATCGGCCAGGCCCGTGGCGACCCGTTGCTCGCCGCCGGTCAGGCTCCAGATGAAGGGGCGGTCGCGGGAGTCGTATTCCTCGATGCCGGCTTCCTGCTCGATCACCTGGGGTCCGTTGAGGCCCAGTCGCGCCTCGCGGGTGACGATCAGCTGACTGCATAGCCCCGCGGCGATGGACATGCCACCAAAGCAGCCGACGCTGCCGGCGATGACACCGATCACCGGCTGGTGGCTGCGCAAGGCGACGATGGCCGCCTGGATCTCGGCGATGGCCGCCAGCCCCAGGTTGGCTTCCTGCAGCCGTACACCGCCGGTTTCCAGCAGCAGCACGGCGCGGGTCGGGGTGCCGGAGAGGTTGTCTTCCAGGGCCAATTCCAGCGCCCCGGCGATCTTGGCGCCGCCCACTTCGCCCATGCTGCCGCCCTGGAAGGCACCTTCGATGGCGCAGACCACCGCCGGCTGGCCGTCGATCAGCCCCTTGGCCACCACCACGCCGTCATCGGCCTGGCAGACGATGCCCTGCCTGGGCAGCCAGGGCGACATCAGCCGCTCGAAGGGCCCGACCAACTCGCGAAAGCTACCGGCGTCGAGCACCGTGCGCGCCCGTTCGCGGGCACCGAGTTCGACGAAGCTGCGGCTGTGCAGCAATTCCTGCACGTCGGGAAGGGTGGCTTCAGCCATGGGCGGCTTCCTCCAGGTCGAGGGTTTCCAGACCTTGCTCCAGGCGCAGGCGCACCACGCCGGGGGTGGCGCCGAAGTCGTGGATGTCCAGGGTCAGGGCCGGCAGGTCGTTACGGGCGGCGAACAGCCGGTCGAAGAGGGCGCGCCAGCGCGGTTCGCTGCCATTGACCGAGGTGGTCACCCTGAGGGTGAAGTCGGCGTTGGCGGGTTCGAGGAGGACTTCGAGATCCCCCGAGCCGACGCAACCCACCAGGGCCCGACACCGGCGGCGCTGGCTGGCCGGATAGCTGCAGCTGAAATGTTCCATCAGAGGTCTCCAGGGAGCCGTGGCTCCAGGCGATCGACGAGAAGGGTGGCGGCCAGGAGATCGGCGGCGCCCCCGGGAGAGGCGTTGGCGGCCAGCAACTGGCGATCCAGCAACAACAGCTGGCGGCGCCCGGCGAGGCTGGCGCTGCCACCGGCGTCCAGTACCGCCTGGGCACCCTGGTGCATGGCGCTGAGTGCGGCGAGGCCGCCGCGGTGCAGCACGCAGGTGTCGTCCAGCCGGGTCATGATCGCCAGCAGGGCATCCAGGCGGGCGTTCTGCTCGCCGGCACCCGCCTGGCGGCTGGCGCGCAGTTTTGGCAGGCCGCGCTGGTGGATGGCTGGAAAGCCCGCGGCGGCTTCGGCCCGGGCGCCGCCGACGCCATAGCGCTGGGCGACACGCTGGCCATGGCTGGGCGCAGTGTTGGGTGCGTCCGGATCGGGCTGGCTGGCCAGGCGCCCGGCGGCTAGGCACAGCGCCTGCGCCGAGCCAGGCCGCGCCTGCACGGCCGCCGTCACCAGCAGCCCCAGCGCCCAGATGGCGCCGCGATGGGTGTTGACGCCACCGGTCACGCTCAGCATCGCGGCTTCGCCATCGCGACCCAGGCGGCCGATCAGGCGGCGCAGGTCGGCCGCGGGCAGCCCCAGCTCGGCGGCTTCGGCCATGGCCTGGAAGCAGGGCCTCAGCGCCTGGGCGGAGGTCAGCATCAGGCCAAGGCTGAGGTCCTGGTGGGCACCCTGGCCGCGACGATCCACCAGGGCCGGCTTGGGTGAGAGTTCGGCTTCGTCGACCAGGGCCGTCACGGCCAGGTCGGCCAGGCGTTCGGCGGGAGGCGGGGCAAGACGGGCGAGGGCGGGCATCACCAGCTCCTGAATTTGGCCGGGGGTTGATAGAGGCCGCCGGACCATTCCACCAGTTCGCCGATGCTCTTGGCGGCGAGCAATTCGCGACTGGCGTCGGTGCGGCGGATGCCGAGGTCCTCGGGCAGCGCGACCAGGCCTTCCTGGCGCAGCCGCCGCGCTTCGGCCGGATCGCTGCGCAGACCGATGGCGGTGACCCCGGCCACGGCGGCGATCATCGCCCGGCGCTCTTCCAGGGAGCGGGCGCGGTAGAGATAGGCGATGCCTTCCTCGGTGAGCAGGTGGGTCACGTCGTCGCCATAGACCATGATGGGCGCCAGCGGCATGCCGCTCTTGCGCGCCACCTCCACGGCATCCAGGGTGTCGACGAAGGTGGGTTTGCCGCCTTCCTGGAAGGTCTCGACCATCTGCACCACCAGCTTCTTGCCGCGCTCCAGCAGCGCCGGGGCGCTGTCGCCCGTCTGTTGGCGCATGTCCAGCCAGGCTGGGGTGGGATGGCGGCGGCCGCGCGGGTCATGACCCATGTTGGGCGCGCCGCCGAAGCCGGCCAGGCGCCCGCGGGTCACGGTGGAGGAATGGCCATCGCCGTCCACCTGCAGGGTGGCGCCGATGAAGAGGTCGACGGCGTACTGACCAGCCAGCTGGCACAGCAGGCGGTTGGATCGCAGCGAGCCGTCGCGACCAGTAAAGAAGATATCCGGGCGCTGGGCGATGTAGCCCTCCATGCCCAGCTCGGTGCCGAAGCAGTGCACGCTTTCCACCCAGCCGCTCTCGATGGCCGGGATCAGCGTGGGGTGGGGATTGAGCGTCCAGTGCCGGCAGATCTTGCCCTTGAGTCCCAGGCGCTCGCCGTAGGTGGGCAGGATCAGTTCGATGGCCGCGGTGTTGAAACCGATGCCGTGGTTGAGCGACTGCACCTGGTGGCGCTCGTAGATGCCGCGGATGGCCATCATCGCCATGAGCACGTGCACCGGCTTGATATGGCGCGGATCGCGGGTGAACAGGGGTTCGATATAGAAGGGCCGGTCGGCCACCACCACGAAATCCACCCAGTCCGCGGGGATGTCGACCCGCGGCAACTCGGACACGTCGTCCACCAGCTGGTTGACCTGGACGATGACGATGCCGTCGCTGAAGGCCGCCGGCTCGATCAGCGCTGGGCTGTCCTCGGTGCTGGGGCCGGTGTAGATGTTGCCGGCGCGGTCGGCCATGAAGCCGGCACTGAGCACCACCTTGGGGATGAGGTCCACCAGCAGCCGGGCGTAGAGTTCGATGTAGGTGTGGATGGCGCCCACTTCCAGCAACCCGTCTTCCAGCAGCTGACTGATCCTCAGGCTCTGGGTGCCGGCAAAGGAGAAGTCCAGCTTGCGGGCGATGCCGCGTTCGAAGAGATCCAGGTGCTCGGCGCGACCGACGCTGGGCATGATCATGTGCAGGTCATGCAGCCGGGCCGGATCGACCTGGGCGAGACTGCGGGAGAGGAAATCGGCCTGCTTCTGGTTGTTGCCTTCCAGCACCACCCGGTCGCCGGGGGCGAGCAGCTGTTCCAGGGCCGCGACGATGGATGCGGTGGGCAGCACCTTGCCATCGGCCAGCGCGGCCACCCGGTCCAGGCGCTGCTGCTTGTCACCGCGGCGCCTGGCGATCCGAGCCGGTGGGTGGGATGTCGTTGTCATTGGAGTCTCCACGAATCACCTGTCGTGGAGTCACCCTAGACCTCGCCTCCCTGGCGTTCAATCAACCTGAAGGCGGAATCGTTACGCTGAAGTTAACGATCCCACCTGCATCAGGCCGCCGCGACCGGCTCAGGTCTTGTCGACCGGGGTGAACACCGTGGTGGTCTTGGAGAACCAGCCGGTGGGGGTCACGTCGACGTTGGCGTTGTCATATCTCAGGCTGTTTTGCACCTGCTTGAGCGTCAGGTTGGCCTGCCAGTATTGCTCGTGGCCCAGCTCCTGATTGGCCCGGTGCACCAGATCCAGGGTTTCCTGGGCCGGCAGCACGGCGGTGGAGTAGTCGACGTCGACGCCGGCCACCTTGAGGATCTCGCCGGCGGCCTTGGTATCGCCCTGCTGGATCTTCTCGTTGGCCTGGACCACGGCCTGGTTCTTGGCCGGGGTGGCGACATAGTCGTCACGCAGCGCCATGCCGCTCCAGATCGGCAGCCAGGACGTGGCCTTGGCGTCCTGCGCGGAGACCTGCATGAGTTTGCCGTCCTGACCGCGCAGGTCCCTGGCCGACTTGAGGTAGGCGGTCTTGTCGGTCTGGGCGGTCTGCAGCGCGCTCTCGGCGGCGGCCAGGTGCTGCTTGGCCTGATCGACATGGGCCTCGAAGAGGTCCTGGCGGGCGGCGACCACGTCCATGAAGGCCTGCTGTCCCTGCTGGGAGATCGCCGGCAGGGTGGCGACCTGCTGGGTGGCGATGTCGGGTCGGGTGTCGGCCAGGGCGGCGGTGGAAAACACCGAGGCGATGGTCAGGACGAGGAGGCTCTTGGCGATACGACGATTGAGGTTCATGTGCTTCTCCCGGATACGAAAGTAACTGGAACCGCGGGGGTATCGGGCAGGGTTGCGAGATACCTTGGGGTCAGTGTCCATCCGGTGAGCTTAACGAACGCTTAGCAGGCTATCGGTAGGTGTAATTCCAGGTGTCGGACGCTGGAACGGAAACAGCGCCCGCCCCGGAGAGTCCGGAGCGGGCGCTGTTGGCGGGCCGAAGGGCCTAGCGCACCAGGCAGGGCTTCTTGTTATCGAAGGTCCAGTTGGGCGAGAGGAATTGCATGGCCATGGCGTCGTCGCGCGCGCCGAGGCCCTTGGCCTTGTACAGCTCGTGGGCGCGGGCCAGGGCGTCCAGGTCCAGCTCCACGCCCAGGCCACCCTGCTGCGGCACCGCCACCAGGCCGCCCTTGATTTCCAGCGGTTGCCTGGTCAGGCGCTGGCCGTCCTGCCAGATCCAGTGGGTGTCGATGGCAGTGATCTTGCCCGGCGCCGCGGCGGCGACGTGGGTGAACATGGCCAGGGAGATGTCGAAGTGGTTGTTGGAGTGCGAACCCCAGGTCAGGCCCCAGTCGTTGCACATCTGCGCCACCCGCACCGAGCCCTGCAGGGTCCAGAAGTGCGGATCGGCCAGGGGGATGTCCACCGATTGCAGCTGGATGGCGTGACCCATCTGGCGCCAGTCGGTGGCGATCATGTTGGTGGCGGTGGGCAGGCCGGTGGCGCGGCGGAATTCGGCCATCACCTCGCGTCCGGAATAGCCGTTCTCGGCGCCACAGGGATCCTCGGCATAGGCCAGGACGTGGTGCTGGTCGCGGCACAGGCGGATGGCTTCCTTGAGCGACCAGGCGCCGTTGGGGTCCAGGGTCACGCGCGCCTCGGGGAAGCGCTCGGCCAGGGCGGTGACCGCCTCGATCTCGGCGTCGCCGCTGAGTACGCCGCCCTTGAGCTTGAAGTCCTTGAAGCCGTAACGGTCATAGGCCGCCTCGGCCAGGCGCACCACGGTCTCGGGGGTCAGGGCCTCTTCGTTGCGCACGCGAAACCAGGCGTCGTCGCTCTCGGCTTCGCTGCGGTAGTCCAGGGTGGTCTTGTTGCGGTCGCCGACATAGAACAGGTAGCCGAGCATCTCTACGGCGTCGCGCTGCTGGCCTTCGCCGAGCAGGGCCGCCACCGGCACCTCCAGGTGCTGGCCGAGCAGGTCGAGCAGGGCGGCTTCCAGGGCGGTGACGGCGTGGATGGTGATGCGCAGGTCGAAGGTCTGCAGGCCACGGCCGCTGGCATCGCGACCGGCGAAGGCCTGGCGGACCTGGCCGAGGATGCGCTGGTACTGCCCCAGCGGCTGGCCGATGAGGAATTGGCGGGCGTCTTCCAGCGTCTGGCGGATGCTCTCGCCGCCGGGCACCTCGCCGACGCCGGTGCGGCCGGCGCTGTCCTTGAGGATCAGCACGTTGCGGGTGAAGTAGGGGCCATGGGCGCCGCTCAGGTTGAGCAGCATGCTGTCCTGGCCGGCGACGGGCACGACTTCCAGCGAGGTGACCACCGGGGTGCCGGTGTGCAGGGCGGGGGTGGCGTTGAATTGGGTCATGGTCGGGCTCCTTGGCGATCAGCGAGAGGTTTCAGCGGCGAGCGGGGCTTCGGCAGGCGGCGTGGGCACGCCGCGCAACTCGACGCGCTTGATCTCGCCGACGACGAACAGGTAACTGATGGCGGCCACCAGGGCATTGGCACCGACGAACACCAGGGCCATCTTGAAGGAACCGGTGGCGGCGATGATGTAGCCGATGATGATCGGGGTGGTGATGGACGACAGGTTGCCGATGGTGTTGAACAGGCCACCGGAGAGGCCGGCGATCTGCTTGGGCGAGGTGTCGGAGACCACCGCCCAGCCCAGGGCACCGATGCCCTTGCCGAAGAAGGCCATGGCCATGAAGCCCACCACCATCCAGTCGGCGTCGACGTAGTTGCAGAGGATCATGCTCATCGACAGCAGCATGCCGGCGACGATGGGGGTCTTGCGCGCCACGCTCAGGCTGCTGCCGCGACGCAGCAGCCAGTCGGAGATCACCCCGCCGAGCACGCCGCCGATGAAGCCGCAGATGGCCGGCAGGGAGGCGATGATGCCGGCCTTGAGGATGGTCATGCCGCGTTCCTGCACCAGGTACACGGGGAACCAGGTGAGGAAGAAGTAGGTGAGGGCGTTGATGCAGAACTGGCCCAGGTAGATGCCGGCCATCATGCGATTGGTCAGCAGCTGGCCGATGTAGCTCCACTTCGGACCTTCGCTCTTCTTGCCGGGGGTGTCCAGGTCGACCAGGCCGCCGTTGCTGGCGATGTACTCGACCTCGGCGCTGTTGGCGCGGGGATGTTCGCGGGGGCTGTAGATCACCGCCATCCACACCGCCGAGAAGGCGATGCCCAGGGCGCCCATCACCACGAAGACGTGCTGCCAGCCGAAGTGGTAGACGATCCAGCCCATCAGCGGCGCGAACAGCACGGTGGCGAAGTACTGCGCCGAGTTGAAGATGGCCGAGGCGGTACCGCGCTCCTTGGTGGGGAACCAGGCGGCGACGATGCGGGCGTTGCCGGGGAAGGAGGGCGCTTCGGCCAGGCCGACCATGAATCTCAGGGCGAACAGCAGGAACACCGCGGTGCCGATGCCGAATTCACCGATGTAGCCTTGCAGCATGGTGAACACCGACCAGGTGAAGATGCTCGCCGCATAGACCTTCTTCGACCCGAAGCGATCGAGCAGCCAGCCGCCGGGGATCTGGCCGAGCACATAGGCCCAGCCGAAGGCGGAGAAGATGTAGCCGAGGGAGACGGCACTGATGCCGAGGTCTTTTTGCAGGGCGGAGCCGGCGATGGAGATGGTGGCGCGGTCGGCATAGTTGATCGTGGTCACCACGAACAGCATGAACAGGATCAGATAGCGGACGCGCGTCTGCTTGGTTTCGTGCATGGAGAGCTCCCACTGGTTTGTTTTTGTGTGCGGGCTGACATCGTGTAGCGGGCTTAGGTTGTAAGTCGTCTGACAACGATAGCGTTATCATTAAACAGATAACGCTATCATTCAACCGTTAAATCTGTGGCCGGGCGCAAAAAAGTGACTAGGAGCTCTGCCGCTCGATCAGGGCGAAACCGGTGTCGAGGCTTACCGCAGTTTGATCGCCCGCGAGGCGGTCGAGCAGCGCCTGGGCGACGCGCTGGCCCATGGCATCGGCATTGACGCTGACCGTGGACAGCGCCGGGGTGGCGAAGCGGCCGTTGGTGGTGTCGCCGAAGCCGACCACCGCCAGCTGTTCGGGGATGCGCAGGCCGCGGCTGCTGGCTTCGGCGACCACGCCCAGGGCCAGGGTGTCGGAGCTGCACAGCACCAGCTCCGGCGGTTCGGGGCGTTCCAGCAGGCGCGCCAGGCCGATGCGGCCGACTTCCCAGGTGGCGGGCAGGGGCAGCACTTCCATGGGCAATTCGGGGATGCCCAGTTCGACCAGGCGGGCCTGCAGAGCCAGGTTGCGGCGCATGGCGCGGGGATCGTCCACCGAGATCACCCCGAAGCGGCGATAGCCGCGGGCGACGAAGTGCTCCGCCAGGGCCACGCCGACCTGCTCGTGGGAAAAGCCCACCTGCATGTCCAGGGCCTCGGCGCTCAGGTCCCAGGCTTCCACCACCGGGATGTTCAGCGCCGCCAGCCGCGCGCGACTCGCCGGGGTGTGCAGGGTGCCGGTGAGGACGATGCCATCGGGGCGGCGGCCGAGGATGGCTTCCAGCAGTTCCTCTTCCTTTGCCGGTGAATAGCCGGTCGGACCGATCAGCGCCTGGTAGCCCGCCGCGGTGAGGCGATCCATGATCGCCTGCACCACGGTGGCATAGATGGAATTGGCGATGGTGGGCAAGAGGATGGCCACCAGCCGGCTCTTGCTGGAGGCCAGGCTGCCCGCCAGGAGATTGGGCACATAGCCCAGTTCCTTGACCACGGCCAGGACATGCTCGCGGGTGGCGGCGCTCACCAGGCTCGGGCGGTGCAGTGCCCGGGACACGGTAATGGGCGACACCCCGGCGGCGAGGGCAACCTCGCGCACGGTGAGGGGCAGCTCGGTGGTGCCATCGAGCTGGGCGAGTTCGCGTCGGGACTTCCTGGCCAAAGCGGGTCCTTGGATGAGAGAGGCTGCCATTATGAGAGCAAGCCCCGGCGGTTGCCATGGGCGCCGGCCAGGGCCCCGGCTAGTCGACCGCTCGCGTTGCCCGGGCGCGGCCGACCCGCGATTGATTGGGGCGACCGAGCAGGGCGGAAACGTCCCGTCCGGCGCGGACCAGTCTCTCCAGGTCGACGCCGGACGCTATGCCCAGGCCATCCAGCAGATAGACCAGGTCCTCGCTGGCGACATTGCCGCTGGCGCCCTGGGCATAGGGACAGCCGCCGAGCCCGGCGACGGAGCTGTCGAACACCGCGACGCCTTCGAGCAGGCTGGCGTAGACGTTGGCCAGGGCCTGGCCGTAGGTGTCGTGGAAATGCCCGGCCAGTTGGCTAAGGGGCACCTCCCGGCCCAGTCGCTGCCAGAGCGCCCGGGTCCGGCCCGGGGTGCCGACGCCGATGGTATCGCCCAGGGAGACCTCGGCGCAGCCCAGCTCCAGCAGTTCGCGGGTCACGCTCGCCACCTGGTCGGTTGCGACCTCGCCATCGTAGGGGCAGCCCAGCACGCAGGACACATAGCCGCGCACCCGGATGCCCGCCGCCCGCGCGCCCTCGACCACGGGCACGAAGCGCGCCAGGCTCTCGGCGATGGAGCAATTGATGTTGCGCTGGGAGAAGCCCTCCGAGGCGGCGGCGAACACGGCGATCTCGTCCACCCCCGCCGCCAGTGCGGCTTCGAAACCTTTCAGGTTGGGCACCAGTACCGAACGCACCACGCCCTCGGGCCGGCCGAGTCCTGCCAGCACCTCGGCGGTCCCGGCCATCTGCGGCACCCAGAGTGGCGAGACGAAGCTGCCCACCTCCAGATGATGCATTCCACTGGCGACCAGCGCCGTGCACAGCTGGATACGCTCGGCGATGCCCAGCGCCTGGGGCTCGTTCTGCAGGCCATCGCGGGGTCCGACCTCGACCAGCCGCACCCGGGACGGCAGGGCATCGCTCATGGTGCCACCTCCTCCAGTTCCACCAGCGGGGCGCCCTCGGCCACCAGCTCGCCCGGGCTACAGAACAGCGCCGCCACCACGCCTGCACGGGGCGCGCGGATGCTGTGCTCCATCTTCATCGCCTCCAGCACCACCAGAGGGGCCCCGGCTTCCACGGCGTCGCCGACGGCCACCGAGACGGCTACCACACTGGCGTTCATCGGCGCGGTAAGACCACCGGCATCCGCCTGGCGCGCGACCTCGGCCAGCGGATCGGCCCAGGTGACGGCTTCGAAACGGTCCTGCCATTCGACAAACAGCGTCGGCCCTCGGCGATGGAGGCGGGCGCTGTGGCGAACGCCGTCCACCTGCCAGTGGAGCCGATCACCGCTCAAAGCGACGGCCAGCGGGTCGACCAGGCTCAGGGTGCGCACCTCGCCACGACAGGCCAGGCGCAGCGCGATGCGCGGTGGTCCACCCAGGCGCCAGCCCTGGCGGGACGCCCAGGGTGACGTGGGATCGGCAGCGGCGGACAGCGTCGCCAGCCAGGCCTGGCCCGCCAGGGTCCAGAAGGCCTCCGGCAGTTCTGCGGGTGCGGGCAGCAAGGCCGCCTGATGCCGCTCGATGAAACCGGTGTCCAGCTCTGCCGCGGCAAAGGCCGGATGGGCGAGCAGGCGCTGCAGGAAGGCGAGGTTGGTGGCGAAGCCGCCCACCGCGGTGTCCTGGAGCATGGCCAGCAACCGCTTGCGCGCCTGTTCGCGGCTGTCGCCCCAGGCGATCAGCTTGGCCAGCATGGGATCGTAGAAGGGCGACACCTCGTCACCTTCCTCCACGCCGCTATCCACTCGTCGCCCGGGACCGGCCGCGGGCTCGTGATAGAGCTGCAGGGTGCCCGAGGCCGGCAGGAAGCCCTGGTCGGTGTCCTCGGCATAGAGGCGCACCTCGATGGCATGGCCGTGCAAGGGCACCTGCGCCTGGGTGACGGGCAGGGGTTCGCCTGCGGCCACGCGCAGCTGCCAGGCCACCAGGTCCAGGCCGGTGATGGCCTCGGTGACCGGGTGCTCCACCTGCAGCCGGGTGTTCATCTCCATGAAGAAAAAGTCGCCACGGGCGTCGAGCAAAAATTCCACGGTGCCGGCGCCGACATAGCCGATGGCCTGGGCCGCCTGCACCGCCGCCTCGCCCATGGCCCGGCGCAATTCGGGCGTGAGACCCGGCGCGGGCGCCTCCTCGATCACCTTCTGGTGGCGGCGCTGGATGGAGCAGTCGCGTTCGTTGAGATAGAGGCAATGGCCGTGCCCATCGGCGAACACCTGGATCTCCACGTGGCGCGGTTGCAGCACGTATTTCTCCACCAGCATCCGCGCATCACCAAAGGCCGAGAGCGCTTCGCGCTGGGCCGAGGCGAGGCCCTCGGCCAGGTCGGCTTCGTGTTCGACGATCTTCATGCCCTTGCCGCCGCCGCCGGCGGTGGCCTTGAGCAGGACCGGATAGCCGATGCGCGCCGCGGCGTCGCGAAAGGTGGCCAGGGACTGGTCCTCGCCGTGATAGCCCGGCACCAGGGGCACCCCGGCATCGGTCATCAGCGCCTTGGCCGCGGACTTGCTGCCCATGGCGCGGATCGCCGCGGCGGGAGGACCGACGAAGACCAGCCCGGCCGCGGCCACCGCCTCGGCGAAGGCGGCATTCTCGGACAGGAAGCCGTAGCCCGGATGGATCGCCTGGGCGCCGGTGGCCAGGGCGGCGGCGATGATGCGCTCGCCCAGCAGATAGCTGTCGGCCGGCTTGGTCCCGCCCAGGTCCACTGCCTGATCGGCCTGGCGCACATGGCGGGCGTCGGCATCGATGGCGCTGTGCACGGCGACGGTACCCAGGCCGAGGGCCTTGGCCGTACGCATCACCCGGCAGGCGATCTCGCCGCGGTTGGCGACGAGCAGACGGTCGAAGGTCATGGCGAGGTCTCCTGCCAGGCGGGACGACGTTTTTCCAGAAAGGCCTGCAGGCCTTCCTGGGCTTCGGGGGTGACGCGCACCTCGGCGATCAGGCCTTCGGTAAAGGAGCGCACCTCGGCGCGGGGTGCGCCCGCGCCCGCGCCGTCCAGCAACCGCTTGCAGGCGCGCAATGCCTGGGGCCCGTTGTCCAGCAGCCGGGCGATCCAGGCCTCGACCAGGGTGTCCAGATCGGCAGCCGGCGCCGTCTCGGTCACCAGGCCCAGTTCGGCGGCGCGTTCGCCGGAAAAGCGCTCCGCGCCGAGCATGTAGCGCCGCGCCATGCGCTCGCCCAGGGCGCGAGTCACGAAGGGCGCGATGACCGCCGGCACCAGGCCGATGCGCACCTCCGACAGGCAGAAGATGGCGTCGCCCGCGGCCAGGGCCAGGTCGCAGCAGCTGACCAGGCCCACCGCGCCGCCAAAGGCCGCGCCCTGGACCACCGCCAGGGTCGGCATCGGCAAGGCCTGCAGGCGATACATCACCTCGGCCAGGCGCTCGGTGTCGGCGCGATTGGCGGCGGCGTCCAGGCGGGCCGCGGCCTGCATCCAGGCGAGGTCGGCGCCAGCGCAGAAGTGCCGCCCGCGACCGCGCAGGAGCAGAAAGCGCACTTGCGGGTCGCTGGCGATCTCCGCGAGCACGGTCCCCAGCTCCGCGATCAGCTGCGCATCCAGGGCATTGTGGCGATCCGGGCGATCGAGCCAGAGGGTGGCGAAGCCGCGTGGATCACGGATCAGTTCCAGGGTGTGGAAGTCAGTCATGGCCTACATCCGGAAGACGCCGAAGGTCGTCGGCTCGAGAGGGGCGTTGAGACTGGCCGACAGGGCCAGGGCGAGGACCTCGCGGGTCTGGGCCGGGTCGACCACCCCGTCGTCCCACAGCCGCGCGCTGGAATAGTGGGCATGGGCCTGGCGTTCGTACTGCTCGACGATGGGGGCCTTGATCCGCGCCGCCTCCTCGTCTTCCAAGGCTTCGCCGGCGCGTTCGGCCTGCTCGCGCTTGACCTGCACCAGCACTCCGGCCGCCTGCTCGGCGCCCATCACGCCGATGCGCGCGTTGGGCCACATCCACAGAAAGCGCGGATCGTAGGCGCGACCGCACATGCCGTAGTTGCCGGCGCCAAAGCTGCCGCCGATGATCACGGTGAACTTGGGCACCCGGGCGCAGGCCACCGCCGTGACCAGCTTGGCGCCGTGCTTGGCGATGCCGCCTTCCTCGTATTTCTTGCCGACCATGAAGCCGGTGATGTTCTGCAGGAACAGCAGCGGGATGCGTCTCTGGCAGGCCAGTTCGATGAAGTGCGCGCCTTTCTGCGCCGATTCGGCGAAGAGGATGCCGTTGTTGCCGAGGATGGCCACCGGATGGCCGTGCAGGTGGGCGAAGCCGCAGACCAGGGTGGTGCCGAATTGCGCCTTGAATTCATCGAAGACGCTGCCGTCCACCAGCCGCGCGATCACCTCGCGCACCTCCAGCGGCTGCTTGGGATCGGCCGGCACCAGGCCGTGCAGTTCCTCGGCCGGATATAGCGGCGCGCTGGGCGTCTTCAACTGCAAGTCGCCCAGCTTGCGCCAGTTGAGGTTGGCGATGCAGCGCCGGGCCAGCGCCAGAGCATGGGCATCGTCTTCGGCGTAGTGATCGGCCACGCCGGAGGTCCGGCAATGGACATCGGCGCCGCCCAGTTCCTCGGCGCTGACCACCTCGCCGGTGGCGGCCTTCACCAGCGGCGGGCCGGCGAGAAAGATGGTGGCCTGCTGGCGCACCATGATGGTCTCGTCGCTCATGGCCGGCACATAGGCGCCACCGGCGGTGCAGGAGCCCATCACCACGGCGATCTGCGGGATGCCCTGGGCGCTCATGGTCGCCTGGTTGAAGAAGATTCGCCCGAAGTGCTCGCGGTCGGGGAAGACGTCCTCCTGGCGCGGCAGGTTGGCGCCGCCGGAATCCACCAGATAGAGGCAGGGCAGCCGATTCTGCAGGGCGATGGCCTGGGCGCGCAGGTGCTTCTTCACCGTGAGCGGATAGTAGGAGCCGCCCTTCACCGTGGCGTCGTTGGCAATGATCATGCACTCGACGCCCTCGATGCGGCCGATGCCGGCCACCACCCCGGCGGCCGGTACCTCTTCCTCGTAGACGTCGAGGGCGGCCAGGGCGCCGATTTCCAGGAAGGGCGAGCCTGGGTCCAGCAACAGATCGATGCGCGCGCGGGGGAGCAGCTTGCCGCGCGCGGTATGGCGCGCCTGGGCCCTGGCCCCGCCGCCTTCGCGGATGCGCGCCAGCAGCCCGTCGAGCCGGGCCAGTTGTTCGGCCATGGCGGCGGCGTTGCGCTGGTAGTCCGGGGTGCGCCGGTTCAGCGTGGAGGTCAGCACGGTCATGGCAGGCTCCTCACCGGGTTTCGTTGAACAGCTCGCGACCGATCAGCATGCGGCGGATCTCGCTGGTGCCGGCGCCGATCTCGTAGAGCTTGGCGTCGCGTAGCAGGCGGCCGGTGGGGTATTCGTTGATGTAGCCGTTGCCGCCGAGGATCTGGATGGCTTCCAGGGCCATCTGGGTGGCCTTCTCGGCGGTGTAGAGGATCACCCCGGCGGCGTCCTTGCGGGTGGTCTCGCCGCGGTCGCAGGCCTGGGCCACGGCATAGAGATAGGCGCGGCTGGCGTTGAGGCCGGTGTAGAGATCGGCCACCTTGCCCTGGATCAGCTGGAATTCGCCGATGCTCTGGCCGAATTGCTTGCGGTCGTGGACATAGGGCAGCACCACGTCCAGGCAGGCCTGCATGATGCCCACCGGGCCGCCGGCGAGGACCACCCGCTCGTAGTCCAGGCCGCTCATCAGCACCTTGACCCCGCCATTGACCTGGCCCAGCACGTTGTCTTCCGGCACCTCCACGTCGTCGAAGAACAACTCGCAGGTGTTGGAGCCGCGCATCCCCAGCTTGTCGAACTTGCTGCCGCGGCTGAAGCCTTTCCAGTCACGCTCGACGATGAAGGCGGTGATGCCGTGGGCCGCCTTTTCCGGTTCGGTCTTGGCGTAGATGACATAGGTGTGGGCATCGGGCCCGTTGGTGATCCAGGTCTTGCTGCCATTGAGCACATAGCGATCGCCGCGGCGTTCGGCGCGCAACTTCATGGAGACCACGTCCGAGCCGGCGTTGGGTTCGCTCATGGCCAGGGCGCCGATGTGCTCGCCGCTGACCAGCCGGGGCAGGTAGCGAGCCTTCTGCGCGGCGCTGCCATTGCGGTGGATCTGGTTGACGCAGAGATTGGAGTGGGCGCCATAGGACAGGGCCACCGAAGCCGAGCCGCGGCTGATCTCTTCCATGGCCACCGCATGGGCCAGGTAGCCGAGTCCCGCGCCGCCGTATTCCTCGCCCACGGTGATGCCGAGCAGCCCCAGGTCACCAAAGGTGCGCCAGAGATCCATGGGAAAGCTGTTGCTGGCATCGATCTCGCCCGCGCGGGGCGCCACCTCCCGGACGACCAGGGTGCGCACCTGATCGCGCAAGAGATCGAGGGTCTCGCCCAGGGCGAAGTTGAGACTCGGGTAGCTCATGGGGTCACCTGTTGTCTGGATTGTCGGGTGCGAGCGGTCAGCCGATCAGGCGCGCACGGGGCGACTGCCAGGCACGGCGCGGAGCGGAAAGGGACAGGGCGGGGCTGTGTCATCGGCCAGGCGCGGGCGTGGCCCGGAAGCAGCAGCCGCAAGGACGTCGGGCAGGACCGCCGACGGCTGGGCAAGGGTGCGCTCGACGCGCGGGTGCGGAACGCGGGCGCCAGGGCGCTCATGGTCCGTCCTCCTGTTCATTGTTCTTGTCGTGGCGACCGCGAGAGGAAGGCGGCGCGCCTGTGCCTCTGAGTCTAGGAGGAGAAATGCGCTATCGTGAAACGATAAAAATAGAATCCAGGTATTGGAAAATCAGATGGCACTGCTCAAGGACATCTCGATGCGGCAACTGCGCTATTTCGTCGCCGCGGCGGAAAACAGCCAGTTCTCCCTGGCCGCCAGCGCGGTCAACGTCAGCCAGTCGGCGGTCACCACGGCGGTCAGCCAGTTGGAGGCGAGGCTCGCCGTGCGGCTGTTCGAGCGCCTGCCCCACGGCGTCAAGCTCACCGCCGAGGGCCACCAGTTCTATCACCATGCCCGGCACATCCTCGACACCCTGCAGGACGCCGTCAGCCAGCCGCTGTTCCAGAGCCATGCCCTGACTGGCCAGGCGCGGGTCGGCGCCTCCTATGCCGTGCTCGGCTACTACCTGCCGACCCTGCTGGCACGCTTCAAGCGCAGCTATCCGCAGATCGACATCGACCTGCGCGACATGGACCGACCTAGTATTGAAGCCGGCATCACCGACGGCACCCTGGAGCTGGGGCTCACCGTCATCTCCAACGTCGACGCCACCCAGCCCTTCGAACGTCACCTGCTGATGCGCTCGCCGCGTCAGCTCTGGCTGCCCAGCGCCCATCCGCTGCTGGCGCCGGAGCGCGTCACCCTGGCCGACATCGCCCCCTATCCCTACATCCTCGCCACGGTGGACGAAGGCGAGACCTCGACCCTGCGCTACTGGCGCGCGGCGGGCCTGGAGCCCAATGTGGTGTTCAAGACCTCGTCCATGGAATCCCTGCGCGGCCTGGTCGCCCACGGCTTCGGCGTGACCATCCTCTCCGACATGCTCTATCGCGGCTGGTCGCTGGAAGGCCGCAAGCTGGAAGCCCGCCCCGTGGCCGATGCCATCCCGCCCATGGAGCTGGGCCTGATCTGGAGTCCCGAGGAGCGCCTGGGCACTGGCGCTCAGGCGTTTCGGCAATTCCTGGTGTCGGCGGCGGGGTAGCGGGGCGAGGCGCGTCGGCCTCAGCCCTTGGACTGCGCCGGATCCGCACTGCGTGGATAGGTGCGCTCTTCCTCGATGCGGCCATCCGCGGTGTGGATCTTGACGCTGCCGGTCTTGCCGTCCAGATATTGCGCGGCCTGGTGGACGATGGCGTCCTTGGTCGAGGCCTTGAGCAGGGCGCGATCGCCGTGCTCTTCCTTGAATTCCCAGCCGGTATCGGTAGGTAGGATGTGGTAGTTCTGCATCTGGTCTCCCTGGGGCCCTGGGCCCGTGCCTGGTCTTGGGTTGCAGCTGTTTCGACCCGCTTTCGCTCGAGAACATTCGAGCGAAGCGGCCCGGCCAAGCCAGGCAGGGGGTCGGGCCGCGCCATTCAGCCCTGCAGATAGACCACCTGGGTATGGGTGTACTCATAGAGCCCGTGCTTGCCGTCGGCGCCGCCGATGCCGGACTTGCGCACCCCGGCGTGGTAGCCCTGCATGGCCTCGAAGTTTTCCCGATTGATGTAGGTTTCGCCAAAGTCGATCTCGCGCATGGCGTGCATGGCCTTGCCCAGGCTGCGGGTATAGACGGAGGAGGTGAGGCCGTATTCGCAATCGTTGGCCAGGGCGATGGCTTCGTCGAGATCATCGACTATCTGGATCGGTAGCACCGGGCCGAAGATCTCTTCGCGCATGATCGGCATGTCCGCACGACAGTCCGCCAGCACCGTGGGCTGGAAGTGGAAGCCGCGACCCAGGTCGGCGCGGCTGCCACCGGTGACCAGGCGGGCGCCCTGGCCGAGGGCGACGTCGACCTTGGCCGCCACCTTGTCCAGGCCGGCGGCGTTGATCAGCGGTCCCATCTCCACGCCGGTGTCGGCCAGAGGGTCGCCATAGCGGGTGGCGGCCATGGCGCGGCCGATGCGCTCGATGAAGTCTTCGGCCACCGCGCGTTCCACATAGACCCGCTCGGCGCAGTTGCACACCTGCCCGGTGTTGATGATGCGTGAGTCGCGAATGGCCCGGACCGCCAGGTCCAGGTCGGCATCGGCCAGGACGATGGCCGGCGCCTTGCCGCCCAGCTCCAGATTGAGCTTGGTCAGATTGGGCGCGGCAGCGGCCATGATCCGCGAGCCGGTGGCGACGCTGCCGGTAAAGCTGACCATGTCGATACCGGCATGGGCGCTGAGCTGGCCTCCCACCGCGCCGGCGCCGCTGACCAGGTTGAACACCCCGGGCGGCAGATCCGTCTCGGCCACCAGGCGGGCGAATTCATGGGCATTGATCGGGGTTTCTTCGCTGGGCTTGATGACGATGGTGTTGCCGGTGAGCAGCGCCGGCGCGAGCTTGCGGGCGATCAAAAAGAAAGGGAAGTTCCAGGGCAGGATGCCGGCCACCACGCCCAGTGGTTTGCGCAGGAGAAAGATCTGCTCGTCGGGCCGGTCGCTGGTGATGATCTCGCCTTCGATGCGGCGTGCCCACTCGGCCATGTAGTCGAGGTAGTCGGCGGTGAAGTTGACCTCTACCTCGGCCAGACCGTGGATCTTGCCCTGTTCGGCGACAATGGTTTGGGCCAGCCGCGGCGCCTGCTCGCGCAGCTTGGCGGCGATGGCCTGGTCGACGTCCTCGCGACTGGACGCCGGCACCCGGGCCAGGGCCTCGCCGGTGGCCGGGTTGTGGACGAGAAAGTCCTCGGCGACCGGGAGGAAACGGCCATCGATGTAGTTCTGGTAGAGGGGCAGATCAGCCATGGCGGACTCCGGGTCAGTAGGTGCGAGAGGGCGCCTGGGGCGCTTCGAGGGGGCGATAGCGGGCCAGGTTGGCCATCGCCGCCTGGCGGAACAGGCTGATGTCGATGCCGACGGCGACGAACTGGCAACCCCAGTCGCGATAGCGCCGGGCATCGTCTTCCTGGGGCGCCAGGATCCCGGCCACCTTGCCGGCCGCGCGGGTCGCGTCGATGGCGGCGCGGATGCGCGCCTGCACCTCGGGGTGGCCCGGATTGCCGGCATGGCCGAGGCCGCTGGAAAGGTCGGCCGGACCGACGAAGACGGCGTCCACGCCCTCCACCGCGGCGATCTCGGCGACATTGTCGCTGCCCAGCCGCGATTCCACCTGGACGATCAGGCACAGCTCGGTATGGGCGGTGTGCAGGTAGTCCGGCACTGCATCCCAGCGGGTGGCCCGGGCCAGGCCGCCGCCGACGCCGCGGATGCCGTGGGGGGGATAGCGCATGGCCCGCACCAGGGCGCGGGCCTGGTCGGCGGTCTCCACCATGGGCACCATCAGCGTCTGCACGCCGATATCCAGCAACTGCTTGATCAGCACCGCGTCACCGGTCACGCAGCGCACCACCGGCGCCGTGGGGTAGGGCGCCACCGCCTGCAACTGGGCGAGGATGCTCGGCACCGTGTTGGGCGCGTGCTCGCCGTCGATCAGCAGCCAGTCGTAGCCGGTGCTGGCGGCGATCTCGGCGGCATAGCCGGTGGCGAATCCGGCCCAGAGGCCATAGAGGGTATCGCTGCCCGTGAGGCGGGCCTTGAAGGGATTGCGTGGCAGTTCCATGACGGTGGTCTCCAGGGAAATCAGGAAGGGGTGTCGGGCAGGCGCACCAGCAGGCCGTAGCTCAGGGCGCCGGCCACCGCGACCGCGGCGGCGATGCCGAGGGCGAGGCCGAAGGAGCCGGTCTGCTGGACGATCATGCCGGTGATGACCGGGGCGAAGGCGCCACCGAAGTAGCCGCCGAAGTTCTGGATGCTGGCCAGCGAGGCCACCTGGTGCGAGGGCACGGCGACGCTCACCAGCGACCAGGTGCCGGCCACCGCCACGTTGAGGCTGAACAGCGCCAGGCTGAAGCAGAGGATGACGCTGCCGATGCCGGTCACCCCGGCGCTGCACAGGGCGAACAGCCCGGCCGCGGCCAGGCCGCCGCAGATCGGCAGCTTGCGACTGAAGGCCAGGCTGCGCCCGCTGCGGGTCAGGCGATCCACCAGCAGGCCGCCGCCGATCACGCCACAGGCGCCGGCCAGGAACGGCAGGCTGGCGACCCAGCCGGCCTGGGACAGGGACAGGTGGTGGACCCGCTCCAGGTAGGCCGGCAGCCAGGTCAGGAACAGCGACAGCATGTAGATGATGCCCACGTAGCCGATCACCACGCCCCAGGTCAGGCGGCGGCGGAACAGCCCCAGCCAGTCGGCGAAGGTCAATCGCTGGCCAGCGTCCTGGAGGGGCAGCCCGGCATCCAGGTGCGCCCGCTCGGCGGCGTCCAGCGCCACCTGGACCCGATCGCGATAGCTCAGGTACCAGAGCGCTGCCACGGCGATCCCGAGCACGCCCATGGCGATGAACATCTGCCGCCAGCCCAGCCACAGCAGCAGGGCGGTGAGGATCGGCTGGGAGATCGCCGGTCCCAGGGAGGAGGAGAGGTTGAAGATACCGGAGGGCAGGCCGCGCTCGCGCACGTTGAACCACTCGCTGACCACCTTGGCTCCGGCCGGGAATTGCGGCGCCTCGCCGATGCCCAGGCCAACGCGGGCGAGGATCATCAGGTGCAGGCTGCTGAGCAGCCCGAGCACGCCCTGGGCGATGGACCAGAGGCAGATGCCCAGGCCCAGGGTCAGGCGCGCGCCGAAGCGATCCAGCAGGCCGCCGACGGGCAGCTGGGCGAAGGCATAGGCCCAGGCGAAGGCCGACAGCAGCAGGCCCATCTCGGTCGGCGTGAAGCCCAGTTCGCCGCTGATGGTCTGGTTGGCGATGGCCAGGGTGCTGCGGTCCAGGTAGTTGACGAAGCCCGCCAGCACCAGCAGCGCCAGCGCAATCACCTGGACCCGCTTGAGGCGAGCGCTCTTGGGTGGCAGCGGCGTCGCCGCGGGACGTGCATCCGCCACGGGTGCCGCCAGGGTGTCTTGGGTCGCTTTCATCCAGCCCTCCCGGGCAACGCCTCAGTGGCGATAGGGACGTTCCAGGGCGCACTCCGGATTGAGACGCACGCCGAAGCCGGGCCGATCCAGCGCCGAGGCGCGCATGCGGCCCTGCACCGGGACGGGTTCGTCGAGCAACTGCGGATGGAACATGGGCACCACCTCGTCGGCCTTGGGCGCCATCATCAGGAACTCGGCGAAGGGACTGTTGGTGCGGGTGATGACGAAGTGGTAGCTGTAGACCGAGGAGCCATGGGGCACCACCAGGGCGTTGTGGGCATCGGCCAGGGCCGAGATGCGGATCAGCTCGGTGAGGCCGCCGCACCAGCCGACGTCCGGCTGGAGGATGTCGCAGCAACCCATCTCCAGCAGCAGGCGGAAGCCCCAGCGGGTGGCCTCGTGCTCGCCGGTGGTGACCAGCATGCCCTTCGGCACGTTGCGCTTGAGTTCGGCATAGCCCCAGTAGTCGTCCGGCGGCAGCGCCTCCTCGATCCACTTGAGGCCGAATTGCTGGGCGCCCTGGGCCAGACGGGTGGCGTAGTTGAGGTCCAGACTCATCCAGCAGTCGAGCATCAGCCAGAAATCGTCACCGACCCGCTCGCGCATGGTCGCCAGGGCCTCCAGGTTCTTGCGCAGGCCTTCCTCGCCCTCAGCCGGGCCATGCTGCAGCGGCAGCTTGCCGCCTATGAAGCCCATTTCCTTGGCCAGGTCCGGGCGGGCGCCGGTGGCATAGAACTGCAATTCGTCACGCACGGCGCCGCCGAGCAGCTGGTGCACCGGCTCCTGGCGCAGCTTGCCGAGCAGGTCCCAGAGCGCGAGATCCACCCCGGAGATGGTGTTGAGCACGATGCCCTTGCGCCCGTAGTAGAGGGTGGAGAGGTACATCTGGTCCCAGATCTTTTCCAGGTCGGTGACCTTGGCCCCCTCCAGGAAGCGCGCCAGGTGCCGCTCGACGATGAAGGCGCCCAGTTCGCCACCGGTGGTGACGGCAAAGCCCACGGTGCCGTCGCTGGCCTCGACTTCCACCACCAGGGTGCCTAGCACATTGATGCCGAAGCTGCGCCGGCTCTGGCGGTATTCAGGGTACTTGGCCATGGGCGTGGCGATGTGGTCGTCGATCCAGTGGCCGTCGCCCTGGTCGTGGTAGTCGGCGCCGCCGCCGCGAAGGGTGTAGGCGCGCACCTGCTTGATGGTGGGTAGGGTCATGGCGAGGCTCCCTTAATGACTGGGCGTGAGCTGGGGTTGGGGATCGGCCTGGTCGCGGCGGCGCAGGCCAAGGATCAGGGCGGCGGCGACCAGGGTGGTGCCGGCGAGCAGATAGAGGCCGGCGCCGGGGTGGGCGAAGGTCACCTCGGCCCAGCGCTTGGCCAGGGGCGCGATGAAGCCGCCGATGGCGCCGCAGGTATTGATCAGGGCGATGCCGCCCGCGGCGGCGCTGCCGCGCAACTGGTCGGACGGAAAGGTCCAGAACAGCGGCTGCACGGCGATGAAGCCGGCGGCGGCGAAGCACAGGGCGATCAGCGCATAGAGCGGCGAGAAGGTCACCGAGGCGGCGATGCCCAGACCGGAGATGGCCAGGGTGGCGGCGGCGGTGCGCCGGCGTTCGCCGGTGCGATCCGACCAGCTGGGGATCAGCCAGGCGGCGAGCAGGGCGCAGACCCAGGGAATCGCCGAGACCAGGCCGACCAGCAGCCCGACCTTCTGCCCGAGCAGCCCGGCCACCTGGGTCGGCAGATAGAAGACCACGCCATAGACGCTGGCCTGGATCAGCAGGTAGATGCTGCACAGCAGCAGGATGCGCGGCTGACCGAGCAGGCGCAGCAGGCCGCCGTGGTGCGGCTTGGCGGCGTCCTCGGCGTCCAGCGCCTGTTGCAGCGTCTGCTTTTCTTCGGCACTCAACCAACGGGCATCACGGGGCCGGTTGTCCAGATAGAACCAGGCCCAGACGCCCACCACGCTGGCCAGTAGCCCTTCGACCAGGAACATCCACTGCCAGCCGTGCAGACCGCCGAAGCCGTCGAATTCCAGCAGCAGGCCCGACAGCGGACTGCCGAAGATGAAGGCCAGGGGTGCGCCGAAGTAGAAGAAGCCCAGTGCCCGGGCGCGGTAGCGCGAGGGGAACCAGTAGGTGAGGTAGAGGATGACGCCCGGGAAGAAGCCGGCTTCGGCCACCCCGAGCAGAAAACGCAGCACATAGAAGGCCGTCGCCGTGTGGGCGAACATCATGGCGGCGGAGATCAGGCCCCAGCTCACCATGATCCGGCACATCCACAGCCGGGCGCCGACGCGGTGCATGATCAGGTTGCTGGGAATCTCGAGAAAGGCGTAGCCGACGAAGAAGACCCCGGCGCCAAAGGCGAAGGCCGCGTCGGAGATGCCGGTGTCGGCCTGGAAGGCGACCTTGGCGAAACCCACGTTGGCCCGGTCGAGAAAGGCCATGACGTACATCAGCAGCAGGAAGGGCAGCAGGCGCCGGGTGACCTTGGCGACCAGCCCCGGAGACAGGGTGGTGTGCATGGCGATCTCTCTTGTTGTTGTGATTCGGCCACGGCTCAAAGTAGTCGCAGTTGCAATGCCTGGATAATCGCTTTTTGTTTAGGGCCGATACCCTTAAGGTATCGCTACGCGCTCGAGACTCTGCTAGAGCCTTCCCGCCTTGCAGACCCCGCCGCCGCTCGCCCCATCAGGAGGCCGCCGATGAACGCTTCTTCCCATGCCCGCGCGCTGTTCAGTCGCCTGCGCTACAAGCACCTGCTGATGCTGGTGACCCTGGCCGGCACCCGCAATCTGCACCGCGCGGCGGAAGCCCTGCACATGTCCCAGCCGGCCACCACGCGGATGCTGCAGGACGTCGAGGAAGCCTTTGGCTGCGTGCTGTTCGAACGCCAGGCGCGCGGCCTGAAGCCCACCGCGCTGGGCGCGGAGATCCTGGAGTTCGCCCGGCGCGCCCTCAATGGCCTGGATCGCTGCGCCGAAGACCTCGATGCGCGTCGCGCCGGTGGCTATGGGCATCTGGCGGTGGGCGCCATCATGGGTGCCTTGCCCGACCTGGTGGTGCGGGCCATCGCCGAAAGCAAGGCGCGCCAGCCGGGCCTGCAGTTGCGCATCCTCGGCGACACCAGCGACCAGCTTACCGAGCTGCTCGAACAGGAGCGGATCGATGTGGCCATCGCCCGTTTCACCCAGCCAGCCGATCTCGGTCGCTTCACCTTCGAGCCCCTCGGCAACGAGCACCTGGCGGTGGTGGTGCGCACCGGGCATCCGCTGGCCGGGCGCGCCGCGCCCGATCTGGCCGAACTGGTGGCCGAGTGGCCGTGGATCCTGCAGCCCGAAGCCAGTCCCGCGCGGGTCGCGCTGGAGGCGGCCTTCGCCCGGCGCCAGTTGCCACCCCCGGCGGACGTCATCGAATGCGGCTCGGTGTTCGCCATGCTGCAGCTGGTACAGATCACCGACGCCATCCTGGTGCTGACCGAGGCGGTGGTGCGCGATCACCTGCGTACCGGGCTGATGGTCTCGCTTGATCTGGAGATCACCGAACCCCTGACGCCCTTCGGTATCCTGCTGCGCGCGGGCCAGGTACCCGGCGCGGCCCTGGAAGGCTTTCTCGGCCTGCTCAGGCAGCAGGCCGCTGGCGCCGCGGCCTGAACGAGAGGGGGGCGTCGCCGGCTGTGCACGGCGAGAAATATTTTCGCTACGCCTGTTGTTTCTTCCCTGATAAATCAGTATCTTAGCGGCCGCTGGTGCAGAGAACCCCGCTGAACAGGTTCTCGGCAAGTGCCAGCAGGATGCCGCAAGGCTTCCATGCGCAGCGGTAGTTCAGTCGGTTAGAATACCGGCCTGTCACGCCGGGGGTCGCGGGTTCGAGTCCCGTCCGCTGCGCCACCTACCGCCCGTGAGCCCTGGCTCGCGGGTAACGAAAGAAGCGGCCCTTGTGGCCGCTTTTTTTCGTCCTGCATTTTTGTCGCCAAGTCTTGCCGCCGGGAAACCCCAACGCTTCGCTAGCCTCCAATGGCTAACGTCGATGCGCGGGAGTGGCCATGAAGATCGCCTGTCTGGGTTGGGGGTCGTTGATCTGGAAGGCGGCGGAATTGCCAGTCGCCTCGAACTGGTTCGAAGACGGCCCCAGGTTGCCCATCGAATTCGCCCGGGAAGGTGACAGCGGCGAGTTGGCCACGGTCATCTGCGCAGGCGTGGCTGAGGTCCAGGTGCTTTGGGCCTATCTGGCGGTCGACACCCCGGAAGAGGCGCGCGAGGCCCTGCGCGAGCGCGAGGGGGTGCCAAGAGAGCAGCCCGAATGCATCGGCAGCTGGCCGAGCGGTCCGCATTCGCCCTTTCAGCCGCGCATCGCCGCCTGGGCGGCGGAGCAGGGCGTCGACGCCGTGGTCTGGACGGCCTTGCCGCCGCGCAGTGGTGGTCTGAATCAGCGCATGCCCACGGCGGCGGAAGCGCTTTACTATCTGCGCACCCTCGATCACGAGCGGCAGGCGCATGCGCGGGACTATATCCGGCGCACGCCGGTGGCCATAGATACCGAATACCGGCGGATAATAGCCCAGACCTTCAACTGGCAGCCCCTACCCGAAGCCCAACCGGACTTGGACGCCTCGGCCTGAGGCGCATGCCAGCGCGTTTAGCCAAGTCCAAGCCTGGAAGTTCTGCCAACTGCTGCATGATTATGCAGTTGGGTTAAGCGTTCTTACTTGGCTGGCTGTTTTCGATGGCTTCGGTTACTACCGGGTAACTTGCGAAGAGACCTCTCAAGACCTTGTTGGCGCCAATTCGCCGGCTTGGCTTAAGGTTTTCTTAATATTCCAACTTGCAGACACAAGAAGTGGCCTCTATTTTTTCAACAGGATTACTTGTCACTGGCATCTGGGGCATCAATCCTTTATTGTCGCGTGCAACTTTCGCCTGCGGGCGAAGTGTTCACCAGCCTTTTCAAACAGCCCTCAGGAGTGCCCATGTCCCGTCTCGCCGAATTCCGTGCCGCCGAAGAACAACTTCGCGCCCAATTGCAGCTGCTCGAAGATCTCAAGCAGGACAGTTCCCTGCAAAAAGAAATCGAATTCGAAAGTAAGCTCCAGGCCCTGATGGATGAATACCACATGAACCTGGGCGATATCATCGGCATCCTGGATCCCAACGCTGCCCCCAAGCACAAGGCGCAGACGCCGCACCCGGAAAAGCCGGCAGGCAAGCGTCGTCCGCGCAGCACCAAACGTTATCAGCATCCCAAGACCGGCGAAATCATCGAAACCAAGGGCGGCAACCACAAGTTGCTCAAGGCTTGGAAAGCCGAACACGGCGCCGATACCGTGGAAGGCTGGTTGCAGTAACGTTTCGACGGGATGGCGGTCGGTAGCCGTGCAAGACGAGTCTACCGACCGGAATCTTTCCCCACCCCTGCAATTCCTTCACCTCGCGCATTTCCGCCATCTTCAGGCCCCTATACTGGGGACGAATAAGTCTCAGGCGCTGCTCTAGCTGCGGTCACCCTCGCATTCATCATATCTTTTAGTCACCCCCTGGGCTCATAAGAACGGCCAGTGCCATTCAGACTTATGCAGAGGGTCTGGGATGCGGGAATAACGGCGAAGGCGGCGTGTTTCCGCACTGGATAAGCGGCATTCAGCCCAGCACGGCTAACCTTCGGCGCGCAGCCGATAACCCACGCCGGGTTCCGTGACGATATAGCGCGGCGCTACCGGATCGTCCGCGAACTTCTGCCGGAGATGGCCAATGACGATGCGTAGATAATGACTGTCCTGCGCATGGGTCGGGCCCCAGATATCGATCAGCAATTGCCTTTGCGTCACCACCCGTCCCGGATGTTGGGCGAGGGCGGCCAGCACGGCGTATTCCTTGCGCGTCAGGGCCACTTCGCTGCCGGCCAGCGTGACCCGGCGATAGGCGAAATCCACCTTGAGATCGCCCACTTCCAGCGCCGCCACCTGCTGGCTCGCCGTGGCCGAGGTCTGGCGCAACAGGGCGCGACTGCGCGCCAGGAATTCCTGGATACCGAAGGGCTTGGTCACGTAGTCGTTGGCGCCGGCGTCCAGGGCGCGGACCTTCTCGCGTTCGTCCGCCCGCACCGACAGCACCAGCACCGGCACCGCGGACCATTCGCGCAATTCGACCAGCACCTCCTGGCCGTCGCGATCGGGCAGACCCAGGTCGAGGATCACCAGGTCCGGCTGGCCCAGCGCCGCCTGGGCCAGGCCTTCGGTGCCGGTGGCGGCTTCGCTGACCTGGTAGCCCTGGGCCGCGAGACTGATGCGCAGGAATTTGCGGATCTGGGGTTCATCGTCGATGACGAGGACGTGAGCGGGCATCTGGGCGGGTTCCACACGAGAGGGCGTCATCATAGCCGCTGCGGCTGCCGCATGAGCCAGTCTTATGCCGCCGGAGGCGCGGGCAGCGGCAGGTGCATGCGCATCGTGGTACCGCGACCGTCCAGGCCGTCTTCCACGCTGACCCGTCCGCCATGGGCGCCGACCATGCCCTGGCAGATCGCCAGACCCAGACCGGTGCCCTGGCCACCGCGATCGCCGCGCGCCGCGGTATAGAACATGTCGAAGATCCGCGGGCGATCCTCGGGCGGAATGCCCGGGCCTTCGTCGGCCACGGCCAGTTGCAGTTCATTGCCCTGGCGCAGCAGGCTGATCTCCAGACGGCCGCCGGGTGCGGAGAAGCGGATGGCGTTCTCCAGCACATTGACCAGCGCCTGTTCGATCAGCGCCGGATGAACCCAGAGCAGCGGCAGGCCCGGTTCGATCCGGGTGGTTACCCGCAATCCCGTCAGCAGTGGCTGCAGGCGTTGCAGGGCGCTGGCGAGGATGTCGCCGGGGTCGACCCAGTCCCGCGCCAGTTGCAGGCTGCCGTGGCCGAGACGGGTCATGTCCAGCAGATTCTGGATATAGCGATCGAGGCGTTCGGCCTCCTGGCGGGTGGCCTCCAGCAACTCCTGGCGATCACTGGCGGGTATGGCTGCGCCCAGGGTCGCCAGGGCGTCGATGGAGCCGCGCATCACCGTCAGCGGCGTGCGCAGGTCGTGGGACACCGAGGCGAGCAGGGCGCTGCGCAGCTGTTCGGTCTCGCCGTGCAGGCGCGCGGCCTCGAGATCCTCGCTGAGGCGCACCCGGGCCAGGGCCTGGGCCAGCGGCTGCGCCAGGCTGGCCAGCTGGCGGCGCTCGGCGTGATCCAGCGGCTGGGCATCGTCACGCCGTATGCCCAGCACGGCCAGGCTGCCCCCCTCGCCGAGCAGCGGCCACCACCACCAGCTGCCGGACGGCAGGGTGTCGGTGCCGCGACCGGCCGGCTTTTCCTGCTTCCAGGCCCATTCGGCGGCGATGCGTTCACTGTCGGCCAGGCTCAGCTCGCCCGGTTGGCTCACCAGCTGCCCCGCCTTTTCCGGCAACAGCAGGCAGACGTGGCGAGTGGCATCGCCCAGTTGCTTGAGGGTGACGCTCGCCACCGCCTGGCGATCGCTGGCAGCGCTCAGCTGGCGGGTGAAGTCCAGCAGCGCCAGGGTCTCGCGTTGGGTCCGGCGCAGCGCCTGCAGCTGGCGCCGCTGACGGGCGGCCAGGTCGCCGGTGAGCAGGGCCATCAGCAGGAAGAAGGCCAGGGTGAGGACGTCCTGCTCGCGATTGATGGTCAGCGAGAAGGCCGGCGGGATGAACAGGAAATCGTAGGCGAGAAAGCCCAGCAGGGCGCAGAACAGCGCCGGACCGCGACTGCTGCGTACCGCCACCAGCAGGACGGCGGCCAGAAAGATCAGCGAGATATTGGGCAGTTCCAGCAGGCCGGACAGGCCTTCGGCGATGGCCGCGGCCACGGCGGTCGCCAGGACGGCGGCGCCATAGGGGCCGGGCTTGATGGACCGGCGCGGGCGGGCGGCCGGTGGGGCGTCGCGATCCAGATCGAGGATGGCGATCTCCAGCCCCTGGGCCAGGCGCAGCAGACGACTGGCCAGGCGGCGCCGCAGGCTGAAACCGCGCGGCCGGCCGCGGCCGATCAGCAGCACGCTGGCGCGCTGGTCGCGGGCATGGCGGACCAGGGCGCGGGCCGGATCGCTGTCTCTCAGGGTCAGCACCTCGCCGCCCAGGCGTTCGGCCAGGCGCTGGCTGGCCTGGAGGTTGGCGCGGGCGGCGTCGTCAAGCGGCTGGCCGGTGTCGACGTGGACCAGGGTCCAGGGCAGGTGGCGCTGGTCGGCGAGGCGGCTGGCATGGCGCACCAGGCGCTCCGCCGAAGGCGCGGTGCCGGCGCCGACGATCAGGCGACCCAGCAGCGGCGGGGCGGCCTGGCCCTGCTGGCGGTATCTCAGGGCGAGCGCCGAATCCACCTGGGCGGCGGCGGTGCGCATGGCCAGCTCGCGCAGGGCGGTGAGATTGGTCTGGCTGAAAAAGGCATCGATGGCCGCGCGCGCCTGCTCGGGCACATAGACCTTGCCCTCGCGCAGGCGCTCCAGCAATTCCCGCGGTGGCAGATCGATGAGCACCAGGTCATCGGCGTCGAGCAGCACCTGGTCCGGCACGGTCTCGCGCACCTGGACGCCGGTGATGTCGCGCACCTCGTCATTGAGGCTTTCCAGGTGCTGGACATTGACCGTGGTGTAGACGTTGAGGCCGGCGGCGAGCAGGTCTTCGACGTCCTGCCAGCGCTTGGCATGGCGACTGCCGGGGGCGTTACTGTGGGCCAGTTCGTCGACCAGCACCAGCTCCGGCGGATCGGCCAGCAGGCCTTCCAGATCCAGTTCGCTGAGCTTGAGGCCGCGGTGCTCGACCCGCCGCAGCGGTTGCTGCGGCAGGCCGGCGAGGAGGGCGGCGGTCTCCCGCCGCCCATGGGTTTCGACGATCCCGGCGCGCACCCGGCGGCCCTGGCGCAGGGCGGTCTGGGCCGCCTGCAGCATGGCGTAGGTCTTGCCCACGCCGGGCGCCGCCCCCAGGAAGACCTTGAGACGGCCACGGCCTTCGCGGTGTTCGGCGAGCAGCGCTTCGGCGCGCCCGGTGCTGTCGGTCATTTGCTCAGGTCTGCCAGGGCCAGGTTGAGGAGCAGGACATTAACCGTTGCCGGACCGAAGCGCGAGGTGCGCGTCTGTTCGCTCACCAGGGCTTCCAGGCGCTCCGGCGCCAGGCCGCGCGCGGCGGCGACCCGGGCGATCTGATAGCGGGCGCCGGCCGGGGTGAGGTCCGGGTCGAGGCCGCTGGCGGAGGTGGTCACCAGTTCCTGGGGCACCGGGCCCTGGCCGGTCACCTGGACCTCGGGCAGCGCCTTCTCGATCCGCTCGCGCAGCGCCGGGGCCGACTGGGCCAGGTTGCTGGCGCTGCTGGAGACGGTGGCGTAGTCGCCGGCCGAGGGGCGCGGCTGGAACCACTCGGGACCGCTGAATTTTTGCGCGATCAGGCGCGAGCCGACCACGCCGCCGTCGGCGCGCTGGATCAGGCTGCCGCCGGCCTGGTCGGCGAACAGCACCTGGCCGAGCACCGTCACCAGCAGGGGGTAGGCGCCCCCGGTCAGGGCGCTGAGCAACAGCAGCATCAGCACGGCGGAACGCAATTGCATGAGCATGGCGGTCTCCTCAGACCAGACCCAGGGCGCCGAGCGCCAGGTCGATAGCTTTGATGCCGACGAAGGGCACGACGATGCCGCCCAGCCCATAGATCAGCAGGTTGCGGCGCAACAGGGCGGCGGCACTGGCGGCCTTGACCCGCACCCCGCGCAGCGCCAGGGGAATCAGCGCGACGATGATCAGGGCGTTGAACACGATGGCCGACAGGATGGCGCTCTGCGGACTGGCCAGGTGCATCACGTTGAGCACGTTCAGCTGCGGATAGATGCCGGCGAACAGCGCCGGCAGGATGGCGAAGTACTTGGCCACGTCGTTGGCCACCGAAAAGGTGGTCAGGGCGCCGCGGGTCACCAGCAGTTCCTTGCCCACCTGCACCACGTCGAGCAGCTTGGTGGGGTCCGAATCCAGGTCCACCAGGTTGGCGGCCTCCCGGGCCGCCTGGGTGCCGTCGTTCATCGCCATGCCGACATCGGCCTGGGCCAGGGCGGGGGCGTCGTTGGCGCCGTCACCGCACATGGCCACCAGCTTACCCTCGGCCTGTTCACTGCGGATGCGCTCCAGCTTCTTTTCCGGGGTGGCTTCGGCGATGACGTCGTCCACCCCAGCCTCGGCGGCGATGGCGGTGGCGGTGAGGGGGTTGTCGCCGGTCACCATCACGGTGCGGATGCCCAGGGTACGCAGCTCGGCGAAACGCTCGCGGATGCCCGGCTTGACCACGTCCTTGAGGTGGATGGCGCCCAGCAGCCGGCCTTCACCGCAGACCAGCAGCGGGGTGCCGCCACTCTTGGCGATGGTCTCGATCTCCCGGGCCAATACCTCCGGCAGGTCGGCCCGGGTCTGGCCGAGAAACATCAGCACCGCGTCCACCGCACCCTTGCGGTACGCGCGGCTCTGCCAGTCGATGCCCGACAGGCGCGTCTCGGCGCTGAAGGGAATGGGCGTGACCTGGGCGCGCGGCGGCTCCTCCAGCGGATGCAGGTTACGCAGGTATTCCACTATAGAGCGGCCTTCCGGGGTCTCGTCGGCCAGCGAGGCATAGAGGGCGCCCTCGGCCAGGGCTTTGGGCGTGATGCCCTGGACCGCGTACAGGGCGCTGCAGCGGCGATTGCCGAAGGTGATGGTGCCGGTCTTGTCCAGCAACAGGGTATGGACGTCACCGGCGGCCTCCACGGCGCGCCCCGAGGTGGCGATCACGTTCAGCCGCACCAGGCGATCCATGCCGGCGATGCCGATGGCGGAGAGCAGGCCGCCGATGGTGGTGGGGATCAGGGTCACCAGCAGGGCCACCAGGAACAGCAGCGGCAGCTCGCCACCGGCCAGGGCGGCAAAGGGCTGCAGGGTCACCACCACCAGCAGGAAGATCAGCGTCAGGCCGATCAGCAGGATGTCCAGGGCGACCTCGTTGGGGGTCTTCTGCCGCTTGGCGCCTTCCACCAGGGCGATCATCCGATCGAGGGTCGACTCGCCGGGGTTGGCGGTGATGCGCACCCGGATCCAGTCCGACACCACCCGGGTGTTGCCGGTGACCGCCGAGCGATCGCCGCCGGACTCACGGATCACCGGCGCCGATTCCCCGGTGATGGCCGCCTCGTTGACCGCGGCCACGCCTTCGACGATCTCGCCGTCACCGGGGATCAGCTCGCCGGCTTCCACCCGCACGATCTGGCCCTTGCGCAGGGCGCTGGCCGGCACCATCCGGTGCTCGCCGTTTTCCTCCAGGCGAGCGGCGAGATTTTGGCCGATGCCCTTGAGGCTGTCGGCGCGCGCCTTGCCACGTCCCTCGGCGAGGGCTTCGGCGAAGTTGGCGAACAGCAGGGTGAACCACAGCCAGAGGGTGATCTGCACCGCCACCCCGGTGCTCACGCCATTGTCCGGCGCCAGGCACAGCAGGGTGGAGAACAGCGCGGTGATCTCCACCACGAACATCACCGGCGAGCGGATCTGCTGGCGCGGGTCGAGCTTGACGAAGGCCTGCCGCAGCGCCTGGCGCCACAGGGTGCCAGGGGTAGGAGTGGGCAGGGTGTGGGTCTGGGCATCCATTTCAGCGGACTCCGAACAGTTGCAGATGATCGGCGATCGGCCCCAGGGCGAGCGTCGGCAGGAACGTTAGGCCGCCCACCAGCAGCAGGGTGATCACCAGCAGGGTGACGAACAGCGGCCCGTGGGTGGGAAAGCTGTTGGGGCCGAGCGGCACGGGTCGCTTGGCGGCCAGGCTGCCGGCGATGGCCAGGATCGGCAGGATGTAGCCGAAGCGACCGATCAGCAGGGCCAGGCTCAGCATCAGGTTGTGGAAGGGCGTGTTGGCGCTGAAACCGCCAAAGGCCGAGCCGTTGTTGGCCGTGGCCGAGGTGTAGGCATAGAGCAGCTGGCTGAAGCCATGGGGGCCCGTGGCGCCGATCCCGGCCACACCGGCCGGAACGCTGGCAGCGATGGCGCCCAGCACCAGCACGCCCAGCGGCATGACCAGCAGGGTCGCCACCAGCAGCCGCACCTCGGGGGCTTCCAGCTTCTTGCCCAGGTATTCCGGGGTACGACCCACCATCAGGCCGGCGATGAAGACGGCGATCAGCACATTGAGCAACATGCCGTAGAGGCCGGCACCGACGCCGCCAAAGATCACCTCGCCGAGCATCATGTTGAACAGGGCGATCAGGCCGGTCAGGGGTGCCAGGCTGTCATGCATGGCGTTCACCGATCCGTTGGAGGCGGCGGTGGTTACCGTTGCCCAGAGCGCCGAGGCGGTACCGCCGAAGCGGGTCTCCACGCCTTCCAGGGACGCCCCCTGGGTGATCGACAGGCCGGCCAGCGCGGGGTTGGCGTGATTCTGGGCACCGATGGCCACGGCGCCTCCGATCACCAGCAGGCCGAACATGGCGGCGAAGATCGCCCAGCTCTGCCGCCGATCCTTGACGTAGTGGCCAAAGCTGAACACCAGCGCGGCCGGAATCATCAGGATGGCCGACAGCTCCAGCAGATCGCTCAGCGCCGTGGGGTTCTCGAAGGGGTGCGCCGAGTTGACGCCAAAGAAGCCGCCGCCGTTGGTACCCAGCTGCTTGATCGCGATCTGGCTGGCCGCCGGGCCCAGCGGCAGGGTCTGGCTGGCGCCCTGCAGGGTGGTGGCATCGACATAGGCGGCGAAGGTCTGGGGCACGCCCTGCCAGATCAGCAGCAGCGCCAGGGGCACGCACAGCGGCAGCAGCACATAGAAGGTGGCGCGAAACAGATCGACCCAGAAATTGCCGATCTCCTGGGCGCTACGGCGGGTGATGCCGCGCGCCAGGGCGGCCAGCACGGCCACGCCCACTGCGGCGCTGACGAAGTTCTGCACGCCCAGGCCAACCATCTGGCTGAAGTAGCTCAGCGAGGCTTCGCCGCTATAGGCCTGCCAGTTGGTGTTGGTGACGAAGCTGATGGCCGTGTTCAGCGCCAGGGTCCATTCGAGCCCGGGCAGGTGCTGCGGATTGAGCGGCAGTTCGCCCTGCAGCAGCAGGATGGCGAACAGCAGCCCGATGCCCAGTCCATTGAACAGCACCAGGGCGATGGCATAGGTGCGCCAGTCCTGGCCGCGGCCATCAGTGCCCACCACCTTGAGGGTCAGGCGCTCCAGGGGCTCGCCGACAAAGGTCAGCCAGGTCCGCTCGCCTTCCAGCGCGCGGTAGAAGTAGCGCCCCAGGAAGGGCGCGGGAAGAAAGGTCAGGGCCAGGAAGGCCAGGATCAGGAACGCGGCTTGGCTGTCCATGCCGCCTCCCTAGGACCGGCCGGCGCGCAACAGCGCCGCCAGCAGATAGACGAACAGACCCAGTGCCAGGAGCAGGGCCAGAAGATTCCAGGGGGTCATCGCGAGTTCTCCAGAGACGGCCGTTGCCGCGTGGAGAAATTGTCGGGAGGAGGGGTGTAAAGAAGCGAGGCGGGGAGCGGTGGCGGGGCGTAAAGAAAGCGTTAAATCGGCCCCGCCCGCCAGTGCTGGCGGGGCCTTGCGACTATTGCTTGGGCGCGGCCTGCTGTTCTTCCTTGGCCTTCTTGTTGGCCTCGTGGTGACCGATGGCGCAGCCCGCGGCGGCGCCGGCAACGCCGTGACCACCGGCGACATGACCCGCGGCGCCGCCGACCACGGCGCCCTTGACGCAACCGGCGGCGAAGGTGGCTTGGCTGGCGCCGAGCAGCAGAGCAGACAGGGCAAGGGTAGGCAGTAGCTTCATGGTGGCGACCTCTCGTGGGTGCGAAGTAATGTCCTGTAACAATTGACCAGGCCGAGCTTCGCCAGTTCTCTTGCTCTATCCATTTGCGTAGACCGGCAAAGGTTATCGCGGCCATGGGCCGCTCCTACGGGCCCGAGGTAACCGTAGGAGCGGCCCATGGCCGCGATAACCACCTCGGGCGCGAAGCATGAAAGGGCGGAAAGATCGCCACTAGATCGTGCTGCTAGCGCGGTGCCTGAGGCAGGACGGCCCAGTAGGCCGGTTTCGGCCGTTGCTGGCGGCCGAACAGCAGCGGCTGGTCGTCTCCCGGTACGCCGGGCGGGTTGTTCAGATAGCTGTGGTCGTCGGCCACGCCCCACCAGGTCACGGCGCTCACCTCGGGATGCCTCAGGACCATGGCCATGAGGTCGCGATAGCGCTCGGCCTGAAGGTCCAGCCGCTGCGGCAGACCGAGTGCGGGGTGGTAGTCGTGATGCTGATAGAGACTCATGTCCAGCTCGGTGATCTGGTTTTCCAGCCCCAACTTGGCGAAGGTGGTGAGCGACTGATCGATGGCCGCCAGCGCTGGCCAGTAGATGCTGATATGGGTCTGGTGGCCGATGCCCTGCACCGGCACGCCCTCGGCCAGCAGCCCTTTCACCACCCGCGCCAGGCAATCGCGCTTGGCGGGCTCCTGGGTGTTGAATTCGTTGATGAACAGCCGCGCCTGGGGATCGGCGGCATGGGCGGCGCGAAAGGCTTCGGCGAGGTAGTCCGGGCCGACCACCTGTAGCCAGCGGTCGTTGCGCAGGCAGCTGGGTTGGTTGGGATCGATGACCTCGTTGACCACGTCCCAGGCATAGACCCGGCCACGGTAGCGGCCGACCACCGTGGCGATGTGCTGACGCAATCGCTGCAGCACCCGCTCCCGCGAGGCCGGCTGGCCGCCATCCCCTTGCCAGAACCAGTCCGGCGTATGGCTGCCCCAGAGTAGGGTATGGCCGCGAATCGCCAGCCCATGCTTTTCGGCGAAAGCGACGATGGCATCCGCAGGGGCGAAGACGTAGTTGTCTTTCTGCGGATGGATGCGTGCGGGTTTCATGGCGTTCTCCGCCACGACACTGCTGAACTGCTGCGCCAGCAGTACGCCGTCGGGCCCCGCGAGCTGGTCGGGCTCGATGGCGGCGCCGATCTTCAGGCGCGGTGCATAGGCCGCGGCCAGGGAGCGGGTGGCGGATTCCAGCGGCTCAGCGGCCCCGGCAGCCGCAGCGGCACTGCAAAGACCGAGCGACAAAAGCATTGCAACGAGTGGGCGTGGCATCTGCATGAAGCTCCGGAAGGGGCGTGGGATTATCGCTTCGGCCGTGCGGAGCATCCTCAGGAGTGAGGATGCTGCTGCTCTTCCTTGGCCTTGGTGGCCAGGTGGTGGCCGATTGCGCAACCGGCTACCGCACCCGCGATGGCATGGTGTCCGGCGAAATGCCCGGCCACCCCGCCTGCCACGGCGCCCTTGATGCAGCCGGCCGCCATGCTCGTTTGGCTGAGGCCGAGCAACAGGGCGGTCAGGGTGATGGCAGCAAGACGTTTCATGAAAGGGACCTCGGGCTGGATGGAGAGCCGAGGGTAAGGGGCGCTGGGTTAACTAGTGCTTAAGGCCGCGTGCCTTCGTCTCGCACCGTATTGAATGCGGCTGCCATTTCCCGCCGACTGCCAGGCTCCCGTAGCGTGGAAAACGGCGCAGCCTTTTCCACTGCTTGCCACCGATGCCTCTCTCGACCTCGCAGCAGGGTGGACAAGCTTCGCGTTGTCCACCCTGCTGCGAGGTCAAAAAAACCGCCCCGAAGGGCGGTTTTCAGTACCGAACGCTAACGTCAGACTTCGACGGCGGCGATGCGGGCCTTCTCGGCGCTTTCACGGAATTCGGCGATCTGGTCGAAGCTCAGATAGCGGTAGACGTCCGCGGCCATGCTGTCGATGCTCTTCGCGTATTCCATGTACTCCTCGACGGTGGGCAGCTTGCCCAGGATCGAGGCCACCGCTGCCAGCTCCGCCGACGCCAGGTAGACATTGGCGCCGTCGCCCAGGCGGTTGGGGAAGTTACGGGTGGAGGTGGAGACCACGGTGGCGTTGGCGGCCACACGGGCCTGGTTGCCCATGCACAGCGAGCAGCCCGGCATTTCCATGCGCGCGCCGGCCTTGCCGTAGATGCCGTAGTAGCCTTCCTCGGTCAACTGGTGCTGGTCCATCTTGGTCGGCGGCGACAGCCACAGGCGGGTCGGGATCGAGCCCTTGACCTTGTCCAGCAGCTTGCCGGCGGCGCGGAAGTGACCGATGTTGGTCATGCAGGAACCGATGAACACCTCGTCGATCTTGTCGCCAGCCACCTGGGACAGCAGACGGGCGTCGTCCGGATCGTTCGGGGCGCACAGCACCGGCTCGTTGACCTCGGACAGATCGATCTCGATGACTTCGCTGTATTCGGCGTCGGCATCGGCGGCGAGCAGTTCCGGGTTGGCGATCCAGGCTTCCATGGCGCGCGCGCGGCGCTCCAGGGTACGCGGGTCACCGTAGCCTTCCTCGATCATCCAGCGCAGCAGGGTGATGTTGGACTGCAGGTACTCGGTGATCGACTCGGGCGACAGCTTGATGGTGCAACCGGCGGCGGAACGCTCGGCGGAGGCATCGGACAGCTCGAACGCCTGCTCCACGGTCAGGTCTTCCAGACCTTCGATCTCGAGGATGCGGCCGGAGAAGATGTTCTTCTTGCCCTTCTTCTCGACGGTCAGCAGACCCTTCTGGATGGCGTAGTAGGGGATGGCATGCACCAGGTCACGCAGGGTGATCCCAGGCTGCATCTTGCCCTTGAAGCGCACCAGGACCGACTCCGGCATGTCCAGCGGCATGACGCCGGTGGCCGCGGCGAAGGCCACCAGGCCGGAACCGGCCGGGAAGGAGATGCCGATCGGGAAGCGGGTGTGGGAATCGCCACCGGTGCCGACGGTGTCGGGCAGCAGCATGCGGTTCAGCCAGCTGTGGATGATGCCGTCGCCCGGACGCAGGGAGACGCCGCCACGGGTGCGGATGAAATCTGGCAGGGTGTGGTGGGTCTTGACGTCGATGGGCTTGGGATAGGCCGCGGTGTGGCAGAAGGACTGCATCACCAGGTCAGCCGAGAAGCCCAGGCAGGCCAGGTCCTTCAGCTCGTCGCGGGTCATCGGGCCAGTGGTGTCCTGGGAACCGACGGTGGTCATCTTCGGCTCGCAGTAGGTGCCGGGGCGCACGCCCTCGACGCCGCAGGCCTTGCCGACCATCTTCTGCGCCAGGGTGTAGCCCTTGCTGCTCTCGGCCGGCTGGTCCGGCTTGTTGAACAGGTCGGTCGGACCCATGCCCAGTTCGGCACGCGCCTTCTCGGTCAGGCCACGGCCGACGATCAGCGGGATACGGCCGCCGGCGCGGACTTCGTCCAGCAGCACGGGGGTCTTGAGTTCGAAGGTGGCGAGTACCTCGTCGCTGCCGTGGCGGGTGACCTTGCCGGCCTTGGGATAGACGTCGATGACGTCGCCCATTTCCAGCGCCGACACGTCGAATTCGATCGGCAGGGCGCCGGCGTCTTCCATGGTGTTGTAGAAGATCGGGGCGATCTTGGAACCGAAGCAGAAACCACCGGCGCGCTTGTTGGGCACGTAGGGGATGTCGTCGCCAAAGAACCACAGCACCGAGTTGGTGGCGGACTTGCGCGACGAACCGGTGCCGACCACGTCACCGACGTAGGCGACCGGGAAGCCCTTGGCGCGCACTTCCTCGATCTGCTTCAGCGGACCGATGCTGCCTTGCTGCTCGGGCACGATGCCGTCGCGAGCCATCTTCAGCATGGCCAGGGCGTGCAGCGGGATGTCCGGGCGCGACCAGGCGTCAGGCGCAGGGGAGAGGTCGTCGGTGTTGGTTTCGCCCGGCACCTTGAACACGGTCAGGGTGTACTTCTCGGCGATTTCCGGACGCTTCTTGTACCACTCGCCCTCGGCCCAGGACTGTATGACGGCCTTGGCGTGGGCATTGCCCGCCTTGGCCTTCTCGGCCACGTCGTGGAAGGCGTCGAACATCAGCAGGGTGTGCTTGAGTTGTTCGGCAGCCACGGCGCCCAGTTCGGCGTCGTCCAGCAGCTCGACCAGGGTGGCGATGTTGTAGCCGCCCTGCATGGTACCCAGCAGCTCGGTCGCGCGCTGCTTGGAAATCAGCGGGGACTGGGCTTCGCCCTTGGCGATGGCAGAGAGGAAACCGGCCTTCACGTAGGCGGCTTCGTCGACGCCCGGCGGCACGCGGTTGGTAATGAGGTCGACGAGGAATTCTTCTTCGCCGGCCGGGGGATTCTTCAGCAGTTCGACCAGACCGGCCGTTTGCTCGGCGTTCAGCGGCTGGGGCACGATGCCCTGGGCGGCACGCTCTTCTACGTGTTTACGATAGGCTTCAAGCACAGGTTGACCCTCATCAGTGGTCCAATATTGCGTCCGGGGGCTGGCGCCCCGAAATGTATCCGGCAGGGTAAGACGGGGGAGGCTGCGGGCAGGACCGCCGTCGCGCCGGACGCATTCCGCTGGAAGCTGTTTTCAAAGTTTTACGCCGGCTGCTGGAGAGCTGATCGGCAGCAAGGCGGTTGATGAGGCCGCCGCTGCCGGATCGCCGGATACTTTGCTCGTGACGCTTTGAAAACAGCTTCGTATCGGACATTGCGCCTATAAGGCTGCCTAATTCTACGCCAAGCCTCGAGCGAAGTTAAGCGCCGCGTTGTCGCATCGCTGGGACGGCTGATTGGACCTTGGCCGCAGGCTGCTACCGGCCCAGGTGCGCGAAGCGTCCGCTGAAGGGTTTGGCGATGGGGTATGCCAGGTCGCCATGCTTGCTGGTGCCCAGGCCCAGGTCGACCAGGGCTTCGGCCAGCTTGACCGCGGCGCTGACGCCCTCGATCACCGGAATGCCGATGGCCTCGCTCAAGGCCTCGCGCAGATCGGCCATGCCGCCACAGCCCAGCACGATGGCGCCGGCGCCTTCCTCGTCACGGGCGCGGCGGCCCTCGGCGGCGATCAGTTCGATCAGGCTGTCGTCGGCGGCTTCCAGGGCCAGCACCGGCAGGTCGATGCAGCGCACCGAGGTGCACAGCTCGGCGAAGCCGTAACGCTGCAGCAGGTGCTCGGCGATGATGCGCGTGCGGGTGAGGGTGGTCACCACCGCGAAGCGGGTGGCCAGCAGGCTGGCCAGGTGAAAACCGGCCTCGGCGATGCCCAGCACCGGCCCCTGGGCCATTTCCCGCGCGGCCAGCAGGCCCGGATCGCCAAAGCAGGCGATGACGTGGGCCGCGCAGCCGGCCTCGACGCCCTTGCGCATTTCCTCTATGACCCCGACCGCGGCCACGGCCTCGTCGTAATGACTCTCGATGGACACCGGACCGGCGTCCGGATTGCTGGCGAGAATGGTGGTGCCCGGACGGGCGATGGCCTGGGCCGCACGACCGATCTTGGCGGTCATGCTGGCGCTGGTGTTGGGATTGATGATCTGAATCTGCATGGGAGCCTCAGCTGCGTTTGAAGATGCTGCGGAAATCGGGTTCGGCGGCCGTGGGCCGGTCGATCCGGAGGGATTCGCGGATGAGGCGCAGGTGCTGCGCCATCCACTCGCTGGCGGCCGTGCCGTCGCCGCGGGCGAGCAGGTCCAGCAGGTCTTCGTGCTGGCCGCAATCGCAGCCCAGGCTGTGCCGCGAGCCATAGATGGCGATCAGCAGCGAAGAGCGACTGGCCAGTTGGGCGACCTGTTCGGTCAGCACCTGGTTATCGGCCAGGGCGGCGAGTTCGACGTGAAAGCGCGCGGACAACTGGATCGCCAGGCTGTGGCGGCCGCCATGCTGCGCTTCGTGCTCTTCGAGGCACAGTTGCCGCAGGGGCGCGAGCTGGGCGCTGTCGACGCGGGCGGCCACCAGGGGCATCAGCGCCGGTTCGATCAACTGGCGTGCGGCGAGGATGTCCTGGGCCTCCTTGGCGCTGGGCTGGGCGACCTGGGCGCCGCGATTGGCGCGCAGGGTCACCAGTCGCTCCAGGGCCAGCCGCTGCAGCACCTTGCGAATGCCCGTGCGGCTGATGCCGAAGGTTTCCGCCAGGGTGTCTTCCGGCAGACGGGTGCCCGGGGTCAGGCGATGCTCGACGATGGCTTCGAGAATGTCCTGGTAGATCCGTTCGTCCCGGGGCGAGGCGGCAATGGCGAGCGGTGAGGGTACTACACTCATGGGCTGACTCCGGCGATTTGACTGAATTGTATACAAAGTCTTGGGCGACGACGATGGGCGAATGTGTCCTGCTTTGTGCGCCAAGGTAGCGCCTGTCTGCCACCGAACGCCCCAGAGAAGTGCATCTGCGGTAACGCCTGCAGGCCTGGATTAGAGCCTCTTTTCTCTAAAATTCTCTATCGAGCCAGGAGGTTAAGGACATTTTTCGGTAGCTGGCACGTTCTCTGCCTGGTGGATTGTATACAAAACAAGGCGGGCGCCGTATGCAGGTGCCCGCTACCACGGAGGAGGCGATTCATGAACCAGCAGATTCCCCCGGGCTACAGCCCGCGCCTGTACAACGAAGACCTCGGCCCGGTCGAGCAGAAATGGAGCTGGTACAACATCTTTGCCTTCTGGATGAGCGACGTGCACAGCGTCGGCGGCTATGTCTTCGCCGCCAGCCTGTTCGCCCTGGGGCTAGCCAGTTGGCAGGTGCTGATCGCGCTGCTGGTGGGGATCTGCATCGTGCAGGTGGTCGCCAACCTGGTCGCCCGGCCCAGCCAGCAGGCCGGCGTCCCCTATCCGGTCATCTGCCGGCTGGCCTTCGGCGTCTTCGGCGCGAACATTCCGGCGGTGATCCGTGGCCTAATCGCGGTCGCCTGGTACGGCATCCAGACCTACCTGGCCTCCAGCGCCCTGGTCATCGTGGTGCTGCGCTTCTTTCCCGCGCTGGCGGTCTATGGCGACAGCAGCTTCCTGGGCCTTTCCTATCTGGGCTGGGGCGGCTTCCTCACCCTCTGGTTCCTGCAGGCCTGCGTCTTCTGGGCGGGGATGGAATCCATCCGCCGCTTCATCGACTGGGCCGGTCCCGCCGTCTATGCGGTGATGTTCCTGCTCGCCGCCTGGATCGTCTGGCGCGCCGGCTGGAGCAACATCAGCTTCACCCTGGCGGAAAAGCAGCTGACCGGCTGGGCGGCCTTTGGTCAGGTGATCGTCGCCATCGCCCTGGTGGTGTCCTATTTTTCCGGGCCCACGCTGAATTTCGGTGACTTCAGTCGCTACTGCCGCTCCATGCAGGATGTGCGGCGCGGCAATTTCTGGGGCCTGCCGATCAACTTTCTGGCCTTTTCCCTGGTCACCGTGGTGATCGTCTCCGGCACCCTGCCGGTGTTTGGCGAGATGATCCATGACCCCATCGCCACCGTGGCCCGCATCGACAACACCACCGCGGTGCTGCTGGGCGCCTTCACCTTCGTGACCGCCACCATCGGCATCAACATCGTCGCCAACTTCGTCTCGCCGGCCTTCGACTTCGCCAACGTGGCACCCAGCAAGATCAGCTGGCGTGCCGGCGGCATGATCGCGGCCGTGGCCTCGATCTTCATCACCCCCTGGAACCTGTTCAACAATCCCGAGGTGATCCACTACACCCTGGACGTGCTGGCGGCCTGCATCGGCCCGCTGTTCGGCATCCTGCTGGTGGACTACTACCTGCTGCGCAAGGGCCGGATCGACGTCGATGCCCTGTTCGACGATTCCCCGCAGGGCGCCTACTGGTACAGCGGCGGCGTCAACTGGGTCGCGGTCCAGGCGCTGGTGGCCGCGGCGCTGATCGGCTTGTGCTTCACCTTCGTGCCCTGGTTCAAGCCGATCGCCAATTTCGCCTGGTTCACCGGCTGCTTCCTCGGCGGGCTGTTCTTCTACGCCCTGAGCCGGCGCAGCGCCAGCCCGCTGCCGAGCCGCGGCGTCGCCGCGGTGTGATTCGACCTGAGGTTCTGCACGACCGGCGCGGGCCACCCGCGCCGGTCGTTGCCGTTTCCGGCTAGACTAGGCGTTTTGCTCCAAGGCTTGCCGCCCATGCCCGCTCCTGTCATCAAGACGCCCTGCGTCGGCCTGTGCTCGACGATGTTCGGCGACCACGTCTGCCGTGGTTGCAAGAGATTCCACCACGAGGTAGTGAACTGGAATCTCTACGGCGAAGAGGAGCGTCGCGCCGTCTGGGCGCGCCTGGAGCTGCTGCTGGTGCAGGTGGTGTCGGCCAAGGTCGATGTCTTCGATGCGGCGCTGTTGCGCCAGCAGTTGCAGCAGCGCAGCATTCGCTTCCGGCCGGATCAGTCCGAGTATTGCTGGGCCTATCAGTTGCTGGCCCGCGGTGCGCGCCATATCCAGCAGCTGGACGCCTATGGGGTGCGGCTCCTGCCGGAATTTCGCGAGCGCCCGCTGGCCGAGTTGCGCGACGCCATCGACCGGGAATTCTTTCTGCTCTCCGAAGCCCACTACGACCGCTACATCGCCCCGCGCTTCCTGCTCGAAGGCGTCGACAGCCGCGTCTGAAGACCAGCAGGCGGGCGGCGCTGCCCAGGCGCGCGCCTTTCTCTATAATGCGCGGCTTTTGCACGGGATTACGCTGATGTCCTTGCCCGAGATGAACGAATTCCTCGGTTGCCGTACGCCGGATGCCTGGGTCGAGGCCGCGCTGCAGGATCTGCCGACGCTGCTGCAGGACCACGCTAACAACGAGAAGAAGGCCGCCGGCGCCGCCTTCCACTATCTGTTCACCTATTCCAATCGCGCCGAACTGTCCTGGAAGATGTCGCGCATCGCCCGCGAAGAGTTGCGCCACTTCGAGCAGGTGCTGCAGATCATGAAGCGCCGCGGCATCGAGCACCGCAACGTCAGCTCGGCGCGCTATGCCGGCGCCCTGCGCAAGCTCTGCCGCAACCATGAACCGCTGAAGCTGACCGACAGCCTGGTGATCGGTGCCTTCATCGAATGCCGCTCCTGCGAGCGCTTCGGTGCGGTAGCGCCCCATCTGGACGCGGAGCTGGGCAAGTTCTACAGCGGCTTGCTGGCCTCCGAAGCCCGGCATTTCCAGGACTATCTCAAGCTCGCCTATCTCTATGGCGAGCGCGACGACGTCGACGCCAAGATCGCCGAGGTCCGCGCTCTGGAAGTGGAACTGATCACCTCCAGCGACAGCGAGCTGAGATTCCACAGCGGCATCCCAACCGCTGCTTGAGTCGCGCTACTTGCAGGCCTTGGTCTGGCCCACATAGGGATTGCCGTGGCCCATGATGCAGGCCAGGCGCTGATTGCGCTGGCGCTCCCAGGCCTCGGGCGGGTACTGCTTGGTCCAGGCGGTGTACAGCTGGCTGTCCTGCTTGGACAGGCGCAGGCCATAGCGGTCGCTCATATAGAAGTAGGTGCGGGCGACCATGCCGCGGATCTCCGGGCGTGGCATGGCGGTCTTGGCCTTGAAGTCCACCACCATCTGGCAGGCGCCGTACTGGCTGGGTTTCTGCGGCAGCCAGCCAAAGGCGAAGTTGCTGCGATCGCCATTGACCTCGCCAACCACCGGCACCAGGTTGAAGAGATCGGCCTCGGCCTTCTGGTAAACCGGATCGCTGGCCGTGCAGTTCTTGCGCCCGCCTTTCTGCCAGCACTGACGCTGGTGACCGATCACCCACGCCGGCACGATGTGCTCCCACTCGATGCGGCTCGCGCGCTGGGCGCTCTTGCGCGGGACGTAGCCGCAACTCTTCAGATCCACGGTCTTGCCGTTGTAGTGGCAGCCGCAATAGAAGTCCACGCCCTGCTTGGCATAGACCTTGGTCGCGACCACCTTGGCTTCGCTGAAGGTGCGGGGCGGCTGGGGTGTCGCCAGGGCGCTCAGGGAAGCCAGGCTCAGGCAGAACAGCAGGGCGGGGCGCAACGACATGGAGAATCCGTCCGAAAAAGCGCGGATACTACCGACCCGCCTGGGGTCGCGGTGTGACTGGGTTCACTGGAATTCGCCGCGCATTACCCACGGGCTGAAGCGAAACACGATTCGATATCAATGACTTAGAGGTATGGCATGGCAGCCTGGGACATCTTCTGCACGGTGGTGGACAACTATGGGGACGCCGGTATCACCTGGCGTCTGGCCCATCAGCTGGTCGCCGAGCATGGACAGCAGGTCCGCCTCTGGATCGACGACCTCTATCCCCTGGCGCGGATCCAGCCGGGGGTCGATGGCACGGCCGAGCAGCAGTGGCATCGCGGGGTCGAGGTACGCCGCTGGCATGCCGACTGGACGCCGGCCGAGCCGGGCGACGTGGTGGTGGAGGCCTTCGCCTGCCAGTTGCCGGACGGCTTCATCACCGCCATGGCGCGGCGCGCCGAGCGTCCCCTCTGGCTCAATCTGGAATACCTGAGCGCCGAGGAGTGGATCGAAGGCTGTCACGCCCTGCCGTCGCTGCAGCCCACCGGGCTGAACAAGTACTTCTTCTTTCCCGGCTTTACCGCCCAGGTCGGCGGGCTGCTGCGCGAGCGCGACCTGCTCGAGCAGCGGGACGGCTTCCTGCAGACGGCCGCGACGCGGGACGACTTTCTCGCCGGGCTGGGCGTCCGCCGGCAGCCGGGCGAGCGCCTGTTCTCGCTGTTCGCCTACGAGAATCCGGCGCTGATCGACTGGCTCGATGCCCTGAGCGCCGGTAACCGGCCGACCTGCCTGCTGGTGCCGGAGGGGCGGGTGCTGGCCAACGTCGCCGCCTGGCTGGGCGTCGACTGGCTCAAGGCCGGCGACAGCCACGGCCGCGGCGCCCTACGGGTGCAGGTGCTGCCCTTCGTCTCCCAGCAGCAATACGACCGCCTGCTGTGGTGCTGCGACTTCAATGCCATCCGCGGCGAGGACTCCTTCGTCCGCGCGCAATGGGCGGCGCATCCCTTCGTCTGGCACATCTATCCGCAGGAAGAGGACGCCCACTTCGTCAAACTCGAAGCCTTCCTGGCGCGCTATGTGGCGTCCGGTACCCCTGAGCTGGGCGCCGCGGTCAGTGCCCTGTGGCTGGCCTGGAACGGTCGCGGCGACCTGGCTGCGGCCTGGTCGGCGCTGGACGCACAGGTCGAAAACTGGCGTCTGCTGGCGCGCGACTGGAGCGATCGGATGGCTTCTCACAGCGATCTTGCCGCCAGCCTGGTGCATTTCCATACAGATTGGCTATCATATGGCGCCTCGAAATCCCGTTCTTCCATCCATACGGATAACCGCATGAAAACCGCACAAGAGTTCCGTGCCGGCCAAGTGGCCATGATCGACAACGCTCCCTGGGTCATCCAGAAAGCTGAATACAACAAGTCCGGCCGTAACGCTGCAGTGGTCAAGATGAAGCTGAAGAGCCTGCTCTCCGGCAGCGCGACCGAGACCGTCTTCCGCGCCGACGACAAGCTTGAGCCGGTGATTCTGGATCGCAAGGAAGTCACCTATTCCTACTTCGCCGATCCCCTGTACGTCTTCGTCGACGACGAGTACAACCAGTACGAAGTGGAGAAGGACGACCTGGGCGAAGCCATCGCCTTCATCGAAGACGGCATGACCGACGTCTGCGAAGCGGTGTTCTACAACGACCGCGTCATCTCCATCGAACTGCCCACCACCATCGTGCGCCAGATCGCCTACACCGAGCCGGCCGTTCGCGGCGACACCTCGGGCAAGGTCATGAAGACCGCTCGCCTGAACAACGGCTACGAGCTGAAGGTCTCCGAGTTCTGCGATATCGGTGACCACATCGAGATCGACACCCGTACCAACGAGTACAAGTCGCGCGCCAAGGTCTAAACCAGGCGTCTCGATCAGAAAGCCCGGCTTGCCGGGCTTTTTGCTGTCTGGGCTTTCGCCGTGGGCCGGTCTGGCCGGTCTCTCCAAATCTCTTTGCCGCTGGATAGAATCGCCGTGGAATCGCTGTTTACCTTGTTGATCGATGTCGTCCTCGGGGCGGTGCTGGGCGTGGTGGGTGGGCTGTTCGGCATCGGTGGCGGCCTCATCGCCATTCCGGTGCTGGCACTGCTGTTCGGCCTCGACCAGCAACTGGCCCAGGGCACCGCTCTGGTGATGGTGGTCCCCAACGTGCTGCTGTCGGTCTACAAGTACAACCAGCGCAATCGCATCGATTGGCAGCGCGCCGCCTTGCTAGCGGGCGCGGGCATGGTCTCGGCCCTGGTGGGCACGGCACTGGCGGTCTCCCTGGACGCCCGCTCCATGCGCCACGGCTTCGTCGGCTTCCTGCTGCTCCTTGTGCTCTACAACCTCTGGCAACTCTATCGCCGTGGCCAGCCACCGCTGACCACGCCGAGCCGTCTGGGCCTTGGCGTGCTGGGGCTGGTGGCGGGACTGGTCGGTGGGCTGTTCGGCGTCGGCGGGGCGGTGATCGCCACGCCCATCCTGGCGGGCGTGATGGGGCTGACCCAGGTCGCGGCCCAGGGCATGTCCCTGGCCATGGCGTTGCCCACCACGGGCGTCACCCTGGCCAGCTATGCCTGGCATGGCGAAGTGGATTGGAGCGTCGGCATTCCCCTGGCCATCGGCGGCCTGCTCAGCGTCAGCTGGGGCGTGAAGCTGGCCCACCAGTTGCCCGAACGGCTGCTGCGCCTGCTGTTCTGCGGTTTTCTGCTGCTCTGCGCGGCGCTGCTGGCGCTGCGCTGACTACTGCCGAAAGCCCTCGGCGATATGCTCGGCGAGGGTGTCGATGATCGGCGAGGCGCTGCGTGGATTACGCAGCAGTTCGATGGAACAGGAGGGCAGGTCGGGCATGCCGTCGGCTTCTCCCAGCCGGCGCAATTCGCTCGGCAGCAGGCTCTCCAGCTGCGCGGTGACCGCCAGGCCTGCCTTGACGATGCCCAGCAGAGCGGCAAGGCTGGGGCTGCTGTAGGCCAGGCGATAGCCACGGTCGCGATTGTCCAGGGCGCGGCGGGCCCATTCGCTGAGAAAGCAGGAGGTATTGAACATCGCCAGCGGCAGCGGATCGCGCTGGTGAATGTCGAACCCGGGTGCCTCGGCCCAGACGAAGCGTTCCCGCCGCAACGGCAGACCGATCTCGTTGCCCGGTTCGCGGGTGACGATGGTCAGATCCAGATCCTGACGCTGCAGCAGACCCGCGGTGGGCTCGCAGTGGACATCCACCTGCACCAGCGGGTAGGCCTTGGCGAAGCCCGCAAGGATGCCCGGAATGAACCTCATGACGTAGTCGTCAGGGGTGCCGATGCGCACCGTCCCCACCATGTGCGGCTCGCGCAGAGTGGTCATCACCTCCCCATGCAGCTTGAGGATCCGCCGGGCAAAGCCCAGCAGGATCTGGCCTTCCGCAGTCAGACGGACCTGGCGGCCGTCACGCTCGAACAGTCGCCGCTGCAGCACGTCCTCTTCCAGCTTGCGCATCTGCATGCTCACCGCCGACTGGGTGCGGTTGACCACCTCGGCCGCGCGGGTGAAGCCGCCCTGATCGGCGATGGCGACAAAGGTGCGCAGCAGATCGGTCTCTATGCTGGGGTAGTTCATGGCATCAGCTCGGTGAATGGATCGCATCAGAAATATTCGTTGAATTGATGTTAAGCCGGCTTCCAGACTTGAGCCATACCCTCTGGAGAAGGAGATGCACCATGGCTCAGCTCATAGCTCACCGAGATTCGTCCGGGCGTTCCCCTGGTGTTGCGGGCGTCACCTCTCGTCTGCGGCAGGCCTGGGCCTGGTTGCGGCGGGCGATAGAGCTTTCCCGCCAACGCCGAGCGCTCTATCGGCTGGATGAAGGCGCGCTGCACGACCTCGGCCTGAGTCGCGCCGATGCCTGGCAGGAGGCCGACAAGCCGTTCTGGCAGCAGCCCGCGGAGGAGCGCCGCCGCCGATCCTGCTAGGGTGAAAGATCCCTTCCTCTATCAGGAGCTCGGATGGACAGCCTTTCCCTGCGCGAGGCCCGGCGTCTGGCCTTGCGCGCCCAGGGTTTCGGTAATCAACCCAAGGGTGGCGCGGGTCCGGCCGCCCTGTATCGCCAGGCCGCACGCCTGAACGTGCTGCAGATCGATTCGGTCAATGCGCTGGTGCGCTCCCATTACCTGCCGCTGTTCAGCCGTCTCGGCCACTATGCCTTCGCCGATTTCGATGCCCTGGCCTGGGGCCAGGGGCGCAAGCGCCAGCTCTATGAATGCTGGGCCCACGAGGCTTCGCTGGTGCCGGCCGAGGTCTGGGCCGAGCTGCGCTGGCGGCGCGATCAGGCGCGCCAGGGCATCGGCATCTATCGGCAGCTGGCGCGTTTCGCCGTCGAACAGCCGCAGGTCGTCGCCCAGACCCTGGAGGCGGTGGTGCAGCGGGGTGCCCTGGGCGCCGGCAGCCTGGCCAAGCGGGTCGAGCAGGCCGGTCCCTGGTGGGATTGGAGTCCGGGCAAGCTGGCGCTGGAGTGGCTGTTCGCCGCCGGCGAGGTGACGGTGGCCGGGCGGCGCGGCTTCGAGCGCCTCTATGACCTGCCCGAGCGGGTGCTTCCTTCGGAGATCCTTGCGGCGCCGGCTGTTGCGCCCGAAGCCGCCCGCCGCGCCTTGCTCCTGCGCAGCGCCCGTGCCCTGGGCGTGGCGAGCGAGGTCCAGCTGCGTGACTATTTCCGTCTCAGTCCGGCCGAAGCCCGCCAGGGCCTCGCCGAATTGCTGGAGGAGGGCAGTCTGCAGTCCCTCCAGGTGCAGGGCTGGTCGAAGCCGGCCTATGTCGCCGAGACGCCCAGTCCCGGGTGCCCCGTGCGCGCCGCGGCGTTGCTGTCGCCCTTCGATTCGCTGGTCTGGGAGCGTGAGCGCACCGAGCAGCTGTTCGGCTTTCGCTATCGACTGGAGATCTACACGCCGGCGGCCAAACGGGTCTATGGCTACTATGTGCTGCCCTTTCTCTACCGGGAGCGGCTGGCGGGGCGGGTGGATCTGCGCGCCGAGCGGGCGCAGTCGCGGCTGGCGGTGCATGCCGTGCATCTGGAGGCGGCGGGGCTGGATGACGAGGGGCTGGACGCCCTGGCGGGGCAGTTGCGTACCCTGGCCGACTGGCTCGGTCTCGCCGACCTGCGGTTGCACGGGCCGGCGGACGTCTTGCGCGAGGCGGTGGCGCGGCACTAGAGCGCGCCGCGCCCTCTCTGCCTTAGCGGCGAATGCCCTTGAGCGTCTCGGCGATCATGAAGGCCAGTTCCAGGGACTGGTCGGCATTCAGGCGCGGGTCGCAATGGGTGTGGTAGCGATCGGACAGGGCGTCTTCGGTGACCGGGCGGGCGCCACCGATGCATTCGGTGACGTTCTGGCCGGTCATCTCGATATGGATGCCGCCCGCGTAGGTGCCCTCGGCCTGGTGCACGCCGAAGAATTCCTTGACTTCGCCCAGCACGCTGGCGAAATCCCGGGTCTTGTAGCCGGTGGACGCCTTGATGGTGTTGCCGTGCATGGGGTCGGAGCTCCACAGCACCTGACGACCCTCCCGCTCGACGGTCTGGATCAGGCGCGGCAGGTGATCGCCGACCTTGCCCACGCCCATCCGCACGATGAGATTGAGGCGACCCGGATCGTTCTCGGGGTTGAGGGTGTCGATCAGGCGGATCAGGTCTTCGCTGGTGGTAGAAGGACCGACCTTGACGCCGATGGGGTTGTTCACGCCGCGCAGGAATTCGACGTGGGCGCCGCCGGGCTGGCGGGTGCGGTCGCCGATCCAGAGCATGTGCGCCGAGCAGTCGTACCAGTCCCCGGTCAGGCTGTCGCGACGGACGAAGGCTTCCTCGTAGTTGAGCAGCAGCGCCTCGTGGGCGGTGAAGAAGTTGGTTTCCTTGACCTGGGGCGCGGTGTCCAGGCCGCAGGCGCGCATGAAGGCGAGGGTCTCGTCGATGCGGTCCGCCAACTGGTGGTAGCGGTCGGCCAGCGCCGAGTTGGCGATGAAGTCCAGATTCCAGCGATGCACCTGGTGCAGGTCGGCGAAACCGCCCTGGGCGAAGGCGCGGAGCAGGTTGAGGGTCGCGGTGGACTGGTTGTAGGCCTGGATCAGGCGCTGCGGGTCGGGGATGCGGCTGCCTTCGGTGAAGTCGATGCCGTTGACGATGTCGCCACGGTAGGCCGGCAGGGAGACGCCGTCCTGGACCTCGTCGCCGGAGGAGCGCGGCTTGGCGAACTGGCCGGCCATGCGGCCGACCTTGACCACCGGGCAACCGGCGGCAAAGGTCATGACCACCGCCATCTGCAGCAGCACCTTGAAGGTGTCGCGAATCTTGCCGGCGGAAAATTCGAAGAAGCTTTCCGCGCAATCGCCGCCCTGCAGCAGGAAGGCCCGGCCCTGGGTGACCTCGGCGAACTGTCGGCGCAATTCGCGGGCTTCGCCGGCGAACACCAGCGGCGGATAGCCGGCCAGGGTGCGCTCGACATCGGCGAGACGGGCTTTGTCGGGGTATTCGGGCTGTTGCTGGATGGGCAGGCCTCTCCAGCTGGTGGGGCTCCAGGGCGCGGACATGATTCTCTCTGAGGGTGCGATGAAGCCGTCCATGGTAACCGATAGCGGCCGCATGGCTCGATAGACAGTGCCCATCGCGGCTACCATGGGCGGCTATAGAGGAGGGTGGTGATGGTCGAGACGGAAGTGTTGCTGGAAGAGGTCGTCGATGACCATGGCCGGATCCGGGTGGTGGAGGTGGGACCTTATCGCTTCCTGGAGTTTGGCGAGGAGGTGGAGCAGAGCTGCGTCTTCACCGCGGACCCCGCCTGGCTGGAATACGACTACAACCGCGCCATGCTGCTCGGCGCGCTCTGCCACCCACAGCCGCGGCGAGCGCTCTTTCTCGGCCTGGGCGCCGGCACCCTGACCCAGGCCTGCCTCAAGTGGCTGCCCCTGGAGGCGGTGGAAGTCCTGGAACTGCGCCCCGCGGTGCCGCGCCTGGCGCGCCAGCATCTGGGCCTCGACGAGGACCCGCGCCTGGCCATCCGCATCGGCGATGCCCTGGACCTGCTCGACAGCGCGGCGCCTGCCGATCTGATCTTCGTCGACCTCTATACCGATGTCGGTCCGTCCAGTGCCCATCTGGCCTGGCGCTTCCTGGAAAATTGCCAGGCCAAGCTCAACCCCGGCGGCTGGCTGATGATCAACCAGTGGAGCGCCACCGACGGCAAGCCCCTGGGCGCCGCCCTGCTGCGCGGTCTGTTCCGCCACCACTATTGGGAGTGCCCGGTGGTGGAGGGCAACGTCATCCTGCTGGTGCCGGCCAGGCTGGAGCAGGCGCTGGACGAGGCGGGCACGCGGCAGCGCGCCCGGGAGTTGACCCCGCGGATCGGCTTCGATCTGGAGGCCTATCTGGACAACCTGCGTGCGGCAACCTGACCACAAAAGTAGACCAAGGTTCTCTGGAGAAATGTCCAGGGTTCGGGTATCATTCGCCCCGGTCTTTTTGACCTTCCGTTCAGGAACTGCATTTTCCCGGTCCGCCGCCATGGCCACACCGGTCGTGCGTTCGCCCGACGGCGAACAATCCTAGACGCTTCACCCCTTTTTCATCCGCTATTTCGCAAAAAGCTCACACCTTGGCTGCCTGGGCGACTTCGGTCATTCGGATAAGCGCAGCTCTTGGCTTTGGGGTCTTTGCGAAGCACACGAGGCAAGACAATGACCCAGGACACCAGCGGTTTCGCTGCGCTCAATCTCAATCCCGCCATCCTCGCCGCCATCAAGGCCGTCGGCTATGAAGAGCCGTCGCCCATCCAGTCGCAGTCCATCCCGGTGATTCTCTCCGGTCACGACATGATCGGCCAGGCCCAGACCGGTACCGGCAAGACCGCAGCCTTCGCTCTGCCGCTGCTTTCCAAGCTCGACCCGTCCCGCCGCGAACCCCAGATTCTGGTGCTGGTTCCCACCCGTGAACTGGCCCTGCAGGTGGCTACCGCCTGCGAAACCTATTCCACCGAGATGCCCGGCGTGAAGGTCGTGGCCCTCTACGGCGGCGCGCCCATGGGCCCGCAGCTGAAGTCCCTGCGCATGGGCGCCCAGGTTCTGGTCGCCACCCCCGGTCGTCTGTGCGACCACCTGCGTCGCGACGACAACCTGCTGGCCACCGTCCAGCACCTGGTGCTCGACGAAGCCGACGAGATGCTCAAGCTGGGCTTCATGGATGACCTCGAATTCATCTTCGAAGCCATGCCGGAATCCCGCCAGACCGTGCTGTTCTCGGCGACCCTGCCGCCGTCGATCCGCGCCATCGCCGAGCGTCACCTCAAGGAACCGCAACACGTCCGCATCGCGGCCAAGACCCAGACCGTCGCCCGCATCGAGCAGGCGCACCTGATGGTCCACGCCGACCAGAAGCCGGCCTCGGTGCTGCGCCTGCTGGAAGTGGAGAACTTCGACGCCCTGATCGCCTTCGTCCGTACCAAGCAGGCGACCCTGGACCTGGCCGAGCTGCTGGAGCGCCAGGGCTATCGCGTCAGCGCCCTGAATGGCGACATGCCCCAGGCCCAGCGCGAGAAGACCATCGAGTCGCTGAAGGACGGTTCGCTGGACATCGTGGTCGCCACCGACGTCGCCGCTCGCGGCCTGGACGTGGCGCGCATCACCCACGTGCTGAACGTGGACATGCCCTACGATCCGGAATCCTACGTGCACCGTATCGGTCGTACCGGCCGGGCCGGTCGTGAAGGTCGCGCGCTGCTGCTGGTCACCCCGCGCGAGCGCCGCATGCTGCAGGTCATCGAGCGCGTCACCGGTCAGCGCGTCGGCGAAATCCGTCTGCCCGACGCCGAAGCCGTACTGGAAGCCCGTATCTCCCGCCTGGCCGATGGCGTGGGTTCGCTGCTGGCCGATGCCGACACCACTCACGGCGCCCTGCGTCAGGAGCTGTGCGAGCGTCTGCAGTGCGATCCCTCGACCCTGGCCGCGGCCCTGCTGGCCAAGCTGACCAGCGGCCGCGCCCTGGACATCGAGTCGGTCCGTCGCGAGCAGCCGCTCACCCCCGGCGCCGGCCGTGGCGAGCGTCCCCGTGGCGAGCGCAGCGAGCGGGGCGATCGTCCCGAGCGTGGTGAGCGTCCGGACCGTGGCGAGCGTCGTCCGATGCAGCCGCTGCCGGAAGGCCGCGTGCGCTGCCGCACCGCCCTGGGCGCCCGTGATGGCGTCGCCGCCAAGAACCTGCTGGGTGCCATTATCAACGAAGGCGGCATGGATCGCGAGGCCATCGGCCGCATCCAGATCCGTGACTCCTTCAGCCTGGTGGAGCTGCCCGAAGAAGGCCTGGAGCGTCTGCTGACCAAGCTCAAGGATACCCGCGTAGCCGGCAAGGCCCTGCGTCTGCGTCGCTATCGCGAAGATTGATCCCCGCGGTCACATGAAAAAGCCCCGGATATCCGGGGCTTTTTTCTGCCTGCAGGAAACGCGGGCGGTTAAAGGATCACCTTGTCCTTGAGCTTTTCCGCCGCCAGCTGCAGCGCCTGGATGACCCGCTCCTTGTCGTAGTTCTGGATGTTGTTGGTATCCAGGTACATGGAGAAGCCCGGCAGTTCGTGCTCGACATAGCTGGGGGAGGCGCCCAGGTCGCGACGGAAGTCCACCACCTGATAGATCTGTACCGGCTTGCTGAAGCCCTTGACGGTGATCCAGCTCTTGTCCCGGCACATGATGGTTTCCTTGACCAGCGAGTAGGTCTCGTGGCTGATCAGGATCTCGCCGGCATCAGCGGCATTCTCCAGGCGGCTGGCCAGGTTCACTTCGCGACCGATGATGGTGTAGTCCATGCGCGTGCTGGAGCCGAAGTTGCCGACCGTGCAGTAGCCGGTGTTCAGGCCCATGCGGATCTCCAGCGGCTTGTTGATGCCCTGGCTGCGCCACTGCTGGCGCAGGACCTTCATGTGCTTGCGCATGGCGATGGCCATGGAGACCGCGGCCACGGCGTCCTTCTTGGCGCCCTGGCTGTTGGCGTCGCCAAAGAACACCATCACGCAGTCACCGACGAACTTGTCGATGGTGCCACCGTATTTGACGGCGATCTTCGACATCTCGTTGAGGTAGTTGTTGAGCATGTCGGTGAGGGCTTCGGCCTCGAGTTCTTCGGACAGCTCGGTGAAGCCCTTGATGTCGGAGAAGAACACCGTGATCTTCTTGCGCTGGGTGCCCAGGGCGATGTGCTGCTTGCCGGTGAAGATGGATTCCCAGACCTGGGGCGAGAGGTACTTGGCCAGGTTGTGCGCCAGGATCGCCGACTTTTCCTGCTCGCGCTTGAGGTCGTCGTTGATCTGGATGAGTCGCTTGCGCTGGCGATGCAGGAAGTAGCCGGTGCCCCAGAGGTGCAGCATGGTGCCCACCACGCTGGTGACCGCTACCAGCAGCGGACTGGTGAGGTCGACGCCCTGAAAGAAGGTGGCGCTGCCCAGCGCCGCGGCGCTGGTGGCGAACAGCAGGCACAGGCCGAGCAGGCGCGGACCGCCGCGCAACATGCTGGTATAGCCGAGCATGAACAGCAGCATCAGGGTGGGCATCAGCGGGAAGCGCAACACCACCGCGGCCATGCCGACATGGATGGCGTCCAGCGCGGCAAGGATGATATCGGTCTGGGCGCCGCGATCCCGTCTGAGCTTGAGGCTCAGGGTCTGGGCCACATGGGGGTAGAGCAGGGCATAGGGGATCAGCCACAGGCCCACCGCATCGGCCTGGGTGTAGTACCCGGCGGTGACGCTGGCGGCGGTGATCAGATAGGCGAATACCCGGGCGTAGTAGACGCCCAGGCTGTCACCGGACGCAGCGAGGAACCGGTTGAGCGCAAACTTCATCTGTCGGGTCCGTTTCGAAAAAGGCGAGAGGTCGGGATAACTCCGTTCGCGACGATGAAAGCGGCCGGGTTTTCTAGCATTCGCGATCTTAGCCGACCGCCCCGGTAGCGGCCAAGAATGTCAGCCATTCCGCTGCTGTGACAGCCAAATTCGGCAGTCGTCCCTGGGGTACACTGCGGCATCTTTACAGGAGAGACGCTATGGATGCCCTCGAAGCCCTTTGCAATCGCGCCTCGGTCGGTCGTCTGACCGAACCGGGCCCAACGCCCGCGCAACTCGAGACCCTGCTGCGCGCCGCGGACCGGGCGCCGGACCACAAGCTGCTGCGCCCCTGGCGGCTGATCCTGGTGAGTGGCGCCGGCCGCACGGCGCTCGGCGAGCTCTATGCCGACGCCCTGCGCCGGCGCGAGCCCGACGCCGATGCGGCGGCCCTGGACAAGGCGCGGCGCATGCCGCTGCGGGCACCTCTGGTGATCGCCGTCGTCGCCACGCCCCAGGAACACCCCAAGGTGCCGGTCCAGGAGCAGATCATCACCGCCGGCTGCGTGGCGCATGGCCTGGTCAACGCGGCCTTCGCCCTGGGACTGGGCGCGGTCTGGCGCTCCGGTGAGTTCAGCTACGATCCCTGGGTCTTGCAAGGGCTGGGACTGGCCGAGGGCGAACAGCTGGTGGGCTATATCTACCTGGGCACGCCGGAGGTGGCGCCGCGGATCCCGGCACCGCGTGATCTGAGCGGCCAGGTCAGCCATTGGTCAGGACCGGCCTGAGCGGCAGGGTGACGGTGGCAAGAAAGCCGCCGTCCGGGTGATTGCTCAGGTGCAGCTCGCCACCGTGGCGCTGGATGGCGCGGCGGGCGATGGCCAGCCCCAGGCCGTAGCCGGTCGCGTGCTGTTGGTCCGAGCGGAAGAAGGGCTCACCCAGCCGGGGCAGGTCATCGACCTTGACCCCGGGGCCATGGTCGCGCACCTGGATGCGCACCTCGCCCGCGGCGGCGGTCGCCGAGATGACGATCGGCAGGGCGGGCGGGTTGAAGCGCAGCGCATTGCGCAACAGATTGTCCAGCGCCCGTTCCAGCACATCGGGCCAGCCGTCCAGCCGCAGGGCGGCGGGAACGTCCAGTTCCACCCGCTGCTGCGGGGCGCTGAGCTGGGCATCCTCGACCAGGCCTTCCAGCAGCGGGTGCAATTCCAGCTGCTCGGGCGGACCGGGATCCGCTTCCTGGCGGGCCAGGGCGAGAATCTCGCCGATCAGGGTTTCCAGGCGGTCGCATTCCAGGGTCAGGCGCGGCCACATGTTGCCCAGGTCACGGGGATCGGAGCGTTCGGCCAGCGCCAGGGCGATGCGCAGGCGGGCCAGCGGGGAACGTAGCTCGTGGGACACGTCGCGCAGCAACTGCCGCTGGCTGTCGATCAGGCGCTGCAGATGGGCGCCCATGCGATTGAAGTCTTCGGCCAGCACGCCCAGTTCGTCCTTGCGGCGGGCGAGGCGGGCGAGGGTGTCCTGCTGATAGGCGGTCTGCCCGAGATCATGAACCGCACGCCTGAGATGATTGAGCGGGCGGGTCAGGCTGAGGGTCAGCAGCAGGCTGAACAGGGTCAGCACCACCGTGGCGATGGCCAGCATGCCGACCGGCCAGAACAGGCTCTGGCGGCGCCAGGCACCCAGCTCGGGGGTGGGCAGGTGGTAGATGAACAGGTAGGTCTGGCCACTCGGGCTGGTGTATTCGTCGGTCAGACGTCGCCAGGGCAGCGGCCGGTTGGGGTCGCGGGCGCCGGGACCGGGGCGCTGCTGACGCTGCGGCTGGTCGAGATCCTGGTCGAAGATGCGCGGTGGCAGGGTGCCGCGCACCAGGGGCGAGCCGTTCTCGCCCAGCACCAGCACATCGATGCCGTAGCGGCCCTTGCGTTGCTCGAGCAGGCCTTGGGCGGCGGCGGGACCGTCGTTTTCATAACGTTGTACCCACTGTTCGGGGAGATCGCGCAGGCCGGGATGCTGCGCGAGGATCCAGGAATCCTGGTCGGCCAGGTGGCCGAGCAGCATGGTCAGGCCGACCGCGGACAGGATGGCCAGCCAGAAGGTGGCGAAGATGCGCCAGAAGAGGGAACGGAAAACCATGCGGTCGCCTTGGTCAGACGCTGCGCCGAGGACCATCGGCGCAGCGATCGGGGATCAGGAGGACTTGTGGTCCTGCTTCCACTGCTGGAATTCGGCCCACTCCTTGGCGCGATCCTCACGCTTCTTTTCCATTTCGTCGAAGCGCTTCTGCTGATCGGGCTTGAGCAGGGCGCGAATGGACTGACGGGTCTTGTCGCGACTGCCATCCAGCTGATCGTGCAGGGCCTTGCGCTGATCCTCGGGCAGCTTGTCGAGGTAGCTCTTGACGATCTCGCGCTGCTGCTGGCGTTCCTCGCCCATCAGCTTGCCGACCTGCTCGCGTTGCTCGGGGGTCAGCTTGAGGCCGCGCAGGGGGCCATCGCCACGCGGACCGCCATCCATCAGCTTGCCGTGGGGCGGCGGGGTGATGTCGGTGCTGTCCTGGGTAGCGGCCAGGGTCAGGGTCGGCAGCAGGGCGGCGAACAGCACGGCGGGCATGAGTTTGCGCATCGGGAAATCTCCTTGGGATGACCGGTGCAACACCGGATGAGCCCAGTCTAGGAGCGGGGGAGTCAGTGGCGGTCAGCGGGGGTAAAGAGGGGGTAAAGGCTGCGCGGTGGGCTAGACGCTGTAGTAGTAGCCGCGGCCCCGCAGCGCCAGGATGCGCGGACGACCGTCGGCATGGCTGCCGAGCTTGCGGCGCAGATTGCTGACATGCATGTCCAGGCTGCGATCGTAGAGGGTCAGCTTGCGGCCCAGGGCCGCCTGGGCCAGCGCCTGCTTTTCCAGGGGTTCGCCCGGTTGCCGCAGCAGGGCTTCGAGGATGCGGCTCTCGGTGAGGGTCAGGGTGATCTCGGTTTCGCCGATGTTGGCGACGCCGCGCGCCAGACTCAGCGACAGGTCGCCCAGTTGCAGGCGGGCCGCGGGCTGGGCCGGATGACTGCGTCTGAGGATGGCTCGGAGGCGCGCGGTGAGTTCGCGCGGATCGCAGGGCTTGGCCAGGTAGTCGTCGGCACCCAGCTCCAGGCCGAGGATCCGGTCGAGCGGTTCACCCCGTCCCGACAGCATCAGCACGGGCAGTTGCGGATGATCGCTGCGCAGCTGCTTGAGCAATTCCAGGCCACTGCCGTCAGGCAGCATGACGTCCAGCACCACCACGTCCGGCGTCGCCTCGCGCAACTGGCTGCGGGCGTCGCTGCCGGCATGACAGGCGGTGACCTCGAAGCCTTCCTGTTTCAGCCAGGCACCGAGCAGGTCGCACAGTTCCTGGTCGTCGTCGATCAGCAGTATCTGACTCATGGGATCAGTCTCGCGGTTCATCCATGGGTTGCAGATGGCGCGCCAGATAGAGGCCCTGACCGAGCATGAACACCAGGGTCATCGCCAGACTGCCAAAGACCTTGAAGTCGACCCAGAAACTTTCATAGGTGAAGGCCACGTAGAGATTCGCGCAGCCGCAGACGATGAAGAAGACGATCCAGGCGATGTTCAGCCGCGTCCAGATAGGGGCTGGCAGGCGCACCGCGTGGCCCAGCATGCGCTGGATCAGCGGCTTGTCGCCGATGAACTGGCTGCCCAGGAAGGCCAGGGCGAACAGCCAGTTCACCACCGGCGCCTTCCATTTGAGGAAGGTCTCGCTATGGAAGGCCAGGGTCATGCCACCGAACACCAGGCAGGCGATCAGCGTCAGCCACTGACTCTTCTCCAGCCGGCGCTGGGTCGCGAAGATCGCGCCGTAGACCACCAGGGAGGCGATGATCAGCACCGCGGTGGCACTGAAGATGCCGCCCAGGGTAAAGGTGTGCCCGGCGAACTCCAGCGGACGCGGATCGAGCTTGTAGACCAGGAAGAACAGGAGCAGGGGGATGAAATCGATGAATTGTTTCATTAACGCAGCCGATAGCAGTGCATCGCGGCATAATACCTGATGAAGCCGGAGGAGAAAGCCATGCGTATCGACCTGCACTGTCATACCACCGCGTCGGACGGCGCCTTCGCGCCCGCCGAGGTGGTCAGACGCGCCCATGAGCGCGGGGTGCAACTGCTGGCCATCACCGACCACGACACCCTGGATGGCTATGCCGAAGCCCTGGAAGCCGCGGACGACCTGGGTCTGCGCCTGCTCCCCGGGATCGAGATGTCCTGTACCTGGGGCGGGGCTACCCTGCATGTGCTGGGCTACAACTTCGCCCCCGAGGCGCCCGAATTGAACGCCGCGCTGGAAGCCCTGCACGAGGGACGCTGGGAGCGCGCCCGGGAAATCGACCGGCGGCTGGCGGCCAAGGGCATGCCCGGAACCCTGGATGGCGCCCGGGCGGTGCAGCTGGCCCTGGGCGACAGTCGCAACGCGCCGGCCCGGCCGCATTTCGCCGAATACCTGGTGCAGGCGGGCTTCGTCGAAGACCGCGGCGATGCCTTTCGCAAGTGGCTGGGCGGCGGCAAGCTCGGCGACGTCAAGCAGCACTGGCCGACCCTGGCCGAGACCCTGGCGACCCTGAAGGGCGCCAAGGCCTGGATCAGTCTGGCCCACCCGCTGGCCTATGGCTTCACCCGCACCAAGCTGCGCAAGCTGATCGGCGAATTCGTCACCGGCGGCGGCCACGCCATCGAGGTGGTCAATGGCGTGCAGCCGGCGGAGCAGGTCGGCACCCTGGCAATTCTGGCGCGGGAATTCGGTCTGATGGTCAGTGCGGGCAGCGATTTCCATGCGCCGGCCGACTGGTCGGAGCTGGGGATGTACCGCCCGTTGCCCGAAGATCTGCCGCCCCTCTGGGCGCGCTTCAGTCAACCGCTGTACCCTCAGAATCGGGAACCCCAATGAGCCAGTTCATCGAGATTCATCCGCAGAATCCCCAGCCGCGGCTGATTCGTCAGGCCGTGGAAATCATCCAGTCCGGCGGTGTCATCGCCTATCCCACCGATTCGTCCTATGCCCTGGGCTGCCGTATCGGCGAGAAGAGTGCGGTTGAGCGTATCCGCCGCATCCGCCAGCTCGACGACAAGCACAATTTCACCCTGGTGTGCTGCGACCTCTCCGAGTTGGGCATCTATGCCAAGGTGGACACCAGCGCCTTTCGCCTGCTCAAGGCCTACACCCCCGGACCCTATACCTTCATCCTCAACGCCACTCGCGAGGTGCCGCGCATGCTGCTGCATCCCAAGCGGCGCACCATCGGCGTGCGGGTGCCCCAGCATCCCATCACCCTGGCGCTGCTGGAGGCGCTGGGCGAGCCGCTGATGAGCGTGAGCCTGATCCTGCCGGGGGATGACGAGGCCCTGGGCGATGCCTGGGAGATTCGCGAGCGTCTCGAGCATTTCGTCGACCTGGTGATCGAGGGCGGACCGGGTGGCCTGCAGCCCTCCACCGTGATCAGCCTGGCCGACGACGAGCCGGAAGTGATCCGCGTCGGTGCCGGCGATCCCACGCCCTTCATGATCGAAGCATGAGCGAAGCCCTGGACCCCCAGCTGCTCGAACCCGAGCAGCTGCGCCTGGCGCTGGTCTATGGCGAGGCCTTCACCGAACTGCCCCAGGACCTCTACATTCCGCCGGATGCGCTGGAGGTCTTTCTCGAAGCCTTCGAGGGGCCCCTCGACCTGCTGCTCTACCTGATCCGCAAGCAGAACATCGACATCCTCGACATTCCGGTCGCCGAGATCACCCGGCAGTACATGAGCTACGTCGAGCTGATGAAGGCGGTGCAACTGGAGCTGGCCGCCGAATACCTGCTGATGGCCGCCATGCTGGCGGAGATCAAGTCGCGCATGCTGCTGCCGCGCGCCGAGGGCCTGGAGGCCGAAGAGGAAGACCCGCGCGCCGAACTGATCCGCCGGCTGCAGGAATACGAGCGCTTCAAGAAGGCCGCCGAGGATCTCGACGACCTGCCGCGGGAGGGACGCAACTTCGTGGTGCCCAGCTTGCCGACGCCCGAGGCGCGGGCGCGCAAGCTCCTGCCCGAGGTGGAGCTGGGCGAGTTGCTGCTGGCCATGGGCGAGGTCCTGCGCCGCGCCGACCTGTTCGAGAGTCACCAGGTGACCCGCGAGGTGCTGTCCACCCGCGAGCGCATGAGCCAGGTGCTGGAGCGCCTCAAGGATGGCGCCTTCGTGCCCTTCGTGGCGCTGTTCACTCTGGACGAGGGCCGGCTCGGGGTGGTGGTGACCTTCATGGCCATCCTCGAGCTGGTCAAGGAGTCACTGGTGGAGCTGGTGCAGAACGAGCCCTTCAGCCCCATCCACGTCCGCGCCCGGGTCAGAGACACCGATGCGGAAGAGGTCGCTCAGGCGTAAGCCAGCGCTGCCGTCGCGGCCGCGCTCTTGCGCTTGCCGACCCGCAACCGGGCGCCTTCACCGGCCGCGGCCAGGGCCGCGGCTTCAGCCACGCTGGGGCTGCCGGTGTGCTGCAGGGCGACCGCACTCGGCGAGGCGACGCCCTCCTGTTGCGCCAGACGTTCGGCGGAGAAGCCCTGCAAGGGCAGTTGCCAGCGCTGGGCCAGGTGTTGCAGGGCGCTTTCCTGCACACGTCGGTCCACCGTGGCCAGCGCCGTCAGGGCGCCGGGGTCGCAGCCGGCCTCCTGCAGCACCGCCAGCGCCAGCGCGGCCAGCTCTTCCAACGAACAGCCCCGGCGGCAACCCAGGCCCAGCACCAGCGCCATCAGGCGTGCGGCGCCTGGCGCCGGAACAGCCAGCTGCAGGCGAGCCCCAGGAGCAGCCAGAACGGCAGGTTGCTGGCCAGCACGGCGATCTGGAAGTGCCGTTGCAAAGCCTCCGGTGCCAGGCTGGTATGGGCGACGGGTTGGGGCGCACCCAGCAGATGGGGAATGACCAGTAGCCCGAGGGCGGCGATCTTGAAGCCGGGATGGCGAGCGAACGCCAAGAGCGCGAGCGCCGCGGCAGTGGTACCGGCAGTGCCCAGCCACCAGGCCTGACGCAGGGTGAGATCCGCCGCGGCCGTGCCGGGTAGCTCCGGCGGCAGGCCGAGGCTGGGGGCCAGGCAAAAGGTGGCATAGCCGGCCAGGCCCCACAGCAGGCCCTGGTACAGGCGGGTCGGGCCCCTCAGGTTGAACAGGCCCGCCAGGATCAGGCCGAAGCCTACCGCCACCACCAGGTTGCCACCAAAGGTCGACAGGGTTCGCGGCCAGCCATCCGCCGGCGCCCAGGCTGCTTCTTCACCGTGATCATGCGGTCCGGCCATGGCGGGCGCCTCGGTCTGGACCTCGTAGGTTTCCGCCTGAAGGATGAGCGGCGTCAGCCACAGGCTTTGCAAGACGCTCAATAGCAGGGCAGCGAGCAGACCGGCCACGCTGGCACTGAAGGCAATACGCTGGAACATGGCGAACTCCTTTTAGTGGCAGGGGAAGCCTTCGCTATGGCGGGTATCGTGGGCGCCGTTGTGCAGCGCCTCGACATGGGAGAAGCCGGCCAGAAGCACCAGGCCCAGGCCGAGCAGGCAGGCGAGCAGGGTGGCGGTCAGGCGCTGGGTGCGGGTAGTGGTCTGGGGCAGAGCGGTGGTCGAGCGGGTAGCGGTCATGGCAGGGCCTCGGAGTCGAAGCGGCAGGGACGCGCCAAGGCAGCGAGCCGCAGGCGGCCGCCGTCCAGCACGACCGCCCACCGCGGGTTGCTTGAAAGCGACAGGCCGGTCTCCGGACTCACGAGGGTCTCAAGGTGCGGTCTTGGCTGCGCGTCGGCCTGGCTGCGTTGAAACCCTCCGCGGAATGCTCATTTACGCTCGGTAAACTGCGCTTCCTTGGAGGATTTCGCCTCGCCAGGCGCTAGCTCGCTCAAGACCGCCTACCTGTACGACTACCAGGATCGCCTTCCCCAGACTTGCCGGCCGGGTGGCATCGTGATCCTGCGCTCGTCTACCGTTGCGGGGGCAGTGCCGGACTCGGACCGGCTTCCCGTTTCACCGCGACCCATGGCGGAGTCGCGACACCTGAAGCAGCGGCGAGCAGACCACGCGCCTCGTCCGCCGGTCAAGTCTGGCCGATTGACACCCCGGCGGGGCGCTCGTAGCCTGTCGCGTTCCGAGGTGCTCTTGTCGGCAAGAGCTTGAAAGGGAACGCGGTGCGACACCGCGGCTGCCCCCGCAACTGTAAGCGGCGTTTTTAGCCTCTCCACTAGAGCCTGTTCATAATTTGCTGCGCGTCGGCCAAACTGCGTTGAAGCTGCTTTCGGAATGCTCATTTACCATTCGTAAACCCGAGCGCGGGTCCGATCCGCTTCCTCAAGCATCTTCGCCTTGTTTGACTCTAGCTCGCGAAATTATGAACACGCTCTAAGGCCACTGCTCACGCGGGAAGGCCGGAGCCGGGCGCCGCGAGCCAGGAGACCTGCCTCGCCACGTTTCGAACACGCAACCGGGCGGGGTGATCCGGGCTGCCATTGGGGCCTCGCCGCGGTGCGAGCGCCCGGCATGCCTGCCCGTCTTCTTTCGCTTTCTCTCTAAGGGCAGCCCATGAAAACCCTGGCCAAGACCCCCGTCACCATCGTTACCGGCTTCCTCGGTTCCGGCAAGACCACTCTGCTGCGGCACATGCTCGACCACGCCGAAGGCCGCCGCATCGCGGTGATCGTCAACGAATTCGGCGAATTGGGCATCGACGGCGAGATCCTGCGCCAGTGCAGCATCGGCTGTACCGAGGAAGAGGCCCAGGGCCGCGTCTTCGAACTGGCCAATGGCTGCCTGTGCTGCACCGTGCAGGAAGAATTCTTCCCGGTGATGAAGGAGCTGGTGGCCCGCCGCGGCGACATCGACCATATCCTCATCGAGACCAGCGGCCTGGCCCTGCCCAAGCCCCTGGTACAGGCCTTCCAGTGGCCGGAGATCCGCAACGCCTGCACGGTGGATGCGGTGATCACCGTGGTCGACAGCCCCGCGGTGGCGGCCGGCACCTTCGCCGCCCATCCCGAGCAGGTGGACGTCCAGCGCCGCCAGGACCCCAACCTCGACCATGAATCGCCGCTCCACGAGTTGTTCGAAGACCAGCTCGCCAGCGCCGATCTGGTGATCCTCAACAAGGCCGATGGCCTGGATGCCGAGGCCCTGGCGCGGGTACGTGCCGAGGTCACCGAGGAGTTGCCGCCGGCGGTCAAGGTGGTGGAAGCCAGTCGCGGCGTGCTGCCGCTGTCGGTTCTGCTGGGGCTGCAGGCCGAATCCGAGGCCCATATCGACAGCCGTCCCACCCACCATGACCTCGAAGGTCATGAAGACCACGATCACGACGAATTCGACTCCTTCGGCGTCCAGCTGCCCGAGGTGGCCGAGGCGACCCTGCTGGCGGCCCTGGCCGAGGTGGTCAAGACCCATGGTGTGCTGCGGGTGAAGGGCTTCGCGGCCATCGCCGGCAAGCCGCTGAGACTGCTGGTCCAGGGGGTCGGCACCCGCTTCGACAAGCACTTCGACCGCCCCTGGAAGACCGATGAGACTCGCAGCACCCAGCTGGTGCTGATCGGCCAGGAGTTGGACCAGGCGGCTATCACCGCCCAGTTGCGCGCCGCGGTCGCCTGACGCCAGATGCATCTGCTGCGTACCCAGCCGGGCGGCTTCGTCCCCGACGACGGCATCGCCCACCTGGCGCAGACGCCCGGTGAGATCGTCGTACTCTGCAGTGGCGATTCGCACCTGGCGCTGCTGGCGGAGGCGACCCGTAGCCTGGACGAAGACTATCCGAGTCTGCGCCTGGCCAATCCCATGCAGTTGCAGAACCACGCCTCGGTGGACCTCTATGTCGAGGAGGTGCTGAGCCAGGCTCGGGTGGTGTTCATCTCCCTGCACGGCGGCCAGGGTTACTGGCGTTATGGCATGGAACGGCTGGCCGAGTTGGCCGCGCGGGGGCTGACCCTGATCGCGGTACCCGGCTGCGATCGGCCTGATCCGGAGCTGATGGCCCTGGGTACGGTGGCCCCGGAGCTGGCCGAACGGCTGTGGCGCTATCTGCGCCAGGGAGGGCTGGGCAATGCCCGGGATTTCCTGCATTGCCTGGCGGCCGAATGCCTGGGTGCCCCGTACACCTACCAGCCGCCACGGGAATTGCCGCGGGTGGCGGTCTATCAGCCGGAAGGCCTGGGTCTGGACGGCTGGCGCCAGCACTGGCGACCGGATTGGCCGACCGCGGCGCTGCTGTTCTATCGCACCCATCTGCAGTCGGCCAACACCGCCTTCGTCGACGTCTTCTGCCAACAGCTGGCCGCCGAAGGGCTGAATCCGTTGCCTATCGCCGTGGCCAGTCTCAAGGAGCCGGCCTGTCTGGAGGAGGTGGAGCGGCTGCTGGACGAGACCAACGCCGCGCTGATCCTCAATACCACCGGCTTCGCCCAATCCAGTCCGGAGCGGCCGAATCTCACGCCGTTCCGTCGCCCGGTGCCGGTGCTCCAGGCCATCTGCGCCCAGGACAATCGCGAGCGCTGGCTGGAGAATCCCCAGGGTCTGGGTGCCCGCGATCTGGCCATGCATATCGCCCTGCCGGAATTGGACGGGCGCATCATTACCCGGCCGATCAGCTTCAAGGGCCTGGCCTGGCGCTGCGAGCGCAGCCAGAGCGACGTGGTCAACTACCAGGCCGATGGCGAGCGCATGGCCTTCGTCGCCCGCCTGGCGCGCAACTGGATCGAGCTGGCGCGGCGTCCCGCGGCGGACAAGCGCATCGCCCTGATCCTGGCCAACTATCCGACCCGTGACGGCCGCATCGGCAATGGCGTGGGTCTGGATACCCCGGCGGCGGCGCTCGGGGTGCTGCAGGCCCTGCAGGGCGCCGGCTATCCGGTGGCCAATCTGCCGGAGAGCGGCACCGCCCTGATCGAGCGCCTGCTCGGTGGGGTGACCAACGACAGCGCTCTGCGCGATCTGCGTCCGGCGTTGCAGAGCCTGGCGCTGGATGACTACCAGGCCTTATTCGCCGGGTTGCCACCCAGCCTGCAGCAGGCGGTGACCGAGCGCTGGGGTGGGCCCGAAGCCGATCCCATGCACCGTCGCGGTCGGCTCATGGTGGCCGGGGTGCGCTTCGGCCTGACCTTTGTCGGCATCCAGCCGGCGCGTGGCTATGACGTCGATCCGGCGGCGGTCTACCACGATCCTGCGCTGGTGCCGCCCCATGGCTACCTGGCCTTCTATTTCTGGCTGCGCGAGGCCTATGGCGCCCAGGCGGTGGTGCATCTGGGCAAGCACGGCAATCTGGAGTGGCTGCCGGGCAAGGGCGTCGGGCTGTCGGCGGAGTGTTGGCCGGACGCCATCCTCGGACCGCTGCCCAACGTCTATCCCTTCATCGTCAACGACCCGGGCGAGGGCGCCCAGGCCAAGCGCCGTACCCAGGCGGTGATCATCGACCACCTGATGCCGCCGCTGACCCGGGCCGAGAGCTACGGGCCGCTGCGCGACCTGGAGCGCCTGGCCGACGAATACTATGACGCCAGCCTGCTGGATCTGCGGCGCGCCACCGAACTGCGTGGCGAGATCCTGCAACTGGTGCGCGAGACCGCCCTGGATCGCGAGCTGGGGCTGGTGATCACCGACGATCCGGACAGCTGGTTGCCGCAACTGGACGCCTATCTCTGCGACCTCAAGGAGTCGCAGATCCGCGACGGTCTGCACGTGTTCGGTAGATCTCCGACCGGACAATTGCGGCGCGATACCCTGGTGGCCCTGCTGCGCATCCCCCGTGGCGATGCCCAGGGCGGCAATGCCAGTCTGTTGCGGGCGCTGGCCAAGGATCTGCGGTTGGACTTCGATCCCCTGGCCGCCGACCTGGGCGAGCCCTGGCAAGGGGCGCGCCCGGCTTGTCTGGCGGCGCTGTCCGCCGAACCCTGGCGCACCCTGGGCGATACCCGAGAACGCCTGGAGTTGCTGGCCCTGGCGCTGGTCGCCGCGAGGGTCGATGCCGAGCCGCTGCCGTTGGCGCTGGACGAACTGCCGGCGACCCGGCCGGTGCTGGAACACCTGGTCACCCAGGTGGCGCCGGCGCTGGACGGCTGTGGCCGCGCTGAAATCGGCGGCCTCCTGGCGGCCTTGGACGGACGCTTCGTGCCGGCCGGTCCCAGTGGCGCGCCCAGTCGCGGGCGGCTGGATGTCCTGCCCACCGGGCGCAACTTCTTTTCCGTGGACGTGCGCAACCTGCCGAGCATGACCGCCTGGCGGCTCGGCTGGCAGTCGGCCAATCTGCTGCTGGAGCGTCATCTGCAGGAGGAGGGCGACCACCTGCGCCAGCTCGGGCTCTCGGTCTGGGGCACCGCGACCATGAGGACCGGCGGCGACGACATCGCCCAGGCCATGGCCCTGCTGGGCGTGCGCCCGGTGTGGCAGACCGGCAGCGCCCGGGTCGAAGACTTCGAGATCCTGCCGCTGTCGCTGCTGGATCGCCCGCGGGTGGATGTCACCCTGCGCATCTCCGGTTTCTTCCGCGATGCCTTCGGCGGTCTGGTACGGCTGTTCGATGCCGCCGTCCAGGCGGTCGCGGCCCTGGACGAACCGGACGATCTCAACCCCCTGGCCGCCCAGGTCCGCCGCGAGCGCGCTGCCCTGGAAGCGGCCGGTACCGCTGCTGACCTCGCCCGGCGTCAGGCCGGCTGGCGCATCTTCGGCGCCCAGCCCGGCGCCTATGGCGCCGGTGTCCAGGGCGTGGTGGAAGAGCGCCAGTGGCAGGATCGCAGCGAACTGGCCACGACCTACCTCAACTGGGGCGGCTATGCCTATGGCGCTGAGGATGAGGGCACCGCCGCCCGTGACGACTTCTCGCGCCGCCTCGGCCGGCTGCAGGCCGTACTGCAGAACCAGGACAACCGCGAGCACGATCTGCTCGATTCCAACGACTACTACCAGTTCCAGGGCGGCATGCTGGCCGCCGCCGAGACCCTGAGCGGGCAGCGTCGCGCCAGCTACTTCGGTGACCACGCCCAAGCCGATCTGCCGAGGATCCGCACCCTCAAGGAAGAACTGGGCCGCGTGGTGCGCTCGCGGGCGGCCAATCCCAAGTGGATCGCCGGCATGAAGCGCCATGGCTACAAGGGGGCCTTCGAGATGGCCGCCACCGTGGACTACCTGTTCGGCTTCGGCGCCACCACCGAGCTGGTGGAGGATCACCAGTACCGGCAACTGGCCGATGCCTATCTGCTCGACGCCGATACCCGTGACTTCGTCGAACGCCACAACCCCGAGGCCCTGCGCGACATGACCGAGCGCCTGCTGGAAGCCCAGCAGCGCGGCCTCTGGCAGGATCCGGGCGACTACCGCGAAGCCCTCGAACAGCTCCTGATGGATATGGATGAAGCCTGAGATGACCGCCCCCGTCTTTCCCCTGGCCGCCGTGGTCGGCGCCGACAGCCTCAAGCTGGCGCTGTGCCTGAATGCCATCGATCCCCGTATCGGCGGTGTGCTGATCGAAGGACCCCGGGGCATGGCCAAGTCGACCCTGGCCCGGGGCCTGGCCGATCTGCTCGGCGACGGTCCCTTCGTCACCCTGCCATTGGGCGCCAGCGAAGAGCGCATCGTCGGCACCCTGGATCTGGAGGCGGCGCTGGGCGAGGGCCGGGCGCGCTTCGCGCCGGGCGTACTGGCAGCGGCCCATGGCGGCGTGCTCTATGTCGACGAGGTCAATCTGCTGCCGGATCACCTGGTCGATCTGCTGCTGGATGTGGCGGCCAGTGGCGTCAACCGGGTGGAGCGCGACGGCATCTCCCATGAGCACGCCGCGCGTTTCCTGCTGGTCGGCACCATGAATCCGGAGGAGGGGGAGTTGCGTCCGCAGTTGCTGGATCGCTTTGGTTTCGCCCTGGCGCTGGACAGCCGGCCGGCCCCCCGGGAGCGGGCGGAGATCCTGCGCCGGCGGCTGGCCTTCGACAGCGATCCGTCAGTCTTCATTGCGCAGTGGGAGGCGGCGCAGGCGGAACTGCGGCAGCGGTGCGCTGTGGCCCGTGCACGGCTGGCGGACATTCCACTGGACGATGCCGCGCTGGACGCCATCACTGCAGGCTGCCACCAGGCCGGGGTCGACGGCCTGCGTGCCGATCTGGTCTGGTTGCGCGCGGCCCGCGCCCATGCGGCCTGGCGCGGCGCCACGTCGATCGAAAACGCCGATATCGCCGCCGTGGCCGAATTCGCCCTGCGCCATCGGCGCCGCGAGTTGGCGGATGGTTCTTCAGTAATACCACCCCTTCAGGATAATTTGGCGCCCGCTACTTCGGAGCGAGCGCCTGGCGATCAACAGGAGCAGCGGGATGCCGAGCCCGCGCAAGGCGAGGGCGATAGCTGGGGTGCCCTGGCGCCGGAGCCCACTGCAACGGGTCCCAGACGCCGTTTGGGCGGGGCAAAAAAGTCCTAGGCATCCGATCGTCCTACCCCTTGGATCGCGATGCCCGAAGCGGGACAGGCAAGGCCGCGGGCGGTCGCCAGGGCGCGCGTTCGCCGGGTACCGAAGGCCCTGTCGCCTGGGTACCGACGCTGCTCCGCGGGCGTCCGCGTCGCGCGGGTGATCTCCTGCGGCAACCGCGCCGACGGCGTCCGGCCCAGCTCTGGCTGGTGATCCTCGATCACTCCGCGTCCACCCGCCGCCACGGTGCCCTGGCCCAGGCCAAGGGCCTGCTGGCCGACTGGTTCGAGCAGGCCTATCGCCAGCGGGTCAGGGTCGCGGTCCTGCAGACGGCCGGAGATCGTCCTGAGTGGTCTTTCCAGGGACAGCGCAGCGGTCAGGCCCTGCAGGCCTGGCTGGAGCAGCTGGGGGCGGGCGGGGGAACGCCCTTGCTGGCGGGACTGGCGGAAGCCCAGGCCTGGCTGAAGAGTCGCCGGCGGCAGCGTCCCGGCGAGGAATGCCAGCTGCTGCTGGTCACCGATGGCCGCCTGCGTGAGCTGGAGGGGCTGGCCCTACCGGACTGTCCCATCCGGGTGCTGGATATCGAATTGGGACCGCTGCGTCTGGGGCGGGCAGGGGAATTGGCTCGGCGCCTGGGTGCGGAATACCTTCACCTTGAGGAAGTACCGGTGGTCTAGCCTCCGGTCCGGTGTGGGTTGGGCCGAGACGGCCTCTTCGTCGAAGCCCCACATCGAGGAACTAGAGTCTTGCTCTGTTGGGCTTCGCTGCGCTTAACCCAACCTACCGGTGTAGCGTAGGTTGGGTTGAGACGGCCTTATCGTCGAAGCCCAACACCGAGGCACTCGAGCCTCGCGCTGTTGGGCTTCGCTGCGCTCAACCCACCCTACCAGAGCGCCTTAATGCCCGCTCTTCATCGCCTTGACCAGGGTATCCACGTTGTAGCGGAACATGGCGGCATAGGTGGGCGCCGGGCCGTCTGCCGGTGACAGGGCTTCGACGTACAGCTCGCCACCCGGCTGGGCGCCGCTGGCCTTGGCGATCTGCTGCACCAGGCGCGGATCGTTGGAGTTCTCGAAGAAGTAGGTGGCGACATGCTCCTGCTTGATCTGGCGGATCAGCTTGGCGACGTCCTGGGCGGACGCCTCGGCCTCGGTCGACAGCCCCAGCGGCGAGATGAAGGTCACGCCATAGGCGTCCGCGAAGTAGCCGAAGGCGTCGTGGGAGGTCAGCACCTTGCGTTTGGCCTTGGGTACCTGGCCGATCTGCTCGCGGGCATAGCGATCCAGGGCTTCCAGTTCGGCGATGTAGCGATCGCCGTTGGCCTTGAAGGTGGCCGCGTCCGCCGGATCCACCGCGGACAGCGCCTTCACCACGTTGCGGGTGTAGACGATCACGTTGAGCGGGTTGTTCCAGACGTGGGGGTCGATACCGCCATGGTCGTGATCATGGTCCGCGTGGCCGTGCTCATCCTCGTCTTCCGCCATCTCGCGGGTCTTGATCCCTTCGCTGAGCACCACCGGCGGGCGCGCCTGGCCGGAGGCCTTGATCAGGCGGTCCATCCAGCCTTCCAGGTGCAGGCCGCTCATGAACACCACATCGGCCTGTTTCAGCGCCTGGGCATCCGTGGGCGTCGGTTCGTAGGCATGGGGATCGCCATTGGGACCGACCAGGGAGGAGACCTGCACCTGATCGCCACCGACCTGTTTGACCACGTCGGCGATCACGGTAAAGGTGGCGACGGCCTTGACCGGGGCGGCCTGGGCCTGGCCGGCAGCGGCAAGCAGCAGGGCAGCGCCCAGGGAGAACAGGGATTTCATGGTGACTCCTTTCAGTGGGTGAGGTGGGGGCGGGGGCGCAGTCGCCGGTAGAGACCCAGGCGACCGAACAGCAGGGACAGGAGGTAGCAGCCACCTGCAGTAAGGACGATGGCCGGACCCGAGGCGCAGCCGAGGTGGTAGGACAGCACCAGGCCGATCAGGCCGCTGAGGCTGGCGATCAGGCTGGCCACCGCCATCAGCCCGGGCAGGCTGTTGGCCCAGAAGCGCGCCGCGGTAGCCGGCAGCATCATCAGACCCACCGCCATCAGGGTGCCCAGCGCCTGGAAACCGGCGACCAAATTGAGCACCACCAGCAGCAAAAACAGCAGGTGATAGAGCGAGCCACGCCCGCCCACGGCGCGCAGGAAGCCCGGATCGAAGCACTCCAGCGCCAGCGGCCGGTAGATCACCGCCAGCACCAGCAGCGACAGCGTGGCGATGCCGGCGACCAGATAGAGCGCCGTGGCGTCGATGGCCAGGATGGTGCCGAACAGCACATGCAGCAGATCCACGCTGGAGCCGTGCAGCGACACGATCAGCACCCCGGCGGCCAGGGACATCAGGTAGAAGCTGGCGAAGCTGGCGTCCTCGCGCTGGCTGGTGAAGCGGCTGACCAGACCGGCGAGACCGGCCACCAGCAGGCCGGCAAGCATCCCGCCGATGCCCATGGCCGGCAGCGACAGCCCGGCGACCATGAAGCCCAGGGCCGCGCCGGGCAGCACGGCATGACTCATGGCATCGCCCACCAGACTCATGCGCCTGAGCATCAGCAGGACGCCCACCGGACCGGCGCCCAGCGCCAGGGCCAGACAGGCCACCAGGGCGCGGCGCATGAAGCCGAATTCGACGAAGGGTTCGACGAGGAATTGATAGAGGGTCATGCGCGTTCACAGACCGCCGCGTTGGCGTCCCAGCGTTCGGCGAGATTGCGGGCGCGGGCCAGATGCTCGCTGACCAGCACCTGATCGGTGTTGCCCCAGGCGATGGCCTCCCGGGCCAGCAGCAGGGTCTCGGGAAAGTGCTGGCGAACCTGCTCCAGGTCGTGCAGCACGGCGATCACCGTGCGGCCCTGGCCATGCCAGCGGCGGACGATGGTTAGCAGGTCCGCGGTGGTGCGGGCATCGATGGAGGTGAAGGGCTCGTCCAGCAGCAGCACGGGAGCGTCCTGCAACAGCAGCCGGGCGAACAGCACCCGCTGGAATTGTCCGGACGAGAGCGCGCCGACCAGGCGATCCTCCAGGCCTTCGAGACCCACCGCCTGCAGCGCCCTGGCCGCTTCCTCCCGGTGGGCGGCAGTCACCCCGCGCCAGAGGCCCAGCCCGCGCCAGGCACCCAACACCACGGTTTCCAGCACGCTGAGGGGAAAGCTGCGGTCGATCTCCGCGGCCTGCGGCAGGTAGCCCAGACGGCGTTGCGGCACCGCGCGGTTGACCCGGCCACTGACCGGTCTCAGGGTGCCGGCGATGGCCTTGAGCAGGGTGGACTTGCCCGCCCCGTTGGGGCCGACGATGGCGGTAAGACTGCCGGTGCGGAAGCAGCCACTGAGATGATGGATGGCCGGATGCCGCTGATAGGCCAGGGTCAGGTCCTGGAGTTCGATGGCGGCGCTCATGGCAGGGCGACTGCCCAGAGCACGGCCAGCCACAGGGCGACCAGGGGAATGCTGGCGAGCAGCAGGCGGGCGGGTACGGAGAGCAGCAACAGGGAAGCGCGCGGGGATGCCATGATCGAGCCTTGGGTAACGTGCAAAAGTTATAACATAACAATTACAGTGACGTCATCAGGGCGTGCGGGATGAAGCTCGCTAGGCGAGCAGCGTCGGATTTTTCCGCAGAATGTTCCCTGCCCCAAGTAAGAGGCAGGGTAGGGAGCGACCCTGTCAGGCCGCCTGGGTCTCCCCCATCCGCTGTTCCAGGCGTTGCAGGAAGTTGAGCAGCAGCACCTCTTCCTCCTTCAGCCCTTTGCGCTTGCGCGGTTTGGGCAGGGTGCAGAGGTCGCCGGCGAGGAAGGCATCCAGCACGCCGGGGTGGATATAGCACTTGCGGCAGACCGCCGGGGTATTGCCCAGGGTGCGGGATACCGCCTTGACCATGTCCACCAGTTCCTTCTTGGCATCGGTCTGGGTCTCGCAGCGCAATTCGCGCAGGGCTTCCAGGGCTAGGGCGCTGCCCGCCCAGGTGCGGTAGTCCTTGGCGGTGAAGTCGGCGCCGGTGAGTTCGTGCAGGTAGGCGTTGACGTCCGAGGAGGTCACGGTATGGCGTTCGCCATCAGCGTCCACATACTGGAAAAGGTGCTGGCCCGGTAGCTCCAGGCACTTCTTCACGGTTCGCGCCAGGCGCGGATCGCTGACCTTGATGTCGTGCTCCACCCCGCTCTTGCCGCGGAAGTGGAAGGCAATGGTGTTGCCATGCACCTCGGCGTGCCGGTTGCGCAGGGTGGTGAGGCCATAGGACTTGTTGCTCTTGGCATACTGGGCGTTGCCGACCCGGATCAGCGTCGCGTCGAGCAGGCTGATGACCGTGGCCATGACCTTTTCCCGACAGAGGCCGCGGCGGGCGAGATCCTCTTCCACCCGCTGCCGCAGCTTGGGCAGGGCCTGCCCAAAGGCCAGCATCCGTTCGTACTTGTCGGTATCGCGGATCTCGCGCCAGCGCGGGTGGTAGCGATACTGCTTGCGGCCGCGGGCGTCGCGTCCGGTGGCCTGCAAATGGCCGTTGGCGTCCGGACAAATCCAGACATCGGTATAGGCCGGCGGGATGGCCAGCTTGTTGATCCGCTCGACTTCCGCCTGGTCGCGGATGCGCTCGCCAGCGGGGGTGAAGTAGGCCCATTTGCCGCGTAACTCGCGCCGGCTCAAACCCGGCTGGCTGTCGTCGACGTAGTTGAGATCGGGGGGCAAGGGGGTGCAGAGGGCGGTACCGGTGTCGTCACGCTCATCGGCGGGGATGGGCAGGTCGGTCTGAGCGAGGCGTTGCATTACTTTCGAGGGTTTCGAGCGAGAGGTCATGACTGCACCGACGATTTCCTGGTCGAAACGGTGGACTCCAGGAAACAGGACCCGGTTCTCATGACAGCGCTCGAGCCGACCGACGCACAGTTGCGCAAAGCCTTGCTGGCCAAGGCACGGGCGCGCCGCCTAGGGACCACCTTCTGTCCTTCGGAGGTGGCGCGCGACCTGGCCGCGGACTGGCGGCCATTGATGGAACCCCTGCGCGAGGTGGCGCGGGAACTGGCTCGCGCAGGCCAACTGCGGGTGACGCAGAAGGGTGAAACCCTGGACACCGAAGCGCCCTGGCGCGGTCCGATCCGATTAAGCTTGGCTTAAGCGGCGTTTAAGTTTCGATTAATGGCCGATGGCTACTCTGGAAACCGTTCAGACAGCAACCAGAGGAATCACCATGAAAAAGCTCACCGCCCTTGCGACCGCCGCCCTCCTGCTCACCGGTGTGGGCGTTGCCCAGGCCCGCGATCTCGGCCCCGACGAAGCCCTCAAGCTGCGTGACAGCGGCAAGATCAAGAGCTTCGAGGTGCTCAACCAGGCCGCCATCGCCAAGCACCCGGGCTCGACCACCCACGAGACCGAACTGGAAGAAGAATACGGTCGCTACATCTACCAACTGGAACTGCGTGACCCCAAAGGTGTGAAATGGGATCTGGAACTCGACGCCACCACTGGCGAAGTCCTGAAAGATCAGCGCGACGACTGACCGTCGCCCTCGCCGGACTCTTGCTGCTCGGCAGTGTCTCGCCGCTGATCCAGGCCCGCGACCTGGATCAGGACGAGGCCCTCAAGCTGCGCAAGGAGGGGGTGATCCGCCCGCTCGAGACCCTCTTGCAGCGGGTCAACGAACGTTATCCCCAGGCGCGGCTGCTGGAAGCCGAACTGGAGGAAGAAGACGGTCAGTATCGCTACGAGATCGAGATCCTCGTCGGCGAGGTCGTTCGCGAACTGGAAATCGGCGCGATGGATGGCGCCATCATGAAGGACGAGGTGGACGACTAGATGCGCCTACTGCTGGTGGAAGACGATGTCGCCCTGGCCGACGAGATTTCGGCGTTCCTTGCCCGCCAAGGCTATGCCGTAGACTGGCTGGCCGATGGCCGCGACGCTGCCTGGCAGGGTGCCCAGGAGCCCTATGACCTCATCGTGCTCGATCTCGGCCTGCCGGGGCGGCCAGGGCTCGAGGTGCTCGGGGAGTGGCGCGCGAAGGCGCTGGCGACGCCGGTCCTGATCCTGACCGCCCGCGACAGCTGGGCGGAGCGCATCGACGGTCTCAAGGCCGGTGCCGACGACTACCTCACCAAACCCTTTCACCCCGAGGAGCTGAGCCTGCGCATCGCCGCCTTGCTGCGGCGGGTCCGCGGCGTGGCCAACCAGCCGCTCCTGCAGGCCGCCGGACTCGCGCTGGACGAAGCGCGCCAGTGCGTGGTGCGTGGCAGCGAAACCATCGCCCTAAGCGCCGCGGAATTCCGTCTGTTGCGCTGTTTCCTGCTGCATCCGGGGCAGATCCTCTCCAAGACGCGCCTGAACGACCACCTCTACGACGGTGAGAGCGAGCGCGACTCCAATGTCATCGAGGTGCACGTCAATCATTTGCGACGCAAACTGGGGCGTGAGGTCATCGAGACGCGGCGCGGCCAGGGCTATCGCCTGGGCGGTGTCGATTGAGGTCCATCCAGGCCCGCCTCAGGGTCGGGCTGGTGGCCGTTTTGCTGGTGGCGGGCCTGGTACTGGTCCTGGGGGGCGCCTGGCTGGTGGACCATGCCCTGCGCCGCTATCTGGAGACCGGGCTGCGCGGCGAGACGGAAAATCTGCTCGCCGCCCTGGTGCGCGGGCCCCATGGCCTGCAACTGGACGAGGGGCGCCTGGGCAGCCTTTACACCCGCCCGCTGTCCGGTCGCTATTTCCTCATCGAGATCCCGACGCTGGATATCCGCTGGCGCTCGCGCTCGCTGTGGGACGCGCAACTGGAAGCGCCGCCCGGTAGTGGCCTGAGCGAGACCCTGGCGGACGGCCCTAGCGGCCAGCGACTGCTCACCTATCGCGCCGATTATCAGCGCTATGGCCAGACGGTACGGGTCGTGGTGGCCGACGACTACAACCCGCTGCTGACCAACCTGACGCGCATCCTCGCGTTCGGTGCCCTGCTGGGGCTGGCGACCCTGCTGCTGGTCCTGCTGCTGCAACGGCTGATCGTGCGCCGGGCGCTGCGCCCGCTGGAACAGGTGCGCGAGCAGATCGCCCAACTGCATCAGGGGCGCCGTTCGACGCTGGACGCCAGCGTGCCCACCGAACTCGCGCCGCTGGTGGAGGAGATGAACGCCTTGCTGCGCCATACCGAGGACAGCCTTAAGCGCGCGCGGCATGGCATCGGCAACCTGGGGCATGCGCTCAAGACGCCGCTGGCGGTGCTCACCAGCCTGGCCGAGCGTCCCGAACTCCAGGCGCTGCCCGAGCAGCGCGAGGTCTTGCGCGAGCAACTGGCGCGTATCCGCCAGCGGCTGGAGCGGGAGTTGCGCCGCGCCCGGCTAGCCGGCGAGGCCCTGCCCGGTGCGCATCTGGCTGGCGCCGAACTGCGCGAACTGTGTGGGCTGCTCAATCGCCTGCATGGCGAGCACCTGCTGTTCGATTGCCGGCTGCCGGCAGAGCTGCGCCTGCCCTGGGACCGGGAAGACCTGCTGGAGCTGTTCGGTACCCTGCTGGACAACGCCGGCAAGTGGGCGGATCAGCAGGTCCGGCTGGAGGTGGCGCAGCATGACGAGGGTTATCTGATCCGGATCGAAGACGACGGGCCCGGTGTGCCTGAGGCGCAGCGCGAGGCCATCCTCGCGCGGGGTTCCCGGCTGGACGAGGCGGTGGCCGGTCATGGCCTGGGGCTGGGAATCGCCAAAGATATCGTCGAGGGTTGCGGTGGAACCCTCGCCCTTGAGACTTCCGGGCTGGGTGGGCTGGCGGTGGTCATCCGCCTTCCGGCGTCGGTGCGCACAGCGTCTACGAGGTGACTTCTCAGTCAAGTTCTGTAGCGCGACGCCGATAACGGCACCAGCTCTTGCGATCAAGGAGAACCTCGTGAGCCTCAAACTTAAAGTCACCCTACTGGCAGTCCTGCCCGTCTGCCTGTTCACGCTCGTACTGGGTGGCCTGTCCTACTGGGTCTTGCACGAGCAGGCGCTCAAGGATGTCGCCGATGCCCGCGAGCGGCTGATGGTGCAGAGTCGCAACGGCCTGCAGAACACCGTGGAAGCGGCCATGACCGTGGTCAAGCCGCTGTACGACAGGGCCGCCGCGGGTGATACCGAGGCGCGCCAGGAGGCTATCCGCCTGCTGTCCGCCATCAGCTACGGCAAGGATGGCTATATCTTCGGCTACGATTCCAACGTGGTCCGCCTGTTCAAGGGCAACGACCCGGCCGGGATCGGTAAGAGCTTCAAAGACAATCGCGATCCCAGCGGCGTCTACCTCAACCAGGAACTGGTCCGGGTCGGCAAGGATGGCTCGCATTTCAGTCGCTACAGCTCTTCGCTGCCGGGTAACAAGGACGTGCTAGTGCCCAAGCTCGCCTATACCGACTACCTGCCCAACTGGGACCTGGTGATCGGTTCCGCGGTGAACCTGGATGGCGTGGAAGCCGAGGTCGCGGCCGTGGCCGACCAGGTCGCCAAGCGTACCCAGGACCAGCTCTGGCTGATCTTCGGTACCTCCGGCGTGCTGCTGGTGATGATCGGTATCGCCGCGCAACTCTTTGCCGCCCGGACCCTCAGGCCCCTGGCGCAGATTCGCGAGAACCTCGATGACATCGCCGCCGGCGAGGGCGATCTGACCCGCCGCCTGCCGGTCAACGGGCGTGACGAGATCGGTGAGCTGGCCGCCGCCTTCAACCGCTTCGTCGATCGCATCCAGGGCACCATCGCCCAGGTCGTCGACATCACTCACCAGTTCACCGGTCTGCTCGACGACGTCGCCCAGCAGGCCCAGCGCACCGATCGCGACATGCAGCGCCAGCGCAGCGAAACCGACCAGGTGGCCACCGCTATCAACCAGATGTCCGCGGCGGCCCAGGAAGTGGCGAGCAGTGCCCTGCAGGCCTCCGAAGCCACCCGCCAGACCGAGGAGAAGGGCCGGCTGGCCCGCGAGACGGTCGCCATCAGCGTGGCGCGCATTCATGAACTGGTCGAGGAGGTGCGCCAGAGCAGCGTGTCCCTGGATAGCCTCAAGCAGGACGTGGGCGCCATCGTCGGCGTACTGGACGTGATCCGCGCCATCGCCGAACAGACCAATCTGCTGGCGCTCAATGCCGCCATCGAAGCGGCGCGCGCCGGGGAGGCCGGTCGCGGCTTCGCCGTGGTCGCCGACGAGGTACGGGCCCTGGCCAGCCGGACCCAGCAGAGCACCCAGGAAATCCAGGGCATGATCGATCGCCTGCAACAGGCCACCGGCCGCGCGGTCGGGGCCATGGAACGCTCGGGCGGGATGGGCGAAGCCACCACGGCCCAGGCCGAGCAGGCTGGCACCGCCCTGGCTGCCATCAGCGAACTGATCGCCACCATCAACGCCATGAACAGCCAGATCGCCAGTGCCGCCGAGGAACAGACGGCGGTGGCCGAAGAAGTCAATCGCAGCGTCCACACCATCGCCAATGCCGTCGACAGCATGGCCCAAGGCGCCCAGCAGGGCGCGCGCAACACCGCCGGCATGGTCGGCCTGGGCGAGCGCCTGGACGGCCTGGTCCGCCAGTTTCGGATATGATCCCGGGCGCGCCGGTCTCGCCGGCGCGTCTCTTCGGGTCGAGTTGGGGTGCTTATGGGAACCCCACGGCTTCCGAGGCTCTAAGCAAGGCCTGTCATCCTTGTTTGGAATCGCGAAAGCCAATGAAAAGTGCTCGGCTGGAAAACAAGACGTTCCTGATCCTGCTGGTGGTGGTCTCGCTGGCCTTCGTCTGGATCCTCACGCCCTTCCTGGGGGCGGTGTTCTGGGGTGCCATCCTCGCCATCCTGTTCGCCCCGCTGCAGCGCTGGTTCGTCCGCCGCTTCAACAACAGACGTAACCTCGGGGCGCTCTGCACCCTGTTCGTGATCCTGCTCATCGTCATCCTGCCGGTGGTGTTCATCGCCATCTCCCTGGTGCAGGAAGGCTCGCTGCTGTATCAGCAGGTCAGCAGCGGTCAGCTCAACTTCGGCCAGTACTACCAGCAGATCTGGGGTGCCTTGCCGGATTCGGTACGCAGCGTCCTGCAGCGCTTTGGCGCCGGTGACCTGGACGGCATCCGCCAGAAGCTCTCCGCCGGTGCCATGCAGGGCAGCCAGTGGGTCGCCACCCAGGCCTTCAGCTTCGGGCAGGGCACCTTCCAGTTCCTGATCGGCTTCGGCGTGATGCTCTATCTGCTGTTCTTCCTGCTGCGCGACGGTTCGCAACTGGTGGCACTGATCCGCAAGGCGATCCCGCTGAGCGACATGCACAAGCGCAGCCTGATGGCCAAGTTCACCGCCGTGGTGCGCGCCACGGTCAAGGGCAACATCATCGTCGCCGTGGTGCAGGGGGCCCTGGGCGGCTTCATCCTCGGCGTGCTGGGTGTGCAGGGCGCGGTGCTCTGGGGCACCCTGATGGCCTTCCTCTCGCTGCTGCCCGCGGTCGGCTCGGCGCTGATCTGGGTGCCGGTGGCCATCTACTTCCTGGCCACCGGCGCGGTGATCAAGGGCGTGATTCTGATCGTCTTCGCCGTGGTGGTGATCGGCCTGGTGGACAACCTGCTGCGCCCCATCCTGGTCGGCAAGGACACCAAGATGCCCGACTACGTGGTACTGATCTCCACCATCGGCGGCATGTCGCTGTTCGGCCTCAACGGCTTCGTCATCGGCCCGCTGATCGCCGCGCTGTTCATGTCGACCTGGGACTTGTTCAGCCACCGCGACGACATCTGAAAACCTGCTTACGATCTGCTACGCGTCGGCCAGACCGCGTTGAAAGCGCCCTGGAAGGCCAGCCCCTTCGGAATGCTCATTTACTAGATGTAAACTCCGCTTCCTCAGGCGCTTTCGTGGGGCCGCCTAGGCCTTGTCTGGCTCTAGCTCGCGTGATCCTAAGCAGGTTTTGCACAGTGAGGGCGCTTAGCCCTGGTCGGGCTCCGAGGGATAGCGGGTGGCGACCAGGCTTTCCTTGACCTTGCGCAGGTGCGGCTGGAAATCCACGCCGCGCTTGAGCGTGACCCCGGTAGCCAGGATGTCCAGCACGGTGAGCTGGATGATCCGCGAGGTCATGGGCATGTAGATGTCGGTGTCTTCCGGCAGCGGGATGTCCAGGCTGTGGGTGCAGACCTTGGCCAGCGGGGTATTGCTGGCGGTGAGGCCGAGCACCGAGGCGCCGTTGTCCCGGGCCAGCTTGGCCACGTCTACCAGTTCGCGGGTGCGGCCGGTGTAGGAGATGATCACGAAGAGATCGCCGGTCCTGGCGATGGAGGCGAGCATCCGCTGCATCAGCACGTCCGAATGCGCCGACACCGCCATGTTGAAGCGAAAGAACTTGTGCTGGGCGTCGAGGGCCACGGGTGCCGAGGCACCGAGACCGAAGAAGTGGATCTGCCGCGCCTGGATCATCAGGTCGACCGCGCGATCCACGGTGCGGGCGTCCAGCCGCTGGCGGGCGCTGTCCAGCGAGGCGATGGTGCTGCTGAAGATCTTTTCCGCGTACGCCTCGGGTTCGTCGTTGGCTTCCACCGCCTGGCTGACATAGACCGCGCCACTGGCGATGCTCTGCGCCAGCTGGATCTTCATTTCCGGATAGCCGCTCACGCCCAGGGAACGGCAGAAGCGGTTGACGGTGGGCTCGCTGACCTGGGCCGCCTGGGCCAGGGCGGCGATGGTGTAGCGGGTGGCCTGCCGGGGATTCTGCAGAATGACCTCGGCGACCTTGCGTTCTGCGCGGTTGAGTTCGCCGATACGGGTCTGGATGGTTTGCAGCAGGGTGCTGGCACGATCCATGAGAACTCCTAGTGGTTGTTGTGCCTCTATCCTAAGGCTATAAAAGGTGTGGGCCGGGCTTACCCCTGCGCCGTATTTTTTAATATAAAGACTACGCGAATCGCCCCGGCTCCCCTATGATGGGGCTGGAATATCTCAAACTTTAAGTAAAAGAACGAATATTTATGGCTGGCGTCCGAGTTCTACCCTGTACCCTGGCAATCTTCGGCGCGTTGGGCGACCTGGCCCTACGCAAACTTTTCCCTGCCCTGTATCAGCTGGATCGTGAAGGTCTGCTGCACGAGGATACCCGCATCATGGCGCTGGCGCGTGACCAGGGCGATGGGGTCAAGCAGCTGGAACACATCGAGGAGCGCCTGCGCCACTATGTGCCCAAGGCCGATTGGGACGAAACGGTATGGACCCGGATGCGTGGTCGTCTCGGCTATCGCGCCATCGATTTCCGCAATCGCGAAGACTATACGGGACTTGCCGAGGATGTGGGTGAGACGTCGCCGCTGATCGCCTATTTTGCCACCCCGGCGCTGGTCTACAGCGCCATCTGCGAGAACCTGGCCGCCGTCGGCCTGTGCGAGCGCACCCGGGTGGTGATGGAAAAGCCCATCGGCTACGACCTGGAATCCTCCAAGGTGGTCAACGACGCTGTGGCGCGCTTCTTTCCCGAAGACCGCGTCTATCGCATCGACCACTACCTGGGCAAGGAAACCGTGCAGAACCTCATCGCCCTGCGGTTCGCCAACAGCCTGTTCGAGACCCAGTGGAACCAGAACTACATCTCCCACGTGGAGATCACCGTGGCGGAGAAGGTCGGCATCGAGGGTCGCTGGGGCTACTTCGACCAGGCCGGCCAGCTGCGCGATATGGTGCAGAACCACCTGCTGCAACTGCTCTGCCTGACCGCCATGGATCCGCCGGCGGATCTTTCCGCCGACAGCATCCGCGACGAGAAGGTCAAGGTGCTCAAGGCGCTGGAGCCGATCACCGCCGACCAGCTCGCCAGCCGAGTGGTCCTGGGTCAGTACACCTCCGGCTACAGCGACGGCAAGCCTGTGCCGGGCTATCTGGAAGAGCCCAATTCCAACACCGAGAGCCGCACCGAGACCTTTGTCGCCATCCGCGCGGACATCCGCAACTGGCGCTGGTCCGGCGTGCCTTTCTATCTGCGCACCGGCAAGCGCATGCCGCAGAAGCTGTCGCAGATCGTCATCCATTTCAAGGAACCACCGCACTACATCTTCGCCCCCGAGCAGCGCAGCCTGATCAGCAACCGCCTGATCATCCGCATCCAGCCGGACGAGGGCATCTCGCTGCAGGTGATGAGCAAGGATCAGGGCCTGCGCAAGGGCATGCAGCTGCGCAGCGGTCCGCTGCAACTCAACTTCTCTGAGACCTTCAAGCATCTACGCACGCCGGATGCCTATGAGCGACTGCTGCTGGAAGTCATGCAGGGCAACCAGTCGCTGTTCGTCCGCAAGGACGAGATCGAAGCGGCCTGGAAATGGTGCGACCAGCTGATGGATGGCTGGTCGAAGATGGGCGACTCGCCCAAGTCCTATGCCGCCGGCAGCTGGGGTCCGCTGACCTCCATCGCATTGATCGCACGAGACGGGAGATCCTGGTATGGCGACGTCTGATCTGGGGCAGGGCGTGACCCTGCGCGAATTGCCTGACCGCGACGCCCACGCCGCGGCGCTGGCCGAGACCGTCACCACCGCGCTGCGTGAGGCCCTGGCAGCCCGCGGCGAGGCGCTGCTGATCGTCTCCGGCGGTCGCAGCCCGGTGCCCTTTCTGGAGCGCCTGGCCCAGACCGAACTGGACTGGTCCAAGGTACTGGTGACCCTGGCGGATGAGCGCTGGGTACCGGCTGACCATCCGGACAGCAATGCCGGCCTGTTGCGCAAGCACCTGTTCCAGGGGCCTGCCGCTGCGGCGGGCTTCGTCGATCTCTACAGCCCGGCCAACTCCACGGAAGAGGGCATGGCCCTGACCGAAGCCCGGCTGCGCGGCGCCCTGGCGACGCCCGATGTGCTGGTGCTGGGCATGGGTGACGACGCCCATACCGCCTCGCTGTTCCCCGGCAGTCCCGGCCTGGAAGAGGCCCTGGATCCGGCCAGCGAGCGCCTCAGCTTTCCCGGCGTGGCACCGTCCGCGCCCCAGACCCGTATCACCCTGAGCCGTGCCTACCTGAGCCGCGCGCGGCAACAGATCCTCGCCATCCAGGGCGCAGGCAAGCGACAGGTGCTGGAAACCGCTCTGGCCGAGGGCGACGAGCTGGCCACTCCGATCAAGGCGTTCCTGCGCGAACCCCTGGTCGTCTATTGGTGCCCCTGACGAGGAGTTGAGTTTTGGACATGCAGAACAAGATCGCGACCCTAGATGCCCTCTGCGCCCGTGCGCGGATCCTGCCGGTGATCGTGATCAACGATCCGGCCGACGTGCTGCCCTTCGCCGACGCCATGGCCGCCGGGGGGCTCACCGCCCTGGAGATCACCCTGAGATCGGCCCATGGGCTGGATGCGGTGCGCCTGCTGCGCCAGGAACGTCCGGAGCTGGATGTCGGCGTGGGCACCGTGCTGGACGTGCGGATGTTCGACGCCGCGGTCGAGGCGGGCGCCCAGTTCATCGTCACCCCGGGCACCACCGAGGAAATCCTCCAGGCCGGGGTATCGGCGCCCATCCCGCTGCTGCCCGGCATCGCCACGCCCTCGGAGATCATGCAGGCCTACCGCCTGGGGTATCGCCGCTTCAAGCTGTTTCCCGCCAACGTCTATGGCGGCGTCGATGCGCTCAAGGCCTTTGCCGGTCCCTTCGCCGAACTCAAGTTCTGCCCCACCGGCGGCGTCAACCCAGGCAACGTGAAGAACTACTTCCAGCAGCCCAACCTGCTGTGCGTTGGCGGCAGCTGGATGCTGCCCGGCGACGTGGTGAAGGCCAAGGACTGGACCCGCGTCGAGCAACTCTGCCGCGAGGCCCTGGCCACACTGGACTGACACTGCGGCCATCCTTCACCCGCCAGGCCAGTGCGGTGTCTCTGAAGTTCGCGCAAGAATTGGCGAGGGATTTTTTGGCGGTTCGGCGCTCCGATGTGGCCAGGCGCCGGTACGAGTCATAGCAGGGCTATGGCGAGGAGTGGCAACGCCGCCACAGCCGAAAAAGCGCCGCCAAAATTGTGCAGTCAACTTCAGAGACACCACACTCGCTAGGCTGGCGCGAGCAGGGGCGCTATCATGCGCCCCTGTCTTTTTCCTGGCGCCCGTTCCGCGGCGCCTTTGTCGTCCACTACACCGGGAGGTGCCTGATGACCCTCGACAAGAATCCCCCAAACGAAATCCTCGAAGAAAGCGCACCCGCGCCGGCTGGCGAAAAGCTGCAGAAGGTGCTGTCGCGCCTGGGCGTCGGCTCGCGCCGCGACGTCGAGGCCTGGATCGGCGAAGGCCGCATCAAGGTCAACGGCGTGGTCGCGCCCCTGGGCCTGCGCGTCATGCCCAAGGACGCCATCGCGGTGGACGGACGGCTGCTCAAGCGCGACCAGGCCGAGGAAGTGGTACGCCGCGTGCTGATCTACAACAAGCCCGAAGGCGAGATCTGCACCCGTGACGATCCCGAAGGCCGGCCCACCGTCTTCGACCGCCTGCCCAAGCCCAAGCAGGGCCGCTGGATCAACGTCGGTCGCCTGGACATCAATACCACCGGCCTGCTGCTGTTCACCACCGACGGCGAACTGGCCAACCGGCTGATGCACCCGTCCTACCAGATGGACCGCGAGTACGCGGTACGGGTACGGGGCGAGGTGACCGAAGAGATGCTGCTGCGCCTGAAGAACGGAGTGATCCTCGAAGACGGCCCGGCGCGCTTCACCGACGTCCAGCAGGCGCCGGAAGGCGACGGCTTCAACCACTGGTTCCATTGCGTGGTAATGGAAGGCCGCAACCGCGAAGTCCGTCGGCTGTGGGAATCCCAGGGCCTGGTGGTGAGCCGGTTGAAGCGCGTACGTTTCGGTCCGGTGTTCATGACCAGCGATCTGCCGGTCGGGCGCTGGCGCGAGATGACCCAGGGGGAGATCGACATCCTCGCGGGCGAAGTCGGCCTGCCGCCGGTGGCGCTGCCGTCCATGGGCGGCAAGACCAAGGAAAAGCTCGAGCGTCAGCAGCGCAAGACCGCGCGGCCGATCGATGCCGGTCGGGGTTCGCGCAACAAGCTCAACAAGACGGGCAAGACCGGCAAGCCCCAGGGGTCGGCCGTGGCCGAGCGTCCCAGCGAAATGGGTCGCAAGCCGGTCAGCAAGGGCCGTACCTCGCCGGGCATCGCCCCGCGTCGCGGTCCGAGTGGCGGCGGTACCGGCAAGGGCGGTCGCCGCTAAGCAGAAGGGTCGTCTGGCTCCAGGCGACCTTCAGGCCAGGCTGCAGAAGCGATTGCGGCCTTCGGCCTTGGCCTGATAGAGGGCGCGATCCGCGCGGAGCAGCAGGCAGCGCGGGGATTCCACGTCGCGCAGGGTCGCCAGACCCAGGCTCAGGGTGACCGGCAAGGGGATGGCGCCGGCGGTCTCCGACTGGACCTCCACCGCCGCTCTCAGCCGTTCCGCCACGATATGCGCCGCGTCGTGGCCGGTGGCCGACAGCAGTACGCAGAATTCCTCCCCGCCAAAGCGAAAGACCATGTCCATGCTTCTCAGGTTGTTGCCGAGGGTGCGGGCGGTCTGGCGCAGCACGTCGTCACCGACGCTGTGGCCGAACCTATCGTTGATGCGCTTGAAGTGGTCCAGATCCACCATCAGCAGCGACAGCGGCTGCTGGGTCCGGCGGGCCAGTTCCAGTTCCCGCACCAAGGCACGATCCAGGGCGCTGCGATTGCCGACACCGGTCAGGGCATCGCGCAGGGCGTTGTTCTGGGCCTCGCGATAGAGCAGGGCATTGCGCAGGGGAAACAGCAGACTGCCGAGCAGGTATTCCAGCGCCCCGAGTTCGCTGTCCTGGAAGCGCTCCTGACGGTAGAAGGTCAGGTCGCCCAGACGCAGGTCCCCCTGGCTCAGGTGATAGTGCACCTGATGACCCTGTTCTTCGCCCAGGCCGATGGCCACGTCTTCCGCGGCATTCCGGTAGCTGAGGCCGGGCAGCTCCACCAGGGTATCCACCTCCTGCCGGAAGAGTTGCAGAACCCGTTCGAGCTCCAGCGAGGTCTGCAGGACGCTGAGCAGGCGCTGACGCAGCGCGCCCAGCACCGCCGGATCGCTGTCGCGGGCGGGGGTGGCCAGGTTGGCGTTGCGTTGCTGGCGAGCGCGATCGAGATTGATGGTGTTGGACGAGGGCGGGACCATGCCTGTTCTCCTTGGCGGATAGTCCCTCTACAGCGAGAAGCGTGCCAGTCTTGCAGTGCCAGTAAAATCAATGGCTTAGGCGGATGGTGGCGATTGGCCGTCTGTAAGTTGACGCCTTAAAGCCAGGCGGGTCGCTTTCGCGACCCGCTCGTGACGACTTTCCGACGCGCGGCCTATACCTTAAGTACCAGCTTGCCGAAGTTCTCGCCGGAGAACAGCTTCATCAGGGTCTCGGGGAAGGTGTCCAGGCCTTCCACCATATGCTCGCGGGATTTGAGCTGGCCGTCGGCCAGCCAGATCGCCAGCTGCTTCTGCGCCTCGGCATAGCGAGCCGCGTGGTCGAGCACGATGAAGCCTTCCATGCGCGCGCGATTGCTGAGCAGCGCCAGGTAGTTCTGCGGGCCCTGCACCTTGTCGCTGTTGTACTGGCTGATGGCGCCGCAGAGCACCACCCGCGCGCGGAAATTGATCTGCGCCAGCACCGCGTCCAGGGTCGGACCGCCGACGTTGTCGAAATAGACGTCGATGCCGTTGGGGCACTCGCGCTGCAAGGTGGCTGCGAGGTCCGGCTCGGCCTTGTAGTCGATGGCGGCGTCGAAGCCGAGCTCCTCGATCAGATAGCGGCATTTCTCCGCGCCACCGGCGATGCCCACCACATGGCAGGCCTTGAGCTTGCCGATCTGGCCGACCATGCTGCCCACCGCGCCGGCCGCGCCGGAGACCACGATGGTCTGGCCGGCCTTGGGCTCGCCGACCTCGAGCAGGCCGAAGTAGGCGGTCAGGCCGGTCATGCCGAGTACGGAAAGGTACTGGGGCAGGCTGGCCTTGCTGGGATCCACCTTGTAGAAGCCCTGGGGCTCGCCCAGGTAATAGTCCTGGATGCCGAGCATGCCATTGACGGTATCGCCCACCTTGAAGTCCGGGTGGTTGGACGCCACCACCTCGCCGACGCCCAGGGCGCGAATGACCTCGCCGATGCCGATGGGCTTGATATAGGACTTGCCCTCGTTCATCCAGCCGCGCATGGCCGGGTCGAGGGACAGGTACAGATTCTTGATAAGCACCTGACCGGCGCCGGGTTCGCCGATCGGCTGCTCGACGCGCTCGAAGGTGTCGGCGGTGGGTTCGCCGGATGGGCGTTTGGCGAGCAGGAACTGGCGATTGGTACGGGACATGGTGTTCTCCTGACGGGAAGGATCCAGTTCCGACCCGTCGGGAGGGGCGCGGGTTCTAACGGCGGCGTGCGGTGAGTAGCAAACTGGCCAAAAGACCGGCGACCAGGCCCCAGAAGGCCGAGCCGATCCCGCCCAGGGTCAGGCCCGAGGCGGTGACCAGAAAGGTGATGAGCGCCGGTTCGCGCTGGCCGGGGTCGGCGAGGGCGCCGTGCAGGCCGTTCATGATGGAGCCGAGCAGCGCCAGGGCGGCCACCGAGATCACCAATTCGCCGGGCAGCGAGGCGAACAGCGCCGCCAGGGTGGCGCCGAACAGCCCGGCGATGCCATAGAAGAGTCCGCACCAGACCGCCGCCGTATAGCGCTTGCTGGCGTCTTCATGGGCCTGGGGACCGGTGCAGATCGCCGCGCTGATGGCCGCCAGGTTGATGCCATGGGAGCCGAAGGGTGCCAGCAGCAGCGAGGCGAGGCCGGTGGTGGCGATCAGCGGCGAGGCCGGGACCGCGTAGCCATCGGTGCGCAGCACGGCGATACCGGGCATGTTCTGCGAGGCCATGGCCACTACGAACAGCGGGATGGCGATGCCGATGGTGGCGGCCAGGGAAAAGGTCGGGGTGGTCCATACCGGCATCGCCAACTCCAGGCGCAGGCTGTGGAAGTCCAGCAGGCCCAGTCCGGCGGCCAGCAGCAGGCCAGCCACCAGGGCGACCAGTACGCAGTAGCGCGGCCACAGCCGCTTGGCCACCAGATAGGCCAGGGCCATGCCCAGCACCAGCGCGGTCTGGTGCTGGGCCGCGGCGCAGATCTCGATGCCGATGCGAAAGAGGATGCCGGCCAGCAGGGCGGCGGCCAGCGCCGGCGGGACCCGGCGCAGCAGGCGGTCGACGCTGCCGGTGATGCCGCAGAGCGCGAGCAGCACGGCGCAGAGCACAAAGGCGCCGATGGCGTCGCTGTAGGGCACCGACGGCAGGCTGGTGACCAGCAGCGCGGCGCCCGGGGTCGACCAGGCGATGACGATGGGGGTGCGGTACTTCAACGACAGGCCGATGGTAGTCAGCGCCATGCCGATGGACAGTGCCCAGATCCAGGAGGAGATCTGTCCGCTGCTCAGGCCGGCATTCTGACCGGCCTGGAACATCAGCACCAGGGAACTGGTGTAGCCCACCAGCATGGCGACGAAGCCGGCGACCACGGCGGCGGGCGAGGTATCGGCCAGTGGGGAAAGGCGTTGCGGAGCCGCGTGCATCGAAAAACCTCAGTGATGGCCGAACAGGATGGGGTAGAGGGACAGCACCAGCAGCAGGGCCATGCTCCAGTTGAACAGCCGCAGCCGTGCCGGGCTGCTGAGCAGACGGCGCAGGCCCATGCCGAACAGCGTCCAGAGGCTGACGCTGGGCAGGTTGATCAGGGCGAAGAGCAGGGCCACCAGCAACAGGTTGGCGGTGAAGTTCTCGGCCGGAATATAGGCGGTGACCGCGCCGATGGCCATCACCCAGGCCTTGGGGTTCACCCATTGAAAGGCCGCTGCCTGGAAGAAGCCGAAGGGCTTGCCGCTGCCCGATTCCCGCGGCGTGGGGGCGGAGGCGGTGGCCAGCTTCCAGGCCAGATACAGCAGGTAGGCGCCGCCAATGACCCGCAGGGCGATCTGCAGCGGCGGATAGAGCACGAACAGCTGACCCAGGCCGAGGCCAGTGCAGATGACCAGCAGCATGTGGCCCAGGCTGATGCCGAACATGTGCGGCAGGGTCCGCCGGAAACCGAAATTCACCCCCGACGCCAGCAGCATCATGTTGTTGGGGCCGGGCGTGGCGGAGGAGACGAAGGCGAAGAGCATGAAGGCGGAGAGCAGTTCGACGGTCATGAGGGGCATCCCTGGGCTTTGCGCCAGCTTAGCCAGGCCGCTCGGGGCGGTATCCGTACACCGAGGCCGCGAACCAGCGGTACAGTTTTCAGGAGCCGACCGAAGGGGTCGAACTGTCCTGGCTGTCGCTTTCGCTCTCCTGGCGGCCGGCCAGGGCCTGATTGAACGCCAGCCAGCCCTCGGCCGCATCCGCTCCGGCCGTGGCCAGCGCCGCCTGCACCAGGCGCATCTGCTCGCGTCTCAGGGTCTGCTCCAGGGCGGCGCCACCCCGGGTCAGGGACAGCCGCCGCTTGCGCTTGTCCGCGGCATCCGTCTCCATGGCCACCAGTTGCATCTCCAGCAACTGCCGCAGCGGGATGTTCAAGGCCTGCTTGCTGACGTTGAGCACCTCCAGCAGCGCCTTGTTGCTCAGGCCCGGCTCGCGCGCGATGAAGAACAGGATGCGCTGGTGGACCCGGCTCAGACCACGCCGCGCCAGCATGTCGTCGGCCTTGGCGGTGAACGCCTGGTAGCCGAAGAAGAAGGTCTCCATGATCAGGCGCTGCTGGGAGGTCTGATTTAGGTCAAGCATATTGACTTGTCTTTCCGGAGTGGATTAGGGTCGGTCAAGTAGTTTGACTCATTACCAGGCCACGGGCCACAGGAGGGCAGATGGCATTTTCCGAACGGGTGACCCGACTCAAGAGCAGCCTGATCCGCGACATCCTGGCAGCGGCGCAGCGTCCGGAGGTGATGTCCTTTGCCGGAGGGCTGCCGGCCGAGCGCTGTCTGCCAGCGGTGGACTGGAGCACGATGCCGGCCGGCCTGGGTCAGTACGGCATGAGCGAGGGCGAGCCGGCGCTGCGCGAGGCCATCGCCGCCCAGGCCCGCGCCTATGGCCTGGACTGCACGGCGGACCAGGTGCTGGTGACCACGGGTTCCCAGCAGGCCCTGGATCTGATCGCCAAGCTCTATCTCGACGTCGGCACCCCGGTGCTGGTGGAAGGCCCAACCTACCTGGCGGCGCTGCAGAGCTTCCAGTTCTTTGGCGCGGAGTGCCTGGAGGTCAGCCTGACGCCGGAGGGGCTGGACCTGGAGGCCTTGCGCCTGCGCCTGGAAGAGCGACGCCCGGCCTTCGCCTATCTGATCCCGACCTTCCAGAATCCTTCCGGGGTGCGCTATTCCGCAGCCAACCGTGCGGCGGTGGCAGCCCTGCTGGACGAGTACGGCGTGACCCTGGTAGAGGACGAGCCCTATCGCGAACTCAGCTACGATGGCGCGCCGGCGCGGCCGCTATGCGCCCAACTCCGGCGCAGCGCCTGGATCCACACCGGCAGCCTGTCCAAGACGCTGCTGCCCGGCCTGCGCGTGGGCTACCTGATCGCCTCGCCTGAATTGCTCAAGCCCTTGCGGGCGCTCAAGCAGGCGGCCGATCTGCACACCTGCCGCATGAGCCAGTGGCAGGTGCTGCAATGGCTGGGTAGCGAGCGCTACGCCCGGCACCTGCAGGAGGTGCGGGCCTTCTACCGTGAGCGTCGGGATGGCTTCGCCCTGGCCCTGACGCGACATTTCAGCGACATCGCCGACTGGCAGATTCCCCAGGGTGGGCTGTTCTTCTGGTTACGGCTGAAAACGCCCCTGGATACCCGTACGCTGCTGGACGCCGCCCTGGCTCAGGACGTCGCCTTCATGCCGGGCGAGCCGTTCTTCGCCGAGCCGGATCGTCACCGCGGTCTGCTGCGGCTCAATTTCAGCCATGTGCTGCCCGAACGGCTGGATACGGGCCTTCCGCGCCTGTCCGGCGTGATCCGGGAAGCCACCCCCCATGACAAGGAGCTGTGAGATGTATCAGGTCTATGGCGATCGCCGTTCCGGCAACTGCTACAAGGTGGTGCTGATGCTGCACCTGCTCGGCCTGGAGTATCGCTGGCACGAGGTCGATATCCTCGCTGGCGAGACCCACAGCGAAGCCTTCCTGGCGAAGAATCCCAACGGCAAGATTCCGGTGCTGGAGCTGGAAGACGGCACCTGCCTGTGGGAATCCAATGCCATCCTCAACTTCCTCGCCGACGGCACGCGCTTCCTGCCCAGCGAACCGCGGCTGCGGACCCAGGTGCTGCAGTGGCAATTCTTCGAGCAGTACAGTCACGAACCCTATGTGGCGGTGGCGCGCTTCATCCAGCTTTACCAGGGGCTGCCGGCAGAGCGCCGTGAGGAGTACGAGGTGTGCCTGGTGCGCGGCTACAAGGCGTTGCGGGTGATGGAGCAGCAGCTGCAGCGCACGCCCTTCCTGGTCGGCGAGGACTACTCGATCGCCGATATCGCGCTCTATGCCTACACCCACGTCGCCCACGAAGGCGGCTTCAGCCTGGACGACTATCCGGCCATCCAGGCCTGGCTGGCGCGGGTGGCGGCGCAGCCGGGGCATGTTGCCATCGGCTGAAACGCGCGCGGGGAGCCCAGGCTCCCCGCGGGACGCCGGGGCATGATCAGCGGGCGCTGACCACGAATTGCCAGTACTGGTTGAGGCGGCGCTCGCCACCGTTGGCGGTCAGCAGCACCGAGGACGGCGGCTTGGACTGCAGCTCCGGCAGGGATTTCATCAGCGTCAGCCAGTTGCTGTAGTAGGTCTGCAGGCAGCGGCGGGCGGTGCCGTTGTTCTGCAGGGAGGTAAGGGCCTTCTGGTAGGCCGGCTCGATCTGCGACAGTGCCTGGACGACACAGCTGTCGGTATCGGAGAAGCGAGCCGTGTCGCCGATGCGGGTTCCGGCGATCACCGCCTTGTTCGCACAGCTCTTGAAGGCGACCATGCTGGCCTGCTCGAATTGCAGGGCATCCTGATCCATGGCGAAAACGGGTGTGCTGCAGATGGCGGCTGCAACGAGGGCTAAGGCGTAAGCGTGGCGTTTCATGGTGGCGTCCCTGGCTACGTCATACAACGTGATGGCATCAATGCACAGCGGCAGACTGCGCCGCCGGACAAATGTTCAGCGCGAAAGGCGGCAAAGCGCCATCAGGTGAATTCCACCAGACCGACGGTAGTGAGACCTATGAACAGGGCGGTCAGAGCGACCATGGCGAACGCCAGGAGATAATCTTCCATCAGGGCTTTCCCTACTACGATGACGGCAGTAGGACCGATGGCAATTGGCCAGGTTCGTGCGGAAGCGCAGGGCGCGCAAGCGGGCCGACGAAAGGTCATCGGGCCGAGGGGAGGGCGACGACGCCCGATGGGCGCCGTCGCCTAGACATCACTCTTCCAGGCGGTTCTTGTCGAGTTGCTTGGCCAGGCCGGCGCCCAGATCGGCACCCGTTACCGGTGCAGCATTCGGGTCCGACATGGTGCGGGTCGCGAGCTGTTCGACCGCCTTGGCCTGCATCGGCGGCAGCTTGACGCTGGCCAGGCCGTCGCCGCCGTCCACGGCGGGGCTGGGCTGTTCCACGAACTCCCAGTCCTGACCCTGATTCCAGGGACCGCGCATATCGCCTTCGCCTTGCGACATGTTGTAGTAGACGCTGGCGAATTCCGGCCGCGGTGGCATCTTGCCCTGGGGGAAGTTGGGCTGGATGGAGTGCAGCGCGTTCTCGAAAGACTTCTGGTGCGCGATCTCGCGGGTCATCAGAAAGCTCAGGGTGTCCTTGATGCCGGCATCGTCGGTGACGTTGATCAGGCGCTCGTAGACGATCTTGGCCCGGGCCTCGGCGGCGATGTTGGATCGCAGGTCGATGGTCGGCTCGCCGACGGTGTCGATGTAGGCCGCGGTCCAGGGCACCCCGCCCGAGTTGATCAGTTGCGGGCCGCCACCGTAGAGGATCTGGGTGAGGTGGGAGTCATTGCCGGCACCGGTCAGGGAGCGGTACATGTCCGCTTCTTCCTGGGTCTTTTCCGCCAGGTCGCCCTTGGCGCCCTTGTTCAGCATGGCGATCATCGAACCGATGATTTCCAGGTGGCTGAGTTCTTCGGTGGCGATGTCGAACAGCATGTCCTTGCGGCCCGGGTCGAGCTCGGCTATCGCCTGGGTGAAGTAGCGCATGGCGGCGGCGAGTTCGCCTTGGGGACCGCCGAATTGCTCCAGCATCAGGTTGGCGAGACCGGGATTGGGTTCGGACACGCGCACGGTGTATTGCAGTCGCTTGTTATGGACGAACATGTAACCTCCAGGGGCTAGTCACGGTATAACTCGGGCGTTTCAGCGCTTCGCGGTCAGATCGGGGTCGGCGGAGCGTTCCAGGAAGGCGCGGGTGGTGGCGGGCAGGTCTTCCAGCAGCCAGGCCGCCATGGCCTTCTCCTGTTCGAGGATGCGTTCGCAGGCCTGCTGCGTTTCGCTGTCGCCGATCTCGGCAGCGGCCGCGATCAGCGTGGTGTAGGTGGCGATTTCGATGTTCTCGAAGACATAGCCGGCGATGGCCCCCTTGATGACCTCATCGCTCATAGGAGCGCCGCCGATCGCCTGGCCCAGCGCCATCAACTTGCCGCCCATGTCCTTGAGGGTCGAAGGGCTGCTGCCGTGACGGCTCAGGCAGCCTTCGATCACCTGCCGCTGTTCCTGGGTCTCGCGGATGTGCTGCTCGATACGCTGGCGCAACTGCGGATAGTGCTCGAGGCGCGCGGCCTGGGCCGAGAGCATCTTCTCGGCCTGTTCCTCCATGGCATGGGCATCGCGCAGCCAATCGATGAGGTTGTCTTGCTTGGAAGCGGTCATGAAAAACTCCTGCTCGTGGAGAGTGGCGACAACGGGCTGGAGCGCCCCGCCAGATTGCGTTCTGTCTGCTTATTAGTGGTCCTGGCCTAGCCAGAGATTCGGGTGGCGACGGCCTTTCGGATCGATGGGGAAGCCCTGGGCTTTTTGTTTTACAAGCCCAGCGGCAGGGGATTGTCTGGAACACTGAGTTGTTGGACAGGCGCCTGTCGGCTGTACAACTCTTGTATTAGCCAAATAGCGTCTTTAGTCATATCTTTGCCGTTCACCCCCTCGAGCAAACCGTTCATTCCGTACTTGCCGAAGCCAGGGACATCTGTGTCAGGATCCGGCGAATGCATGGGAAGGAGTCAGCATGAAAGGGGCTGAGGAACAGCTGCCAGGCGTAGGCCCGGTCAGGCCGCCGGAGACACGCTGGCCGGATCCGAATGTGCCGGGGCTGGAGCCGGACGAGATCATCGCGCAACTGCGGGCGTCGGCTGCGGGCGCTGACTGGGCCTGGTACCAGCGCCGTGGCCACTGGTCTTGCATGGCCACCGGAAATGACGCCGGTGGCTGGCCGGAATTGCTCGACGACGAGGAACTGGCGCTACTGTCCGCCCAGACCTCGCTCCGCTGCTATCCCACCGGCAGTGGCCCGACCCCGCTGGGCTGGTTGCTCGCCCGTCCCGATGGCCATACCGATTTCGCCGCCCTGGCCCTGAGATTCGGCTTCGTACTGCAGCGCCTGCAGTTGCAGCGGGCCCAGGCCATCCAGCAGGTGCTCTACGACATCACTTACCTGGCCAGTTCGACCCTGGATCGCCAGCTGTTCATGCAGCGCACCCATGAGTTGCTGGTGACCCTGATCGATGCGGAGAATCTCTGCCTGGCACTGCTCGATCCCGACGCCGACCGGATCCACTATCCCTATTACTTCGATCAGCGCGACGAGAGCCCGCCAGCGCCGGGTTCCTTCGAGCCGCTGGACCGCGAGCAGCCGAGCCTGACCGCCTTCGTGCTGATGCACGGCGAGCCGCTGCTGCTGCCCAAGGAGGCCATGGAGGCCGCCCAGGCCAACGGACCCTATTACTGCCAGGGCAGCGTGCCCGAATTCTGGATGGGCATCCCGCTCAAGGATGGCGCCGATCGCACCTTCGGCGTGCTCAGTCTGCAGGTCTACGACCGCGAGCGCCGTTACGGCCCTGAGGACCAGGCACTGTTCCAGGTCATCGCCCGTGACGTCGCCATGGCCCTGGACCGCATCCTCCGGCGCGAGGATCTGGAAGCCACCGTGGGCCAGCGCACCCAGGAGCTGTCGGAGGTCAACGCCCGGCTGCGCGAGCAGATCGCCGAGCGCGAACGCGCCGAGCAGTTGCAGGCGGCGCTGTTCCGTATCGCCGAGCTGTCCAGCGCCAGCACCGACATGCCGGAATTGCTGGGGGGGCTGCACCGCGTCGTCGGCGAGTTGCTCTATGCCCACAACTTCTACATCGCCCTCTACGACGACGCCTCGGGCGAGGTGAGCTTTCCCTATTTCGCCGATGAGCGCCGTACCGCGGCCCCTGTCGCTCGGCGCGGCAGCCGCGGCTATACCGAATACACCATCCGCCAACGGCGGCCCTGCATCATCGATCGGCACAAGGCCCGCCTGCTCATCGAGCGCGGCGAGATCACCCCGGTCGAGGGCACCCCGGAAGCCTGTTCCTGGCTGGGCATCCCGCTCTATGACGGCAAGCAGGTCCGCGGCGTACTGGCGGTGCAGAGCTATCGCGAAGACGTCCGTTACAGCCAGCGCGACCAGGAGCTGCTGACCTTCGTCTCGCGCCACATCGATACCGCCTTGTCCCGGCGCAGCGCTGCGGAAGCCATCCAGCAGTCGCGCCAGGCCCTGGAGGTCAGGGTGCAGGAGCGCACCCGGGCCCTGGATGCGGCCAATGCCCGACTGCTGTACGAGAACAATCACGATGCCCTGACCCGGCTGCCCAATCGCAGCTTCTTGCAGCAGCGCCTGGGCGAACTCTGGACGGCGCTGGAGCGCGACGGCGCCGGCCTGGCGGTGATGTTTCTCGACCTGGACAGGTTCAAGCGCATCAACGACCAGTTCGGCCATCCCTTCGGCGATCTGCTGCTGGTGGCGGCGGGGGAGCGGCTGTCTGGCTGCCTGCGGGAGACCGACCTGCTGGCGCGGCTGGGGGGTGACGAATTCGCCATCCTGGTGCCCGGTGGCGGCCTCGATTCACCGGTGGCCATCGCCCAGCGCATCATCGACGCCTTCGATCGCCCGCTGGTGATTGACGACCACAGTCTGTTCGCCTCCTGCAGCATCGGCATCGTGGTGGCCGATCCCAGTTTGCATCGCCAGCCGGATGACCTGCTGCGCGATGCCGACACGGCCATGTACCGGGTCAAGCAGGGCGGCCGCGACAACTTCGCGGTGTTCAACCAGGAACTGCGCCAGGTGGTGTCCGACCAGGTGGTGCGCGAAGGCGCGCTGCGCAAGGCGCTGAAGAACGGCAACGAACTGGAGCCCTTCTTCCAGCCGATCATCGAGGTCGGCACCGGTCGCGTGGCGGCGCTGGAGGCGCTGATCCGCTGGCGACAGCCCGATGGCAGCGTGCTGGCGCCGGGGGCCTTTCTCCCCGAGCTGGAAGGCCTGCGCCTGATCGGACGGCTGGATACCTACATGCTGACGCGCATCGCCGCCACCCTGGCCGAGCCCGCCCAGGCTCATTGGCCGGTGGTGCACGTCAACTGCTCCAGCTACAGCATCGTGCAGCCGGAATTCGCCGACGAGGTGCTGAGCATCCTCGCCGCGTACGGTGTGGCGCCGTCACGGATCTGCCTGGAATTGACCGAAGGGGCCCTGGTCGCCGAGCCCGAGCGTGCCAAGGCGGCCATGGAGGCCCTGGATCGCCACGGGGTCTCGGTGGTGCTGGACGATTTCGGCGCGGGCTTCTCGTCGCTGGGCTATGTCCACGAATACCGCTTTCGCGGCCTCAAGATCGACAAATCCTTTGTACTGCGCCTGGGCGACAGCACGCGCAGTGTCGCCATCGTCCGCGCCATCGTGCGCATGGCCGAGTCGCTGGGCCTGGATGTGGTCGCCGAGGGCGTCGAGGACGCCCAGGCACTGCAACTGCTCAAGGACATGGGCGCCCGCCATGCCCAGGGCTATCTGTTCGCCCGGCCGCTGGACCTGCAGGCGACCCGGCAGCTGCTGGGCAGGGCCGCCGGCTAGAAGGTGACGCCGGCCACCAGGATCAGGTTGGTGTAGGGCTGGCACTCGCCGGTACGGATCTGCACCCGCGCCTGGCGACACAGCGTCTTCATCTCGTCATGGGAAACCAGGCGGCGGCTGCCCAGGGCGCCGTCGGCGTTGAGACGCTCCAGTTCGGCCAGGGCCGGGGGCTGGACCTCGAGGGTTTCCTCGGCGAGCAGGTGACTTTCCACCTGCATCTCGCTGAGCAGCGCCTGCACCACACTGAGGAAATCCGGGACGCCCGGGGTCACGGCCAGATCGACCAGGGGCGTGCCCGGCGGCACCGGCATGCCGGCGTCACCGATGACCACCAGGTCGCCGTGGCCGAGACTGGCGACGGCCTGGGACAGGGCGATGTTGAGCAGAGCGGTCTTCTTCACCGGGCGAGCTCCTGGCGGGTGGGGATGGAGGGCTGGGCGCCCGGGCGGGTGACGGCGATGGCGGCGGCCTGCTGGCCGAGGGCGATGGCCGCCGAGACGCTCAGCCCCTCCGCCAGGCCGGCAGCGAAGCCGCCTAGGAAGGTGTCTCCGGCGGCGGTGGTGTCCACCGCCTTGACCGGCGTGGCCGGGTGGTGCTGGCAGCCGTCGGCGGAGACCTGCAGCAGGCCCTGGCCGCCCAGGGTCAGCAGCACCTGGCGGGCGCCGGCGGCGACCAGCTGGCGCGCCGCGGCTTCGGCCTGCTCCAGCGTGTCCACCGGCAGGCCGGTCAGCAGGCTGGCCTCGCTTTCGTTGGGCACCAAGTAGTCGATATGGGCGTACCACTCGGCCGGCAACGGTCCGGTGGCCGGCGCCGGATTGAGGATCACCGTCTTGCCCAGCGCATGGGCGCGGGCGAGGGCGGCGCCCACGGTGGCCAGCGGGACTTCCAGCTGGGCGATCACCAGCTTGGCCTGGTCGAGCACATGTTCCTGGGCCTGCAGATGGGTGGCGGACAGTTCGCCGTTGCCACCGGCGACGATGACGATGGCGTTCTGGCCCTGGTCGTCCACCAGGATGGAGGCGATACCGGTGGGCACCTCGGCGGCCACCGAGACGCCCTGGCAGTCGATGCCCTCCTGGAGCAGGCTGCGGGTGAGGAAGTCGCCATAGGGATCGGCGCCGACGCAGCCGATCATGGCGACCCGGGCGCCCAGGCGCGCGGCCGCCACGGCCTGATTGGCACCCTTGCCGCCGGGGGCGGTGGTGAAGGTATGGCCGGCGAGGGTCTCGCCGCCCTTGGGCAGGCGCGGGGTGCGCACCACCAGGTCCATGTTCAGGCTGCCGATGACGACGACGTCAGGGTGCATGGGAGGTCTCCAGAGCAGAGGGCGCCGCGGTGGATTCGCGCAGCACCAGCCGGGGTACGGCGATGTCGTGGGTGGAAGGGCTGCCGACCGTCTCGCGGCGCGCCAGCAGCAGCTGGGCGGCGCGTTCGCCGAGGTCACGGATCGACTGGCCGATGGTGGTCAGGGCCGGGTAGAGATAGCGGCTGAGTTCGATGTCGTCGAAGCCCACTACGGACAGCTGGCCGGGGACGCTCAGGCCCCGTTCGGCGGCGGCGCGCAGCACGCCCAGGGCGATGGTGTCATTGCCGGCGAAGATCGCGGTGGGGCGCTCCGTCCGGGCCAGCAATTCGCGGGCCGCAGCATGGCCGGCGGCGGCGGTGAAGGGGCAGCGCTGGATGGCGCCAGGGGCGATACCGGCCTCCGCCAGGGCCTGCTGGTAGCCGGTGATGCGCTCGCTGGCGACGGGAGAGTCGGCCGGGCCGCCGATGCAGGCGATGCGCCGATGACCGAGTTGCAGCAGGTGGCGGGTGGCGAGCAGGCCACCCTGGTGGTGATCGATGCGGATATGCGCGGCCTGGACGCCATCCAGCGGGCGGTCGGCCAGCACCAGCGGGATGCGCAGGCCGGCGAGGGCGCGGGCGAAGCGCGGATCGCCGTCCACGGTGGCGACCACCAGACCGTCGATCCGGCGCTCCTTGAGCACCCGCAGATAGCGCAGCTGCTTGTCGGCGTCGTCATCGGAATTGCAGAGGATGACGCTGTAGCCCTGGCGTTCGCAGTGATCCTCGATCCCCCGCGCCAGCTCGGCGAAGTAGGGGTTGACCGCATTGGGCACCAGCACGCCGAAGGTGCCGGTGGCGCGACTGCGCAGGGAGCGCGCCACGCCGCTGGGCACATAGCCCAGTTCGGCGATGGCCGCCTCGACCTTTTCCCGCACGCCCGGACTGACCGGGCGGCTGTTGTTCACCACATGGGAGACGGTGGTGTAGGAGATGCCGGCACGGGCGGCGACATCCTTGATGGTCGCCATCAGCCCTTGCTCTTGGCGCGCTGGCTGCGGTAGGTATCGAGGATCACGGCGACCACGATGACCGCGCCGGTGATGATGCGCTTGGTCGGCTCGCTGGCGCCGATCTGGGCCAGGCCCGCGGCCAGCACCGAGATGATCAGCACGCCGAAGAAGGTGCTGATGACCGAGCCGCGACCGCCCATGAGGCTGGTCCCGCCGATCACCACGGCGGCGATCACCTGCAGCTCCAGGCCGACGCCGGCATTGGGATCGGCGGCTTCCAGGCGGGAGATCTGGAACAGTGCGGCGAGGCCCGCCAGCAGGCCCATGAGGGCGAAGACGATGACCTTGTAGGGCTTGGGATTGATGCCGGCCAGGCGCACCGCTTCCTCGTTGGTGCCGATGGCGATCAGGTAGCGCCCGAGCACCGAGCGGGTCAGCAGCAGCTGGGCGACCACGATCACCAGCAGGGCGATCACGAAGGAGGGCGAGATGCCGAAGGCGAAGGGCGTCGACAGCCAGGCATAGGCATCGCCGATGTAGGCGGTGCGCGAATCGGTCAGCTGATAGGCCGCGCCGCGGGCCATCTCCAGCACGCCCAGGGAGACGATGAAGGAGGGAATGCGCCAGGCCACGGTCACGCTGCCGGTGAGGGTGCCGGTCAGGGCGGCGCAGAGCATGCCCAGGGCGGCGGCGGGCAGGATGCCCCAGCCCCATTCCAGGGTGGCGACGCTGACCACGGCGGCGGCCAGGGCCACCACCGAACCCACCGAGAGGTCGATGCCGCCGATGATCAGGATGAAGGTCATCCCGGTCGCCAGCACCATCAGATCGGGGATCTGGTTGGCGAGGGTGGTGAAGGTGGCATAGGAGAGAAAGTGACTGCTCATGAGGGAGAACAGCACGATCATGGCCAGCAGGGCGGCGGCCAGGCCGACGTAGGTGCCCAGGCCCAGGCCGAAGGCGCGCCGGGAGGAGGTGACGGGAAGACTGCTCATCGAATGGCTTCCTGAGAAAGGGGTTGCGGCGGGACAGGTTCTTCCAGCAGGGCTTCGCGGGAGCGATAGCCGGCGAAGGCGGCGGCCAGCAGCCGCTCCTGATCCCAATCATGGCGTTCGAAGGTGGCTTCCAGGCGGCCGGCGGAGATCACGCCGATGCGATCGCAGATCAGCATCAGCTCGCGCAGGTCGCTGGAGACCACGACCAGGGCCTTGCCCTGGCGGGTGAGTTCGGCCAGCAGGCCGTAGATCTCGAACTTGGCGCCGACGTCGATGCCGCGCGTGGGTTCGTCGAACAGCAGCACCTGGCAGTCGCGTTCGAGCCAGCGGCCGATGACCACCTTCTGCTGATTACCCCCGGAAAGTTCGCCCACCGGCTGGGTGCCATCGTTGCAGCGGATGCGCATGCCCTTGATATGGCGCTCGGCCAGGGCCGCTTCTCGGGTGCTGCTGACCAGGCCCTGCTGGGCGACCTTGGCCATGTTGCCGAGGGCCAGGTTGGCGCTGATCGGCTGGCTGAGCAGCAGGCCTTCGCCCTTGCGGTCCTCGGTGATCAGGGCGATGCCCTGGCGTACCACCTTGGCCGGCGAGGCCAGGTCGACCGGTTTGCCCGCCAGGTGCACCGCGCCGGAGTCGGCGCGATCGGCACCAAAGATCAGCCGCAGCAGCTCGGTCCGTCCGGCGCCGATCAATCCGGAAATGCCATAGATCTCCCCGGCGCGGACGCTGAAGGAGACGTCCTGGACCTTGTCGGCGCGCGACAGGCCCTTGACCTCCAGCAGCGGCGGCCCGAACCGGCGCTCGCCCATGTCCAGGTGCTCGCCGAGATCGCGGCCGACCATGAGGCTGACGATCTGGTCGGTGCCGTACTCCGCCATGGGTGCATTGGCCACCAGGCGGCCATCGCGCAGCACCACCAGTTGCTGGGCGATGCGCTTGAGTTCTTCCAGGCGATGGGAGATGTAGACCAGCGCCACGCCCCGGGCACGCAGCCGCTCGATCTGCTCGAACAGCAGCTCCACCTCGCGCGAGGTGAGCATGGCGGTGGGCTCGTCGAGGATCAGCACCCGGCAATCGCCGATCAGGTTGCGGGCGATTTCCACCATCTGCTGGTGCCCCACGCCCAGTTCGGCGATGGGGGTATCCGGATCGATGGACTCCAGGCCGACCTGGGCCATGGCCAGCCGCGCCTGTTCGCGCAGCTGGCGGCGGTCGATCCAGCCCAGCCGTCGGGGCAGGCGGTCGAGAAAGAGATTTTCCGCCACGGTGAGGGTGGGCAGCAGATTGAGCTCCTGCATGACCATCCGCACCCCCTGGGCTTCCGCCTCGCGGCGGCTGCCCGGGGCATAGGGTCGGCCGAGAAAGCTCAGCTCGCCGGTGGTGGGTTGCACCAGGCCACAGAGGATCTTGGACAGGGTGCTCTTGCCGGCGCCGTTTTCTCCGGTGAGCGCCAGCACCTGGCCGGCGCGCAATTCCAGGTCCACGCCGCCGAGTACCGGCTGTGCATAGGTCTTGCCGATGCCACGGGCGCTGAGGATGACCTCGGACGACATGGGGGCTCTCCTCGGATCAGGGCTGGGTGACGAGTTCGACCGGGGTCTCGATCACGCCGTCCTTGGCACCGGTGGGCTCGCCCTTGACCAGCTTGAGCGCGGCTTCGATCCCGAACACGGCCTGCTTGGCGGCGAACTGGTCGGCGGTGGCAAGGACGCGACCGTCCTTGAGCATCGGGTGGATGGCCTTGATGTTGTCGTAGCCGACGATCTGCACCTGGCCTTTCTTGCCGGCTGCGCGCACGGCGGAGACGGCGCCCAGCGCCATGCTGTCGTTGCCGGCCAGCAGGGCCTTCAGGTCGGGGTATTCGTTGAGCATGGCCGCGGCGACGGCATTGCCCTTGTCGATTTCCCAGTTGCCGGACTGCACGCCGACGATCTTCATGCCGGCCGCTTCCATGGCGTCCTTGAAGCCTGCGGTGCGCTGCTGGGCGTTGGTGGTGGTGGAGACGCCCTCGATGATGCCGACCTGGTCACCCTGCTTGAGCTGCTTGGCCAGGTACTCGCCCACCAGGCGCGCGCCCTTGCGGTTGTCGGGACCGACGAAGGGGATGTCCAGGGACTTGGACTTGAGCACCTCGGGATCCAGGCGGTTGTCGATGTTGACCACCTTGATGCCGGCGTCGCTGGCCTTCTTCAGCACCGGAACCAGGGCCTTGGAGTCGGCCGGGGCGATGACCAGGGCGTCGACCTTGGACACGATCATCTGCTCGACGATACGGATCTGGCTGGAGGTGTCGGTCTCGTCCTTGATTCCGTTGGAGATCAGGTCGAAATCGGCGGAATGGTCTTTCTGGTAGGTCTTGGCGCCGTCTTCCATGGTCAGGAAGAATTCGTTGGCCAGGGACTTCATGACCAGCGCGACCTTGGGCTTTTCGGCGGCCGTGGCATGACTGGCGGCGAGCGGCAGGATCAGCGAAGCGGAGGTGAGAGCGATAGCCGCCAGCAGGCGGGCAGGGCGAAAGGCCAGCATAGGGGAATCTCCGAATTCTTATGGTTCTTGTGGTCGCGCAAACGTTTGCGCCAAAGCGAGAATGTCCGCTTCGCTGGTAGCTGTCAACGGAAGTCACTACATGAATCGATTCAGCATCAGGGGACAGCAGGTTGGCCCCGGCCCGGCAGCCCCCGGTATACTGTGCAATCGTGTTCAACCAGGCGCCCGGCGCCCGAGAGTCTCTGCCATGTCCTTTTCCGAATCCGCCCTGAAATCCCTCATCCGCGCCGTGCCCGATTTTCCCAAGCCGGGGGTGATCTTTCGGGACATCACGCCGCTGTTCCAGTCGCCCGAAGGCCTGCGCGCCGTCATGGCGGAGTTGCTGGAGCGCTATCGTTCGGCGTCCTTCACCCATGTCGGGGCGCTGGATGCCCGCGGATTCCTCATCGGCCCGATCCTGGCCTATGAGCTGGGCAAGCCGCTGGTGCTGTTTCGCAAGCAGGGCAAGCTGCCGGCCGAATTGCTGACCGAGGTCTACAGCACCGAATACGGCGATTCGGTGATCGAGGTGCACAAGGACAGCGTCGGCGCCGGTGATTCGGTGCTGCTGGTCGACGACCTCATCGCCACCGGCGGCACCCTGGTGGCCGCCGGCAACCTGATCCGCCGCCTGGGCGCCGAGGTCCACGAGGCCGCCGCCATCGTCGACCTGCCCGAGCTGGGCGGCTCCAAGCGCCTGGAAGCCGCCGGCATCCCCACCTTCGCCCTGACAAGCTTTGCGCTGTCCGAGTATTGAGTGGCCCCCAATCGCGGCCATGGCGGTCCGCCGATGCGGCCGCTCCTACAGGCGCATCGAACACCTGTAGGAGCGGCCCATGGCCGCGATAACGGCGTCGATCCTGACCTCAGCGTTCTCCCTGCACCTCCCGCGGTACCCGTTCGCGGACAAGGCTGCGCCGTTGTCCACCCTACGACTTTTGTTGGGCTTCGGCGATAGAACCGTCTCAACCCAGCCTACGATCCTGCCACGGGCACCGTAGGTTGGGTTGAGCACAGCGAAGCCCAACGGATGTTGCTCCGCGGCGCTTTTGTTGGGCTTCGACGATAAAGCCGTCTCAACCCAACCTGCGATCCTGCCACGGGCACCGTAGGTTGGGTTGAGCGCAGCGAAGCCCAACGGATATTGCCTCCGCGGCGCTTTTGTTGGGCTTCGACGATAGCGCCGTCTCAACCCAACCTACGATTTAGCACAACCTTGCCAGACCCTCGTCAAAGCTCGGCCGTCGGCCCTTTCGGCTCCAGCGGATACAGGTCCACCTCGTCCGCCAGCTTGGGCAACTCGTCGAGGAAGGCGAGGGTATGGGGCTGGTTGAAGTGATCGTCCTGGGCGGCGACCGAGGCCCAGCGAGCCTGGATCACCCAGAGGTCGCCATCCTCGCTGCCCTGGAATACCCGGTAGTCCAGGCACCCTGCATCGGTCACCGCCACGGCGGCGAGATCGAGCAGATGGGCGCCCAGCGCCTGGGAGCGTTCGGGCTGGGCCCTGAGCAGGGTGAGGCTGTGGACGTCCGGCATGGCGTGCAGGTCTCCTGGAGGTTCGAGGCTTCGACCCTCCAGGGCAGCGGACGTCGCAGCCGACTCAGCGATTGATCAGGCTGAGGAATTCGGCGCGGGTGGCGTCGCTGGCGCGGAACTGGCCGAGCATCACCGAGGTGACCATGGAGGAATTCTGCTTTTCCACGCCGCGCATCATCATGCACATGTGCTGCGCCTCGATGACCACCGCGACCCCGGCGGCACCGGTGACCTGCTCAATGGCCTCGGCGATCTGCCGGGTCATGTTTTCCTGGATCTGCAGCCTACGGGCGTACATGTCGACGATGCGTGCCACCTTGGACAGGCCGAGCACCTTGCCCTTGGGCATGTAGGCGACATGGGCCTTGCCGATGAAGGGCAGCATGTGGTGCTCGCACAGGGAGTACAGCTCGATGTTCTTGACCAGCACCATCTCGCTGTTGTCGGACGTGAAGAGCGCCTCGCCCACCACCTCTTCCAGCGTCTGGTTGTAGCCCCGGCAGAGGTACTGCATGGCCTTGGCCGCGCGCTTGGGCGTGTCCACCAGCCCCTCCCGGCCGATGTCTTCGCCGAGTCCGGTCAGGATCGAGGAGTAGTGCTGTTCGAGAGACATTTGGGTTCCTGTTTGTCGATAAGGAGGTTGGCGCTCGGATGAGACGTCATCCGAGTCGCGGAGTCACTCGTCGCGACCTTCGAGCATGGTGCGCTTGAGCAAGACATAAAGCGAGCCGGTACCGCCGTGGCGGGGCAGGCAGGAGGTGAAGCCCAGCACCTGGGGGTGCTGGCGCAGCCAGGTGTTGACGTGGCTCTTGATCAGCGGACGGCGCCCGTCGAGGCGCGCGGCCTTGCCATGGGTGATGCGCACGCAGCGGATTTCCAGGCGGGTGGCCTCGGCGAGAAAGTCCCAGAGGGTTTCCCGGGCCTTCTCCACGGTCATGCCGTGCAGGTCCAGACTGCCCTCGAAGGGGATCTGGCCACCCTTGAGGCGGCGCAGCTGGGTGTCCTGGACACCGTCGCGGCCCCAGTAGAGTTCGTCTTCGGCGCCCACATCGATGACGAAGGCATCGCTCAGGCCATCCACCCGGGTCGTGGTCGAGGTCCTGGTCGCATCGGCCCGGCGCTGGGCGATCTGGCCCAGGTCGGCGCGCGGTTTGCCGGTGTCGGCGCGATCCTGCTTGAGCGGACGGATCCCGCGGGTGAAGTCGGCGAAAGAGGCATCGTCGTCGTGCATGGCGTTCTCCGGTGTAGGACGTCATTCTACCGGCGGGTCAGGGCTCGTGCAGCAATCGGCTTACCGCGGCCAGCGCGGCCCTTTGCCGCTCGGGCCAGTCGCCGGCGATTTCCAGCACTGGCTGGCCATGGGCCTGCAGCCAGTCGCGGCAGTGGGCGAAGAAGGCCAGCCGCTCGGTCAGTTCCGGCTGGCAGCGCTGACCGTCGTCCTGCCAGGCGACGTCGCGGGGGTCGAGCAGCAGGTGCAGATCGTAGCGGCGGGCCAGCAGCGCCGGCTCCAGCCAGGCCGGTGCGGCGCCAAACAGCAGCCGACTCCACAGCAGATTGCTCAGCAGGTGGGTGTCCAGCAGCAGCAGGGACGGCGCGGCGGCGCGCGCCTGGTCTTCCCGGCGCACTTGCTCGCGGGCGATGAGCTCCACATCCGCCAGGGTGGTGTCGGTGCCGTGCCGCTCGCAGTATTTGCGGACGTACTCGTCGACCCGCACACCGCCGAGCCTCTCGCTCAGCACCTGCGTCAGCCAGGACTTGCCACTCGATTCAGGGCCGGTCAGTACCACCACCTTCATCGCGCAGTCGCCAGGGCGCGACGCCAGTCGAGCCAGCCATAGGCCGCCAGGCCGACAAAGACCGCATAGAGGATCGCGGTGGGATAGAGGCCCTTGTAATAGAAGAGGCCCACATAGATCACGTCCAGCACGAACCACAGCACCCAGCACTGCAGGCGCTTCTGCGCCATCCAGAACTGGGCGACCAGACTGAAACCGGTGAGCGCGGCGTCCAGCCAGGGCAGGGCGGCATCGGTATGGGTGCCCATGAGATAGCCGAGCGCCAGGCTACCCAGGGCGCCGACGGCCAGACCGGCCAGCAGGGGTTTCGCCGCCAGCGAAGTGACCTCGCGGCCCTGGTGCTGCTGGCCACCCCTGAGCCATTGCCACCAGCCATAGAGTTGCAGCACCGCATAGATGCACTGCAGCAGCATGTCCGAATAGAGCTTCACGTCCAGGAAGATCCAGGCGTAGAGCACCACCATCACCAGGCCGATGGGCCAGGCCCAGATGTTCTGGCGCACCGTCAGCCAGACGGCGATCACCCCGAGAACGGCGGCCAGCAGCTCCACGGGCGACATGCCCAGCAGGGTGGTGAGCGACTCCAGAAACGACATGCTTCACATCCGGAAAGATTGAATTCGTCATTGTACGGCACCTAATGGCCGTCTATCGGTCTCTTCAACCGGTCTCGCTCTGGTAAGGTGCCGGGCGCTGACTTCAGCACGTGCTGTCTTGGGTACCGCGAAGGGCCATGCCCTGCGGAGCGTCACGGTTCGAACCCCGTTGCCGCCGGAGCCTGCAGCTCCGGCTACCTGCAAATGTTTCACTTGGATGGAGTAATACCATGGACCTATGGAGTGCCTTGCAGGCGCTGATTCTGGGGATCGTCGAGGGCATCACCGAGTTTCTGCCCATTTCCAGTACCGGCCACCAGATCGTCGTTGCCGATCTGATCGGATTCGGGGGGGAAAGGGCCATCGCCTTCAATATCATCATCCAGCTGGCGGCCATCCTGGCTGTGGTCTGGGAATACCGCTTCAAGGTCTTCGAGATCGTCACCGATCTGCCGCGCAAGTCCTATGCACAGCGGTTCACCGGCAACCTGATCATCGCCTTCCTGCCCGCCGCGGTGCTGGGCGTGATCCTCGGTGACCTGATCCACGAATACCTGTTCAACCCCATCACCGTGGCCTTCGCCCTGGTGATCGGCGGCGTGATCATGATCTGGGCGGAAAAGCGTACCCATCGCATCCGCGTGGAAGAGGTGGACGACATGCGCTGGCACGACGCCCTCAAGGTCGGCTGCGCCCAGTGCCTGGCGATGATCCCGGGCACCTCGCGTTCCGGTTCCACCATCATCGGCGGCCTGCTGTTCGGCCTGTCGCGCAAGGCGGCCACCGAGTTCTCCTTCTTCCTGGCCATGCCGACCATGGTCGGGGCGACGGTCTATTCCGTGTACAAGTACCGTCACCTGTTCACCGCCAGCGACGTCCTGGTGTTCGGGGTCGGCTTCGTCACCTCCTTCCTCTTCGCCATGCTGGCGGTCAAGGCCCTGCTGAAGTTCATCGGCAACCACAGCTACGAGGTCTTCGGCTGGTACCGCATCGTCTTCGGACTGCTGATCCTGGCCACCTGGCAATTCGGCTGGATCGACTGGCACGCGGCCAAGGCGGCCGGGTGAAACCCGAGAAGGAACAGCAGAGCCGGCGCAAGCCGGCTCGTGCGTCTGGGCAGAATGCTTCCCCCAAGGCCGCCAAGCGGGCAGGGCCGCTGACGCCCTACCAGCAGCGCGCCGCCATCGCCCGCCAGGACATGCTGGCGCTGCTGCAGATCGCCGTCTTCATCCTGCCCCTGGTGGGCATGCTGTCGCTGGCCTTCGGCCGCGGGGTGCTATGGCCGATGCCGCTCTATCTGGTGGCCAGCGTGACCACCTACCTGCTCTACAAGCACGACAAGCAGCGCGCCCGCGACAAAGGCTGGCGCGTGCCGGAACGCATGCTGCACCTGGGCGAATTGCTCGGCGGCTGGCCGGGCGCCCTGATCGCCCAGCAGCGCTTTCGCCACAAGACCGTCAAGCTGAGCTTTCGGCTGGTGTTCTTCGCCATCGTCGCCCTGCACCAGCTGCTCTGGCTGGATGTGCTCTGCGGCGGCTTTCTGCACCGTCACCTGCCGCTCTGAGGTCGGACAGGCGGCAGCGGGGCAGGTGATGGGCTAGGCTTGGCGGGCGAAAGCCCCCGTTGCCCAGGAGCCCCCCGTTGCGAACCCCTCTGTCGATCCTCACGCCCCTTTTCCTCTCCCTGACCCTGGCCGCCTGTAGCCAGGGTCGCGAGACCTCCCTGCCCACGGCCCCCGAGGCCGGTTCCGGTTACCGCTCCGGGCTGACGGCCAGCGCAGCCACCCGGCAGATGGCGGCCGCGGCCAATCCCCTGGCCGCCGAGGCCGGCCGGGAGATCCTGCGCCAGGGCGGCTCGGCCATCGACGCTGCCATCGCCATGCAGGCGGTCCTGACCCTGGTCGAGCCGCAATCTTCCGGGATTGGCGGCGGCGCCTTCCTGCTCTATTGGGACGGCCGCAAGGTCCAGGCCTACGACGGTCGCGAGACCGCGCCCGCCGGGGCCACGGAAAGGCTCTTCCTGCACCCGGATGGCAGCCCCATGGCCTTCGAAGAGGCACGGATCGGCGGTCGTTCGGTCGGGGTGCCCGGGGTGCTGCGCGCCCTGGAGCTGGCGCATCGCGACCACGGCAAGCTGGCCTGGCAGGTGCTGTTCGAGCCGGCCATCCGCCTGGCCCGGGAGGGTTTCCCGTTGTCGCCGCGGCTGCATAACCAGCTGCTCCACGACCCCTTCCTCAAGCAGTCACCGGGTATGGCCGGGCTCTACCTGGATGCCCAGGGGCAGGTGAAGCCGGTAGGCACCCGGCTGCGCAATCCGGAATTGGCCGCTACCCTGGCGCTGATCGCCCGGGAGGGCGCCGGGGCGCTCTATCGCGGCGACCTGGCCCAGGCCATCGCCAGGGCCGTGCAGGAGAGCCCCAATCCCGGCAGCCTGAGTCTTCAGGACCTGGCCGGTTATCGCGCCAGGACGCGCACGCCGCTGTGCACCGACTACCAGCGCTGGCGCGTCTGCGGCATGCCACCGCCCGCCGGCGGCATCACCGTGGCCCAGACCCTGGGCATTCTCCAGGCCCTGGAAGCCCGCGATCCGGCCTGGGCCTTGGCGCCACTGCGGCCGGTGCCGACCGCGCTGCCGGCGGGCCAGGAACCGCGCCCCGAAGCCGTGCACCTGATCGCCGAGGCCGAGCGCCTGGCCTATGCCGATCGCGCCCAGTACGTAGCCGATCCGGAGCGGGTGCCGGTCAACGTCAAGGGGCTGCTTGATCCCGGGTATCTGGCCAGTCGTGCGCAGCAGGTGGGTGAGCGTAGCCTGGGCAAGGCCGCGCCGGGGGTTCCGCCCGGCCCGACCCTGGCCTGGGCGCCGGATCGCTCGCCGCTGCGCATCTCCACCTCCCAGGTGGTGGCGGCGGATGCCTGGGGCGGTGCCCTGTCCATGACCACCACGGTGGAGAGCTACTTCGGCTCCCACCTGATGGTGAAGGGCTTCATGCTCAACAATCAGCTGACGGACTTTTCCTTCGTGCCACGGGAGAAGGGCCTGCCGGTGGCCAACCGGGTGGAGCCGGGCAAGCGGCCGCGCTCGACAATGTCGCCCACCCTGGTGTTCGATCGCGACAGCGGCGCCCTGGTGGCCGCCCTGGGTTCGCCGGGTGGCTCGCAGATCGCCGGCTATGTGGTCAAGACCCTGGTCGGCTTGCTGGATTGGCAGCTGGATCCCCAGGCGGCCGCGGGCCTGCCCAATTTCGGCAGCCGTAACGGCCCCACCGAACTGGAGCGCGGCGAGACTACCCCGGCCTTGCGCCAGGCGCTGGAGCAGCGTGGGCACCAGGTGCGCGAAGACGAGATGACCAGTGGCATCCAGGTGATTCGCCGAATGGGCTCAGGTTGGCAGGGCGGTGCCGATCCGCGGCGGGAGGGCGCGGCGCTGGGGGATTAGGTAGGCATCTGAAGGCGATAGCCCCTCACCCCAACCCTCTCCCTGGGGGAGAGGGGGCGGTTTTGCCGGGGTGGGGAGGCCAGGAGCAGGGATGGCCCACCAGAGGGCCATCCAGATGGGGTCAGGCCGGCTGGTCGAGTTGCAGCACGCGGGTGGTGCGCTCGCGCACTTCGCGCAGCAGTTCGGGCTCTTCCGCCAGCTTGTGACCGAAGGCCGGGAACATGGTGCGCAGCTTGGCCTGCCAGTCTTCGCTCTGGAAGCGGCTGGGGAAGCAGCGCTCGACCAGGGTCAGCATGATGGACACCGAGGTAGAGGCACCCGGGGAGGCGCCCAGCAGCGCGGCGATGGTGCCGTCGCCGGAGGCGACGATCTCGGTGCCGAATTGCAGCACGCCGCCTTTCTGCGGGTCCTTCTTGATGATCTGCACCCGCTGGCCCGCCACTTCCAGGCGCCAGTCCTGCTTGCGCACGGCCGGGTAGAAGGCCCGCAGTTCCTCGACGCGCTGGTCGAAGGATTGCAGCACCTGGCCGACCAGGTAGCGGGTCAGCGGCATATTGTCCCGCGCCACGGCGAGCATGGGGCCGATGTTGCCCGACTTGATCGACTTGGGCAGGTCGAGGAAGGAGCCGCGCTTGAGGAACTTGGTGGTGAAGCCGGCGAAGGGGCCGAACAGCAAGGACTTCTTGCCATCCACCACCCGGGTATCCAGGTGCGGGACCGACATCGGCGGCGAGTTGACGCCGGCCAGGCCGTAGACCTTGGCCTGGTGCCGTTCGACGATGTGCGGATCGTCGCAGCGCAGCCACTGGCCACTCACCGGGAAGCCACCGTAGCCGGCGCCCTCGGGGATGCCGGACTTCTGCAGCAGCGGCAGGGCCGCGCCACCGGCGCCGAGGAAGACGAACTTGGCGATCAGGGTGCGGGTGGCACCGGAGCGGCTGTCCTCGATGGTCAGGCGCCAGCGCTGGTCGGCCTCGCGGGTCAGGTCCACCACCTTCTGGTTGTAGCGGACCTGGGTGCCGGGACGGGTCTGCAGGTGACCCAGCAGGCTCATGGTCAGGGCGCCGAAGTTGACGTCGGTACCGCCGGCCACATGGGTCGCGGCCACGGCTTCGGTGGCCGGCCGGCCTTCCATCACCAGGGGCATCCACTCGCGCAGTTTGGCGTGATCCTCGGAATACTCCATGCCGTCGAAGCAGGCGTGGTCCTTGAGGGCCTCGTAGCGCTTGCGCAGGAAGGCCATGTCCTTGGCGCCATGGACGAAGGACATGTGCGGCACCGGGCTGATGAAGGCGCGCGGCGAGCCGAAGTGGCCTTCCTCGACCAGGTAGGACCAGAACTGCTTGGAGGCCTCGAACATGCCGTTGATGCTGAGGGCCTTGGTGATGTCGATGCTGCCGTCCGCCTTTTCCGGCGTGTAGTTCAGCTCGCAGAGGGCCGCATGGCCGGTTCCGGCGTTGTTCCAGGGGTTGGAACTCTCCGCCGCGCCTACGTCGAGCAGTTCGAGCACCTCGACGGTGCTCGTGGGCTCCAGTTCCTTGAGCATGACCGCCAGGGTCGCGCTCATGATTCCCGCGCCGACGAAAACGAAATCCGACTCTTCGTTACCACTGTGCATTCATCGTACTCCTGAGACAGTGTCTCGCTTTACACCTGAGGGAGAGCGGGCGTCGGAGCCCGCTCTCGAGTTGGGCAACCCCGGGCCGACCGCGAACGGCCGGGCAGGGGCGAGCAACCGGTAGGGCATGGCAGTCAGTTGCGACAGCGGCCGTCCGGCAATGTTCTGATTTATTGAGTGGGGAGCAAGGGTCCTGGCGAACCGGCAGAGGCCGGTACCAGGCGGGGAGATCAGGATGCGACAGGGAACCCGTCGAGCGTGCCGGAAGGGGGCGCTACGTGTTACGAGACGTGGCAGGAGACCCCTGGTCTCCTGGCGCAAACGATAGGTGATGATCGCGGCGATCCTGGTCGAGTACCCGTTTCGGTGCGAAATGATACCTAGGGTAACTGCTTAGGGCACCCTCTATTTTGTTCGTGTAGTGGGCGTCGCGACCCACTACACGAACCCTGGGTCAGCCGTTGATGCCTTGGCTGCGCAGGTAGTCGTCGTAGCTGCCGCTGAAATCCACCACCCCGGACTCGCTCATGTCGAGGATGCGGGTGGCCAGCGAAGAGACGAATTCGCGGTCGTGGCTGACGAAGATCAGGGTGCCCGGATAGTTTTCCAGCGCCAGGTTCAGCGCCTCGATGGATTCCATGTCCAGGTGGTTGGTGGGTTCGTCCATCACCAGCACGTTGGGCTTCTTCAGGATCAGCTTGCCGAACAGCATGCGACCCTGTTCGCCACCGGAGATGACCTTGACCGACTTCTGGATGTCGTCGCTGGAGAACAGCATGCGACCCAGGGTGCCGCGCACCATCTGTTCGCCGCCCTGGGTCCACTGACCCATCCAGTCGAACAGGGTGACGTCGTCGGCGAAGTCCTCGGCGTGGTCCTGGGCGAAGTAGCCCACGTCCGCGCTGTCGGTCCACTTCACCTCGCCGCTCTGCGGCGCCATCTCGCCCACCAGGGTGCGCAGCAGGGTGGTCTTGCCGATCCCGTTGGGGCCGATGATGGCGACCCGCTCGCCGGCTTCGATCTGCAGGCCGAGACGCTTGAACAGCGGGGTGCCGTCGAAGCCCTGGGTGACGTTTTCCAGGGTCACCGCCTGGCGGTGCAGCTTCTTGTACTGCTCGAAGCGGATGAAGGGGCTGACGCGGCTGGACGGCTTGACCTCGTCCAGCTGGATCTTGTCGATCTGACGCGCCCGGCTGGTGGCCTGCTTGGCCTTGGAGGCGTTGGCCGAGAAGCGGCTGACGAACTGCTGCAGCTCGGCGATCTGGGCCTTCTTCTTGGCGTTGTCCGACAGCAGGCGCTCGCGGGCCTGGGTGGCCGCGGTCATGTACTCGTCGTAGTTGCCGGGAAACAGGCGCAGTTCGCCGTAATCCAGGTCGGCCATGTGGGTGCAGACGCTGTTCAGGAAGTGGCGATCGTGGGAAATGATGATCATGGTGCTGTTGCGGGCGACCAGGATGCCTTCCAGCCAGCGGATGGTGTTGATGTCCAGGTGGTTGGTCGGTTCGTCGAGCAGCAGCAGTTCCGGATCGGAGAAGAGCGCCTGGGCCAGCAGCACGCGCAGCTTCCAGCCGGGGGCGACGGCGCTCATGGGGCCGAAGTGCTGGTCCTGGGGGATGCCCAGGCCCAGCAGCAGTTCGCCGGCACGGGCTTCGGCGGTGTAGCCGTCGTATTCGGCGAACTGGACCTCCAGCTCGGCCACGGCCATGCCGTCGTCTTCGCTCATTTCCGGGAGGGAATAGATGCGGTCGCGCTCGGCCTTGACCTTGGCCAGCTCGGCGTGGCCCATGATCACGGTATCGATGACCGTGCAATCTTCGTAGGCGAACTGGTCCTGGCGCAGCTTGCCCAGTCGCACGTTGGGCTCGAGCATCACTTGGCCGCCAGTGGGTTCCAGGTCACCGCCGAGAATCTTCATGAAGGTGGACTTGCCGCAGCCGTTGGCGCCGATCAGGCCGTAGCGATGGCCGTTGCCGAATTTGACGGATACGTTCTCGAACAGCGGCTTGGCGCCAAACTGCATGGTGATGTTAGCGGTGGAGATCAAGGGGGGTACCTGTAGGGGTTTCAGACCGGAGCTCGCCAGCAGCCCGAACCGGCGGGCGGCTTGGGCAGGGCGTTTCGATCGGATGGGCAGAGCTCCAGCGGGCAGGGTCGAGGGGTCGCGACGATGCGCGGCGGCCTGGCTGGGCTGCGGTAAAGGCGGGCGGCGCCCGACATGCCGCCTATTGTGTCATAGCTGCGAGGTCCTTTGTACGGGGCAGGCGGCGGCCGGGTGTCGCTGGACTAGCGGGCGGTCGGACCGGGGGTGCCAGGCCGGGGTACCACCTTCCAGACCGCTTCGGTCAGCTGATCAAGCGTCCAGGGCTTGTGCAGGAAGGGCACCCCGGCCGGGATGTCGTTTCTCAGGCCGGCATAGCCGGACATCAGCACGAAGGGGACCACGGGCCAGCGCTCGCTGACGATCCTGGCCAACTGGACGCCATCGATCACGCCCGGCATCCGCACGTTGGACACCACCACATTGACCTGCTGCCAGTGCAGCTCCAGAAACTGCAGGGCGGCATCGGCGGTGCCGAAGGTTTCCACATGGAAGCCTTCCTGCTTGAGGACCTCGCGGACCAGTGCCTGGAGCAGCAGTTCGTCCTCGGCCACGACGGCGAGCAGATTCGGGGTGCTGGCGGAGCGGGTCGGCGTATCCATAGGCAGGCAGTCCGGAGTGGGGGAATCCCTGAAGTCTAGTCAGCCTCGGGCCAGGCTGCTGGCCATTGGCCCGGATCAGCACTCATCTTTTTAAGGATGGGCCTCTCCGTCCAGGCAGCTGATTCGCGCGAAGGCTCTGGCAAGGGGGCGATGCCGCTTGGCGGTCGGGCGACGTGCGGTAAGCGTCCGGATGAAACATCTGACGCCGCCGACCTACTAACCTCTGAGACCGACCGGCACAGGAGCCATGGCATGATCCTTTCTCTATCTCCCGCGCCCGATACCACCTCTCCGCTCGCCCTCTGGCTGGGCGGCGATCAGGCACCGCTGAACGATTCCGACATGGCTGACGAGGAGATCGATACCGAGATCCCCGACGAAGTCGTCGAGAACCTGACCGAGCCAGCCAAGCCGCCGGCGCCGATTCCGGATCCCGGTCCGCTGTAGACGCGGATCCGCTCTCACCTGCCGGTCAGGCCTGCGCCAGGTCAGGGCGTTCGCGCAGCGCCCTGTGATAGAGCAGGGCGCTGAGACCCAGACCCGCCAGGGCCATGAGGCCGGCGAAGAGGAAGATGGCACTGAAACCGAAGCCGTTGGCGATGGCTCCTGCCAGCGGGCCGGTGATGCCCAGGGCCAGATCCAGGCACAGCGAATAGGCGCCCAGCGCGGCACTACGATTGGTGGGCGGTACCTTGACGATGGCTTCCACCCCCAGGGCCGGATAGACCAGCGACAGCCCGAAGCCGGCCATGGCCGCGCCGATCAGTGCCATCTGCGGCGTGACCGCCAGCCAGAGCAGCAGCAGACCCAGGGTCTCGACGGTGAAACAGGCCAGGGCGACCCGAAAGCCACCCAGCTTGTTGATGGTGCCGGCGAACAGCAGTCGCGCGCAGATGAAGGCGGCGCCAAAGGCGGTCAGGCAGAAGGCGGCATTGGGCCAGCCATTGCTCGCGTAGTAGAGCGTGACGAAGGTGGCGATGGCGCCAAAGCCGATGGAGCTCAGCAGCAGGCAGAGGCCGAAGGGGCTGATGCGCCAGAACACCTTGTGAAAGGGCAGTCGCTCACCGGGAATCACCGGTGCCGGCTCCTTGTTCCAGGCCAAGGCCAGGCCCAGGGCACCCAGGAGGGCAATGGCCACGCCCAGGCTCCACAGGCCGAGAGCCGCGACCATGGCCACGCCCAGCGGCGCGCCCAGGGCCAGGGCGCCATAGGCGGCGATGCCATTCCAGGAGATCACCTTGCTGACGTGTTGCATGCCGACGCTGCCCATGCCCCAGCTCAGGCAGCCGGTGCCTATCATGGCCTGGGACATACCGAGGATGATCCTGCCGACGATCAGCAGGCCCAGGCTCAGGCCAGGCACGCTTTGCAGCGACGTGGCCAGCAGGGTGAGCACGCCACAGGCGACACAGCCGAACAGCCCGTAGATCACCCCACGCTTGGCGCCGATGCTGTCGGCCAGCTTGCCGGCCAGGGGCCGGGTGAAGAGGGTGGCGAGGTACTGGATGCTGATCGCCAGTCCCGCGATGACAGAACCGTAGCCGAGATCGTCGTGCACATACCCCGGCAGGATCGCCAGCGGTAGGCCGATCGCCAGGAACAGCAGAAAGCTGAAGACGACGATGGAAACGATCCGCAGCGTGACGGCGAGGGAGCTGGCGGGTGGGGCGGTCGTGGTCATGGCTGTTCTCGAGAGGACTCGTCGAAACGGCAGAGGAGGCGAACGCTGAGCGCCAGGCCTGCCAGCGCGGCCATCGCGGCGCAGAGAAAGCTCGCGGCATAGCCGAAATGGGTGGCCACGGCACCGATCAGCGGACCGGTCACCGCCAGGGAAAGGTCGATGAACACCGAATAGCCGGCCAGGGCGGCGCCCCGGTTGGAGGACGGCACCCGCTGCACCGCTTCCACGGCCAGCGCCGGGAACACCAGCGAGAAGCCGATGCCGGTAAGGGCCGCGCCTACCAGGGCGGTGGTCACGCTGGGGGCCAGCCAGAGGACGGCCAGGCCGACGGCTTCCACCGCCAGGCTGACGATGGCGACACGAAAGCCGCCGTGGCGATTGATGGCATTGGCACAGACCAGGCGCACTCCGATGAAGAAGGAACCGAACACGGTCAGGCACAGGGCCGCTCCGCTCCAGCCCTGACTGGCGTAATAGAGGGTGATGAAGGTCGCCAGGGTGCCGAAGCCAATGCCGCCCAGCGCCAGGCCGAGCCCGAAGGGCAGGACCCGGCCCAGCACCGTGGTGAAGGGCAGGCGCTCGCCGCGGACCGGGACGATGGGCGGACGGGGCTTGGCGATGCGATAGCCCAGGGCGGCCAGGCCGATGATGCTGACGCCCATGATCCACAACCCCAGGGTATCCACCAGGACCACGCCCAGCGGTGCGCCTATGGCCAGGGCGCCATAGCTGGCGACGCCGTTCCAGGAGATCACCTTGGCGGTGTTGGCCGGGCCGACCCGGCCGATCGCCCAGGAGATGGCGCCGGTACCCGAGAGGCTTTCGGCGCAGCCCAGCACCAGTCGGCCGAGCAACAGGGCGGCGAGGCTGACCCAGGGCCAGGCCTGCAGGAGCACCGACGCCAGCATCAGGACGCCGCTGAGCCCGCAGCCGAGCATGCCGTAGAGCACCGACTGCTTGGCGCCGACCGTGTCGATGATGCGTCCGGCATGGGAGCGCGAGAACAGCGTCGCCAGGTACTGACTGCTGATCACCAGGCCGGCGATGATGGAGTTGAAACCCAGTTGGTCGTGCACATAGCCCGGCAGCACGGCCAGGGGAATGCCGATGGTAAGGTAGGCGATAAAGGTGAAGAGCACCGTACCCAGGGTGATGCGGGTGGCCAGAGCGGGTGAGGGTGCGGGCGGTAGGCTGGCGGTCGACATCGGACTCGAGAGGTTGTCTGACAATGTGGGATAGATTGCTTTCGCCAGGTAAAGGTCACATGCGATGACATTTTTTGTCCATGCTCGGAAGCGAGCGAAACGGCGGCTGGGCCCGTGCTGGCTTGGCGCGCTGTTGCTGGCCACGCTGGTGGCCGTGCCGGCCTGGGCGGCAGAGCGGGTCGAATTGCGGATCGGTGGGCAGCGCCTGACCGTCGAGGTGGCGGCGACGCCGGCGCAACGGGCCCAGGGACTGATGGGGCGACCGCCACTGGCTGCCCGCGAGGGCATGCTGTTCGTCTTTGCCGGGGATGACGAGCGCTGCCTGTGGATGCGCGATACCCCCAGCGCCCTGGCGGCCGCCTTCATCGATGCCAGCGGCAGGATCCTCAACACGGTGGAGATGCAGCCGCAGACCGATACCCGGCACTGCTCGAGGGCGCCGGCGCGCTATGCGCTGGAAGCCCAGGCCGGCTGGTTTGCGGCGCGCGGGATCAAGCCGGGCGAATCCGTACAGGGGTTGGAAGGGGTGGCGCCGGCATCCCGGTGAGCCCGTGGAATTGAAGTCTTTTATTATTTAAAAGTCATTCAAAAACATGAGCTTGAGAGATTTTCTTAGAGTCGAATCTAGGCATCATGTGAGAAATCACTTTAAGTACCGTGTAGCGCTTGAAACGCAATCGGCACCTGTATCCAGGCGACTCGGCAACTGCCCTCTACCCACGAGAGCGACGACGCCGTCCATTGCTTCTTACCGTTTCCCGCAAGAGAACCAGCCAGGCGATCGCTAATGGATCCAGGCCTCGACGCGCCGATTCTTCACTCGGCCATTGGCTGACAGCCCGGCAACCGGCAACTGGTCGCCCAGGGAAAGCACTTCGCTGGCAAAGGCCTGCTGATGCCGCAAAGCCGTGGCCACCGCGGTGGCCCGCAGGCGCGCCAGCAGCGCCGCCCGTGCCGGATCCTCGGTGGCGTCGTTGAAGCCCACCAGGATCAGCTGCCGGTTGGCGTTCTCAGGCTGGCGCATGAAAGCGGCCAGCCGCTCGACATCGCGCAGCGCCTTGTTGTCCAGGCGTGCGCTGCCGGCGGTGAAGCGGAAGTTGACCGTGAGCCGCTGCGCCCGGCGCGCCAGCTCGCTGTAGGCGGGCGGCATGCCGCGGGTGTCGCCTATGGTCAGAGGCTCGATGCGCTGGGCGACGAAGCCGCTTTGCTGCACCACCGCCTGGCCCGCCGGGGTCTGGCTGAATTCCAGCAGGCTCCGCGTCCAGTCCGAACGCTGAGCCGGCGGCGCATAAAGGAAGAGGCGGCGGGCGAGCGGATAGTCTTCGGTGGCGATGCTGGCTTCGCTGGGCGCGATGGCGCGGCCTTCACCGTCGCGCAGGGCGAGCTTTGGCGATCCGGCAGCCGCCGCCAGGCTGGTGAAGCCTATGCCGGCGGGATCGTCGGCCACCCGCTGCGCCAATTCTTCGTTGGACTCGAAGCGCTGGGCGGCGGCGCTCAGGCGTTTGCCGGCCGGATTCAGGACCAGCTCGCGAAAGGTGTCGTAGGTGCCCGAGCGATCATCCCGCGCATAGATCCGGATCGGGCCGGGCGGGCCGCCCAGTTGTTGCCAGTCGCCAATGTCGCCGGAGAAGACCTGCGCCAACTGCTGCAGATCGAGTTCCCGCAGCGGATTGCCGGGATGCACGATGATCGCCAGACCATCCAGGCCGATGACGTATTCCGCCTCCTTGCTGCGCAGGTCACCCAGATTGGCCAGGGCACTCACTTCACTGTCGGTGATGGGGCGCGAGGCCGCGGCGAGATCGGTCGCGCCCGCGGCCAGGGCGGTAAAGCCGGTACTGGAACCATGGGCCGCGATCTGCACGGCCACGGTATTGCCGTGCGGGGCTCGGGCCACCAGTTGCCATTCGTCCATGACGGCGGTGGGCACCACCTGGGGGTCCCGGTAGCCACGTTCGGCGAGCAGGGCCGCGACCAGGCGCGGCCCCAGCCGGGCATTGATGGTGTTGGAGCCCTGCAGGCGCAGGAGGATGGTCATGGACTCGCTGGCCAACAGGGGGGAGGGCAGCAGCGGAAGCAGGGTCGCGAGCACCGCTCGCCGCAGAAAGGCGCGGCGGAATACCGGGGCGGAGCAATTCATGGGTCGGCCTCGAGCCTAAAGGCGAGGCCGACACCTTAGGGATGGCGCATGACGTCGATGTGACAGCCGCTCACGCCAATTCCAGCCAGATCGGCGCATGGTCGGAGGGTTTCTCCATGCCGCGGATCTCGTAGTCCACCCCGGCAGAGACAATGCGCTCGCGCAGGACCCGCGAAGCGAGGATGGTGTCGATGCGCAGACCGCGCTTGGGCTCGTCCTCGAAACCGCGGCTGCGATAGGGGAACCAGCTGAAGCGGTCGTCGACTTCCGGATGCAATTGGCGATAGCTGTCGATCAGGCCCCAGCCCAGCAGCCGCTGCATCCATTCGCGCTCTTCCGGCTGGAAGCTGCAGGCGCCGGTACGCAGCCAGCGCTTGGCATTGGCGGCGCCGATACCGATATCGCGATCCTGGGCCGAGATATTGAAGTCGCCCATCAGCAGCAAGGGCGTGTCCGGCGAGAAACGCTCTTCAAGTAGATTCTGAAGATCCGCGTAGAACTTCCTCTTGCCAGGGAATTTTGTCGGATGGGCGATGTTCTCGCCCTGGGGAAAATAGCCGTTCATGACCACCAGCGGCTGACCCTGGCGGTCGGCGAAGACGCCATAGATGAATCTCTTCTGGGACTCTTCGCCATCGCCGGGAAAGCCCTTGTGCAACTCCAGGGGCGCCAGGCGCGACAGCAGGGCCACACCGTAATGACCCTTCTGGCCATGGTAGTGCACGTGATAACCCAGGGCCTCGACCTCGGCCAGGGGGAACTGATCATCCGAGACCTTGGTTTCCTGCAGGCCGATCACATCCGGCTCATAGCGTTCGATGATGGCAGAAAGTTGATGAGGTCTTGCACGCAACCCATTGATATTGAAGCAAACTACCTTCATGACGCCCTCCCAAAACGTGGATGGCCCTAGCCTAGCAGAAAGCCTGTCGCCGAAGCGGCAAGCGGGCGAACCCCGGCCACTCCCGTTTGTCTCACAGCGCAACGCCCGTTAGCATCCCTGTATGAATAAGCCGAACGCTCTACGTCGCGCCCTGATTGGAATTTGTTGTCTGCACGGGGTGGCCTGGGCGGCACCGGCCGAAGTCAGCGTTCGCGTCCAGCCTGCCAATAACGCCTTGCGAGACAACATCCAGGCCTATATCGGCTCCGTCGAAGGGCGCGATGTCGCCGGGCTGCAACGCCTGCGGCCGGCAACGGAGCGGCAGGCCGAGCAGGCGGCCCAGGCGCTCGGCTACTACCACGCGCAGATCGAGACCCGCGTCGAGCCGGGCGAGACGCCACGGCTGGTGGTCGATGTACGGCCCGGCGAGCCGGTCAGGCTGCGCAACGTGGATATCCGTATCGAAGGCCCGGCACGTGAGCTGCGCGCCTTTCGCCAGCCGATACCGGCCGGACTCAAGGCGGGCCAGCCGCTGAATCAGGGCCTCTACGAAGACGCCAAGAGCCTGATCCAGAATCAGGCCCAACGGTATGGCTTCTTTCGCGGCACCTTTACCCAGCACCAGCTGCGGATCGATCCGGCCACCGGCTTTGCCGACATCGCCCTGGTGTTCGACAGCGGGCCGCGTTTCGTTCTCGGCAAGGTGTCCTTCGAAGGGGATGCGCCCTTCGATCCCGATCTGCTTCAGCGCATGGTGCCCTTCGCCCAGGGCACGCCCTACGATTCCGAGCTGATCGCCGACTTCCAGAGCAATCTGCTGGCCAGCGGCTTCTTCGATGGCGCGCGGCTCGATACCTATCCCAAGCAGGAAGGCGCCGCCGAGGTGCCGGTGACGGTCACCCTGCGCACGCGCAAGCCGCGCACCTTCGGCTTCGGCCCCGGCTACTCCACCGATGTCGGTCCGCGGCTGAGATTCACCTGGGAAAATCACTGGCTCAATCCCCAGGGCCACAGCCTGGGTGCCGAGGCGGAGTTGTCGGCGCCACGCCAGAGCATCGCCACCTGGTACGACATTCCCGGGCAGGACCCGATCAACGACAAGTTCCGTTTCGCCGGCGGCTACCAGTACGAGCAGATCGCCAACGACGACTCCCTCAGCCAGCTGCTGACCGTGGGTCCCGAGTGGCATCGCAAGTTTCCCAACGGCTGGGAGCGGGTGCTCTCGCTCAAGTGGCGCAACGAAAGCTATCGCCTGGGCAATGACGAGGGCACCTCCAACCTGGTGATGCCGGGGGTGGATTTCTCCCTGCTGCGCAGCGACAACCGCATCGACCCCAATCGCGGCTACCGCCTGCAATTCGGCGTCTCGGCGGCGAAGGAGGGGTTGCTCTCGGATGCCAACATGATCCACACCACGGCGCTGGCCCGTGGCCTGATCACGGTGGGCGATGGGCACCGCTTCCTCGGACGCCTGCAGCTGGGCGGCAACTTCACCAATGGCTACAACAAGGTCCCGCCATCGCTGCGCTTCTTCGCCGGCGGTGACCAGAGCGTTCGCGGCTACGACTACCAGACCCTGTCGCCGGAAAACGACGAAGGTGACTATGTGGGCGGTCGCTACCTGGTCGCCGGCGGGGTCGAATACCAGTATCCCCTGCGCGACAAGTGGCGGCTGGCCACCTTCATCGACCAGGGCAGCGCCTTCAACGACCTCAACAACTACGAACTCAAGACCAGCGTCGGCGTGGGCGTGCGCTGGGTCTCGCCGGTCGGCCCTATCCGCGTCGACCTGGCGCACGGCCTCGATGAACCCGGCGGTATCCGCCTGCACTTTTCCATAGGACCTGAGCTGTGAAGTCGGTAGGCGGTGTCATCCTCGGCGTATTGGCGGCCCTGCTGGGCGCCCTGATCCTGCTGCTGGCCCTGGTGCTGGGCAACGCCAGCGTCAGCCGTCTGGTGCTGGAACGGGTGCCGGGTCTGACCCTGACCGACTTCCAGGGGCGCCTGGGTGGCCATTGGCAGGCTCGGCAGCTGGTCTGGGAGGGGGGCGCCACCCGGGTAACGGTCGAGGCACCCGAATTCGCCTGGCGACCCGGCTGCCTGCTCAGGCTGCAGCTGTGCATCGATACCCTGGCTGCCACGCGCATCGCCATCGACCAGGCGCCCAGTCCGGAGCCGGTGCCGGAAAAGAGCGGACCCATCCAGTTGCCCAGCCTCGGCTTGCCGTTGGGGGTGCAGCTGGGTGAGGTACGGATCGGCGAGGTCCTTTACAACGGCGCCGAGCAGGCCCGCGACCTGGAGCTCCAGGCCCGCTGGCAGGCTGACGGGGTAGCCATCGAGCGCCTGGCCGGCATGGCCCACGGCATCACCCTGGATACCCACGGCCGGTTGCAACCCAGCGGCGCCTGGCCGCTGCAGTTGCAGGGCACCCTCGGCCTGCCGGCGCCGGAGGCCGCGCCCTGGTCGCTGGCGCTCAAGCTGAACGGCGAATTGCAGAAGACCTTGCAGCTGGAGGCCGACAGCAGCGGCTATCTGCCCGGCCGCCTGACCGGCACGGTGCAGCCGCTGGTGGACAACGTCCCGGCCGATCTGCAACTGGTGGCCGATGGCTTCAAGGCGGCCGCCAGCCTGCCCGATACCCTGCGGCTGAACGACCTCAAGCTGACCGCGCGAGGCGATCTGGCTGCGGGCTACGCCCTGGTCGGCCAGGCGAAACTGCCGGGCGAGGGCGGTCCGGTGGACCTGAATCTGGAGGGTCGCGTCGATGCCAAGGGCGCGCGGATCTCGGCCTTGCGCCTCCAGGCCACGCCCGAGCAGCGCTTGGCGCTGGCCGGCCAGGTCGACTGGCAGCAGGGGCTCGCCGCCGACGCCACCCTGGATTGGCGTGACTTTCCCTGGCGCCGGCTGTATCCCATGGCGGAGCCCCCGGTGAGCCTGCAGCGTCTGCAGGGTGAAGTGGCCTATAGAGACGGCGCCTACCTGGGCAATCTCAAGGCTGCGGCCACCGGTCCGGCCGGTGCCTTCACCCTGGCCACCCCCTTCAGCGGCGATACCACCCAGCTCAATCTGCCCTCGCTGGACCTGCAAGCCGGCCAGGGGCGGGCGCAGGGCAAGGTCAACCTGGGCTTCGCCGAGGGCGTGAGCTGGCAGGTGGCCCTGGATCTGAGCCGCCTGGATCCGGCCTTCTGGGTCGCCCAGCTGCCCGGCAGCCTGGCCGGTCCGCTGCGTAGTTCCGGTGCCTTCAAGGATGGCCGCCTGCAGCTGGATGCCGACCTGGACCTCAAGGGTCGGCTGCGCAACCAGCCGGCCGTGCTGGCCGCCAAGGCCAAGGGCGCCGGCGAGCAGTGGCAGGTCTCGCAGCTGGACATCCGCCTGGGTGACAACCGCATCCAGGGGCAGGGCGCCCTCAATCAACGGCTGCAGGGCCAGCTGCAACTGGATCTGCGACGCCTCGGCCAGCTCTGGCCTGATCTGTCCGGCAGCGTCCAGGGCCGCCTGGATCTGGCCGGCACCCTCAAGGCGCCGGCTGGCCAGCTGCGCCTCGACGGGCGCCAGCTCGCCTATGCCGACAACCGCATGAGCAGCCTGGCGCTGGCGGCCACTCTGGACGACCGCCAGCGCGGCAACCTGGAGCTGACCGCCCAGGGCCTGCAGGCGGCCGGGCGCGATTTCGGCGTCCTGCGCCTGCAGGGGCAGGGCGATCGTCGCCAGCAGCAGGCCGAGCTGTCGCTCAAGGGGCCCCAGCTCAACCTGGCACTCGCGGCCGGCGGCACCCTGGCCGACAACGGCGACTGGAAGGGCCAGCTGGCCCGCGGCTCGGTTGCCGCCAGCGGCCAGAACTGGACCCTGCAAAGCCCCGCGCGTATCGAACGCCTGGCCAGCGGGCGCCTGGAACTGGGCCGGCACTGCTGGCGGTCCGGCGCGGCCAGCCTCTGTGGCGACGATCAGCAATTGCTGCCCGACACCCGTCTCGCCTGGCACCTGCGCGCCTTCCCGCTCGCCAGTCTGCAACCGCTGCTGCCCCCGGAACTGGCCTGGCAGGGCACCCTCGATGGCGACGTCGACCTGCGCCTGCCCAAGGCCGGACCCGATGGCGAGATCCGTCTTCAGGCCGGCCGTGGCAGCCTCAGGCTGCGCGACGCGGCGGGCCAGTGGCAGACCTTCGGCTACGACAGCCTGGACGTCACCAGCGTCCTGAAGCCGCAGCAGGTGGACACCCAGGTGCGCCTGACCAGTGCCGACCTCGGCCGGCTCGATGTGCAGGCGCGGCTGGATCCCCGCGATCCGAATCAGGCGCTGGCCGGTCGCTTCCAGTTGCAGGGCCTGAATCTGGCCCTCGGCAAGGCCTTCGTCGAGGGCATCGAACACCTCGAAGGCAAGATCAACGGTGCCGGCGAGCTGGGTGGGACCCTGCTGCAACCGCGGGTCAACGGCCAGATCCAGCTCAGCGGCGGCGACATCGGCGGCGGCAGCGTGCCGACGCGCCTGCAGGACCTCGGCCTGACCGCCCGCATCCAGGGCGACACCGCCTTGCTCGACGGCGGCTGGCGCAGCGGCACCCAGGGGCGCGGCCAGATCCGGGGCAGCGTCGGCTGGGCCAATGGCCTGGACGTCAATGTGGCGGTCACCGGCGACAAGCTGCCGGTCAACGTCGAGCCCTATGCGCAGCTGGAAGTGGCGCCCGATCTCAAGATCCTGATGAAGGACGGCCGCCTGGCCCTGGCCGGCGAGGTGCGAGTGCCGCGCGGGCGCATCCAGGTGCAGCAGCTGCCGCCGTCCACGGTCAAGGTGTCGGACGATGCCGTCATCGTTGGGCAGGAGGCTCCGGCCAAGCAGCAGGCGATGCAGGTCGCCATGGACGTCGATGTGCTGGTCGGGTCCGACAAGCTCACCTTCGATGCCTTCGGCCTGTCCGCCGAGATCGTCGGCAAGGTGCACATCGGCGACAACCTCGACACCCGCGGCGAGCTGAATCTGCGCAACGGTCGCTACAACGCTTACGGCCAGCGGCTGACCATGAGACGCGCCAGATTGTTCTTCCAGGGTCCCGTCGCCCAGCCCTATATCGATGTGGAAGCTGTACGGGTGGTGCAGGAGCAGAATGTCACCGCCGGCCTGCGGCTCTCGGGTTTCGCCCAGCAGCCGCGCATCGAGGTGTTCTCCGAACCGAGCATGAGCCAGGAGCAGGCGCTGGCCTACCTGGTGCTGGGCCGTCCGCTTTCCAATGGCAGCGAAGGCGACAATAACGTGCTCGGTCAGGCGGCGCTGGCCCTGGGTCTGGCCGGTAGCTCAGGTACCGCCGGCGCCCTGGCGCAACGGCTGGGCATCCAGAACTTCCAGCTGGATACCGCCGGTTCGGGGGACAAGACCAGCGTGGTGGCCTCGGGCAATCTCACCGACAGGCTGTCGGTGCGCTATGGGGTAGGGGTGTTCGATTCGGCCAACACCGTCGCCCTGCGTTACCAGCTCACCCGCCGGCTCTATCTGGAGATCGCCAGCGGTCTGGCCAACTCCCTGGATTTCTTCTATCGCCGCGATTTTTGACGCAAGGACGCGTAACGCTTTGATCGGCCGCGGAAAACGTGTTTACTCCCTGTCCCGTCTCATGAGAAAAGGAGCAGTTCATGGCAACCGTCAATTTGCGTGGCAACCCGGTCGAAGTGCAGGGCAACCTGCCGCAGCCTGGTCAGCAGGCCCCGGCCTTCAGCCTGGTCAATGGCGATCTGCAGGACATCACCCTGGCCAGCCTCGCCGGCAAGCGCAAGGTGCTCAACATCTTCCCCAGCGTCGATACCCCGACCTGCGCCACCTCGGTGCGCAAGTTCAACAGCGAAGTCGACAAGCTGGATAACACCGTGGTGCTGTGCATTTCCGCCGACCTGCCGTTCGCCCAGAAGCGTTTCTGCGGCGCCGAAGGCCTGGAAAAGGTGGTGAACCTCTCCACCCTGCGCGGTGCCGAATTCCTGCAGAACTATGGCGTTGCCCTGGCCAGCGGTCCGCTGCAGGGCCTGGCCGCCCGCGCCGTGGTGGTGCTGGACGAGCAGGACAAGGTGCTGCACAGCGAGCTGGTACCCGAGATCGGCCAGGAGCCGGACTACGCGGCCGCACTCGCCGTTCTCGGCTGATTGCCGCCAACCCACCGCCCCGCGCGGTGGGCGCTTTGAGACGGGCAGGCGCCTTTTGTGTCTGCCCGTTTTGCTTTAGGTAAAAACGCGGTAAAGGGGCTGGTTAGCCGTCTCGCTACTGCTTATCTTCCGCCTTTCCCAGCGTGTACGTATCTTCCGATGTCCGACTCTTCGCCTCGCTCTTCCTCCCGTCGCCGACTGGTCTGGCTGCTCGTCCTCGTGGCGCTGGTGGCCGCGGGTGGCTGGTATTGGTATCACCAGCACGGCCAGAAGAACGAGGCCACTGCCGGCAAGGGCGCGCGTTCGCCCTTCGGCATGACCGGGCCCACGCCGGTACGGGTGGTGGCGGTGGAGCAGCGCAGTTTCCCCATCGTGCGCAAGTCCATCGGCACGGTGACGGCCCTCAATACCGTCAATGTCCGTACCCGGGTCGCCGGCGAACTGGTGCGGGTGGCCTTCGAGGAAGGCCAGAAGGTCAAGGCCGGCGAGTTGCTGGCCAGCATAGATCCACGCCCCTATGAGGTGGCCCTGCAGCAGGCCGAGGGCACCCTGCAGCAGAACCAGGCGCAGCTGCGCAACGCCGAGCTGGATCTCAAGCGCTACCAGGGGCTGTTCCGCGAAGACAGCATCGCCAAGCAGACCCTGGATACCCAGGAAGCCCTAGTCAACCAGTATCGCGGCACCCTCAAGAACAGCCAGGCGGCGGTGGCCGATGCCAAGCTGAATCTGGCCTTCACCCAGATCAAGGCGCCCATCGCCGGGCGCGTCGGCCTGCGCCAGCTGGACGGCGGCAACCTGCTGTCCGCCAATGACAGCACCGTGGTGGCCGTGATCACCCAGACCCAGCCGATCTCGGTGGTCTTCACCCTGCCGGAAAGCCAGCTGGGCGAATTGCTCAAGCGTGCCCGCGCCGGCCAGACCCTGCCGGTCGAAGCCTGGGATCGCGGCGGTTCGCGCAAGGTCGCCGACGGCACCCTGCAGAGCTTCGACAACCAGATCGACACCGCCACCGGCACCCTCAAGTTCCGCGCCCGTTTCGCCAACGGTGACGAGGCGCTGTTCCCCAACCAGTTCGTGACCGTGCGCGTGCGCGAACAGGTGCTGGAGCAGGCCCTGGTGGTGCCTTCGGCCTCCATTCAGTTCGGCTCCAATGGCACCTTCGCCTACGTGGTCGGGGCCGACAACAAGATCCAGGTGCGCAGCCTCAAGCTGGGGCCGGATGACGGCAGCCTGACCGTGGTCACCGAGGGCCTGGCCGCCGGTGACCGGGTGGTGACCGAAGGCACCGACCGGCTGCGCGAGGGCAACGAGGTGGAGGTGGTCACCGGGGCCTCGGCGGCGCCCAGCGAACCGGCCAAGCCGGCGGTACGCAAGCCCGGCAAGACCCAGGGCTGACCGGCCGCGATGGATATCTCGCGCCCCTTCATCCTGCGCCCGGTCGCCACCACCCTGTTGATGGTGGCGCTGCTCATCGCCGGTCTGCTGGCCTATCGCCTGCTGCCGGTCGCGGCCCTGCCGCAGGTGGACTATCCCACCATCCGCGTGCTCACCCTCTATCCGGGCGCCAGCCCCGACGTCATGACCAGTGCCGTCACCGCGCCGCTGGAACGTCAGTTCGGGCAGATGCCGGGTCTGTCGCAGATGGCCTCCACCAGCTCCGGCGGGGCCTCGGTCATTACCCTCAGATTCAATCTCGAGCTGGACCTGTCGGTTGCCGAGCAGGAGGTCCAGGCGGCGATCAACGCGGCCAACAACCTCTTGCCCAACGACCTGCCGGCGCCGCCGGTGTACAACAAGGTCAATCCGGCCGATACCCCCATCGTCACCCTGGCGATCAGCTCCAGGACCTTGCCGCTGCCCACGCTCTACGACCTGGTCGATACCCGCATGGCGCAGAAGCTGGCCCAGGTGAGCGGGGTGGGGATGGTCAGCCTGGCCGGCGGCCAGCGCCCGGCCGTACGCATCCAGGTCGATCCGGACAAGCTCGCCGCCCACAACCTGACCCTGGCCGACGTGCGCAGCCTGGTCACCAGCGAGAATACCAACCAGCCCAAGGGCAGCTTCGACGGCCCCACCCGGGTCGCCACCCTGGATGCCAACGACCAGTTGCGCGATCCCAAGGCCTACGGCGACCTGATCCTCAACTACGCCGACAATGGCGCCCTGCGCCTGGGTGACGTGGCCACCATCGTCCAGGGCGCGGAAAACGACCGCCTGGCCGCCTGGGCCAATCGCAGCGGCGCCATCCTGGTCAATGTCCAGCGCCAGCCCGGTGCCAACGTCATCCAGACCGTCGACCGCATACAGGCGCTCTTGCCCAGCCTCAGGGAAAGCCTGCCGGCCGGTCTCGACATCGCCGTGCTCAGCGACCGCACCGAGACCATCCGCGCGGCGGTCACCGACGTCCAGCACGAGATGCTGCTGGCGGTGGGGCTGGTGGTCATGGTCACCTTCGTCTTCCTGCGCCGCTTCAGCGCCACCCTGATCCCCTCGGTCACGGTGCCGCTGTCGCTGATCGGCACCTTTGGCGCCATGTACCTGGCCGGCTTCTCGCTGAACAACCTGTCGCTGATGGCCCTGACCATCGCCACCGGGTTCGTCGTCGACGACGCCATCGTCATGCTGGAAAACATCTCCCGGCATCTGGAAGAGGGCGCCACGCCCATGGAAGCGGCGCTCAAGGGCGCCCGCCAGATCGGCTTTACCCTGGTGTCCCTGACCGTCTCGCTGATCGCCGTGCTCATCCCGTTGCTGTTCATGCAGGACGTGGTCGGCCGGCTGTTCCGCGAATTCGCCATCACCCTGGCGGTGGCCATCCTCATCTCCCTGGTGATCTCGCTGACGCTCACGCCGATGATGTGCGCCCGGCTGCTCAAGCGCGAACAGGCTGGCGAGCACCGGCTGGTCTGGCTGGAACGGCTGATCGCCGGCTACGGCCGCGCGCTGCGCTGGTCCCTGGCCAACCGGGCGCTGATGCTGCTGCTGGCGGTGGCCACCTTCGTGCTCACCGCGGTGCTCTATCTGCTGGTGCCCAAGGGCTTCTTTCCGGCCCAGGACACCGGTTCCATCCAGGGCATCACCGAGGCGCCCCAGTCCATTTCCTTCCGCGGCATGAGCGAGCGCCAGCAGGCGCTGGCCGAGGTGGTGCTGCAGGACCCTGCGGTAGCCAGTCTGTCTTCCTACATCGGCGTCGACGGCGACAATGTCACCCTTAACAGCGGTCGCATGCAGATCAACCTCAAGCCGCAGAGCGAGCGTGACGTGACCGCTCAGGAGGTGATCGATCGGCTGCGGCCCGAGGTCGCCAAGGTGGTGGGCATCACCCTCTACATGCAGCCGGTGCAGGACCTCAGCGTCGAGGACCGGGTCAGCCGGACCCAGTACCAGCTCAGCCTGGACTCGCCCGATGCCAATCTGCTCGACACCTGGGTGCCGCGCCTGACCCAGGCCCTGCAGCAACGCCCGGAAGTCACGGATGTCACCAGCGACCTGCAGAACAAGGGCCTGCAGCTGTACCTGACCATCGACCGAGACGCCGCGGCGCGCCTCGGTGTCCAGGTCTCGGCCATCACCGACGCCCTCTACGACGCGCTCGGTCAGCGGCAGATCTCGACCATCTACACCCAGGCCAACCAGTATCGGGTGGTGCTGGCCAGCGCCGCCGCTGACAGCCTGGGTCCGGACGCCCTCAGCCAGGTCTGGGTGAAGGCGGGCAGTGGTACCTCGTCCAGCGGCAGCAGCGGCACCGGAACGGCCACCACCAGCGAAACCACCACGGACACCAGTCGCGCGCCGGTGCGGCTGTCCAGCCTGGTGAAGATGGAACAGCGGCCGACCCGGCTGGTGATCAACCACCTGAGCCAGTTCCCGGCGGTGACCCTGTCGTTCAACCTGGCCAACGGCGTTTCCCTCGGCGCCGCCGTGGCGGCCATTGATGCGGCCAAGCAGGAGATCGGCCTGCCGGTGGGGATCAACACCCACTACCAGGGCGCGGCGGCAGCCTTCCAGGCCTCGCTGTCCAGTACCCTGCTGCTGATCCTGGCGGCGGTGGTGGTGATGTACATCGTCCTGGGAGTGCTCTACGAGAGCTTCATCCATCCCCTGACCATCCTCTCCACGCTGCCCTCGGCGGCCATCGGCGCGCTGCTGGCCTTGCTGCTCACCGGCAACGACCTCGGCCTGATCGCGGTGATCGGCATCATCCTGCTGATCGGCATCGTCAAGAAGAACGCCATCATGATGATCGACTTCGCCCTCGACGCCGAACGCCAGCGCGGCCTCGATCCGAAGACCGCCATCCTCGAAGCCTGCAGGATGCGCCTGCGCCCCATCCTCATGACCACGCTCGCCGCCCTGTTCGGCGCGCTTCCGCTGGCCATCGGTTTCGGCTATGGCTCCGAACTCCGCCGACCCCTCGGCGTTTCCATCGTCGGCGGCCTCATCCTCAGCCAGCTCCTCACCCTCTACACCACGCCCGTCGTCTACCTCTTCCTCGATAACCTCCGCCATCGGTGGATGGTGAAGAGGAGATGGTTAGAGGTTAAAGGTTAGAAGTGATGGGTCCTCTCCCTTTCGTCATTCGTGCTTCGTCATTCGTCATTTTTCTTCCCGTGAAACCGCTCCCTTTCCTCGCCCTCTTCCTCACCGGCTGCTCGCTCACCGCGCCGAAGCAATCCCCGGATCTCGATGTTCCGGCGAACTTCAAGGAAAGCGGGATCTGGAAAGCCGCGCGACCTTCCGCGCATCTCTCGCGGGGCGAATGGTGGCGCGTGTTTGGCGATGGTGAGCTTTCGTCGCTGATGAGGCGCGTGGATGTTTCCAATGCCAGCCTCGCCGTGGCCGAGGCCCGCTCGCGTGAGGCCGCCGCGCTGGTGAAGGGGGCGAAGCTTTCCTTTCTGCCCAATCTAACAGGAATCGGCTCGAGCATCAAATCCACCGGGTCGGACGGCTTCGTCAATGCGGAGGGGCTCAACTCCGCCTGGGAGCTCGATTTGTGGGGTCGCCTCCGCAGCAACGCCCGCGCCGTCACCGCAGGAGCCGAGGCCGCGGCGGCGGATGTGGAGTCCACCCGGCTGAGCCTGCACTCGCAGACCGCGCAGACCTACTTTTCGCTTCGCGCGGTTGATGCCCAACGGGATTTGCTGGATCGGCAGCTGGTCAGTTATGAGAAATCCCTGGAGGTCACCCGCAACCGCTATGCGCAAGGCGTGGCCACGCGTGGCGACGTCGCCCAGGCGGAGGCCCAGCTCGCCGCGACGAAGACCGCCGCGCTGGAAACCGGCGTGCAGCGCGCCACCTTCGAACATGCGCTGGCGGTCCTCGTCGGTCAGGCTCCGGCCTCGTTCTCGATGCCACGTGGCTCGCTCCCTGCGTCGGTGCCTTCGATCCCGAATTCCACTCCCTCCCGACTCCTCGAACGCCGACCGGACATCGCCGCGGCCGAGCGTCGCGTCGCGGCGGCCAACGAGCGCATCGGAGCTGCAAAGGCCGCCTTTTTCCCTGCTCTCAGCCTGGATGCCAGCACCGGTTGGCGAGGTGCTGCCAATCTTCTGCCAACGCCCACGCGGGTGTGGTCGCTCGGTCCGGAACTCGTCGCCCCCCTGCTCGATGGCGGCCAGCGGATCACCGAGAAAGCCCGGGCCGATGCCGCCTACGACCGCACCGTTTCCGAATATCGTCAGATCGCCCTGACGGCCTTTCAGGAAACCGAGGACGCGCTTTCCACCCTTCGCATCCTCGCCGCCGAATCGAAGACCCAGCAAGCCGCCGTCAAAGCCGCGCGGGAAAGCGAACGCATCGCCCTCAACGAATACAAGGCCGGCACCCGCGACTTCCTCAACGTCAGCATCGCCCAGGCCAACGCCCTCAACGCCGAGCGCAACGCCCTCGACATCCAGGCCCGCCGCCTCATCTCCACAGCCAGGCTCGTCACCGCGCTGGGTGGTGGGTGGTAGTCGTCGCGAACTCGTGGTCTTGGACTGCGGCAGGCTCCTGCCTCTTTTACAAGGCAGCCTGCTGCTGTT